>JAAZOD010000019.1 GCA_012797975.1 Pelolinea sp. | reverse complement strand
GTTGATCTGACCTCCCAACCTCTCCGACCGCTCCAGTAAGATCACCTGATGCCCGCGCTCGGCTGCCGTCAGGGCTGCCTTCATCCCCCCTGGCCCTCCGCCGATCACCACTACCTTCTTCACCTTCTCCGCCCGCTCTAGCTTGAGAGGTACGCGGTTCTCACGTCGAAATCGCGGATTCACAGAACATACCACATTGGCGTGCTCCGACGCGATGTGGTAACAATACAAGCAACGTAAACAGGGAACAATATCCTCTTCCCGCCCTTCCTGTGCTTTCTTGGGGAAGAAAGGATCTGCAACCAATTGTCTCCCTACCATGACAACATCGGTTTTCCCTGATGCAATGGCTCCTTCCATTTCTTCCGGCGTCATCATTGCACCCACCACCGAAACCAGCACATCACAACTTTCTTTGATCTTGGAAGCAAACTCTACGTTGTATAGATGCGGTTCAAAGACACTGGTTGCTGAATGGGGATTTGCTTCGTAATAACAGTCCATGCCACAGGAAACGTTGACCATATCGACATAAGGGGCTGCCTGTTGAACAAAATAAAGCATATCTTCCGATTCAAATGATTCGGGAACAATGAGATGGCGGCTGACCCTCATCTGGATGGGATAATCAGGACCCACGGCCTCGCGGATGCGTCTTATCGCTTCCAATGGAAAACGAACACGGTTTTCCAACGAACCACCATACTTGTCGGTGCGTGTATTGAAATAAGGCGATAGAAATTGACTGCATAAACTGTCATGCGCAAAATGGAATGTGACCAGATCAAACCCGAAATCGCGTGCCTGGCAGGCGCCAATTCCACAAAATTCAATAATGGCATTCATATCCGCTTCATTCATCTTTTTCATCTTCCAGCCATCGAAGCGAACACCATCGATCGGACCAAAAACCGTCCCATCGTTGTTGAGCGGGCTGAATAAACCAAGTTCCAAGGCACAACGCGCACCGGCCTGTTTTGCAACAGAGATCTGCTCGCGGGTGACATCGCGATTGTATTTTGCAAAAATGCTGTTCTCTTTGTCTCCAATTCCTCCGCCGATATGGACAAGCGCCGTACCCCCCAATGCTTTATCAAACACACTCATATTTCCATAATTCGTGCTGGAAATAATCTTATGACTGGGAATAATTCCCATCGGTGCAGCGATGATACGATTCTTTAACATCAGGTTGTTCACCTTTATTGGTGAAAAAAGATGCGGGTATTTTGTCGTCATGTTGATCTCCTGGTTATATATATAGGTTCATGGAATAAAAAGCTAAGACAATAAGGCCAATGATAATAAATGCGCGGGCTAATTTAGGAAGTTTTTCTTTATATTTATTGAGAGGTAGCAAAAATAAAGCCAAAATTAAGAATATGGCACCGGTGATAAAAGCCCCATCATAGACAAAAAGACCGAAGAGAAAAATAAAAACAATGGGGGGAATCCATGCATAATAAATCGCAATTTTTTTATTGAACTCCGGATTGCCCAGAAAAAGAGGGGTTTTTTCTTCATTTCCCTTCATTGGATTCTCCCTGCTTCATCAATTATTTGAATATTCACGTAGAAACCGTTTAAATCCGGAATCGTTTTAACAATTTCTTTTACAATCCCTTTTGCCGATCGATCGTCCGGCGCATTATGGTCTATCCACAAACTGAGACCCTCCATTTTGGTCACATTGAATTTCACATTATGGAAGACCTGACCATCTAGTTTTTCTGCCAAAAATTTCGTCTTTGCGCACCCTACCAACAACATTTTGCCTCCACAAGATTATTAGGGGTAACAGTTTCGTTACCCCTAATACCATATCCACACTTTGAAGAAGTACGGTGGAGAAAAGGTTCTGCTAAGCCTTTGTCTCGCCTTCCTCTTTTAAAGCTTGCTTATCGATGATCTTGACAAACGGGTACCAGATCAACATGTCGATGGCAACAATGACCAGTTGCAGGATGAGACCTTCGATTGGTTTGGTATTGCTCAACAAGCCTTGAATGCCGGTGGGAAGTGTCCAGCTGACATCGACTCCGTTGAATCTGGCTACCAGTCCAGAAGCAACTGAAAAATAGGCAACGAAGGTATTAACAATCACGCCACCCATATAAGGGATAAACAGCAAAGGGTTCAGCATGATCGGAATTCCGAACAGCAAGGGTTCGCCAATGTTGAAGATCTGCGGGACGATCGCCATGCGTGATAGCTGTTTGTAGCGTTTACTCTTGGCAAAGATCACCAAGACAATTGCCAACCCAAGGGTGGCACCAATGCCGCCCGCCTGGATGGAATTCATTAAACCGGTTGTCCAAATGTTGGGCATGGATTGACCAGCGGCCATGGCAGCCATATTTTCCGCATTTGCCGCCGCAAGCAACGGAGCGGTGTATGTCACTGCGGTTGAACCGTGAATACCGCAGAACATGAACAAGGTCATCAATATTTCGGCTAACAGTAAAGAGGGGAATGACATCCCAATGCCCTGCAGCGGGGTTTGAATGAGCGTATAGATGACATTGTGGACACTGCCAATTTTCGTGCCAGCAACGACCTGCCCAAGGATGGCGGATCCTGCAATGATAACAATTGCCGGAATCAGTACAGAGAAGGTATCTTCAATGAATTTTGGAACGCCAGCAGGCATCTTAATGGTGATCTTCTTATCTACAAAGAATTTGCAAATCTTCGGGACAAGAAAACCAATAATCATGGCAGAGAACATGCCTTTAAAGCCCAACCATTCTGTGGGGACTGCAGTATACAATTGAGTGGGGGTTAACAGTAAAAATGCCGCCATTGTCAATGGGATCATATTTACAGATTCTTTCATCCCCAAATATTCAGCATACCGATATGGCAAGACCATCACCACATAGAAAGCAATGCAGGCCAGGGTTAATGAATGGGTATTCATGAAGATCATTGCCACCGTTGGGTGTGCAGCCAAAAATGCCTGCCAAGGACCGATATCAATGAAAGCGAACAAGCATGCGAATGATCCGATGACCGTAACGGGCATGAGGATCTGCATTGTTTCTGCCAATGCTCTTAAATACTTTACGGACGAAATTTTTTCAGAAAATGGTAAAACAAGTTTCTGAATTCTATCCATCAGTTTTTCCATCTTTTTCTCCTTTTATTTCTTTAATTACCAGTGATGTTTTGAACATAAAAAAATTCATCTACTTTATAAATACTACTTTCCTCCTTTCTTTAAGACCTCTAGTGTCGCATCAAGGACTTTTTCACCGTTCATCATTCCATAATCGACAGTCTCGATTACCAAAAAAGGAGTGCCGAGCGCCTTATATTTTTGTGCAAGAGAATCTTTTTTAAAGCGAACTTGCGGGGCCAGCAGCACAATATCCGCATCGGCAATATATTGGTCCAGTTTTGCCTCCGAATATGCGTTGATCACCGCTTCGACATTCTTCTTCTTCGCTGCTTCATTCATTTTTTCAACCAGCATCCCGGTGCTGGCTCCCCATTGACAAACCAAAATGATGTTATAGACCATTCTTTACCTCCTTATAAAGTTTTACAAATTGCTCAGCCAATTCCTTGGTCATTTCAGCAATGGAGAAATGGTTGGATGCATGAACCAAAATCATGCTGATTTTCATGTTTTCGTCTCGCGCTTCATTGACCAATAGTTCTGTATGAACCTCATGTGCTTTTAATAGCGCATCGGAACTTTTCTTCAATAATTTATCAGCGGTTGCAAAATCACCTTTTCGCGCAGCTTCAATGGCCTCCATTGAAGCACTTTTGCTATCACCGGCGAATGCAATAACCATTACGGCATATTTTCCAGTATCCAAAATAACTCCTTAAAAAAAGTAAATTGAACGGTTCAATCATATGTCTCGGAAAAGAAGAAAACAATTCCTGGAATTGCATGACCACTCTGCAAAAAGGATTAATAATTCATGAAGAAATGTAGCAAACTATAAGCAGAAGTTTTGATCAAACAGGCATCTTGTGGCGATCCCTACACTATGCCAGAAGATGCTCTGTTTCATGCACTGCAGGAGAGCAACCCGGTATTTGAAAAATTTTTACCAGCAAAACGCATTACAATGGATAAAATAAGCCCATCGATTCATTTATGATAATGAATAGAGAAATTCAATTATTAAACTTTCTAGTCAACCAAGGGACATGGGTAACCAACACCACACTCGCTAACCACCTAGACCTTTCCTCGCGTTCCATCAGCACATATATTGCAGAGATCAATAGAAAATACGACAAGTTAATCATTTCGTCCAACAAGGGATATAGAATCCAGCAAAAAGAAAAAGCAATCGACATCATTCAAGCAGCTCCATTGATGAGAATGCCTGGAAATTATGAAGAGCGGAAAAAATATATCCTGGAGAAAATATTGCTTTCTCAACAATGCCCGACCATTGATTCTTTATCGGATCGATTGTGTATTTCGCCATTGACCTTGCAAAACGAATTATCCAGACTAAGAACTGAGTTATCAGAGCTTGGCCTTCATTTAAAAATAAAAAACAATAAATTATCCATTATTGGCTTGGATCGAGATAAAAGACGTTTGATCCTGGATCTCATTAACAATGAACTGGAAAACTCATCTTTCAGCCTTGAAGAAATTCAAGAATTTTTCAGCAATGTTGATCTTAAAAACATAAAAAAAATCGTTTTGAATGTGCTAAAAGAAAATGAATACTTTTTGGATGATTATTCCTTGCTAAATTACATTCTCCATATAGCCATTTTCATTGAATTGAACAAGGATGCAAATACAGAAGTAAAAGAACATATCGCACATAAACTCAATTTTAGAGATATCGCTTCACCACACGTCTACCATATCATCGAGGAAATTTATTCCGAGCTAAAGAATGTTTATGGCGGCGATTATACATTGGAAGATTTTTGCGAAGTTTCATTGTCCATGATGACAAGCGCTGTTTCCAATCACATCACAAAATTGCATATCGACCAGTTGGATGAATTGGTTGGTTCAGAAATCGAAGAACTCCTTTATGAAATCGTACGTTCGGTACGAAGCACTTATTCCATTGATCTCAAAGAAGACAGCTTCATGATCCGTTTTGCTTTTCATTTGAAGAACGTCCTTGAGCGGGTAGAACACAACATCAATATTCGCAACAGCCAATTTCGAAAAATAAAAAACGATTTCCCATTGATCTATGTGATCGCAGTATACATTTCCAACATCATTAATAAGAAAACCAATCATACTCTTTCTGAGGATGAGATTGCCTACATCGCCCTCCATATTGGCGTTCTTATGGAAGAGAAGAAGGCATATTCCGAAAAACTGACTTGCGTTGTACTGGCCCCGGATTACTATACGGTTAATCGAACCCTATTTCGCCGGATAAACTCCATCTTCTCTGAAAGCTTGATCATTCAAAACTTCCTTGCATCCATTGACGATCTTTCTGAGTCGGACGATTATGATCTGCTTTTATCTACAATTGAAATCAACCCTAAAATAAAAACCCCCCATATCCTTATTGACCCGTTTCTTTCGGAAACATCCATCAACAATGTTTTTCAGAAGATCGACGAGGTCAAACAATTGAAAATAAAACGCAAGATGTCAGATCAATTCAAATATTTTTTCAGAAGCGATCTGTTCTTTTATGATTATCCATTTAAAACCAATGTGGATGTTATTGAAACAATGTGCGACCTGATGATGGAAAAGAATTATGTCGACAAAAATTATAAAAATGAAATCTATGAACATGAAGAAGTTGCTCCAAGTTCCTATGGCAACATCGCAATTCCCCATCCGTTATCGAACGATGCGATTTCTTCAGTAATTGCAATATCCATTAATCCTACCCCTATCCAATGGGGAAGCAATAAAGTTAACATTGTTTTCATGCTTTCCCTTCAGGAAGAAAATCGAGAACATTTCAAAGATATTTTCGATTTCATCACTCATTTCATTTCCGATAAAGAATTCTTTTCCAAGATCATGAATGCGAAGACCTACGAAGAATTCATTGATATTCTGGTCTCCTTTGCTTAAAAGGCATATTTTATTTCACAAAAAGTATGAAATAGAGAAGATCCAGCACAACCTGGGTCAGAACCCCAGCAACCAAACCAAGTAGAAATTGGTTCACCCTTTCCATATAGGGGAATGCTTTGGGTATCACAAATTTTATCCATAGCCAAACCCAAAGAATCATCAATGCGATCGTCAACAGCATTTTTCACATCCTGCCGAAATTTAATAAACAATATTTTATGTAAATTAGCCGCATCACACATTGGCAGATCAGGCAAAAAGGAATTGGCCGATTGTAGCATTCATAGAGAGAACAGGGCAATGGTTTATCTCCTGCCAGTTTCGGCCATTCCTATTTTTCCTCTGACGGTATTCAACGAACATTCGATTGTTTTATTGGACCAGTCTTCCATAGAGATGCGGCTGACGATGTTCCAGAAACATCCCTGAACACTGGGCAAGATCCAGCGTGATCACCACCAGGCGGTTTGCATCCCGCGTTCGCACCAGGCAGTTTCCATCGGGGGCGTACGCATACGCCAGTGGGATGGCTTCATTGAAATGGCTGCAACCAACTGAAAAGATGCCATTTTCAGAAGCCCTGCACAATCCTGCAGCAGTCCACTGCGCTAACTGGGTTTCATTCCACATTCCCGTTCCAATGGGGTTGAAAATGATCTGCGCTCCCTGCAGTGCATAGGAGCGCGCTACTTCAGGGAAGTGTATTTCATAGCAGATCGTCACACCCACCGCTCCAAAGGGAGTTTGCACCACATCAAGATCAGTTCCATGGCTGAAACCCTTGGAGAGTTCGTTATACGTAAGGGATGTTTTACGATGATGACCAACGACCTCACCCGCTGGATTGACCACTACAGCATGTTTATATTTCTCTTTTCCGCTTTCCCGGTCTTCCATGCCGCAGATGAACCATTTCTTCTTTGCTTTAGCGATCTCCTGCAACGCCGCCAGATTTTCCGAATAGATATGGTCCTCCGGGAACAGAAAAATATCCGGTTTTGGGTCACCGGAATATTTTTCTATTTCAGACAGGGGAGAATCGCCATCTTTGACCGGACTGGCGATGACCAATCCAATATTGACTTTATTGTCTGCCATTCAGCTCTCCACGAATAAAAACTCGTTCGTTCATCCAAGGTTCGTTCGAAACATCCACATGAACCGTACAGAAACTTTTTAATGGTTTATCCCTGTTCGTGAGCCACTTCCAAGGCAATTTTCGCCATCAGCGGAAAACCTTTCTCACGCTGTTCGGTGGTGGCAACTTGAGGAGCCGCAATACCATCGCTGACCGTCAGGATGGATAATGCCCTGACCCCGTATTTGGCAGCCAACGAATAGAGTGCGGCAGTTTCCATCTCGACTCCCAAAATGCCATTGTTCGCCCATATCTTCCACCAGTCCTCTTTATCATTATAAAAAGTATCGCTGGAAAACACACTGCCCACATACACGGTTTCGCCCATTTCTTTGGCAACTCGATAGGCAGCAGAAAGCAATTCAAAATTGGCGGCTGCCGCAAAATCCATCCCAGAAAAACGCAACGGATTCATATTGGAGTCTGTTGAAGCCGCAATGGCCAGGATCACATCGCTTATTTTCAGATTGGCTTGAATACCACCACAGGTCCCAACGCGGATCAAATTTTTCACCTGATATTCGTTGATCAACTCATTGACATAAATGGAATGGGAAGGCATGCCCATTCCGGTTCCCATAACGGAAACCAGTTTCCCTTTATAGCTTCCTGTAAAACCCAGCATGCCCCGTACTTCATTGAAACACATTGCATCCTTCAACATGGTTTCAGCAATGAATTTTGCACGCAAGGGATCCCCAGGGAGCAAAATGGTTTGAGCGATCTGTCCGGGTTTGGCACCAATATGAATACTCATGAAATATCTCCTTTTTCCATAAAAGTTCTTCTATTATAAATTCGCTTCTAGCAAAGAAACGTCTGAAAACAGGTCTTTCTTGCGCAAAACAGATTCCTAAAAATGTTGATTCCCTTTTTCTCTCAACAAAGTTTCCACTTTTTGGGGCGCCATGGGATAAGAAAGATAAAAGCCCTGTCCATAACCACATTCCATGGATCGCAGGACTTTGAGCTGCGTGTCCGTTTCGATACCCTCTGCGATGATCTTTATCCCCAGATCGTTTGCCATTCTGATCATGGTTTGTACGATCTGCGAATCTTTATGGTTTTCTTCGATATCGCGGATGAAGGATTGATCGATTTTGATCGTGCCAACCGGAAAACGCTGTAAATATCCAATGGAGGAATATCCGGTACCGAAATCATCGATCTGTAATTCAATATCCATCTTTTGTAACTCATCGAAGATTTCCATCGCCAACTCTTGATTTTGGATCAGGACCGTTTCGGTTATTTCAAGTTTCAGATTAGAAGAGCGTAGCCCTGTTTTATGAAGAACATCCCTAATCTTCTCAAGAAAATCAACTTGAGCAAATTGCTTTCCAGAAATATTCACATTGATCGAGAGATCCTTGTAAAAGGGCAATCGTTCCTGCCATTCTTTCATCTGTTCGCACGCCTCACTCAAGACCCAGTCTCCCAATTCAAGAATAAAACCGGTGCTCTCGGCAATCGGTAAAAAATCCACTGGCATCAACAAGCCCAATTGAGGATGGTTCCAACGAATCAAGGCTTCAAATCCGGTCAATTCGCTATCATCCAGCGAGTAGATCGGTTGATAATGCAGAGTAAATTCATCGTTCTCAACGGCGGAGCGCATTTGTGCCTCAAGGGTAATCCTCGACAACATTTCTGTTCGCAAGGAAGTATTAAAAATCTGGTACCGGGCCTTTCCCAGCTCCTTCGCCCGATACATGGCAATATCCGCATCGCGCAAGATCGCATCGGCTGCATCATAATTTTCCGAGATCTCATTCACAATACCAATACTGGCAGTAACAAAAAAGCTTTGACCCGACAGTGAGTAAGGTTCGTGCAGTGCTTTTTGGATCCGATCAGCCACTTCGACTGCTTTTTCTTTTGCTCTATGGTCCTCCAATAAAATGGCAAATTCGTCCCCACCCAAGCGCGCAAAAGTGTCGCTCTTGCGGATGCATTTCTTGATCCGTTCCGCAAAAAGGACCAGAAGGTCATCGCCAACGGAATGACCCAAACTGTCATTGACACTTTTAAATTGGTCAAGATCCAAAAAGAGGACCGAAAATGAGAATTCCTTATTTCGTTTTGAAATATCAATGGCATGGTTTAAACGATCCGTTATTAATATGCGATTCGGAAGGCGAGTAAGCGCATCGTGCAAAGAATCAAACGATAACTGTTCTTCGATTTTCTTTCTCTCAAAGATCTCATGGCGCAAATCTTCATTGGTTGTTTGAAGATCAAAGGATTTCTTTTCAAGCTCCTTTAGGGCAATCTGACGTTCTGCATTCAATTTCTTGTTCTCAACGATCACCAGGTGCTGCCGTATCAATGACAACAAAATGATGATGCCAACAATGAGAACAAGATAGAAGACATTCCCAGAGACAACCCTGGATTGGATCAAAACCAAAGTAGTGTATGCAAACGTTATGAATAGATAGGGTAAAGTACCTTGGATCCATTCTAAAAGCCGCGAATGATATGCTTTGCGTGGAGAAATTTTCGACTGTGAAATCCATTCCTGCGGCTTTGCATTGGCTTGCACGATTCCTGCAATTCCCAATAGAAAATACGCCACCACCCAACCGCTATCCACCCATCCTCCGCTGATATAGGTCCCTTTCAGCGATTGAAAACTGAAGAGAAGATCGGAGACGATTTGAAAGAAAATGCTCCCAATCAACAGAAGGAAAATTTGCTGCATTTTTCCTTTGGGATATTTATAAAGCAGCACAACAATGGCAGAGAAGAGAACGAGATCTGCAGCAGGATAGAACAGCGTGAGAAGTTTTATTAAAAATGTTTCTTCCTGTAGAGTGCCAGAAACAGGGACAAGCAGTGTTATCCAAAGGATTAAACCACCCGAAATGAGAACAAGAAGAGAATCCAGCCATCTTTTGATATTATCAAAGCGCCCTGCTTTTTCCACAGGAAAAAGAGAGATCCCTAAAAAAAGAAGCGGATAATATAGAACATAAAAGAAATCCGCCGCAGAAGGATACGGTTCGATGTGAAGAATTCCTTCAAAGATAAACCACAGCACATCCCCCATCACAAAAGATGCTTGGGCAACCAAAACAAAAATCCATGCCTTGGTCATCTTTGCCGATATACCTCTCGTGCACCGAATTGCCAACCACAAAGAAAATACGGAAAGCGCATTGAGCAGAATGAAACCAATATCGGATGCAAAAATCTTTTTATCAGAATGAGAAAAAGTCAGGATGAGCAGATTTATGATTGTTCCAAAAATTAAAGAGATCAGTAAAAACGTAGATATTTTATAATCTTTTTTTGCTGCGTTCATTGAATGTCTCCATTCTTTATTGTATGTCGAAATTACAGAATGGAGATCGAATTCATTTTTAAAATAATTTACTGCGCTGTTTCCATTAAAAAATCAATTTTTGTATTAAAATTTCAACCGCATTTTTTAACCTTTTTCATTCTAAAAAAGAAAAAGACAACTATCAGTACAAAAACAGAACTCGTGAGCACAACAAGCAAGGTAGAGCCGGAACCATCCATCCAGGCCCCATACAGTAAACCCGCCAGAGTGCTGAATAAAGCCACCAACCCAACATAAACCCAGGCCTTCTTCTTCCCGATGATCGTTGAGGTAATCAGAATACTCTGAAGACTCAGTTCAGGGTCTGACATGAGATACGCCAGCAGCGGCCCTCGATGCATTCCCAGGCCCAGGAACATTTTGGCAATTGTTACCTCGACCAGAGTCGGAAAGTACATAAACACACCAAATATCACCCCTGCCAAATTGCCCAACAAGGTGTTTCTACCAGCTACCGTTTCGATCCATTCGGGTTTGATCAAACCACGGATAACTCCTACAATAAATACTCCGACGATTAACAACGGAAAGATCTGTTTAATAAACTTCCATGATTCCCAAAGAAAATCCCGTATCTCTGATCGCGATAATCGATATTTCAATAACCAGGCTAAAAACACGATGCAAATCAACACCCCAATTGTTTTCCCGGTAATAGCCACCAAAAGACCCTGATCGACAGGGATCAACTTCATCGAAGCGAATAACAGGGTGATTCCCACCAGCCCGATTGATACGCCTGTCCACCCGTTGATATGTTCATGGATCTTTTCAATTCCCAGCCAGCCGGTAAATCCGATCAATGGCAACGTCCCAATTAAAATCACACCTTGTATCGTAACCCCTTCCTCCCCTTTCGATGGATCATAAGGGATCAATGCAGAAAGATCGTTGTTGAATTCTTTTGCTTGATGTATAGGAAGTTCAAACTGAAAATAAGAATCTTTTAACAAATCGACCTGAAAAGTTCCGATGACCAACAACGCTACGAGCGTCAATAAAAACACCAGGGTCGCTGGCCGCATGGAGACCTTTCCTGCAAACAGAGCATCGGTTTCTTTATCGTGTGCCTGATCTTCTTTTCGAAAAAGAATGGACATGATGAATCCAATACTGATGCCGAACACCAGCGCAATCGCAAGCCGTGCAAGTGCCATATCGTATCCGATCACCGTACCGGTATATGCGATTGCCAGAATGTTCATCGCCGGTGCGGTAAACAAAAAGGTAATGGCCGGACCTAACCCGGCACCCTTCTTATAAATTCCTGCAAAAAGGGGGACAATGGTACAGGAACAAACCGCCAGCATAAATCCGGCTGCTGCAGCAGCCGGATAAGAAATGTATTTCGGAGTGTTACGACCCAGATAACGGGTGATCATCTCCTTTGGAATAAATGCGGTCATCGCCCCGGCAATAAAAAAAGCCGGAAGCAGACAGAGCAACACATGAGCGGCCAGGTAAGCAGCCAGATTGCTCAACCCACTAAATAACAAATCAGGAATTACACGAATCACAAGATCCATTTTTGCTCCTCAAATAAACATTCACTTATTTGAATATGTATTTTCCATAAAAAACCCTGCATGGCAGGGCTTGAGACATTTTTATGGTTGAATCGATGATGCTTCTTTGATCCATCCTTCCACTTCTTCATTGGCCGGAATTCTCCCGCTCGAGACCACCTTGTCATTGATAATGAGACCAGGTGTTCGCAGTACGCCAAGGTTCACAATTTCGTTATAATCCGTTACCTTAATAATATTCGCTTCAATTCCCATGTCTTCCACAACACGATGGGCAATTTGCTCAAGCCGCTTACAATTTGCGCATCCCGGTCCAAGCACTTTTATTTCAATCATTTCTTCTCCTTATGATTCACTCTCTTGGCTAGATTCCAGTGTTCTTGTTTATTAAATCGCCGGTACAATGCGGACAGATACAGTCCTTGTCTCGTATCGGATACCCATGCAGGGATAGGTCCTTTTCATCAATCCCTGCAGCCAACCCGCCTTTCTCAATCACATCGAGAATTTGCGGGTTGGATAATCTATAGAAGACAAACTTCCCTTCCCGACGTGTTTCCAAAATTCCCGCATCCCGCAATGCCATGAGATGTTGCGAAATGTATGCCTGGCGTTTTTCCAACACGCTTTCAAGGTGGCAAACACAAGCTTCTCCCAATCCGATAGAAACCACAATCTTTATCCGGAAAGGGTTCCCAAGGACTGCAAAGAGATTCCCTACTTTTCGTTCATAATTCATCGTTTTCATATTCATAAAACTGAATATATTGTAACATAAAAAAGGGAATTGCCTCCATTTGGGCAGAAAACTATTTCAACGTATCCGTGTTATATCTAGTGATTGCCAGAACAGAACTGTTTTTGACAATGTTTGGATATACAATAAAGAAATAAGATAAAGATAAGGAGTAAACCATGTCAAGCATAATTGGAACATTAATTGTCGGTCTCATTGCAGGGTTTGTAGCGGACAAGATCGTAAAGAACACCTTCGGGCTGTGGGGAGACCTGCTCATCGGTGTGGCAGGGGCCTTCCTCGGCTACTGGATCTTCGGACTGTTGGGGATCTCGGTTGGTTCATTCATTGGGGAGATCATCGCAGCCATCGTCGGAGCGGTGATCCTGCTGCTGGTCATCAATCAATTCAAGAAGAAATAGTTCAGCCGTTTACCATCAAGGTGGAGAGAAGTTTCTCCACCTTCTTTTTTTATGAGCTCTTTTTTACAATACGCATGCAATGGAACCTGATATTTTTTCCAGGTTTTCCAGATACAATTGTGATATTATCTTTTTATGGATGTATGGAACAACATGCCTTCAATCAGAATCATCCTGATCTCCATAAATGTCGTCTCCACCGTTTTTGCAGCCTATGCCAGCATCAATGCCTGGAACCGGCGCGAAAAAGCCGGATTAATGGCAACCTTTTTATCCTTAAGCATGGCGGCCACGATCATCTATGCTGTCGGTTACACCATGGAACTTGCCAGTAACACCCTCCCTCAGATCCTCTTCTGGGTAAAGGTCGAGCATCTGGGCATTGAGTTCATCAGCCCTTGTTGGTTGCTGTTCACACTATGTCTAAGCGGCAGGCAGAAAATGCTTAGCCCTAACCGAATGGCGAGTTTCTTCATCATTCCTGTGATCATGATCATCATGGTCATCACCAATCATTATCACCTTGATCCCCATTTAACACCCAACGCACCCTTCCCAACCCTCACCTACACCCGCGGGTTTATGGCATGGTTGGGGATCGGTTATGTCGGATTTTGTCTGGTCATGAGCTTAATCTTTTTTACGATGATGTATCTGCAAGCAGCGCCCGCCTTTCGAAATCAAGCGCTCATCTTTGCCTTGGGTTCCTTTTTCCCTTTGGTCGGCATGATCCTCACCGCCACCAACGAATCACTGTACCATTTGGACCTGGCACCATTATCGATGAGCATCAGCGGAATTTTCTTTATCATCGGTTTTCGTCGCCTGCAAATCTTGGATATTATGCCACTGGCTCGCGATGTCGTTTTTGAGGGAATTCAGGATGGCGTGCTGGTCTTTGATAATGAAGGACGGTTGGTCGATTTCAATCCTCAAGCAAAAAGTATATTTCCCGAGGTTGTGGATCGATCGATAGGATTGCAAGCCGCCGCTGTCTTTGGCGATGATTCCCCTCTGACAAAAATGGTCCAGGGAACCGTTCAAGAGAATAATACCTTTCCAAAAGGGAAATCCATCTATCGTTGCAATATGCTCCCGCTTCAAGATTCACAAAAGAAATGCGTGGGGAAAGTGGTCACCCTGCAAGATTATACAGAAACAGAAACCATGGTCCGGCAACTCAAAGACCTGGCGACCATGGATTTCCTCACCGGCATTTGCAACCGCCGCTATTTTTATGAACTGGCAGACAAGGAGATTGCGCGTTCGGAACGATTGAACAAGCCGCTTTCGCTGATCCTGTTCGACCTGGATGAATTCAAATTAATCAATGACACCCTGGGACATACGGCAGGAGACGCGGTGCTGAAGTTCGTTGTGACCATCATTTCACAGCGCTTGCGCAAATATGATATCTTTGGAAGATTCGGCGGTGATGAATTCCTGATCCTGCTGCCCGAAACGGATATCACAGCAGCCCAGGTGCTGGCAGAAGAAATAAGAAACATGTTGGAAACATCTGAGGTTCATTTTGAGGACCAGATCATTAAAACCAGCGGCAGTTTCGGAGTGGCCAGCATCGATTTCCACCAAACCACGCCGTTTGAGGATCTGGTGCGGCGGGCGGACAAAGCGGTATATATGGCAAAAGATAGCGGACGGAACCGCGTATGTGTTGATAACACAAATTTGCTCAGCGTGGAAAGCAAACGAATCTGACAAGCATCTCAGAAAAATCCTGCCTGCCATGTCTTGAATATCCCAATCATTGAAAACGGAAAGGAAGAACACCGCATGGAAAAATTCATCTACTGGGTACCCAGAATACTAGGCATCGGATTATTGGTTTTTTATGCTTTGTTCGCGCTGGATGCGATTAATGAAGAATCCAGCGTAGGAGAAATGCTGCTGGGCCTCCTGATTCACCTGGTTCCTGCTTTCCTCCTGCTGGCCGCCCTACTGGTGGCATGGAAATGGGAATTTCCCGGCGGATTGCTGTATCTTGTCTTAAGTGCACTCTATGTCTATCTATCCCGCGGCATGATTTGGATGGTTTATTTACCGATCGGCGGATCGCTGTTGCTGACCGGGATTCTTTTCATACTGCACTATTCTCTTTTCAAAAAAAACAAAACTGCTTAATTTAAGAAAGTTGTTCACCTTACGCGACCGATTGACAAGGTTACTTATGAAGAAATGAAATCATCGAAATTAATCCTCATCTTTTCTTTTCTATTCTGCATTACCGTTCAGGCATGCACCATAGAACCATCCTTATTGGTGAATCATGAAGACACTCCCGATCGTTCTGCTCAGTCCGTCACACCTGCCATCACACCAGCGATCCTTCCAACTTCCCTGCAGAGTTCACCCGACTCAATTCCCTTTCAAACGGGTAGCCCATTCTGCGAGTCCGAACCGACAAAAAATATGTTCACCCTGGAATGCAAAGACCAAACCTTGCACATTCAACAGCCTTCCAACCGCCGGAGGATGGACATGCTGCTGCAAAGGATGACAGAGGTCCTGTACGGCACACCCTTCACACTAACTTTCACCACCACCTCCAGCGCGGCGGGCGGATCGAAAATGGACGAGAATCAGTACGGCATCCTCTTCAAGGATTCGACGGGAACGACCTATGCTGTGCGATTTCAGGGACAGTATTTCAATCTTGAGTTCTGGACTATGAAGGATGAATTAAAAACTTCGGAACTTACCAATCCAAGTTTTACCCCCTACCTGCAGATCGCAGGATCACCCAATTTCATTCAACTAACCTGCATGGGTGCCCTGTGTGATCTATCAATCAATGCCCAATTCGCCGGACGATTTCCGCTCGAACTGAATGGTGAAATCACCGAAGTTGGAATTTTCGCAGCTTCGGATTGGGACGAGCAGTTCGGCGAAGTGACCTTTCAAGATCTTCGAATGGGAATGGCACAAAAGAATACCATCCCGGCTTTGTTTACACTGGAGGATGACCTCACTGTCGATCATGCTACCTTTGCACAATCAGGGCTGAGCGGTGCGTTCAATGCTTACAGCGAGGATGGTTTCCATTTCTCACCGCTCATTCCTTTCGGCTACTACGCTGCCAAAGCCAACCCCTCACTGGCGAACGTGGCAGTCAGCGCGGTGGTGCGGATGGAGATTGACCCATCCGGAAGCTCCAGCCGTTATGCCGGCCTGATCTGCCGTTCCAGTCAGGATGGGATGTATATGGCAGTCATCCGCGCGGATGGCACTTACTCCGTCTTCCGGGATACCCCCGGCCGTCCGTTTGCGCTGCTGGTCGAAAGAAATTCGGATGCCATTCTCGCCGGAACCAGCAATAATTTGCTCAAACTGGAATGCGTTGGGAACCATATCAATTTCTTTATCAATGGCATCCAGGTAGAAGCCCTTACCGACAGCCGGTTTGGATTGCATTTCGGGCGCAGTGGATTGTTCACCAAAGCGGGGGGAGAACCGGCAGCAGATGCCATTATCTTTAAAGATCTGCAAATTGAGGAAATTCGCGAGTAAAAAACTACTGGTTCACCGCATTGACTTGCTTCCAGAGGTGGTCGAGCACCTGTAAAAAGGTCTTGCTGCGCTCTTCCCACGCCTGCTCGCTGATATGAAAACTATCACGGTACGGATCGATGCCATGGTCGGCCAATGGTTGAGCCGCTGCCCACCAGTTCCATAAAGGCAGGTCATATTCATAGGCCAATCTGGCAACCGTCAGGTTGATGGAATCATCCTTCTCGACATTGTCTGCTTTGGTTGCCAGGATGGGCACAACTCCCTGCGCCATGCTGTATTCAATGATGCGGCGCAAATACTGTTCGTAGAGATCCGCCGTGCGCCCGTTGAAAGGGAACTCCAGACTGATCAAAACAAAGGTCGGGCGGGTGGTGCGCAGTTCGCACTCCATGGGGGTTTCATCCGGCTGGCAATACTTCGGATCAGCTTGAATTTGTGTTAAGGGAGACGCTGCGGTAAAACCGTATTGGGCAGATTGCCCGTCACGGTCAAAATATCCCTGGAAATTCTCGATGGTATCCAGGTAGGGGGAAATATCCCAATCGAATTGATAGATATCCAGATGATCGTATTTCCATAAAAATACTGACTTCAGATTTTGGCAATCCCCGATCTTGGAAAAAGCATGCGCATCATTGCCCATTTGCAGCCCCTTTTCATAGATAGCGCGGGCGGTGGCGGTCAAATCAGGGATGACCGGCCAGTTCTGCCAATCCTCCGGCAACAGCCGTGCATCCACCGTGGGTGTTGGTGCAGCCGTTTCAGAAGGAACAATCTGCGGTTCCTCTTCCAGTTCACCCGAAATAATTTCCATCACGGGTGTTTTTGTCGATGAGATTGTTGGCCTGCCTGAACAGGCAGCCGTGATGGCTACCAAAATGAGAACAAGAAATGCTCTTCGCATCATTCAGTCCCTTCGATCTGGAGAAAAATTCCCGAAAAGATGCGTTCTATTTCACATTCAACTTGGCAATCGTTGTAAATCTGTCCAATTTATTTCCAGCAACCATTTGGGCAGGCCAATAATGGGTGATGCGGTTCCTTTTTGCATACAATTTATAGAATTCATCGAATCCCGTCAATTTGTAGTGTGCTTTCTGCACTTCATCCTTCGCATATTTTTGACCTTTGGAATTTCCGTAAAACATGATCCCGTAAGAAACAAACAAACCCGCCAGTATTGCAATGGATGTGGGAGTGAAGCCGGCGGAGGTGAAGTCAGTGGTAAGAACCAAGATCATACAAATGATGATCCCGGCGTAACCGATCAGTAAATGGGTACGGTAGATGCGTTGATATTCTTTGATGATCCGCCTGGCTTCAGCCAGATATTCAAAATATTTTCTTTGAATACGGAAGGCCTTTTCCAGGTCCAGCCCACACATGGCACAGAAGGACGCATCGGCTTCATTGCGCGTTCCACATTTGGGGCAGTTTTGATATAAATTTTGCCCGCATTCCACACAATGTTCGAATTCTCTCTTATTAGCAGTACCACAAGCCGGGCAGATGATCTCATGCTCTGAAGCAGGACGTTTCTCAAAAACAGTGACCGTTCCGCAATACGGACAGGTTACCTGTCGTTTTCTCCCAACTTCCTCCAGTTGTGCCCCGCATCCTCTGCATTTTGTTATGATTTCTGCCATCTTGAATCCTCTTTCATAGTAGTTTTCAATTTATATCCATCATTTCTTCAGGATCGCAAGAAAACGTGTACGTTTCTCGCCTTCCACCATTGCATCAGGCCAATAATGTTTTTTTAGATACAGATTAAAAAACTCGGAGAAACCAATCCTGGTGAGATTTATTTTCTCTACTTCATTTTTGGCTTCTTTCATCGCTTTCTTTCTCATTGTAAGCAGTAAGATCAATATACAGATAGGAGAAGTAAAAAAGAGAATCACCCAAAATGAAGCTTCTCTAGCTATTTGAGATCCTATAAAAAGTGCAAATACAGGTATCAAAAACAACCAAAACCAGCGGGTATATTTACTCCGATAATTCTTTTTAATCCGTTTAGCTTCCCTGAGATATTCAAAATACAAATTACGCAACTTGATCTCTTCACCCAGCAGAGAACCACATTGGATGCAGTGCGCCGCGTCCGCTTTATTCTTCGTCTTGCATTTCGGGCAGATGAGATACAGCCCATCACCGCACTCCGCGCAGTACTCCGCGTGCAGGTCGTTGGCAGCGCCGCAATTGGGGCAGACGAGCATATTGTCTTTCATGATATTGAATTGAATGACGTTGACCGTCCCGCAGTATTTGCAGGTGATCTTTCCGCCCTTCATGCTGTCGGTCAATTGAGCGCCACAACCATTGCAACGATACATATTTTGATTTCCCATCTTCTCTCCCATCTACCATAAAAACTTCGCGAATTGGCAATACTGAGTAATTATATATCAGCCAATTTTCATTGCAAATGGAATATGCTTTCAGCATGGATTGATTATTGTTTCTGCATATTGGATAATACGTTTATCTTTAATTTCGCGATCAGGGAGAGGAGAAAACAATGCACTCGAGGATTAAATTAAAATGTTTTATTCGTATCTTTTTTATGTTCGCCCTGTCAAGTTGTGCTCCAGGAGCAGCCGAGCAAGCAGTCAAACAGAACCAAACCGTTGAGATCAGCGCACCCTCCGCCACCTCCACCCAACCTGCCGGCACCTCTACCGCAACCCCCATCCCAACGGAGATCCCCACGGTTTCCCCTGCCACTTTAAGCAGCCAGGCGACCGATCTCTGCACGGCAGCTTTTTCCTCTTCCGTTCAGGGCGGAGAAGCCAGCGCCCCCCTGCTGACCATGTCAAACAACTATTATGACGAAGCAAACCCGGGTGGCTGGAAGTTGACCGGCTCATCCGAATTGAAGCATCCTTCCACCGAAGCGCGCTCCGCCAATGATGTGCAAACCGTGATCTGTGTGGAAGAACACCGCATCCAAGTGGGCACCTATGATGACGGAGCCGGCGCATTCCAGGTCCGATGGAACGTGCGCGTGGTACGCTGGAACGACGGAACGGTGGTGGCGGAAGAAAATTTCCTGGGTGATGAACCATCCCAAATGAAAATCGGCGGAGGTGATCATTATGGATTCAGCCCTTCCAAAGAATACCGCGAATGGCTGCTGAACCTATTTGCCGAAGATTCCGTGTTCGTTCAAGGAAGCGGTGTCAGCAATCTGGCACTTTCTGATGACGGGCAATATCTGGCCATCACCGGCAGCGATTTCTCTGCCAAGATCTGGAATATTGCATCCCATACCGTTGTCTTTGAACAGCCCGGCGAATCCAATATCCTGAGCAGTTTTGTGCCAGCGATCTTTTCGCCGGATGGGCAGCAGATGGCCATGGTCTACTTGGGTGGAATGAACATCGTTGACGTTGGAAAATGGACCACGGCTGTGCAAATCACAGGGATCGATATCTGGAGCGCGGACTATTCTGAAGATGGCACTCTGCTGGCAACCGGTCTGGGATGGGGCTACGACGGTGTTCGCATCTACGACGCCAACAGCGGTGAAGTGGTGAACACTTTCACGCTGGATACCCCTGTCAATCGCATCCTGTTCTCTGCGGGTGATGCTTATTTGATCGCCTCCGCTTACAATTGTGACACCTGTCTTCAGGGTCAATCGAATGGAATCTATATCTGGGATTTTAAAACAGGTTCCCAGGCTGCGCATATTGAAAACATCAGAGTCCAGGATATGGTTCTACTGGGGAACGGTCACATCCTGGCCGTAGCGGTTCCGAAAGAGAATGACATCCGTTTGTACGATATTCTCAGCGGCCAGCAGATCCGAACTCTGCAAGGGCACGAAGCTGCGCTCAAAGCCATTGCCGCCACCCCAGATGGAAAGATGCTTGCCAGCGCTGACGAGAGCGGTACGATCCTTTTATGGAACATGAGCACCGGGCAGATCGACCAGCGTGCTGACGGTTACGATGGCATTTCCACCCTGGCCTTTTCAACCGATGGAAAAACACTGGCAGTCGGCAGCACGAATGCCACGGTTGAACTGTGGGACATCCGCTAATAAAAAGTACATAAAAACTATCAGTCGATTTATAGAAGAAACAGGAAAGCATCAAACTTCCTGTTTCTTCTCGCATCGCATTAAAAAACGATTTTTCTCCCGAAGAGCATTGGAATTAAAAAAAGAGCACCTTCACGATGTTCGCGGAGCGATTTCCTTTTCTTAATGATTATTTCCGCATACAATAAATCCATGGAAATTTTTCAATCAATTCTTGAACTGTTCGGTGGATTAGCAATTTTCATTTACGGGGTTCACATTCTCAGCGAAGGTCTTGAAAAAGTGGCAGGGTCAAAACTGCTCAGCTTTTTAAACAGTTCCCTGGATCATCCGCTGAAACAAGGTCTTTTCGGCACCATAGCGACCGCCTTAATGCAAAGCAGCGGGCTGCTCATGGTCACCATGATCGGTCTGATCAATGCCAATATGCTTTCGCTGCAGCAGGCCATCGGCATCATGCTCGGGCAGGAGATCGGCACGACCATCACCGGTCAGCTGGTATCTTTTCAGATCAAGGGTTTCAATCTCATTTTTCTCATCATCGGTTTCTTTTTCATTTTTTTCTCCAAGGACCGCAAACTACACATGGTCGGCCAGCCATTCTTCGGGTTCGGGATCGTGTTCGTGGGCATGAACATGATGGCAAAAGCCGGTGCTGTGATCAGCCAAACCACGTTTTTTCAAAATGCGCTATTAACCATGAGCCAGTACATCCTGTTGGGCGTTCTGGTGGGCGCTGTGTTCACCGCCATCATTCAAAGCAGCACCGCCATGATCGGGTTGGTGATCGCCATGGGCATCAGCCACAGCATCACCCTGGATGTCGCCATCGCGATCATTCTAGGAGCCAATATCGGTTCCTGCATTATGGGCTGGCTGGCTGCATTGCAATCAGGCACCAGCGCAAAACGCGCTTCGTATGCGCAGATCTTCATCAATGTCATCGGCGTGCTGCTTTTTTTGCCTTTTATCCATCCGTACACAAATCTGATCGCCACGACCTCCGGCGTCCTTTCCAGGCAGATCGCCAATGCACACACCATTTTCAACATCCTTGTCAGTCTGCTCATGCTGCCCTTCATCAAGCCACTGGCTCATTCGGTCGAGAAACTGATCCCGGAACATGAGGAAGAAAAATCAAAGAAGAGCAAGACCCGCTTCATCGATCCGCGCCTGCTCAATATGCCCATGATGGCCGTAAAGCTTGCCAAAGAAGAAGTGTTGCGTATGGGTGAAATCACCTGTGAAATGGTGCTGCGATCCAGCCAGGCGCTTCTGCACAAGAACAAAGAGAATGTCAAATGGGTTCTCAAACACGAGAAAGATATCGATGAGATCACCCGCACTCTGGAAGAATTCCTGGAAAGCATCCCGGGTGAAAAACTGAATCCGGCTGACCAGGATCGATTGGAAGACTTGAAACACTTGATCACAGACATTGAACGGGTGGGCGACCATGCCAATAACCTGGCAGAATATGCTGATGAACTCGCCGATAAAAAGATTTCTCTCAGCAAGGATGCGAAAAAAGAATTGAAGACCATTTCTATTCTGGTGGTCCATAATTACGAAGCATCTTTAAAGGCCTTGAAGAACGAAAACAAAAAAATGATCGCCAAGATTGCCAAGCGCGAAGATGCCATCGACAAATTGGAGAAAGAATGCCGCCAGAACCATATCAGCCGATTGAAAAAGAAGGTCTGCCATCCTGAGGCGGACACAATCTTCAACGATACGCTGCGCAACCTGGAACGCATCAGCGACCATGCCTACAACATCGCATTGAGTTTGGAAGAGTAAAGAATCCTTTCCTGCAGGTTAATGGGAATAGCTGCTGATCGCAAACAAAGTTTGCTCCAACGCGGCAGCAAAAGGCGCAAGCATCTCTTTCCATTGAAGCCGGAAATACAGGGACTGGATAAAATTGCGGACGTTCGCACGAATGATCAACTTCTCCGGCAGAGACTCAACTTCCAGAACCGGATCGCCAAAAGCAGTGACCCACCCTCTGATCTGTTCGGCTTCCAATTGATCGCGCGAGATGATGGAAATCACTGCCGTACCAAGGCGTTCCTCTTCTCCGTGCCCATATACCTGGTTGGCATCACAGATCACTTTTTGTATGGTCCCCAACAACTCCAGCAGGTCGGAAGAGCGCAGCTCGCTGCACAAAGCCAGTTCATCGACCGCGTCGGCAGCATGCGCGATGGCGTGCGCCCAACCTTTGCCGGGCACGAAACCACGCCGGTCTTTTTCCTGTTGAAGAAAATCAATCAAATTCTGTTTCACAATCCTGATTTCCCCAGAGGAAAGATAGGGAGCATCGCGATGAACGGCCAGCAGCAGGGGCAACAACAGGACCGAGAAAGCGCGGGTGAAAACTCCGTCCCCCTCTTCTTCGCCCATGTGATAAAACATGTGCTGATCATCCATCACCCGCTTCAATATGCTGTGCAGGTCCTTGGCAGAAAATAAACGTTGCTGATAGATCCATTCCACAAAAGTAGAATAGATCAATGTGTCCCGCAGTTCCCCATCTGGAGAACCGATCCTTTCCAGCATGGCGGGTACTACTGCAACTGCTTCTGTACGCGAAAGCTGGAATTCACCGTCTTTCAGGGTCTGCAACCTTTTCTTCAATTCATTTTCTGTCATTCCATAATTCCTTTCTCTACATTTTACCTGTGCCAGCGTGAGAACGAAATAAATCCATTGAAAACCCTGTAATCTGTTCCCTTTTCTTGCTAGGTTGTTTTTTAATCTTGAGATGCTACAATCTGGATAAGAAAATAAGAGCAGCTAGAAAAGATGAGCTGGCTCAACCTCGCACTTTCATCCCACACAATTTGCAAAACAGAGAACATTACAACCTGTGTCAATTTATTAAATAATTGAAATGGAGAAAAAAATGAACACGGGAAAGTTCGGGCTTTTGATGGTGGGACTTATGCTTGTTTTAAGTGCCTGCGGAGGGGAAAAAGAGACCACGCTTGAAGTGTTGCCAACCAACACGACTGCTCCCACGGAAATTCCCAAACTCAGCCCAGCTGAGCCAGCCAGCGCCGAACGCACGTTGGAAGACGCAGATGCAGGCATCAAAGCAGCAGAAAAGCGTACTCTCAGCGGAGATAATATCGAGAACAATCTCTACGAGCGTCCTTTCACCACCCAAGAAATGACATATCAGCCTGATTTGAACATTCTAACCGCAGCAATCAGCAGTGATGAAAATTTTTACTATTTCGTCCTTTCTCTGGCAGATGTTGATACTATCAGTGGTGCTCTAAGCGGAGCCTACGGCATCGAGTTCGACCGCACCCAAACCGGGCGCGGCGACCTGCTGGTTTGGGTCACCCAGGTCGGCACCAATTGGTCCACCGATGGCATTACCGTCTACGTCAATCCTACCGGCACGGTGGGAGGGCTGGATCCCATTGAAGCCGAAGGGGATTACAAGGGAAAAGGATATATGGAAACAGTATCCCTGGAAGGTGATCGGGTTGCCTGGGCCAGAATCGCACCGGCTGATCCTAGCGCCCTCCAAATCGCCATCAGCCGTGCCCTGCTGGGGAATCCTGAAAAATTTTTGTGGAACGCCTGGGCGGATAGCGGGGTGAAAGATCCGTCTCTCTTTGATTACAACGATCACTTCACTTCTGCCGAAGCCGGTTCGCCGCTCAATACCAGTGAAGATTATCCGTTGCAGGCTCTTGCCAGCTTGGATAACACCTGCCGGTTGCCGCACGGCATTGACCAGATGAGCAGCATGATCCCCGGCATGTGCATCACTTCACAACCCAACGTTAACTGTGTTTGCACCTATTGGGTCTACTTTGGTCGAACGAAAGTGTGCGCATTATGGGATTGCGATTGAAAATTTTCAGGAACTTTCACATTGCAGAAAGAATAAGAGAGGAGAAAGCATGGCATGGGTCTCCAATGCCAGAAAGGAATAGTCAGGGGAGGAATTTTTTCAAGCACGATCAGAAAATATGGAGGATACGAACATGAAGAAGAATATTTTAATCCTATCCGCTCTGGTTCTCCTGCTTGTTCTCTTCACCGCTTGCGGTTCAAAATCTGCAACAGGAACCGAACCAACCGCCGTCGTCTTGAAGGCAGAACAAACTGAACCAACAGAGATCCCCCCTCTTACCCCCGGCGAGCCCAACCCGCAGGTTGACCGAACCCTGGAAGATGCAGATTCCAGCATCAAAGCGGAAGAACATCGTGCTGTAACCGGCGATAACATCTTGAACAACCTGTTCGAGCGCCCATTCACCGCTCAGGACATGGAGTACCAGCCCGATCTCAATATCTTGACCACCTCCATCACCAGCGACGATTCGTTCTTTTACTTCACCATTTCTCTGGATGGCATTGATCCGGCCAGCGGCATGTTGAGCGGCACTTACGGCATTGAATTCGACCGCACTAAAACCGGACGCGGTGACCTGCTGGTGCTTGCATCCAATCCTGCCAAGGAATGGTCCATGGAAAATGTGACGGTCTATGTTAACCCCACCGCCAGCGTGGGAGGGACCAAACCGATCGTGGCGGAGGAAGGATATGAAGGAAAAGGATACACCGAAACCGTGCAACTGGAAGGTGACAAGGTTGCCTGGGCGCGGATCGCCCCAGAGGATGCCAACGCGGTGCAGATCGCAGTCAGCCGCGCTTTGATGAACAATGCCGAAGAATTCACATGGGGTGCCTGGGCGGATGGCGGTGTAAAAGATCCGTCATTATATGATTATGATGATCATTTCGGCCCATCCGAAGCGGGGTCACCCATCAATACCAGCGAAGATTACCCCCTGAAAGCGGTTGCCAGTTTGGATAACACCTGCAGATTGCCTTACGGGATCGTTGATACCACCGGAATTCCGGGGCTTTGCCTTTCCATTCCACCCAAAGAAGAGCATAAGGTCAGCTGTGTTTGCGTGCGCTGGGCATTATCGGTAGCGGGCGTGTGTCTGGAATGGTCCTGTAAATAGAGCGATTCAAGAAAATTGAACATTAGAAAAGGGAGAGGCAAAAACCTGCTTCTCCCTTTTTCTGCCAAAACCGAGGCAATCTTCCATCCGCTATAATGGATGAAAGCATCAATGAATAAGCTGCCCTTAGTGCAGACCAGGTTTTCCATCGATCTTCGGTTGTGCCCAGTCTGCACTTTTTCTCTGAAGGAAAACATCCATGAAAGTCTTTTTCTTTATCCCTCTCGGATTGATTACGGTACTTGGTGCTTTGTTTTTAACCTATTGGCTGATGACGTATCATTCCAATGGAAAAATAACCTCCAGTGGAAGAAAAAGGCGCTTTATCCTGTATGTTCCAAAATCCTACAATCCTGCCATTCCCACTCCTCTCGTAATCAGCATGCACGGTTTCGGGGATTGGCCGGCTCATCACATGCATATGAGCGGATGGAACAAACTGGCCGATGAACAAGGCATTCTCGTCGTTTACCCGATGGGCACCCATTTGCCGCTACGTTGGCAACTCTATGATTCCAATTGTTCTGAAGTCAACCCAACCGCTGATATCCGCTATATTTCTGACCTGATCGACCACCTGGAAAAACATTTCAATCTCGATCCATCCCGCATCTATGCAAACGGACTTTCCAACGGGGGAGGAATGGCGCATGCCCTTGCTTGCGCTCTGCCCGAACGAATTGCAGCGGTGGGCTGTGTGGCGGGCGCCTATGGCTACCCGCTGGCCGCCTGCCAGCCAGGTCACCCTGTTCCTATGCTGGCTTTCCATGGTACTGCAGATCCCATTGTGCCCTATCACGGCGGTCCTTCTACCCATGTTCCTTATCCTTTCCCCAATCTGCCCGAGTTCATCCGGCAAATCGCAGAACAAAATGGCTGCGGCCCGCTCCCTCACAAGCAACTGATCAGCCAACGTGTACATTCCATAACCTATACCGGCTGTTCCAACGAGGCGGAGGTGATCCTGTACACCATCCTTGGCGGCGGGCACACCTGGCCCGGAGGAAAACGCATGCCACACTTTCTGGTAGGTGAGACCAACCATGAGATCGACGCCACACGCATCCTGTGGGATTTTTATCAGATGCACAGGACGGAGAGATAAGGAAAACGGCGATAGCCCCGCACATCGTTTTCCAAATACAAGAAATTCATTAATTTCTTCTTGATCCGGCCATAATAATCTTCAACCCCTTATAATTGACCCAATTCACCCTGCCTGCTTTTTGAAACAGGTTCGATTGGAAAGCTTGATCAAGAAAATGAGAATTTCTTTTGGGATCCTAACCGCGGTCGTCATTTTTTTGCTGCTGATCTATTTTGCACCGATCAACGGAGGTTCATTCTTTCGAAGGTCAAGCGGGAGCATCATTTCAAATGGAAAGAAACGCAGTTATTTGCTGTATGTGCCCCGTTCCTACAACCCGCAAAAGCCCACCCCTCTGGTGATCAGCTTGCATGGCTTCAAAGATTACCCCGCCCGGCAGATGCGCAAGAGTGGCTGGAACAGATTGGCAGAAAAAGAGGGGTTTCTGGTGGTGTATCCACGGGGAGGCGGGATACCCGCTGCCTGGCAGCTCTACAATTACAAGGATCCCTCGCGGAATCCCACACAGGATATCCTCTTTATTTCCGATCTGATCGACCACCTAGAAAGCCGCTTCAACATCGACCCCTCTCGTATCTATGCGAATGGATTGTCGAATGGCGGCGGCATGTCCGTGGCGCTGGCCTGCACCCTTTCAGAACGCATCGCTGCGGTTGGCAGCGTGGTGGGCGCCTATTTCTACCCTCTGGAAAGTTGCCAGCCGGCCCGCCCGGTTGCATTGATCGCCATCCATGGAACCGCGGATAAACTGGTAGCGTACCATGGGGGTTCTTCCGAGCGTTTTGACTATCCCTTCCCCTCCATTCCTGCATTCATGAAGAACTTTGCGCTCAAGAACGGCTGCAATCCGAACCCTGTGGGGCGGGAAATAAACGACAACGTGCATTCCACCCATTACCCTGGAAAAGCCGATGTGGTGCTGTATACGATCGAGGGCGGCGAACATGCCTGGCCGGTCGGGAAACGTCTGCCGCGCTGGTTGGTGGGCAATGCCAGCACCGCTATCGACGCGACGCAGGTGCTATGGGAATTTTTCAAAACCCATCCGCTCTCCCGTGTAAAAGAATGAATTGAAATCCAATTTACTGATTAATGGCCTGCTCGAGCATGCGATTCAACTGCCCTTTTTTCTGTCGCCATTGTTCAACCAGTGGGGGCAGCGGTTCGAGAATGCTGATAACGGTGGTCAGATATTTGTCCCCTTTATAGCGAGGCTGCTGAACGAATTGATAGAATTCCATCAATTCCTCAGCCGAAGTATAGCCGGGGTATTGCGCTGAAGATAGGTGGGCCAATTATCCTAGTTGCTCGCAAAAGTATTGCATAAACTTACCGGCAATCGCTTTTCTTTTTCATAATCTGAGAAATACCGGTAATTTAAAGCCCTCGTATAGATCGTATTATAGTATTCAAGGAGAGTGGTTCGAATGGCTTTGATCTTCCCTTCCACTTCCTCCACCTGGCTTTTTAAAAGCTCCATGGCCGTTACAGAAAATTGAATTTCTTTCAGCTTTGCCGAGGCCTGCAGGTCACGCGTCTGCATGGTGCTGAAAAACCCCTTCGCTGTCTTGTCGGAGCACCAATTCCGAACCACAGTACATGCAAAAATACTTTTGCATGTCTTTCCTTACCTGTAATTGTCCCCCACAGGATGGGCAGGGCATGTTGATAAACTCCGCCATGGTTCCCTCCCTTTGCTTTAAGGTTTATTCATTGGTTATTAATCGCCTGGTCACGTATCGTGGTCAATTGCATTTTTTTTGCCTTCAATTCTTGCGCAAGACCAGGCAATGGCTCAAAACTTATCAGAAAAGGAAGCAAATATTTCTCTCTTTGGTATTTTGGTTGTTGAAGAAAATGGTAAAGAGTCAGAAAATCATCCACTGAAGTATATCCGGGGATATTCCACTGCGGGTCGAACCAGTGATCCCAATTCAAAGTACAAAATCGATTAATGCCGGGGATGATT
This sequence comes from Pelolinea sp., assembly GCA_012797975.1. Taxonomy (GTDB): domain Bacteria; phylum Chloroflexota; class Anaerolineae; order Anaerolineales; family Anaerolineaceae; genus UBA4781. The sequence goes on along the minus strand of JAAZOD010000019.1, from coordinate 22,099 downwards.
TGATTTTCTTTCTCATACTCTTTGAAACATTTGGCACCGCGTATGGTAATGATATTGGTAAGGAAATTATTCCGAATCGCAGCGAACTTTGCCTCCAATTCCGCAATCTCGGCTTTCAAGAGATCCATTGCGGCAAGAGAAAACTGCATCTCTTTCAATTTCGCCGACGCCTGCAGATCACGGGCCTGAACCGGGATCAACATGCCCTGGTCATTGTGGTTAAGCAACAATTCCGCACCGCAATGAGCGCAAAAACATTTCTGCAGATTGTTCTGGATGTGAAGCTGGCCCCCACAAGATGGACAATTCAGAGCAATGAGATCGCTCATGATTTTCTCCTTGGAATCATGATAGACAAAATGAACCTCCATAATTCTATTATAGAATTTGGAAATTTTAGAACCACAACCCGAGAACAAAATATAGACACAACGCTTATTGATTCCCCATCCAAATTGAACGATAATACAATTAGAAATTGGAGGATTGGATGGAATTTCTATTAGATCCCAACGTTGCGTATGTGGTGCTGGCAGCCGCGTTCTTCATGGTCATTTTTGCACTGCTCACCCCCGGTACAGGCATTCTGGAAGTCCTGGCTTTGGGCCTGTTATTTCTGGTGGGTTATTCCATTGCGAATATGGCGGTCAATGCCTGGGCAATCGTTCTTCTGCTGGTTGGGGTGATGCTGGTAATCGTTTCTCTACGACGTGCCTGGAAATGGTATTTTCTGATGGCATCCATTCTTTGTGTGATCACCGGTCTGCTGTTCGTCTACCAAGGCAACGGCAAATTGCTCGCCATGGATGGATTGCTGGCATTCTTTCTATCCATTGCCATGGGAATTTTCATCTGGATCGTTGGGCGTAACACCAGCAGAGTATTTCGTCTGAAGCCAACCAGCGACCCGGACCACGTGGTCGGATTAACCGGCAAAGCGATCACCGATATTGCAGCCAGCGGCAGTGCTTATGTAGACGGGGAAAACTGGTCCGCCATTTCTGACAGCCGCATTCCGAAGGGCAGTGCGGTCATCGTGCTGAAGCGGGATGGGTTGGTATTGAAAGTGGGTCTGCCAGAATATAAGAAGCAGAAAAAGTAAGCAATGTCCAAAAATCGAATGGAGGTACTATGGTTGTCACTATTCTAATCGCTTTGGTCGCCTTTCTGGTGATCATCCTGCTGGCGACATCCATCCGCGTGGTAGCTGAATACCAGCGGCTGGTCGTCTTCCGGCTTGGTCGTTGCGTTGGTGAACGCGGACCAGGTCTGGTATTGCTCATCCCGGTCATTGACCGCGCGGTCACAGTCGATCTACGCGAACAGGTGCGCGAGATCCCCGCTCAAACATCCATCACCAAAGACAACGCGCCCATTTCTATCGACTTTCTTTGGTTCTATAAAGTGGTCGAACCCACCAAGACCGTTTTGCAGGTGGGCAACTTCGCACTGGCAGCTCAGGGCATTGCCACCACCACCCTGCGTTCGGTGATCGGCAGCATCATGCTCGACAGTGTGCTTTCAGAACGTGAGCAGATCAACAACGCACTGCGCACCCGGCTGGATGAGGTAACCGAGCGGTGGGGCGTCAAAGTCACCAACGTGGAAATTCGTGAGATCATCCCGCCGCACGATGTACAGGAAGCCATGAACCGGCAGCTTTCTGCAGAGCGCAACCGCCGCGCTGTGGTAACCGAATCACAGGGTACCCGTGAGGCAGCCATCAACGTGGCAGAAGGGCAGAAACAAGCTGCCATTCTGCAAGCAGAAGGTACCCGCCAGGCGCAGGTATTGAACGCGGAAGGGTATGCGCAGGCATTGGAGAATATCTATAATGCTGCCAAAGGTATTGATTCCAAGACCATCACATTGAAATACTTTGACACGTTGAAAGATCTTGGAGCAGCTCCTTCCACCAAGTACATCTTCCCCATGGAATTCACTTCGTTGTTGAAGGATTTTATCAAGGGTCGAGAATAATCAAACATCTTCGCAAATAAAAATCCTCGCAAAAGAAGCGAGGATTTTTGTTATTTTCAGAATGCTCTCGGTTGGAAATATCCTGCGATCCGTTTAGTGAACACGCACCTATACGTCAAAGATCAAATAAGAACTCCATAAGAGCACATTATTCATTAAATGATCAACCACCCTGCTCAATGGCTTGCTCCAGCATGGCATTTAACTGCGCCTTCTTGTTCTTCAATTCTTCAGCCATTGGTACAACTGGTTCAAGGATCGTCAGGACGGTTTCTATATATTTATCCTGTTTGTATTTTGGTCGTGCAATGAAGTGGGAAAATTCGATCAACTCAGATGGCGTCGTATAACCCGGGATATTGCGCTCGATATACTCATTCCACGTATCAAAATAATTAGCATATAAGTTTTCCAGAATAATAGGTAACTTTTTTTCCTTCTCATAATCCCGAAAGTATTTTCTATTCCATGCGGAGGTATAGATAGTTTCGTAATATTCAAGGAATGTGTCACGGATCTGCATTATCTGTGCTTCCAGTTCAGCAATCCGGGATTTCAGCAGGTCCATCGTTGCCATGGAATAATGGATTTCCTTCAGTTTTGTGGATGCCTGTATCTCTCGTGCCTTGATCGGGATCAATGATCCCGCATCATCCTGTTTGAGCATCAATTCGGTACCACAGTGCATACAGAACATCTTCTGCATATCTCGCTGTGCTTGCAGTTGTCCGCCGCAAGACGGGCAATTCATTTGAATGAAATCAACCATAATCCCTCCGGTATTCTATGTGAAAAAGCGAAAATTGATCAACCGGTTAATTATAGTTCCGCATTCTAGATTTTAGGAAGAGAATCATTTTGAATCAAAAAGAAATCAAGGTTGTCTTTTTTTATCTGTTATACATTCCATACTACTACTATATTCACAGGTAAAGGGATCCGCTCATATTTTTTTCAAAAAAGATCAGGATGTGCAGTCTGAGACGCTTCTGGATTTTTAATGAAATGAAAAGATTTTCTCTCCTGCTCGAATGGCAACTTTCAAGCGATTTTCAGCCGGCGTGAGCGGGCAGGACCAGCGATCGTTATAGGCACAGTAAGGGTTGTAGGCCATATTGAAGTCGACCAAGCAGCTTCCACCGGCTTCCTGCTCCAATTCCAGATACCTGCCTGCCGGATAGGTTTCCCTTCCCGCATTTTGATCAACAAAAGGAAGGAAAAAACCGGAATCCGTTTGATAAACGGTCAACGATACAGTTACTCCTTCTACTGGGAATGTGATTTTGCCATAGCGTTCGTAGGATCGGATATCTCCTTTTGAGGTTTGGATGGGAACCATCTCTTTTTTTTCAAATTCATCGATGGGGAGATGAAATATCAAATCGGTATTTTCGGGATAATACTGCAAGCCGGTAAACGTTTTTTTCTGTTCGGCGGTCAGTGGGCTTTGCGGATCGTTGGCATAGAACTCGTCCTTCATTTTACGGTAAGCCGATAAGGTAGTCATCGTTAACCTCCTGAGAGTTTCATTCTTTTTCACCACCCATTGTACCGACACCAAATCAGTTTTCTTCATCAGCGGTTCATTAACATTAAATTATTCGACCAATAACCATTTAAAAGCCATTCAGGTTTATCATACACCCCTGCAAATACCATTTAGGAGTAACGTATGAAAAAGAAGGTTTTAGTATTTTTTGTTATCGCTGTTCTCTTTTTAAGCGTCGGGTGCAGTTCAAAAACCAGCACAACCAACGGAACAGACTTCAGTTCGCCGGATGCAGTGGTAGAAAATTTCTATTCAGAATACCTGAGTTATTTTGAGGACCCGGAAAGCGGGGATTTTCGCGACCCGCTCAAGGATCGCATGTATGCCAACCGCAGCTATCTCACCCAGGAACTGATCGACGAGATCGATAGCACGGTAGCATCCTTCAGTGAAATGGCGGCCTATGATCCCATCTTATGCGGCCAGAATATTCCCGATTACATCACTTTCGACACACCCTATGTCAGCGCTGGCCGGGTCATGTTCATGATCGAAGATAACTTTGAAGACCATTACTTCTTCGTCCATCTGGAAAAAGAAAGTGATGGCTGGAAGATCGATACCATCAACTGTGACTTTTAGCATTCCAACAGGTTCCTGCAGGAACCTGTTGTTCTTTAATAAATAGGGAATTCAGGGATTGATCAATCCTTCATTGTGTGATTATTCAGATGATCGTCGTTTTTCTATGCTATCCAATCAAACGTGCGTGTGACCGCCTTTTTCCATTCATTGTATTTTTCTTTATGTAACTCGCTTAACGGCTTAGGAGCCCAAACCTTGTCCTTTTTCCAGTTGCTGCGCATTTCCTGAAGATCTTTCCAGAAGTCGACCGCGTAACCGGCCGCATAAGCCGCACCCAGTGCGGTGGTCTCCGCCACCTTGGGTCGGATGACCGGCACCTGCAGCACATCGGCCTGGATCTGCATGAGCAGGTCGTTCGCCACCATGCCGCCATCCACCTTGAGCACCAGCAGATCCACATTGGAATCCGCTTTCATGGCTTCCAGTACTTCGCGCGTCTGAAAAGCGGTGGCCTCCAGTGCGGCCCGCGCAAAATGCCCGCGGTTAACATACCGTGTCAAACCAACGATGACACCGCGCGCATCAGAACGCCAATAGGGAGCAAACAAACCCGAAAAAGCCGGAACGAGATACATGCCACCGTTGTCATCCACCGTCTTCGCCAAGTCTTCGATTTCGGCCGCGCTGCTGATCATCTTCAGGTTGTCGCGCAACCACTGCACCAGCGCACCGGTGACGGCGATGGAACCTTCCAAAGCATAGACCGGCTTTTCGTTCTTAAACTGGTAGCATAGGGTGGTCAACAGACCATTCTTGGAAAACACCAGCTCATGACCGGTATTGAGAAGCATAAAACAGCCCGTCCCATAGGTATTCTTGGCTTCTCCCACATCAAAGCAGGCCTGCCCCACCGTGGCGGCCTGCTGGTCGCCCAGGTCACCTGCCACCGGGATGACACCTCCAAACGGGCCATCCGCTTTGGTGTGACCATAGACATGGGAAGATGGATGAATCTCAGGCAGCATTTGCAGGGGAATGCCCATGATCTGGCAGATCTCCTGATCCCACTGCAAAGTTTTCAGATCCATCAACATGGTACGGCTGGCATTGGTCACATCGGTGACATGCACTCCTCCATTCACCCCTCCGGTCAAATTCCAGATCAACCAGGTATCCATATTGCCGAAGATCGCTCTGCCTGCCTGTGCGGCTTCCTGCGCTCCCTCCACGTTTTCCAGGAGCCACTTGATCTTGGGGCCCGAAAAATAAGTGGCCAGCGGCAGTCCCACTTTTTGCTGAAAACGATTTTGCCCGCCCTCTTTAGCCAATTCCTGGATGATCTTATCGGTGCGGGTATCCTGCCAGACAATGGCATTGTACAGGATCTTGCCGGTAGTCTTATCCCACATCAGGGTGGTCTCCCGTTGATTGGTAACCCCGATGGCAGCAATATCCCCGGCACGGGCACCAGCATTGCGCATGGCTTCGGTGATCACATCCTGAGTGCGCGCCCAGATCTCATTCGGGTTATGTTCCACCCAACCCGGCTGTGGATAGATCTGGATATGTTCCAGTTGATGACTGCCCATCACTTCACCTTTTCCATTAAAAATCATGCAGCGTGTGCTGGTGGTACCCTGATCGATGGAAGCGATATACTCTGCCATTTTGTCACCTCAATTCCTGCAATCGCGTTCTTTGAATAAGTATTACTTTTGAACCCTTGAAATATTGTAGAGGATTTTTGTTGCATTCTCAATTCTATAGCACAAAGGTGCAAAGAAGCGAATTCTCTCAAGCGGTAGAAATGAAATATTGTGCATAGCTGTTGCAATTTTGTGCCAATTGCGGTATTTTTAACCCAGAGTCAGTTATGGAAAAAACCGTTAAGATCAACAACGCCATCCGCGCCGCCCGCATGTACTATTATCAGGGCATGACCAGCGGGGCCATTGCACGCGAAATGAACCTTTCGCGTTCCACAGTTTCAAGGTTAATCAGTTTCGCGAAGGAAGAAGGATATGTGGATATCCGCATTCTGGATCCCATTGAACAGCCCCTGGTGCTGGAAAAAGAGATCCTGGATCACTACCCGCTGCAAAAGGTGCATGTGGTGCCCGTACCGGAGATCGTGGGAGAAGCAGAATGGCTGGAACGTGCCGCCCAGTTTGCAGCCAAATATCTCAATACGTTGTTCGACTCGAACATGATCCTGGGAGTGGCATGGGGCACAACGCTCAGTGCCATCTCCCGCTACCTGCAGCCCAAAGCCACCCATAACAGCCAGATCGTGCAGTTGAATGGAGCCGGAAACACGAAAAGCATGGGGATCGAGTATGCCAGCGAGATCATCATGCGCTTTGCGGCCAGTTTTCAAGCACGCGCCCATCTCTTTCCGGTGCCCACCTTTTTTGATTATGCCAGCACAAAAGATGCGTTATGGAAAGAACGCAGCATCCAGCGCATCCTGCAGTTGCAGGAAAAAGCGGATCTGCTGCTTTTCAGCATTGGAGCGGTGAACGCCGGTGTGCCCAGCCATGTGTACGCCGGGGGATATTTGGAGGAGAATGACCTGCAAGCTATCCGGCGTGACCAGATCATTGGGGATATCGCCACCGTTTTCTTCCGTGAGGACGGCAGTTTCGAGAATATCGCGTTGAACCAGCGCACCAGTGGACCGAACCTAGGCTTGTTCCGAAAAAAGCACAGCGTTTGTGTGGTATCCGGATTGGCAAAGGTAAAAGGTCTGCATGCCGCCTTGCAGGGAGAGTTCATCAAGGAATTGATCGTGGATGAACCGACCGCCAGGGCGCTTAGCGAATATCACAAGGCAAAATTTAAAAAATATTGACGATATCCATGCGAAAGGAAGGTCAATCTAATTTTAAAAATAGAGCGCATATGAACAAAAATAGGAATTTTGATTTCATCATCATCGGGGGAGGGGTGATCGGCTGCATTCTGGCGCGCACCCTCTCACGCTATACCGCACGAATTCTGCTTATCGAAAAGGAATCGGATATCGGGTCCGGAACCAGCGCTGCCAACACCGCCATTGTTCATCCGGGTTATGATGCCGTTCCCGGCTCGTTGAAGGCAAAACTCAATGTGGCCGCCAACCCGATGTGGGACGATCTGGCAGGTGAACTGCAGTTTGCCTTCAGTCGCCGCGGAGATTACGTGGTGGCGGTTGGCAGCGACGAACTGGCCAGACTGGATGAATTGTTGGAACGTGGAAAACTGAACGGTGTGCCCGGCATGCATATCGTAAGTGCTGAGGAAATGCGCAGCCGCGAACCAAATATCAACCCGGCCGTCAGCGGTGCCATCTGGGCAACCAGCGGCGGCATTTGCGATCCGTTTGGCGTGACCGTTGCTGCGGCTGAGAACGCGATCATGAATGGCGTCGCCATCCTGCGCGAAACCGTTTTCGAAGACTTTCTATGGAGCGGGAAACAGATCATTGGAGTGAAGACCAACCGTGGTGATTTTACCGGCCGTTGGGTCATCAACGCCGCCGGTCTGTTCTCGGATGCGGTAATGCACAAAGCCGGCATCCATCCCGAGTTCAGTATCACGCCCCGCAAAGGGGAATATTTTGTGCTGGACCGCACCGAGTTTTCGGTCAACAACGTCCTGTTCCCGGTGCCCAGCGAGATCAGCAAAGGTATCCTGGTGACCACCACCGTTCACGGCAACACCATCCTTGGTCCGAACGCACAAAACATCGATGACAAGGAAAATAAAGAAAATACTCAAAGCGGCATGGACGAAGTGTTCGAGGGTGCCAGGAAGCTGGTGCCGAACATTCATTCACGCCATATCATTGCAATTTTTGCCGGCCTGCGCGCCGGCGGGAACGCAGCATGCCTGACGCCGGGCAGCGATTACAAGCATGATTTCCTGATCGAAATTCCCGGCGAAGTACAAGGTTTTGTCAATCTGGGAGGGATCGAATCACCCGGGTTGACCGCAGCCCCTGCCATTGCAACGTATGTGGTGGCTTTGTTGAAAGATGTGGGGGAGGATCTGCATGAGAGAAAAGACTGGAATCCGATCCGCCCCGCGCGCCCGCAATTCCGCCATCTCACTCACGCAGAACGCGATGCACTCATCAAAAAGGATGAGCGCTATGGGCGTGTGGTGTGCCGCTGCGAAAATGTTACGGAAGGGGAGATCGTCGCCGAGATCCATTCGCCACTTCCGGCGCTTACTTATGATGCCATCAAACGGCGTACCTGGCTTGGAACCGGCCGCTGCCAGGGCGGTTTTGACATGCCGCGGGTCACCGAGATCCTGGCCCGTGAATTGGGAGTATCGCCGTTGGAGATCAGCAAGAAGAACGGGGCCTCCAAATTCTTGTGCAGACCCACCAAGGAAGAGGGAGACGTCGAATGAAGATCAAAAAATGTGATGTAGCGGTCATTGGCAGCGGGCCCGGTGGTCTGGCGGCTGCCATTGCAGCGAAGCAACATGGTGCAAAGAACGTTCTGTTGATCGAACGAGACCGGGAACCCGGTGGTATTTTGCTGCAGTGCATCCACAATGGATTTGGAGTGGAGATCTTCAAAAAAGACCTTCCCGGTCCGGCATACGCACAGCATTTCATCCATGAAGCGCAATCCGTTGGTGTGGAGTTCTTGCTGGATACCATGGTGCTGGAGATCACCAGGGAGAAGCGCATCTTCGCCAGCAACAAAAGCGAAGGTATGCTGGAAATCCAGGCCAAGGCGGTCATTCTGGCCATGGGCTGCCGCGAACGGACGCGCGCCCAGGTGCGCCTGCCCGGCGCACGCCCGGCGGGGGTTTACACTGCCGGCACCGCCCAGCGTTGGGTCAATGTGGAAGGATTCATGCCCGGCAAAAAGATCGTGATCCTGGGTTCAGGGGATATCGGCATGATCATGGCGCGCCGGTTGACTTTTGAAGGCGCAAAGGTGGAACGGGTTCTGGAGATCATGCCCTATCTTTCGGGACTGATGCGCAATTATGTTCAATGCCTGCAGGATTTTGGCATTCCACTGCAAATGCAACACACCGTCAAACGCATTCTGGGCAACGAACGGGTGGAAGCCATTGAAACCGTGGCAGTGGACGATCATTGGCAGGAAGTGCGGGGCAGCGAAGAGATCATCCCCTGCGATACGCTCCTGCTCTCGGTCGGATTGATCCCCGAGAATGAATTGTCGCGCCAGGTGGGCATCCATTTGGATCCGTTGACCGCAGGACCGTTCGTGGATAATTATTTTCAGACCGAAAGCGAAGGATTCTTTGCAGCCGGCAATGTGGTGCATGTGTACGACCTGGTGGATTGGGTGACCGGTGCCGGATTGCGGGCGGGTGAAAGTGCCGCCCTGTACGCAAGGGATTGCCTTCCGATGAACAAAAAGATTGCAGTGCAGCGCGGCGAAAACGTACACCATGTGATCCCGCATTATCTGGATATGGGGAGTTTGAACCAGCGCGAAGAGCAATTGCAAATGCGCGTCACCAAACCGCTGGAACAGCCCGTGAAAGTGCAGGTGATGAACGGTACAGAAGTGATCGCCAGCAAAGCGCTGCCTTATGCGCGCCCCGGTGAAATGGTGACCATTTCACTGAAAGACAAACATATCGAACCGCTGAAGAATGCGGAACAATTGGTCGTACAGGTGGTAAAACGTGAGGATTAATCATGGATAAGAGCTTGCAAACCCAATCAATCATTTGCGTGGCCTGTCCCAAGGGCTGCCGATTACAAATTCAACGGGATGGAGAAGAGGTGCTGGTCTCCAACCAGGGCTGCAAACGCGGTGTGGAATACGCCATTGGAGAAATGAAGGATCCACGGCGCATGGTCGCCACCACCGTGCAAATTGAAGGCGCCAGACATCCACTGCTGCCGGTGTATAGCGCTGCCCCTTTTCCAAAAGCGCGCATTTTCGAACTGCTGGCAAAGTTGCGCAGTTTGAAAGTGCAGGCGCCGGTAAAAGAAGGGCAGATCATTCTGGAGAACGCACTGGATACCGGCATTTCCATCTTGGCAAGTCGCGATATGGAACAATAAAAACCGAATCGAAGATTTTTGAAAAAGATCAAGAGCGGACCTGAAAATCCGCCCTTTTATAAAAAGCCAGGAAAGATTTTTCTTTTTTCTTTCCTGCTTTTTTGTTCTTCTTGTCAAAGTAAATCCCTCTATGATAATAAAGACAATTGTCATAATTACTAGCTGTAATTCTTCATTAATTCGATGTATACTGAATTATGTTATGGTTCGGTTTTGTGCATTTTATGCAAAATAAAATCGATCATCCACTCAGTCGAAGCAATTCCCCCCTTAATGGTACATTGAACGCGAATTAAACCTGTTCATCTTAGGTGAGCTTTATTAACCTTTTGGCAAGGAGGTGAAACAAGGGAAGAAATTCATACACACTTAATAGAAAATTCAAACCTAACGAGGAGAATAAAATGAAGAAATTTAGTTTGTTTTTAATTGTTGCACTCCTTGCATTAGCCTTCGCCGGTTGCAAGGCAAAAGTGAAAGTACCTTCGGAAGAGATGACCATCCAATTATGGACACAGGAAGGCGAATCGGATAATGCCTATCAGTATGTGGTCAGCTTGACCGATGCTTTCACGGCTCTGTATCCCAATATTACCTTCGAGGTGGTACAGAAAGATACCGAAACGCTGCGTGAAGACTTCCAGACCGCCAGTCTGGCTGGCGCAGCTCCTGACCTGCTGTGGACGGTTAGCGACCATGCTGGCCCCTTCACCACCGCTGGATTGATCCAACCTGTGGAAGATTTCTTCGACATGGATCTGTATGTTCCCAGTGTTGTAATGAATGGACACACCTGGGCAGTGCCGATCTCCAGTGGTAACCATCTGATGCTGATCTATAATAAGGACCTGATCGCAGAAGCACCCGCTGATACCGATGAAATGATCGCAAAAGCGAAGGAACTGACCCATGACGATCAGTACGGCCTGGTCTACAACGCTACCGAACCCTTCTGGCTGGTTCCCTGGCTGGGTGGTTTCGGTGGAAGCGTTTTCGCGGAAGATGGCGTAACCCCCACTTTAAATACTGAAGCAATGGTCAACACGCTGCAATTCCTGTATGACCTGAAATTCACCGACAAGATCACCCCTGAATCCATTGACTACGACACAGCCGACACCCTCTTCAAGGAAGGCAAAGCTGCTATGCTTATCAATGGTGACTGGTCGCTGGGCGCATATCAGGAACAGTTTGGTGACAAACTTGGTGTTGCCCCCCTGCCGAAAGTAACCTCTACCGGCACTTATCCTGCTGCCTACACCTCTGGTAAATACTTCATGCTCCCCAAGGACTTGGCTGGCACGAAGTTGGACGCGGTCATTTCCTTCATTAACTTTGCGACGAATGAAGAGAACCAGTTGAATCAATTGAGCACGCTCAAGAGATTACCCGGTTTGAAATCCGTATTGTCCAATGAAGCGATCACCAGTGACCCAATCCTGTCTGGCTCTGCTCAGGCAATGAGCTACGGCACCCCCATGCCCACAGTGACAGAAATGCGCTGCAACTGGGATGCGATGAAACCAGAGATGACCCTGGTACTGGCCGGCAGTGAAACACCTGCTGATGCCGCTGCCGCTATGCAAGCCGCTGCGGAAGCCTGCATCGCTGCGCTAGAATAATTTCTCAAAACAAAAAGATGGAACCGGAAAATTCCGGTTCCATCCTTTTCAATTAAAGATCATTCTTTAGCAATCATTCGTTATAAGGAGGCCTCACCCATGTTCGACTTTGGTGCCATACTCAAAAGTTTATCCGAAGTTGGTACAACAATCCTGGCTGTCCTTGCAATTGTTGTAGTACTCGAAGCAATTTTATATCTCGTTTTGGTCAAATGGCTAAAAGTAAAAAATGCGCTGGTTTATATGCTTGTTTCACCAGCCATTCTTGGTCTGCTCGTGCTGCAAGTATATCCGCTCGTGTGGGAAGGGTATATTTCCATGACGAACATGAGCTTAAGCCACTTCTTCAATTATAGCTTCATTGGATTGAAGAACTACGTCCGCGTATTTACCGAGCCGGTGTTGAAACAGGTCACCTTCTTCCCATTGTTCTGGCGGACGATCCTGTGGACCGCCATCAACGTCATTTGCCATGTCACCGGCGGTATGATCCTGGCTTTGCTTCTCAACCGCGACATGAAACTGCGCGGCTTGTATCGCATGATCATCATCATCCCGTGGGCGCTGCCGCAGGTTGTGGCAGCCATGGCATGGCGCGGCGAATTCAATTTTGAATATGGCTGGATCAACATCATGCTGAAACAAATCGGATTGCAGCCCGTTCAATGGCTGACCAGTCCGGTGCCAAACTTTGCTGCCATGTGCCTCGTCAATATTTGGCTGGGCATTCCTTTCATGACCGTCATTTTGCTGGGCGGACTGCAAAGCATATCGGGCGAGTTCTATGAAGCCGCAGAGATGGATGGCGCAAACAACTGGCAAAAATTCTGGAAGATCACCATGCCACTCATGCAGCCCATTATGACGCCAGCTGTCATTCTGGGCACGGTTTGGACTTTCAACACCTTCAACATCTCCTTCTTCATCAACCAATATGAATTGGAAACCAGCGATATCCTGGTCACGGCGCTCTTCCGTGCGGCTTTCCAGTATAACCGTTATGGCTTCTCCGCGGCCTTTGCGTTCATCATCTTCTTCATCCTCTTGATCTATTCCGTTTTCTATGTCAGAGCAACCGGTGCATTGAAAGGAGTGAAAGACTAATGACTACCAGGAATGCAACCCTCGATACCTCCACACTCGAGCAAAAACAACCCAAGCGAAGAAAAACGAATTTCTTCCGGGCAAACCGTGGAGATAGCAAGTTCAAACGCCTGATCATTCACCTCATCCTGATCGGTTACTGCATCATCTCGATCTACCCGCTGCTGCGCATCTTCAGCGTTTCTCTGCGCCCGGGGAACCGCGTTCTATCCACTGATCTCTCCATCATTCCACCCGACGCCACTCTTGAAAACTATAAAAAGGTCATCGATGAGGGCCTTTTGCAATGGATCTGGAATTCTCTGGCAGTGACCATCACCACTTCCATTGTGGGTGTGATCATTGCCGCGACTTCGGCATACGCCTTTTCTCGCTATAAGTTCAAGGGGAGGACGACCCTGCTGATTTATCTGCTCACAACACAGATGATCCCAACCGCCATGCTGATGGTGCCGATCTATATTCTAGCGATCAAGTTGGGCCTAATTGGCACCTATCGCGGGTTGGTGATCGCTTATTCTGTAACCTCCGTTCCGTTCAGCATCTGGATCTTGAAAGGGTACTACGACACCATCCCGACCGAGCTGGAAGAGGCCGCCATTATCGACGGTGCTTCCCCGCTGCAGGCATTTCTGAAGATCATCCTGCCGCTATCCACCCCTGCCCTGTCGATCACGTTCCTCTTCAACTTCAGCCAGGCCTGGAATGAATTCCTCATCGCTCGCGTCATTCTGGGATCCAATGAGGCAATCTTGACCTGGCCATTGGGCTTGAACCGCTTGATGGGGCAGTATCTTGTACAATGGGGTCAATACAATGCAGGCGCAATCATGGTTTCGATACCGGTGATGATCTTGTTTATGGCAATGTCGAAATACATGATTTCCGGGCTCACACTGGGCAGCGTCAAAGGATAGAATTTGTCTTGTCATAGAAATCCCCACTTCACAAGAGGTGGGGATTTTTTAACGGATGAAGGAGAGAAGAAATGAAGAGAAGAAAAAATCTTATTTCCTGTTTGCTGCTGGTTGCCATTCTGCTTGGCTCCTGCACTGCCGCACAAGAAACAAACGCAGCCGTGACACAATCGGCAAGTGAAGCTGTGACAGAAACGAACGAGAATGTGCTGTATCTGAACATCACCTGGCATCAGCATCAACCTCTGTACTATAAAGATGAAAACGGCGTGTATACCCGCCCGTGGGTGCGCGCGCATGCCACCAAGGATTACTACGACATGGCAGCCATGCTCAAGGATTACCCCGATGTGCATGTCACCTTCAACCTCACCCCGGTTCTCATCCGCCAGTTGGATGATTTTGTGAACAATAATGCGAAGGATCTGTACTGGGTGATGGCCGAAGTGCCCGCTGAAGAATTGACGGATGAGCAAAAAGAATTCATCCTTACCCGTTTCTTTGACGCAAACTGGGATAACATCATCGGTCGCTTTCCACGCTATGAAGAACTGCTTCAAAAACGTGGGGGGACGGACGCTGCCGCCATCGCCAGTGCCATGGAGACTTTCAGTGTGCAGGATTTTCGTGATCTGCAGATCTGGTTCAACCTGGCCTGGTTTGACCCCAGCTTCCTGGCCGAAGAACCGCTGAAAAGCCTGGTGGAAAAAGGGCAGAACTTCAGCGAAGAGGACAAACAGACCGTATTCGACCAGGTGCGCGCGGTCATGGCGCAGATCATCCCCGTCCATAAAGAACTGCAGGATAGCGGGCAGATCGAAGTGATCACCACCCCCTATGCGCATCCGATTCTTCCATTAATATATAACTCTGATCTGGCAGCGACCGGCAATCCGACCACCGACTTGCCTACCCGCTTCTCCTGGCCCAATGATGCCATCGCACATTTAAGCAAAAGTGTCGAAATCTATGAGGAGCATTTTGGCAAGCAACCCAAGGGTCTATGGCCCGGGGAAGGTGCAGTAGCGGAAGATGTGGTTCCGCCCATCTCCAACGCTGGCTACCAGTGGATGGAAACCGGCGAACCGGTGCTGGCGGCTTCCCTGGGGATGGCAAATTTCACACGCAATGGTCAGGAAACAGTCCAGGAAGCCGATACCCTCTATCGCCCCTACTACGTTCAGGGCAGCCAAGGTGGAAGGGTGGCAATTTTCTTCAGAGATTGGACCCTTTCCGATAAGGTCGGTTTCACGTACTCTCAAACACCCGGTGAAGAAGCCGCGGCAGACCTGATGCAGCGATTGGAAAATATCCGCCAGGAATTGATCAAAGAAAATGCCAGCGGACCACACATCGTGAGCATTGTTTTGGATGGCGAAAATGCCTGGGAATACTATCCCAATGATGGTAAGGAATTTTTGAATGCCCTGTATAGCAAGTTATCCGAAAGCAGCACCATCAAGACCGTCACCCCCAGCGAGTATCTGGAATTGTTCCCCGAGCAAAAGGAACTGGAAACACTCTTCCCCGGCGCCTGGTTCAGCCAGAACTATGATACCTGGATCGGAGAAGATGAAGAAAACCAGGCCTGGAATTATTTGGGGAAAGTGCGTGATCACCTGGCAAAATATGATGTTACGAAGAAACGCACAGCCAGCGCAGAGGCTATCGCTGAGGCGGAAGACTATATGTATCTGGCAGAGGGATCAGACTGGTTCTGGTGGTACGGGGCAGATCAGGATTCAGGGCAGGATACCTATTTTGATCTGGGTTTCCGCCAGCTCTTGAAAAAAGTGTACGAATCGCTGGGTGATGAAGTACCGGCATTCTTGAGCGTACCCATCATCCCACCTGCATCCGTAGTACCTGACCAGTATCTTACGGCTCCCTCTACGGTCATTGTGGATGGCCAGGCAAATGCAGAGGAATGGTCAAGCGCTGCGCTGTACAACAGCGCAGATAAAACCGCAGCCATCCAAAGTATGGCGGTCAGCATGGATGCCAGCAATTTGTACATTAAACTGGATAGTTCCGCTCTGGAAAACGGATTTGACCTGTATTTGCGTCTGCCAAACCAGGAAGAATATTACCCGTTCATGCTCACGGAGACCGGCACCGATCAAATCGGTATTGCAGCATCGCATCTGCTGCGTTACACCCCGGATGACCAGAGCAGTTATATCGTAGAAGATGAGACCTGGAAAACAACACAGATTGATTGGGCGGTTGCCCGTCAAGGTTCCACCACCGAAATTTCTATTCCCTTCGCCCAGCTTGGAGAACTGGAAACCGGTGATGCCCTTCTGGTCAAAGCCGCCGATCTCTCCACATTGGACGTTTTTCCAAAAGATGGTCCGGCTGAAATCAGCCTGCTGCAGATCGGTGCCTACACCAGTGTGTTGACCATTCAGGATCCGCAAGGGGACGATAACGGGCCAGGAACTTACACCTACCCGACCGATACGGTTTTCGAACCGCAAGTGTTTGATATCCAAACATTCCAGGTTTCTTATAATGATACCTACCTGTTATTTGATTTCACCTTCTTTGGTCCCATCACCAACCCGTGGGGATCGTCGATCGACCTATCCCTGCAAACCATGGATGTCTACGTCGATACGGATCCCGGCAGCGGCAGCGGTTCGCGCGTCTTGCTGCCCGGCAGAAACCTTGGACTGGAGGAAGGATATGGCTGGGACGTAGCCATTTGGGCTGAAGGATGGTATCCGCAGGTACTGAAACCCGATGCAAACAGCGGCGAAGCCATGAATTCCAATGCGGAGATCAAGATCCTGGTCGACCCTGCCACCAACAAAGTGACCTTGCGCGTGCCGCGCTCGGTCTTCGGCAATTCAGCTCCTGAAACCTGGGCTTTTGCAGCCGTGGTGCTAAGTCAGGATGGCTATCCTTCCACCGGTGTTTGGCGCGTTCGAGATGTGAACCAGAGCGCAGAACAGTGGCGCTTGGGCGGCGCCCCCACCGGCAACAATCATACCCGCGTGGTGGATATGGTTTGGGCAGCAGACAACACTCCTGATCAAGCTACCATCCTGAGCAACTTCACGCCCAACGAGAAAAGCCAGTCAGAACTGAGCAGCGAGGATTTTGCATTGATCCCCATGTTCACAGTTCAACAATAGGAGAATGCTAATCTCGTAAAAACAATCAGATAAGCAGCATTTCCCGTTGAGGAGGCAACTCCTTCAACTTGCAGTGGAAAAGGCAAGCAACGGTTGGAATCTGCACCTTGTGATCAACAATGGTGAAATCCTCTCCGCCGAGGAGGTCTTCATAAGTGCCATCCGGAAAAGCGGTGAGGATTTCTCCTTTTTTACCTGCGGTATTGAAAATTGCCGCCAGGCATTCCTGGTCAGTGAACCACACCGCCTGTACCGCCGGTTCCGAAGTCAACCAAACCAGTTCGCCTTTTTTTCGTGCAGGATCCTTCTTCAAAGCAGCCAGGCGCCGGATGAAATCAGATAATTCATACGTTCCCCATGGGATGACATCTTTTTCAAATTGATCCGGACGGCGCTTTGCAGCAGATTCTTCCCCTGCATAGATCAACCAGGCTCCTTTATTGAATGCCTGCAATGCCGTCCACGCCAGCGCCTGATCGCGTGAAGGGGCGAGCGCCATGATACGATCGGTATCGTGATTTTCCACATAGCGCAGTTTGACATAGTCTTTCGGATAGATGGCATCCTGCCAGACCAGCAAGTCCAGATAATAGCCTGTGTCCAGGGTTCCCTTTACAGCTCGTTCCCAGGGTCGAAAAATATCATAATCATACGTGATATCAAAGACACGGTACAGCTCGCTATCAGACTGTGCGTACAGACCTTTCATACGCCGCTCGGCCACCCAGCCGGTATGCACCGATTCCGCCAGCCAGATGATATTGGGATTGATGGTTTTGGCGGCAGCGGCAGCTTTCTGCCAGAACTCCACCGGCACCAGGGAGGCCACATCACAGCGAAAGCCGTCCAATCCAAAAGACGCCCATTTTTGAATGGCTTTCACCAGGTACCCCTGCAGTTCAGGATGAGAGTAATCCAGCTCCACAATATCCATCCAATCTGGCACCGAGGTGGTCGGATTCCCTTGCCCATCCAAGTGGAACCAGTCCTTATGTTCCTGTGCCAGTACCGAATCGGGGGAAGTGTGGTTGTAGACCACATCGATCATCACCCCCATCCCCAGAACATGGGCTGCCTTGATCAACTGCCTGAAATCCTCCTCCGTTCCATATTCCGGATTGATGGCCAGATAATCGGCAATGGCATAGGAACTGCCCAATGCGCCTTTACGATTCACCTTCCCAATGGGATGGATGGGCATGAGCCAGATATAATCCACCCCCAGCGCTTGAATGCGCGGCAGATCATCGATCACCGCCTGGAAATTACCACGCGGACTGTGGTTGCGAACGTAAATTTCATAGATCACACAATTACGCAATTCTTTTTTGTTTTTCATAATCACCTGTCCATTAAGAAAATTATATAAGAAATTCATGTCGGAATTCCATGAAACAATTCCCCAAAGGTCATGGCAGGATTCTGATATAATACCGATGAACAAACGTTCACTTTAAATGACTGAGAGAAAATATACTGAGTTAACAAAATGGAGATAAGGTAAACAGAATGTCAGAAGCATCAAAATCCGTTCAATTTGCAACCATGACCATCTTACACGCCGGGAATGCACGCAAATATATTTCCAGTGCGTATAAGGAACTCAGTGAATTCCATTTTGAAGCCGCCAGAAAAAAAATTGAACAAGCACGGGAAGAAACCTTATTCGCTCATCGAGAACAATCCAAGATCATCCAAGCCGAGTCGGAAGGGGAATCTCTTGAATTTTCTTTACTGCTCACTCATGCACAAGATACCTTGATGTCGGCGGTTTCCGAGCTGTACATTGCGAAAAATCTAATCAATATCGTGGAAAAGATCCAAGAAGATCATCAAAAACACAATTAATAGATCATTTCTTCTTTTCAGTTTGTCCCAAATCTTGGTTGAACAAACCATATAAATAGGTATCGGCGAAATAATCGAATCCACCTTCAATGAAACTGCTTTCTTTTAACGTGTTTCCTTTATCGACAATCGCTTTATCGGACATCAGATAACCGAAGAATAAACCCAAGACTGCGCGATAAAGCAAGCGCACGTTGACTTCTTTCAATTTCTCGTCTTTGGCTTGAATTTCCTCAATGGTGTCGGATACTTTCGTAAAAGTCTTTTCAAACAGCGCAGGGATATGCTGTCCATTAAATTCAAGCACTTCAATGAGATGCAATCGGATCAGTTCAGGTCGCTTATCCCATTCCTGTAATAGTCTATCGGAGGCATCACGGATAAACTCTTCGACAGAACTCCCTTTTGCTTCTTTTAATACCTCTGGAATGCGCAACCATGGGTGATAGATATCCAAGACTGCTTCAAATAAAGCGGTTTTGCTTTCAAAATGGTTATAGAGTGCACCTGCCACCAATCCCAGTTCTTCCGTGATTTGCCGGGTGGTCGTTGCATGAAAACCATTTACGATAAAAAGGTTGCAAGCTGCGTCAATCAGCTCCTGTCTTGTATGTTCACCGCGCAATGAGTAATCTTGAGTTTTGTTTTCCATGAGAACAAGTATTCCACCATTTTCCGGGACCTGAGAAATCAGAACAAAATAAGAATTCCCTCCAACAATTATACAAATAAACCGGGAGAATGGAGAAAAGGAATTCAAAAGGAATGGATAATCCATTCTTTCAAATATTTACTTTCAATTTACTTTACAAGTCTAAACTAGTTTTCTAAACAATGAAAGGTAAATATCCGAAGAAAACATCAAACAAACGCTAGAGAACAAACAAATCAGTAAACGAAAGAAAGGTTTACAAAAAAATGAACGAAAACAATGAAAAAAGATTTATAGCATACGAATATTTTTCCACACCTGTGAAACAAGATATGGAAACTGTTTATATTGATTGCTATAAGAATTTCGGTTGGATCCTTGAAAGTTCAGTACTGAACATCGCAAATATCAATTCAATAAATTTGAAATTCAAGCGTGACCGTAGAATAAAAAACAAAACAGAATTATCTGAACTGCAGAGAAAATGTGAAAACGCATTGATCGCCATCCAACATTTAGAGAGATCAAAAACATCATCGGCAACAATTGCTGCGTTAATCATCGGTGTTCTTGGAACTGCTTTTTTAGTCGGAGCCGTTTTCAGTTTCCTGGCCAAGCAGATCCCATTATTCGTACTATTAGGTATCGCTGGTCTTATTGGATGTACTTTGTCATATTTCACATCCATCAAAGTTCAGGAAAAGAAAACCCTTGAGGTTGCGCCGCTGATTGACCAACAATATGAGATCATCTACGATACTTGCGAAGAAGCAAGTAAATTGTTAGTTTGAAACCCATTTTTATGAAGAAAGGAGTTTTAATAACATGAGTATCCCAGTCATTGCAGTTGCAGCAGTAGTGGTAGTTGCTGTGATCATTATTTTAGTAAAACGCAAAAAATAATGAACAAGTCTAGCCTGCTCCAATAGATAGAACGGATCAATTTTTCATGTCGCTATTGGGGCAGGTGGATCTCATAGCTTTCTCAAACTCATCTGTTGGATCAAATCACTGAAAAGTAACATTCTAAAAAGAGACATACCACTATGTAAAATGCGCATCTTTTACAATAGTGATTTTCTAATCAGAACTATTCCTGTAATTTACCTCTTCGCCTAAATATGGAGTTTAGTATGGCAAATAAAATAATCACAAAAACACTCGTTAACTATATTGGAAATCATGGACAATCCTTGGCTTCTAAACCAGTGCTCAGAAAAACGGCAGTTAAAATAGCATTAAAAATTACCGAGAACGGATATCAATCCAATCTCAAAAACAACAAGTATTCTCCCGGTGAATGCGAGGACCGTTATGCCACCAGTCAGGCCATCATCGCCACTACAGAACGCATTCTCACCAGCCCATACCCCATCTCGCCAGCCTACTATAGAAAACTGGCCGATATCATGGTCAAGAATATCGTCATTGAGGGCGGCGATGTCCAAACTCAACAAGAATTCAAAGCGCTCCACGGCCGCCGCCCTCCAGGTTTTCTTACCATCAGCCCCACCAAATCTTGCAACTTGAAATGCAAGGGCTGCTACGCCAGTTCATCCGGCATAGCCCATGAAAAATTAAGTTGGGATGTATTCGATAAATTACTCACCGAAGCACGCGATATCTTCGGCATCCGTTTCATTGTGATCAGCGGCGGGGAACCTTTCACCTACAAAGACGATGGCAAAGACCTGCTGGACATGGTCGCCAAACATGACGATATGTTCTTCATGGCCTACACCAACAGTCTCCTGATCGATGATGAAAAAGCCGAACGCATGGCAAAGCTGGGAAATTTTGTCCCCGCCATCTCCATCGAAGGCTGGCGCGAAAAAACCGATGAACGCCGCGGCCAAGGCGTCTTTGATGGTATTCTCGCTTCCATCGATCGTTTGCAGAAGCATGGCATTCCTTTCGGCATCTCATTGACCGCTACCAAGGAAAACTGCGAGGAGCTTTTCTCGGATGACTTCATGGATTACTTCTTCCTCGAAAAAGGAGCTGTCATCGGCTGGGTCTTCCACTACATGCCCATCGGTCGCTCCTTCACGCTCGATCTCATGCCCACCCCCCAGCAACGCCAGTGGATGTGGCAACGCTCCTGGCAGTTGATCAAGGGAAAAAAGATCTTTTTGGCCGATTTCTGGAACCATGGAACCCTCGTGGATGGATGCCTGGCCAGTGGCCGCAGC
The DNA here is from genome assembly GCA_012797975.1 of Pelolinea sp. GTDB lineage: Bacteria > Chloroflexota > Anaerolineae > Anaerolineales > Anaerolineaceae > UBA4781. The sequence goes on along the minus strand of JAAZOD010000019.1, from coordinate 524 downwards.
AGCGGTGGCGGGTATCTGTACATCAACTGGGATGGCAAAGTGATGCCCTGCGTCTTTGTGCCCTATTCCCCCGTCAACCTGAATGACATTTACAAACAGGGCAAGACCATCGCCGATGCCTGGGAAGAGTCTTTCTTCGAACGCATCCGCACCTGGCAGGCAGAATATTTGAAGGGCGATCAGCATCGCGGAAATCTGCTCAACCCCTGCTTCATCCGCGACCATCAGGATGTCATGCGCCAGATCATCGCCGACACCGAACCGGATCCGGAAAACGATCCCGCCCGCGAGGCGCTGCTGGATAAGGAATATGCCAAAGGCATGATCGAGTATGGCAGGGCCATTGCGGAAGCAACACAACCGGTCTGGGAAAAACAATACCTGAAATTGGATGAGTCAACCACCAAACCGTGACCAACCATCCTCTTCAGAAAATCGATGATCTTTCACCGATGACTCATCATCGGTGTGATCCGGAAAAGGGCTTCTCTCTACCAAAGCCCTTTTCTTGTTTTATAATCCAG
>JAAZOD010000018.1 GCA_012797975.1 Pelolinea sp. | reverse complement strand
CGACACACCGGCATATTTCAGCGCAGTGATATAGAGCGGTTCACGAATGCCGGTCTTGCGCAGCAGGTCAGAACAAACCAAATTATGCGCATCCATATCGGCAATGATCCTGCCATCATCCAGCACGATGATGCGGGTGACGTTGCGGTGTAACACATCTTCCAGGCGGTGTTCGATGATGATGACCGTTTTGGGGGAAGTGCAGTGAATATCATCAATGATCTCGATGGCCTTCTTGCCGGTGGCGGGATCAAGGTTGGCCAGCGGTTCATCAAAGAGCAGGATATCCACGTCATCGATCATGACACCTGCCAGCGAAGTGCGCTGTTTTTGCCCGCCGGAGAGTTCAAAGGGAGAAGAGGTCAGCAGCGCGTCCATGTCGACCATCTCGGCCACCTTCTGCACCCGCTCATGCATCACAGCATGCTTGACACAATCGTTCTCCAGAGCAAACGCAATATCTTCCCCGGCCGTCAGCCCCACGAACTGCCCATCAGAATCTTGCAGCACCGTGCCAACCAGCTTGGAAAGTTCAAAAATGTTCAGGTCGCGGGTATCCTGTCCCTTGATCTTCAAGCTGCCGGTGATCTCGCCTTTATACGAAAAGGGGATGAGACCGTTCAGACAGTGCCCCAGTGTGCTTTTCCCGCTGCCGCTGGGACCAACTATTAAAATCTTTTCCCCGGGGTAGATCTTCAAATTGACATCATGCAGAGTCGGTTCTGCCTGGCTGTAGTATTGAAAAGAGAAATGATCGAACTCAATGATCGCCTGTTGTTCCATAATTCCAAATTTCTTTGAATGAATATTCCAGATGGCGGGTGCCCGAACAGCAACAGCCACGCACGATCTTCTTGCGCACACCGCATTCTGGTACTGGAATAGTATAACAATGATTCGCCGGGATGGGGCGCCTGGCTTCGTTCTCGGCAAAGCAAATTTCTTGCGTCAAAGGATCTTGAAATCAAAGTGGCCGCCCTGTAAAATGGACAGCCACTTTTCTTCCATCTTTTTTAGCTCTTCAGCCGATCGAAATGAAAATGTGCACTTATTTCTTGGCCAAGCTGCCCTTCTTGGTGCGGGTGGCAGCGTAGGCAATCAGCAACAGGGTGCCGATGACGCCCGCGCTGATGATGTTCATCGCGGCCGCGGCAAGACCCTGGGTGAAGACCAAGTTGACAGGTTCCTGATAAATCAGGATATCAAGCACAGGAGCCACCACAACCCAGGAAACCAGGTTGCCGATGATCTGAATGATATTGAAGGTAAGGATATCCTTGCCTTTGAACTCGCCCTCTTCCACTTTGGTGCGGTTGAAAGCAAAACCAAAGATGAAACCCGACACGCCAGAAGCGATCACCCAGCTCCACCAGGGGGAACCATATTGAACCGCATCACTGAGAGCATGCCCGATGAAGGAAATCAAGGCACCCGCAATCGGTCCAAACAGGGTGGCGAAGAAAGCGCTCAACCCATAGGCAGTCTGGAAGCTGGTTTCAGGAATGGGTGAAGGGATCTTGACATACATGAATAACAGCATAAAGATTGCGGCTCCGAGCCCGATAGCAACAATTGTCTTGGTATTGATCTTAAACATTTTTATCTCCTATCTTGAAAATATCATCTCATCCGTGAGTTCCGCATTCACTGCAGGACCTTTCAATTATTTTGATCCTGCCGGCAAAAACGCCCACGGCTCCACGATGGACAGCGAGAAGGTTAAATAATGAATAATGATCTTCTCCTCCGCCCATCCCACTGGCTGGATCAGCCATTTCAGGAACAATTCAATCGCTTGATTCCGATATGTCCTCCTTTGAGCAATGGTTGTCATCGACATCCTCTACAAACAAAATGAGCATGCCGATCTGAGGGATACTTTATCTTTTATAACACTTTTTTGGGTCATACGATTTCGAAAAACAGTGTTTGATCTGAAAGCATCCCTTACGCACATTCTACTAAAATAAAAAACGAGAATCAATATAGAATCATGTATACAATGTGCAAAAAAAGGAATTACAGATGATACACCTGCCCACTTGCATTCAGCAGGATCATGCGGGATACTCTGGAAGGAAAAACAGCAAGGATAGTGCATTATTCCAACAATATGGAGGATATTATGCGGTTCTTTGAAAATGACACGTTCCAAGCGCAGTTGGTGGATGTACGCCATTTGGCTGACCTGAAAAATGTTCTGGCTTCCCTTACCCAACAGCAAGCATTCGATGCAGAATTCTACAGAACGCATTTGCAGGATTTTGAAACCATCTCCAAGGATGCAATGCCCGCAGCAAAATCCCTGATGGTGGTAGCTTGCAAAGACCCGGCTGTACGTTTTACCTTCACGCATGCCGGCAGAACCATCTCATTGCTTGTTCCGCCCACCTACCTTTTCGCACAGAGAAAGGTCCAAGAAACGGTCCAATTCTTTGACAGACTGTTGGAAGCGCAGGGATACCATATTGCACAGGCCCTGGTGCCCAAGAAATTG
>JAAZOD010000017.1 GCA_012797975.1 Pelolinea sp. | reverse complement strand
TGTGCAAATTCATAAATAAGCCGCCTTCCTCAATATTCGATGTGCCTTCAAGGAAACTTGCATGAATTTAACAACATGCCGCAGCGGATGGATATAGCTTTTTTCATCCGCGTAGATGGTGCGAATGGGGATCCACTTCATCTTATAGCGTCGCAGCATGCAACGCACGATCATCTCCACTTCAAATTCAAAACCATCCTCTTCCGATTCGCGCAGCACCTCCAGCAGCCGCCGGCTGATCAGGCGGTAGCCAGACTGATTGTCAGGGATCGGTTTACCAACCGCCCAGGAAAAGATCTTGCTGCCGAGCGTGTTGCTGATGCGCCGGACGATCGGCATTTGCGAAAAATCACGCCGTCCGATGATCAGGTCATACGGCTTCTCAGCGTACATTTTAAGAAAAAGCGGGATCTCATCCGGGTCGTGCTGCCCATCTCCGTCCAGGGTGATCACAAAGTCGTAACCCATTTCCAGCACCTGTTTGAAGCCCGCCTGCAGTGCAGCCCCCTTGCCTTGATTCTCCTGGAACTGCAGCACCATTGCCCCCGCCAGCCGTGCGCGCTGGGCAGTCTCATCGCCGGAACCGTCATCCACCACCAGCACCGGCAGATAGCGCAGTATGCCGCAAACCACACTTGCAATGCTGCGTTCTTCGTTATAAGCCGGGATCAGAACTATCCCGCGCGATCCTTGATTTTGGTTCATTGTTTTTTTCCTTTTCCACAACATACTTGACTCCGTTTGAGAAGAACTCTGTTCATTGCGAGAGTTTTCTTTTTTTCTCCTTACCTTGAAATAGACGAAAACAGCCACCAGCATCACAATGGTGATGATCCACAGCACGGTCCGCAGTCCGCTGTATGCCTGCTCAACGCTGGCAGCGTACAGATATCCCACCGCCATGAAAATGGCCGATTTGAGCAACTCACCCGTGATCCACGCCAACAGCCAGCGTTTTACAGCGATGCGGTTCAACCCGATGGCAATGAGTGTTGGGATGGGCAGTCCGATGGTCAGTTTGGAAAGGAACAGCACGCGCGGAGCATGCTCCTGAATGCTTTGCTCCAACTGCTTCACATCCTGCGTATGCACTCCAAATTTCGGGCCGATCCGTTCCAGCCAATCCAACTTGCCGAACAATCCCAGGCCATACCAGCCCAGGTCGGCGATCAGGTTTCCACCAACCACTGCCAGGTAGGCGGGAAGAGGAAGTAACTTTCCGAGAGAAATACCGGCACCTGCAATCAGGATGGTCATGGGACCTTCCAGCAGGGATGCCAGGGCAATCAAACAATACGGAAGGATGTGATCGGGTTGTGCTGTATTGAGAAGATTGAACACTCGTGAAGCTCCTTTTTACCCACCATTCTAGAAGTCAACACGGCCTTTTGGCTCACCCGCAGGGACGATTTTAAAGACATCTGCAGGATGATTCTTCTATTCCCGATTTCCACCTGTCGAAGGGTTGCATGGTAGGGAAAACCGGTGAAAATGAGCACTGCAAGGATTCTGTCTTTAATTCAGAAAGCGAAAACCATGAAGAAAAATAGAAAGAAATTTTTGATCTTTTCCAACATCCTCTTCTTTTTATGCGTGGCTGCCTATCTGGCGGCCGATCGTTATTTGATCAGGCATGTGGAAATCGCGGATGTGAACTCTTACGCCAGCACCATTTCCGGTGCCAGTTCCGCGGATGATGCGACCACTGATTCATCTGCGTCTTTAATAACCGATATCACTCAGGCAAATAGTGCCGAGAACGTGGTCACCTATGACGATTGGAACTATCAAAGTTCCACCCTATCCATTTCAATCAATGAATATTCCTCCGGCAGCGGCGAAAACGCGTTGACTTACTTTGTGGCCGATGTGGTAATAACCGATGCAACGCAATTGATGAACGCTTTTGCCGATAATCAGTTCGGGCAGAACATCATCGCCTACACTTCCGAGATCGCCCAGGCGAACAATGCCATTTTTGCCATCAACGGCGATTATTACGGATTTCGCGACAACGGCATCATCATCCGCAACGGTATCATCTACCGTGATATTCCGGTGCGCACAGGTCTGGTTTTCTATCGGGATGGTTCGATGAAGATCTACGATGAGACTCAGACCAGTGCCGAAGAACTGCTGGCAGATGGGGTCTGGAACACATTATCCTTCGGTCCTGCTCTTCTGGAAGATTACCAGGTGGTTGAGAATATCAACCAGGTTGAGGTCGATACAAATTTTGGCAACCATCCCATTCAAGGAAATCAGCCCAGAACCGGCATAGGTATCATCGATGAAAATCACTTCGTGTTCATTGTGGTGGATGGGCGCAGCAAGGGATATAGCATGGGTGTCACCCTGACAGAATTTGCAGAAATGTTCAAGGCCTTGGGGTGCAGCGATGCCTATAATCTGGACGGCGGCGGCTCTTCCACTATGTATTTTATGGGCAGGGTCGTCAACAACCCGCTGGGAAGGAATAAAGAACGCGGCACCAGCGATATTCTCTACATCGCCGCGGAATAGATCGGTCTATGAAGACTTTGCAAAAGTCCCCTGAAAAATCAGGGGACTTTTGTTTGACCCATTAAGGATCGTGAATTTTTCTTCCAGATTAGGATACAATCGAGAAATATGAATTCATCGCCCAAAACAAAAAACAAGGATAGCAAAATTAACCACTTGCTCCAATTCTTTTCCTTTGTGCTGTTACTGGCCGTTTGTGGCGCCAATTTTCATCGCTCGAAGGATGGCATGGATATGCTTTACGTTCCCGCCGGGGATTCCTGGGAAGGTTCCGGCGAATGGGATCACGAATACAAAGCGGACGAAACGCCCGAACACAAGGTCACACTGGACGCCTTCTGGATCGGCCGTACTGAGGTGACCAACGCCATGTACGCCCAATGCGTGCGTGAAGAGGCCTGTGACCTGCCCTGCAGCAGCGATGTGAACCCCCGTTTTTATGACCCGGCGTACACCAACTACCCGGTAGTTTATGTGACCTGGCAGAACGCGACGGATTATTGTGCCTGGGTTGGAGGCCGTTTGCCCACCGAAGCAGAATGGGAAAAAGCTGGCCGGGGTACCACCCGCAGCAAGTATCCCTGGCAGGAGGGATATCCTAGTGAAAAGAATGTCAACGCAGCCAACAATATCGGAGATACCACGCCGGTCGGTTCTTATCTTTTTGGCGCCAGCTATTATGGAGCGCTGGATATGGCAGGCAACGTACGGGAATGGGTGCTGGACTGGTACGCTGAGGATTATTACGGATCCGCTCCCCGTGTGAACCCCATGGGGCCGGATACCGGCACCGATAAAGTCTTGAAAGGCGGCTCCTATTATGATGGATACGAGCATACCCGCATTGCCGATCGTCTGTTCCATCCCCCCGATTCGGCAGGCATCAATCGAGGATTTCGCTGTGTCATCCCAGATCCCTGATATATCCCCATTAATTCCCCAGGTATTTGGAGAATATCGAGTATAATGATTCACATTCTCCCTATTGGAAATTTTCGAAATGCGTGCTGCATTTCTTTCAAAAACCTGTGACGCAAACCGTCACAGGTTTTTTATGAGAATGCCATAGCTCCTACTAAAATGGTTTTTATTTTTCATTAATATGCTACACTCATCATAATGCGTAAAAGGCGCTTTTTTGGGTATGGAAATTGAAGTCAATTTACTGCACACGAAATTTTACCTGCCAAAAGTCCGTGAACATCTGGTCCATCGTTCTCGCCTTACGCGCCTTCTGGAAGATGGACTGCATGGCAGGATAGTGCTTATTTCCGCTCCGGCCGGGTATGGTAAAACCAGTCTGCTGGCAGATTGGATTCAGGAGTACCAGCATCCCATTGCTTGGCTGACACTGGACGAAAACGATAATGACCCTGCCCGTTTCCTGGAATATTTCATCCATTCATTCAATGACCGTGGATTTACAAAGCTCCAAGCTCTGCTGAAAGAAAAGAACACTTTGGTCACCGCCAATTTGCGCCAGAACATGGACGTTTTGCTGAACTGCATCTTGTCTTCATCAGAAGAGATCATGATTGTCCTGGATGATTACCATCATATTCACTCTGCTGGAATCCATAATCTGATGAATTACCTGGTAGAGAACCTCCCCGAAAACGCGCATGTGGCCATTTCCACACGTTCCGACCCCCCGATGAATCTGCCAAATTGGCGTGTGCGCGGTTATTTGGAAGAGATACGTCGCGCGGATCTATGTTTCACCATCAAAGAATCCATGGAATTCTACGATGCCTATCTAGGGTCCTACTTTACCAGAAAGAATGTCCGTGCGATCACCAGCAAGACCGAAGGTTGGATCGCTGGAATGCAACTGGCCGCTTCCGCCATTAAATCGCTGCATGATGAATACAGCATTGACCTCTTCATCGAATCGTTCAAAGGCACCAACCGTTTTATTCTGGATTATCTGCTGGAAGAAGTGCTCAAAAACCAACCGGAAGAAGTGCGTAATTTCTTGTTATACACCTCTTTCCTCGACCATTTCTGCGCTTCCCTCTGCGATTGGGTCCTCGATCAGAACAACAGCCAGCAGATGCTTGATTTTTTGGATAGGAACAACCTGTTTGTCATTCCGCTGGATAATCAACGCACCTGGTATCGCTACCATAATCTTTTCTCCGATCTGTTGCAAAGTCAGCTTTCCAAAGTTGACCCCAGCATCATCCAATCCATCCATAAAAAAGCTGCAGTATGGTATGAACAACATCACGATTATAGAGAAGCCATCGAGCATAGTTTTTTAGCTAACGAACCAGAAATCGCCGCCCACCTGATCCAAACCCAGGCCGTGGATGTATTGAACCACGGCGAATTCACTACGTTTGTCAATTGGGTCAAACGTCTTCCCGAACCACTTTTTTATTCCAATCCGTTGTTATGCACCTATTATGGCATCGCTTTGATACTCGAAGGAAATTCTTACCAACAAGTTCAATCCATTTTGGTTATTTTAGGTAATTCTCAAGAGGTTAAATCAGTATATGTAGCTTTGATCCGCGCTCTGATCGCAGTACTGCAAGGGAAACTACAGGAGGCCTCCACCAATTTAAAGATGGTCGAAGAAAACCCGCCAACGCATGATGAATTTCTAATGGGTATCTTCAGTCTTCTTCAATCCATGATTTCCTCGGGCAAAATTCAAGAGATCATCGATCATTTAAGAAAGATCCATAATAATGCCAGAAATAATGGGAATATGGTCATCGCGATCATATCCCTTTCCTATCTGGGAGACCTGTATAAATATCAAGGGAAGTTAAGCGAAGCGATGAAAACATATCATGAAGCACTGGAGCTTTCACGCATCAGTGATGAAAGCTACTTGCCGGTTGGAAGCATGGCATTGTTGGGTATGGGTGAAATTGCCTATAAAAAAAACCAATTGGAAGAGGCGGAAGGATATTTACGGAAAGGTTTCGATCTCACCGCGCATTGGGAAATCAGCCATTTCTTCGGCCTTTCCACAACTCTTGCCCGTGTATTGATCGCCCAGGGGAACATAACGGAAGCGATCGAATCCATGCACCGTGCGGAAAACATGGCAGCACAATTTGACACTACCGACGTGGATGATTTTGTCGTTGCCTGTCGGATTGCCCAATTGAAACTATTGATCGGAAATCTGGAAGAGGTGGAGGATTGGGAAAAACACATCGACCTTCCGAATATCAAGCTGGAAGAAAATCTGGATTCCTTCTCTATATTCTATTCACCGGTTCGAGAATTGCACACCTTGACACATGCCTGGCTATTGTTGTATCAGGGAAAATTAGACCAGGCCATCGCAAACCTCACCGAGTTATATAAGAAATCTGACAGTCATCATCTGGATGACCTATCCATTCAATATGCTGTCTTGTTGGCGATCGCCTACGATAAAAAAAGTGACAGAACGACCGCCCTGCATTATCTCCAGAAAGCCCTGGATATGGCTGCTGGAGAAGGTCAGGTGCAGGTATTCTTGGAACAGGGCAACGATATCCTGAATTTGCTATACGAAGCGGCCCGACAAAATATCCAGCCGGAATTTACTGGAAAAATCCTGGCACTGTATCCTCCAATGAACATAGATCAACAGAAGGGAGATTTCCTTTACTTAAATGATGAGATCATTGAACCGTTAAGCGAGCGGGAATTGGAGATCCTGGCTTTGATCGCAGAGGGGCTTTCCAATCAGCAGATCGCTTTGAAACTGCATCTCTCCCTTTCAACGGTCAAGGTTCATTCCTACAATACCTATCGAAAATTGCATGTTCACAGCCGCATTCAAGCGGTATCCAAGGCAAATCTTTTAAAAATACTTCCCCACGAAAAAAATAACTTTGATAAAAATTTCGAGCAATCCTGAACGATCAGGTCAGTCAGGAATTGTTCGATCCCATAAATCACCCCTTCTCCTTTTTTGAAACCCCAACTAATACTTGAATAATACTCGAATAATACCTTCTCCCGTTGTGTGACAGGTGTCATTCCTGTTATCCTCAAGGTTAACATCACAGGAGTGCGCTTGAAATGGAAGTATTGAGCAATTACTACCAGATCTATATCCAAGGATACCTGAGCCAAAACTGGTCGGATTGGTTGCAATCATTCCACATCCAGTACAAAGACAACGGTATCACCATTTTGACGGGTGAGGTTGTTGACCAGGCCGCGTTGCGCGGCTTATTGGACCGTCTGTTCGACCTGGGGATTTGCATTCTTTCTTTCAGGCGCTTAGGATTTCATCCGGAGGGAAGCTTGATCTTCCCATTGTGATCGTGAAAACGGTAGAAAGGAGAATTTATCAGAATGAACAAGACTTTCATGAAAATGGGGGTTGATTACCTTGGGGACCATGGGCAAACCTTGGCCTCTAAACCTGCCATTCGAAAGTTCGCGGTCAACAAAGCATTGAAAATATCCGAGAACGGATACCAATCCAATCTCAAAAATAACAAGTATTCTCCCGGTGAATGCGAGGACCGTTATGCCACCAGTCAGGCCATCATCGCCACTACGGAACGCATTCTCACCAGCCCATACCCCATCTCGCCAGCCTACTATAGACAACTGGCCGATATCATGGTCAAGAATATCGTCATTGAGGGCGGCGATGTCCAAACTCAACAAGAATTCAAAGCGCTCCACGGCCGCCGCCCTCCAGGTTTTCTTACCATCAGTCCCACCAAATCTTGCAACTTGAAATGCAAGGGCTGCTACGCCAGTTCATCCGGCCTTGCGCATGAGAAGTTGAGCTGGGAAGTTTTCGACCGCCTGCTCACCGAAGCACGCGATATCTTCGGCATCCGTTTCATTGTGATCAGCGGCGGGGAACCTTTCACCTACAAAGACGATGGCAAAGACCTGCTG
>JAAZOD010000016.1 GCA_012797975.1 Pelolinea sp. | reverse complement strand
GGTGGGGATGAAAGCAAACAAAGAGGAAGCGTTTGGGTTCTACGGGATTGCGGATGAGACGTTCATGGTGGGTGATTGCGAGAAAGTGGGCAAGGTATTGGAAGCCACCAATGATTCCTACTTCATCGCTGCGAATTTATAGAGACCAACGAATCATGCAATGCAAAAAGGCGTTCATTGTGATGAAAAGTAGCGAAACATTGGCGGAAAGGTGACTATGCAAGAGGAAAAGGGAAAACAACTGTGGAATATTGAGTTCATTATGGTGCTGATTATTTCCTGCTTCAGCATGTGCGGATCGTCGTTTGTGACGAATATCATGTCCACATTTATTGTTGATGAGTTGAATGGAACTGCAGCGCAAGTGGGCACATTATATTCGTTAATGATCTTTTGTGCTTTCTTGTCGCGACCACTATCTGGTTTTTTGGTCGATCGGATTGGCAGAAAAAAGACGCTCTTGACAGCAATGGCTCTATCGACGATTCTCAACTTGCTCTTATTGACACGCCCTAATTTTTTCCAACTGTCGGTTCTACGTTTTCTCGCCGGAGTTCCCTTTGCATTGAATTCCATCAGTCTGGCAACGTTGATCGCAGATACTTTGCCAAGAGAACGGCTGGCGGAAGGGATCGGGGTCAATGCAGTGATCACGGCTATTCTCGGTTCGGTCGTGGCACCCTATCTCAGTTTTTGGTTTTTGGACCGTTATGGTTATGCCTTCAATTTCATCTTTTCGGCGATTTTGACCGTGATCGCAATGGCGCTGATCGTTATTTTGAAATATACCGATATTAAGAATCCGTCCATTCCGTTTTCTGTGAAAACTTCCTTTGAACCAAAGGTTGGTTGGATATCGCTCATTCTTGCATTGTTCTTTGCAGGTACTCCCATCATTGGTTCCTTCAGCCCTTTATATGCCAACGAACTTGGACTGGCGAGCAGAGGAACATTTTTTGTTTTCTACGGGGTCGGTTCCCTGCTGACTATCCCATTCAATCAACGATTGGTGAAAAAGAATTGGCCAAATAAAGCTGCCATGCTTGCACTGTTCTTGCTTACAGCGGGGTTTGCGATCATCGGATTCATCCGTTCCATCCCGGCTTTTCTGATGGGTGGCTTCATCATCGGGACAGGGTTTGGGATAGCCAGTTCCACCTTCCAGGCGATGGCGTTGAACATGGTTTCACAGGAAGAACGCGGAAAATGCAACGCAACCACCCAGCTAGGGTGTGATTTGGGAGCAGTGATCGGCTCAACTGCCTTTGGGTATGTGGCGGAAGCTACCGGTAGCTATCAACCTCAATTTTCAGCCAATGCAATTTTTATGCTGGTTCCGATCTTGCTTACGAAATTCGTTGTACTGCCCCATTTCCAGAAGAAACATCTATAAACGCTAATTGTGGCAAAAGAGAAGCCAGGGAAGAATCTGTCGACCCTGGATTCTCTTTGTTTAAAAAACATGAGGGGATAGAATTAATGAATGGAGTTTTGGGGAGAACGTCCATAAATCATTTTGAGGAAAAATGAGATTAACAAAAACTATTTATGCGCCTGACCGCAATACCTGGCACGTTTGGCTGGAAAAGCATGCCGCTTCTGAAGAAGAAATCTGGCTGATTTATTATAAAAAATGCAGTGGAAAACCACGCATCTCCTATGAAGATGCAGTGGAAGAGGCATTATGTTTTGGCTGGATCGACAGTCTGGTGCAGCGGGTGGACGAGGAAAAATATGCTCAGAAATTCACCCCGCGCAAGGCAGGCAGCAAATGGTCAGAATTGAACAAACGCCGTGTGGTGAAGCTTGTTAGGGAAGGGCGCATGACCCAGGCAGGTTTGGACAAAGTGGATTTTGCGGTCGATGACGTAGAATTCGATAAGCCCAGGGACCGGAAACCAGAACCGGAATTATCTCCATCGATTCAAGAAATTTTAAAGGAAAACGAGACCGGCTGGAAAAATTTCAACAAGCTGGCTCCTTCTCACCGCCGCAACTATATTCGGTGGATTATGGATGCCAAAAAAGAAGAAACGCGCAAAAAACGCGCTGGTGAAGCATTGAAACTGCTGATGCAAAACAGGAAATTGGGCATGAAATAATTTCTTGAACTGTTTTTATCCATGTTCTGGCTGGAGATGCCTCTCAAAATTCGAGAGGAAGCAAAACCCTTCTCCGGAGTTTAGAAAGGCATAAGTTATCAACTATAATCTACTGATGATGAAGAAGAATCACTCGTCGTTCAATAAGGCGTGTGTTTTGATCAATATGGTTGTTCTGCTGTTTTTTTCTGCATGCAACATTCTTCCCTTTGGAACAGCTTGGTTTGCTCAGGAAAAGGCCCAAAGCACGCTGCCGGCCGGTACGATCTTCTATGATGATTTCAGTTCCAATACTTCCGGTTGGGATCAGACAGAGACCGATCTCGGGGGAACGGATTATATGGATGGAAGCTATCACATCCTGGTCAATGAAAAGAACACTGATTATTTTTCAACACTCTATCGCACGTATGCTGATATCGGACTGCAGGTGGATGCCCAATACGTGGAAGGCACCTATGATAATGATTACGGCCTGATCTGCCGCTATCAGGATGAAAAGAATTTCTATGCAGGCCTGATCAGCAGTGATGGTTATTACGGGATTTTCAAAATACAGAATGGCGAGTACACGGTCCTTGGACACGACACCATGCTCCAATCCGACTCTATTGCGAAGGATGGCGAAAGGAACCAGATCGTGTTCAACTGTTATAAAGAATTTCTTTTTTTATATGTCAATGGCAATTTGCTGGATGTGCAGCAAGACAAAACTTTCAGCACTGGTGATGTGGGCATGATCGCCGGCAGCTTTGAAGACGTGGGAGTGCATGTTCTGTTTGATAATTTCTATCTGATCGATGTGACGCAGACGATGAATCAGGAAAATCAAGAATGAAAAGAAAAATCATTGTTTTAATGGTATTGCTTGTATTGCTTGGTGGTTGCCAGACCTTCTTTCAAAAAAAGGGAAATGCCGCAACCGCAGAATCCGAAGCGACAACCACCCCGACTGCTACAATATGGCCAACACTCCCTTTGATCCCGGCCACTTCCACGCCGATCGCTGTGGCAGCACTGAATCCGGTCGATCTGAAGGGAAAAGTGACTTTTCAATCCGATCGCAATGGGAACCTGGATATTTATGTTTATGATTTCCAGAGCGCAACCCTTTCGAAAGTGACTTCCAATGAAAATGTGGATGTCTTTCCGACCTGGACCAGTGATGGAAACCAGATCGTCTTTGTGTCGGACCGGGATGGAAATCCCGAGATCTACATCATGAATGCCAATGGGAGTGGGATAAAACGGCTGACGAACGATGCGGGTGACGATGTATTGCCCGCCGTCTCACCGGATGGAAAAACGATTGCCTTTGTCTCCAATCGGGATGGCGATGATGAAATATTCCTCATGGATTTAAATGGCAGGAATGTTATCCAGCTTACCAACAATTCTTTCAGCGATGGTTTTCCGGCCTGGTCGCCGGATGGGGAGCAAATCGTTTATCAAACGGATCGTGATGTGAACAATGAACTGTACATCATGACCAAAGACGGGCTCGATATCAAGCGAGTTACAGAAAATACCGCCGAAGATGCTCAACCTGCCTGGTCACCGGATGGGAAACAAATCGCATTCATTTCCACTCGCAGCGGGTTTGAGGAAATCTATATCTATGATCTCGAGGCGGATGATCTTGAACAAACTACCAATTTCGAAGCATCCACCGAAATGCCCAAATGGAGCGCGGATGGCCAGTATCTGATCTTTGCATCTAACTATCAGGGGAATCGTGACATCTATATCATGGATCTGGATACCAAAGCGATCTTTCAAATGACCACTTCCTCCGGAGAGGATTTTTATCCCGCTTGGACACAGCAAGAATAGCCAGAAGGCGAAAACCTGATCCATGGAGATCCCATAAGAAATACAATGCAGGACATTCATGCAACCCGGGTGGATTAATTTCGTAATATAGGTAACAGGAGTAAAAATGAAAAGACTTTATCGGAAGCGAAATGAAAAAATACTAGCAGGTGTGTGTGCCGGATTGGGTGATTACTTTGGGGTCGATCCGACCATCGTACGGATCATTTTCCTCATCCTGGTCTTTGCCGGGTTGGGAGGGGTGCTGGTTTATATCATCTTATGGATCATCACACCGGAAGAACCATTGATCAGCGAGGAAACCATTGATGTACAGGGCAAGGAGAAATAGCCGCTATTTTCTCCAATAGTTGGAGTTATTGGAACGAAAAATTTTGCAAAGAAATTGATGGCTGACACGGAGAACGAATTTTTCTCCGTGTCAGTTTTTATTGAAGGTACTCCCTTTTGAGGAGGAAGCGCGTTTTTTAAGTTTTTCGCGATACATACGTTGATCTGCCAGTTTAAAAAGTTCCGCCACCTCTGCTTCGTTTTGCGTGGTGGCAGAACCGATGGAGAGATTTACCCGATGGGTGCTATCACCAACAAGCAATGTGCGGTTGTACTGTTCCAGGTTTTTCTGCAACCGTTCCACGATCTTGAACACCCGGTCTTCTTCCAGATTGGGGATGATCACTGCAAATTCGTCACCTCCCAACCTTGCCACAATATCATCCGCTCGAAAACTTTCCAGAAGGATGGATGCAGTTTTGCAGATGATGGCATCTCCCGCAGTATGCCCATATTGGTCGTTGGTGGTTTTCAAATTATCCAGATCGCAGACGATCACGCTGAGCGGGAACTGGCGGCCTCGTGAAATCCTCTTCAATTCCGTTTCAAAATAAGCGCGGTTATAGAGACCGGTCATGGAATCATGCATGGTTAAAAATCGCATTCTTTCCTCGGCCCATTTGCGCTCTGTGATATCCAAAACCGATAAATGGACTCGGGACCAATCCTTTTCAAATCCGTTCACCAGCGACAGCCGCATGATGGTATGAAGAATCATGCCATCAAGGGTCCGTTGGGGAATTTCTGTTTCAATCTGATGGGATCCGTTGAATAACGCTAACAAAGTAGATTGCATCGGCCCGATGGATTGCTCAATAAAAATCCCGTCTATATTCTTGCGTAAATCCTCTAAGTCATGGGCTTTGTATAACAGCAAGGTCGCTTGATTGACGTCTATGATCCGGATCAACGATGAAAATTCTCTTTCAAAATGCGACATTTTTTCCAAAAATAGACGAAGTTCGTCCTCCTTATTGAATTCAAGCGCATCGATCCATTCCTTTACCAGAGAAAAATCCATTTCCCACATGGAAATTGGAGAATCATGGAACAAACTGCGATAACGCAGTTCGCTTTCTTTGATGATTTCCTCCGACCGGATGCGGTCGGTAATGTCAATGTACATCCCTAGAACACCGACGCGTTTTCCTTCCAGAAAGATTGGGACGCCGTAAATTTCCACATCGATCAACGTGCCATCTTTGCGGCGTCTTTTTCCCGACCCATGAATATTTCCGCCCTGAAGGACGGTCTGTGTAAATTCCTGCGCCTGGCAAAGGTCGCAATCGGCCGCAATGGTTACATCGAGATCCTTTAAATGGACTTCTTCTTGTGTATATTGGAACATTTTCGTAAAAGCAGGGTTGACTGAAATGATTTTTTGGTCAGCATCCATGGTGACAATGGCTGCCGGACTGTTGTTTACCAGGGATTCATAAAAAGTTTTCTGTTTGAAGATTTCATAACTGTTTGAGTGGTCGATCTTCTTAAAAAGCGAAGTCATCCAATTACCGTGCTCTTCCTGCGGGGTGAAGTAGATGATGCAAAAAACAAAAACCGGGATGAAATCGACAAGCCAAAACAACGGGTTTTCAAGATGGAATTGCTGAAACGTATTCAGTGAGAAACCGCCCTTTGTTTTTAGGAATTCAGACAGATATGCCAAGACAGGGAATATCAACCCTATCAAATAACCGAATATAGCATTTCTTGTTGAGTAAATGCGCTTGGCGGCGTCTTTATTTTGTCTTTTCATGAAGCATTTAAAACAGGAACCAGCGAACTATTTTTCCTCAGTATTGTTATTCTTATACCTCTTTCATAAAAATGTCAATGGGGTAAAAGGGATGATGAAAACACGGGTCGATACTGTCTTCCTCCCTGTTGAAATGTGTTATATTACTCTCGAATTTATACCAAGAAATCAGGGTGCGGTGCGATTTCATATTCTGGTATACTAAAAGTAGGTTTTGTTCGGCGGGCTGTTGCCATAGAAGTATGGCATTGTTCAATTTCCCAATTGATTTTTTTTGAGAACAATATATAACTAGGTGCTATGACAGACGATGTTCCTGTAAAAGAGCAGCAACATGTCATTGATGCTTTTACCGACCTTGCTCCTGAATATGAAAAGAAAATGGATTCAGAATTGAATCTCTTTTGGGGTTGGAGTTATGCCGAACTGCTCGACACATTGCTTGCGAACTGTAACGATGTTCAGGAGAAAAGGATCCTTGACCTGGCAACCGGAAAAATGATGATCCCGAGGGCAATCCTCTCGGCCAACCCACTGGTGAAACAGATGGTTGGGTTGGATATCACTTACCGAATGCTTGAACTTGGGAAAAAATCCCTGGGAAAAGGATCTCCCATTGAAATGCTGTGTGCTTCCGCGCTTGAAATCCCTTTTCGTTCCAGCAGTTTTGATCTGATCACCTGCGCTCTGGCAACTCATCACATGGATGTGAAAAAACTGCTTTGTGAAATGTTCCGTGTGACTGATTTCAATGGGCAGGTGATGGTTGTGGATGTGGGTGCATCGAAAACCTGGATGAATCCCCTTGTGCGTTCCATTATCCGTGTCTTGGCATTTTTATACTTTTTGTTTCGAGAAAACAGTTCCCGCGCATGGGCTGAGGCGGAGGCACTGCCCAATATACGTACTGCGGAGAAATGGGAGGAAGAGCTGGAAGAAGCCGGTTTTTCGGAAATAAAAATTCAAAAATTACAATCACGCCGCCCCTGGATTCCTGATCCAATCCTTATCCAGGCCAAAAGAAAAGGAGATTGAGTATGACAACGTACAAAGAATTACTACAACAGGGTAGACAAGATCTTATCTGGGAAAAATATTGCGGATATTTGGATCTCACCATGAAAGAATTCATGGAGATTCAAAACCGATTATTAATGGAACAGGTTGCATTTCTTCGAGAAAGTAAATTGGGGAAGCACTTTCTTGGCGACCATAAAATCGAATCCATGGATGATTTCCGGAAAATTGTTCCACTAACCACTTATGATGATTATGTTCCCTTCTTAATGGAAAAAGATGAGAAAAACCTTCCCAGGGAGAAGTACATGTGGGCCCGCACGTCGGGAAAATCGGGGAAATATCCCTGCAAATGGATCCCTTATTCCCAAAGGATCTACGACAAGATGGCGGAAGTGGTGATCAGCGCCATGATCCAGGCATCTTGCAGCGAAAAAGGGGATGTACCGCTTGAATCTGGCGATGTGGTGCTGCTGGCCACTGCCCCGCGACCTTACACTTCCGGTTATATCAGCTATACGACCTATGAAAATGCGGATGTGCGTTTTGTTCCCCCCTTGGATGAAGCCGAAAAAATGGAATACGGCGAACGAGTGAACAAAGGTTTTCTCATGGCAATGGATACCGGACTGGACATTTTCTTTGGTCTGGCTATGATCCTGGGAAAGATGGGGGAGCGTTTTGCCAGCGGCTCGGGAGGCGTAAAGATATCGAAAGAAATGCTCAAACCCAGAACCATTCGACGGCTGCTGATCGGGTATCTAAAAGCGAAAATCCAAAAACGGCCGCTGCTTCCAAAGGACATCTGGAAATTAAAAGGGATCATGACCGGCGGGATGGATACCGAAATCTATCGTGAACGCCTTGAATACTATTGGGGAAGAAAACCACTGGAAGGGTACGCCTGCACGGAAGGTGGGATGATCGCCATGCAGGCCTGGAATTTCAAAGGCATGACGCTGTTCCCTGATTGCGATTTCTATGAGTTCATACCCTATGATGAATATATGAAGAATAAAGCTGATCCGACTTACAAGCCGAAAACGGTGTTGTTCGATGAGGTGAAACCGGGAATCTATGAAATCGTCTTTACGAATTTATTGGGGGGAGCCTTGATGCGCTACCGTGTTAGCGATTTGATCAATTTCATTGCATTGGAAGATAAAGAGATCGGAGTGAAATTGCCGCAATTCAAGTTCTATTCCAGAGCTGACGATCTGATCGATCTGGGTACCATGGTGAAATTGACAGAGACCGATATTTGGATGGGGATCGAAAAAGCTGGAATTGAATATGTAGATTGGACTGCCCGAAAAGAAGTTGTCAATGCCGACTCCCTTTTACATCTTTACATCGAAATGAAACCGGGCATCGAACTCTCTGCCAATGCTGCAGCATTGAAGATCAAGGAAAGTATGGCAGAACTGAATGAAGAATTTTCGGACACCCTGAAAATTTCAGGGGAGGATATTTTACAGGTCACCCTTCTTCCCGAAGGCGCTTTCAATAATTACATTGATATGCAGCGCAAAGCAGGAGCAGATTTAGCTCACTTGAAACCACCACACATGCAGCCAAGAGACAATATAATTGAAAGACTATTTGGAAATAAATAGAATACTTTTATGATCTGGAATTTGGAACTTATCGTTACCGTTCTTGCTTTCATCAGCTATCTGGCGCTTTATTTGGTTGTGCTGTTCACGAAACCAAAGACCAGAGAGAAAGATGCTTTTCGTTTTTATTTATTAATGATGGCGCTTTGGAAACTTAGCGCCATCATGGTCGTTGGCCAACTGGGGGATATCTATTTTTGGTTCCGCATGATGACCGTTTCATCTATTTTGACCTTGATCGGCAGCCATCGATTTGTGCAGGCCAGTTTACCGCAGAAAACAAGCTGGGATCGTTGGATCTATGTATATATCGTTCTGGCTATTTTGATGACCCTGTGCACAAATTGGGTCGTTTCCTACGCCTATATGAATGGGACAGAATTGGTTTACGCATTCACTCCCCTGGTGGGTTTTGTGGCCGGCCCCGGATATGCATTGATGCTCTACAATACCTATCGCTTGTTCAAGGGTTACCATAAGGCAAGAAGCCCCCAAATTCGCAACCGCTTGAAATATCTGATCTTGGGGTTCATTTTCATCATCATCGGATCCATCTTCAACTTTACCAATCTGGGGCAGTATCCCATCGATATTTTTGCGAATCTCATCACCGCCATCCTTATTTCAGTGGCCATCCTGCGCCATCAACTTCTGGATATCAATGTCATCCTCCGAAAAAGCGTCCTGTATGTTTTGCCTACCAGCATCATCGGGACCCTGTACTTTCTCGTCATCAGCAGCACGGTACGTGCTTTTCAGTTTTCTATCAATCAACAGGTTCTGGTTTCTGTGTTTGTTGCGATTGCAGCCGCTCTTGTGTTTCAGCCAGTCCAAAAAATTTTGCAGGATTGGATCAATAAAATCTTCTTCCGTGAGCGATACGACTCGAACCTTATGCTGCAGCGAATTGTTCAAACCGCATCGCGCGAAATTGACCTGCAACGCCTGGCCAGTTCAATCATCACCGAGATCATCTCCACCATGCATATCAAACGCGCCGGTCTTTTTGTTTCGCAAAAGGAAAAAGAAAATGCGTCCTTTGTTCTTGTTTCTGGTAATGGGCTGAACTATTCCAAACATAAAGAATTCCGTATCGATCATCCTTTAGTATTGAGAATGAAACGAGCTGACGACCCTGTGATGTGGAGCGAGTTGGAATCATCTCCCATGATCAAATCGCTGTGGAAAGATGAACTGGATTACCTGATCGATTTACGCGCAGAATTATTCATACCGTTGAAAACAAAGAAGGACCTGATTGGAATCCTGGTTCTGGGCGAAAAAATGTCTGAGACGCCCTATTCCCAAGAAGATCTCAACATTCTTACCACCCTGGCAAGCCAAACTTCCTTGGCCATTCAAAATGCAAAACTCTATTCATTGGCACAAAAGGAACTGATGGAACGGCGCAAGGCCGAGAAGAACTTGCAGCTCCAGCTAAAACGACTTTCAGCTCTACAAAACATCAATATTGCGATCACAGAAAATTTTGATCTGCAGATCCCTCTGGTCATGTTGTTGGATCAGGTTGTGAATGAACTGAAAGTGGATGCGGCAGATGTGCTGCTTTACAGCCCGGAAAACAAGAACTTGAATTTTATTGCCGGTCGAGGATTTAGAACCGATGCATTGAAATATACCAGTTTGCGAATGGGGCAGGGTATGGCGGGGATGGCTGCCCAAAAACGGGAGCCAATCTATGTAAAAAACCTTGCTTCCGAACTGACAACGCTGAAGCAATCGCCATTACTGGAAGATGAGAGTTTTGTTTCTTATTATGGTTTCCCGCTGATTGCACGGAATCAAATCAAAGGCGTGTTGGAAATTTTTCATCGTTCGGTCCTTGAACCAGATCAACAGTGGCTTGATTATCTCAACACCTTGATATCCGAAACTGCTATTGCCATCGATAATGCACGTATGTTCACCGATCTCGAAAAGACCAATATGGAATTGGTGAGTGCGTATGAAGCGACGTTGGAGGGGTGGGCGCGCACACTGGAAATGCGCGATCGGGAAACAGAGGGGCACAGCCAGCGTGTTTTGGGAATGACCTTGCACCTGGCCGAGAAGATGGGCGTGAGTGAAGATGAGCTGGTACATATCCGCCGTGGGTCTTTATTGCACGATATAGGGAAGATTGCCATCCCTGATAGCATTTTGCAAAAACCAGGTCCTCTTACCGATGAAGAATGGGAGACCATGCGCAGACATCCCAGCATTGCATACGAAATGCTCTCCTCCATTCATTTTCTTGAACCGGCTTTGGAGATACCATACTGCCATCATGAGAAATGGGATGGCAGCGGGTACCCCCAAGGGCTGAAAGGTGAGGAAATCCCTTTGTCTGCCAGGATATTCGCCATTGTGGATGTGTGGGATGCTCTTTCATCGGATAGGCCTTATCGCAAGGCATGGCCGCAGGAAAAAGTAATCGGGTATATTAAAGAACAATCCGGCACCCATTTTGATCCCCATGTGGTTGAGGTTTTTATTGCCATGCTGGAAGAAGAACAGAAAACAAGAAAATCGAAGAAATCGAGAAAATAATCAGCAACCTTTTTTCGCCAGAAGCGTATACCTAGAGAAATACATTGAAACGAGGAGAACAGCCATGGCTGATGATAGTCGCAAATTATACCGATCGCGGGATAAGCGGATGATAGCCGGAGTCTGCGGGGGATTGGGTGAATATATTGAAGTAGATCCTACCATCGTCCGATTATTGTTTGCTCTCGGGCTTTTCTTGGGAACACTGACCTTTTGGGTTTACATTGTGATGATGCTGGTCGTGCCTGAAGAGCCATAAGACTAATCGAAAAGATGTAAAAACCGGTTCTCATGCATGAGAACCGGTTTTTTTATCAGGAACAGCCACTGCATAGGTTCGCTCTCCCAAGGCAGCCGGATCAATGATCTGCGGATATCCCTTTTCCATTTTGAACAAACGGTATCCGTATGTCTTGAATTCTTTCCATAAGCAATCCAGGGCGGCATGACTGTGGATTTCAACGAGCATAGTCGGCTGGATGTCATGTAAGGTTTTTTCCATCCCCTGAATTGCCAGCACCTCGCCACCTTCAATATCCATCTTGATCAGATCGGGGCGCGGATGGTTTTGTTTGAAAATGAAATCATCCAGGGCGATTGCCGGCACGTTGATCTGCGAAGTGTACTTTTCATCGCGTCCCAGGGAACCCTGTGCTTTTCCCATGGCGCCGGATTTGTGCACGAAAAAAGTGGTGCTGCCAGGCCCATCGATAACGGCTGCTTGAAAACAAGCGATCTGCGCTGGGAGATCGTTGAGCGCTATGTTATCGGTCAGACGCTTGAAATTATCCGGCAGTGGTTCGAAAGCAAGCACCTTGCCTGCTTTTCCAATCTGCCTTGCGAAAATCATGCTGATATAGCCAATATTGGCACCCACATCATAAACGACCATTCCTGGCAGGCAATATTTTTCAATGGCCGCTTGGAGAGCAAGTTCATACGTGCCGAGCCAGTAATCCTTTTCTGTTTGCATATCCAGATTCAACAAGAGGCCCTGGTTCAACCCGCCGGCGATTTTTATTTTTGTCAGACCTAGCGGAGCGGCGGCGTTCAGTGTGGATCTGATCCTGCTGGCAAGCTTCGGATTTTGGTAGAGTTGTGCTTTCATTCTGGCGGGCAAGATCCTGGCTGCGAAGGCGGCTATTTTGAGCGTGATCTTCATGATTCCAATCCTATCTTTAGCAGAAGATAATCTCTGATCGGAATGCCGTTCTCTGCTTTCATGGGTATCTCCGGTTTGAGGGCGCGGTCAGGAGCAATGCCATCCTTGAGCAACATATCCAGATGAAATCCATACTTTTGATAAAAACGCAGAGCGTCGGTATTGTCGTTGGTGGTGAACAACTTCATTTCCGTGCAGCCACTCTGTTTGGCTGATCGCTTTACAGCATCCAGCAAACGAGTTCCAATCCCCAATCCAGGCTGCAGACTGTTCAGGGTGATAATCTCACAGCTTCTCTGTTCGAGGAGATAGGTGATCAAGCCAACGCGCTCCTGATCAATTTCTGCAATATAACCCGGTAGTTCGGCCGGATGATACAATCTGCCCTGCAGAACCATTACCTCACTCCCCCAACTTTCAAGCATGAGGGTCTTTGCCCAGTCGGTATCTTGCGAAGTTTTTTCACGAATATCGATCGACTTCATCAGGGGTCAATCCGGATCTTTCGGCCAGTGTGCTTGAATGCGTTTCTGGGTATCCGATAATTGCTCGGGCAGTACGCGGGCGTTTCCGACCGAGGTCATGAAGTTGGTATCACCCCCCCAGCGGGGTACAACGTGGAAATGCAGGTGGTCAGCCACACCAGCTCCGGCTGTGGCCCCCAAGTTGGCGCCTACGTTGAACCCTTCTGCCCCGTATTCCTCAGTCAGCACCTGAATGGCTTGGGAGATCAAAATCATGATTTCGGTTTTTGTTTCAGTAGGCAATTTTTCCAAAGACGATTCGTGGGCGTAGGGAACAACCATGAGATGCCCACTGGTGTAGGGATAACGGTTGAGCATGACGAAGGCAAATCTACCGCGTTTAACGATCAAATTCTGCGCGCCATCCTCTTCAAGCTTGATACCTTTACAGAAAAAGCATCCTTTTTCGGATGTTTCTTGAATATATTTCATGCGCCATGGAGCCCAAACATGTTCCATCGTTATTACCTGCTTCTATTTGTTTCTGATTTTTATTATAAGCGTTGTTTCTGCGAAAACAGATTATACTGGTATTTGCATGATTGATGACACCCTTTTTCAACAGCAGATTTATACGGTTGCGGAAGTGACCGGGTACGTTCGTGTTTTGTTGGAAGAAAATCCCACTCTGCAAGATATCTGGGTGCAGGGGGAGGTATCCAATGTGTCTTATCCCTCTTCGGGGCATATTTATTTTACGCTGAAGGATGAAACCGCCTCGCTGCGCTGTGTTATTTGGAAATGGACCGCGCAATATTTTGCCATTCATCTTGAAGATGGCATGGCGGTGGAAGTTCATGGAAAATTCGGGGTCTATGAAAAAGGCGGCCAATATCAATTTTATATCGATTCCCTGCGACTGCAGGGGGAAGGCAAACTGTTTCAAGAATTTTTACGATTGAAAAGGCAGCTTGAAGAGGAGGGACTTTTTG
This sequence comes from Pelolinea sp., assembly GCA_012797975.1. Classification (GTDB taxonomy): domain Bacteria; phylum Chloroflexota; class Anaerolineae; order Anaerolineales; family Anaerolineaceae; genus UBA4781. The sequence goes on along the minus strand of JAAZOD010000016.1, from coordinate 28,788 downwards.
ATCCCCAAAAGAAAAAAACCATCCCCGCCTTTCCGAAGTTGATTGGTGTGGTCACCTCTCCTTCCGGGGCCGCATTACAGGATATTCTGAACACGCTGCGCAAACGCTTTCCTCTGACTGAGGTGTTGCTCAGCCCAACACTGGTACAAGGGGAAGGTGCAGCCGAGAATATTGTGCGAGCATTGCACAAATTGGAGAATACCCCTCAAAAACCGGACGTGATCATCATGGCGCGCGGTGGCGGTTCTCTGGAGGACCTCTGGCCATTTAACGAAGAAGCGGTGGTGCGGGCGGTAGCTGCCTGTGAAATTCCCATCATCAGCGGAGTGGGACATGAGACCGATTTCACGCTGGTGGATTTTGCAGCCGATCTGCGCGCACCCACCCCAACCGGAGCGGCTGTTCTGGCGACACCCGACATTGAAGAATTGAAATTGAGCGTGCAGGAAATGCAGAATTCGTTCGTCCAGATCTTTATTGAAAGCGTCCAGGTCAAGAACAGTGAACTGAAAGAACAGCAATACCGGCTGCAGCATCAATCGCCAGAAGGGGTGATCGAGCAAGCAATACTGCAAACTGATGAGGCCGCGCGACGCTTGCGTTCGGCGGCACGCAGCCGTATGCAATTGCTGCGCGCCAACCTGGATAGCATGGGAGGACGTTTTCAAACGCTCAACCCGCAGGCGGTCCTGCAGCGTGGTTATGCACTGATTTTTAATCAGCAGAATAGACTGGTCGACAGCGTTGCGAAAATTGATAAAAATGAGAAAATTAATGTACATCTCAAAGATGGTGCTTTAGCAGCAGAAGTACTTTCAAAGGAAAAAGCGATAAGGGAATGAAATGGTAGCAAAGAAAGATATTCAAGCAATGAAATATGAAGAAGCCATGCAGGAACTCGAAAAAGTATTGGCTGATCTTGAAAATGGATCTTTGGAACTGGAAGTGATGCTGGAACGCTTTGAATTTGGCAAAGAATTGCTGGCACACTGCCAGCAGTTATTGGAAAAAGCGGAACTTCAAATCAGAGAAGTGAACCAAAATACACGAGGCGCGACGGAAAATGTGGACTGACTTTCTCAATTCCCTACGCCAATTAATCTCCAATTATGTGCTGGCCTGTGTGGTGGCGGCATGGATGACCGCGCAGATCCTAAAATTACCGATCAATTATCTTTCCACGAAAAAGTGGGATTGGACAGTGCTGGTCAGCCCGGGTGGCATGCCCAGCTCTCATTCTGCCATTGCTACCTCTGCAACGCTGGCGATCGGGCTGCACGACGGGTTCGACTCTTCGCTGTTTGCCCTTGCTGTTGCCCTGACCAACATTGTCGTGTACGATGCGGTCAGCATCCGCCGGCAGGCCGGGTTCCACGCAGAATGGATCAATAAGATCGTGGAAGAAATCTTGAAAAGCGGCGATTTCTCCTATAAAAAACTGCGTGAGGTTTTGGGTCACACTCCCTTTGAAGCCATGGCAGGGGTAACGCTGGGGCTGTGTGTTGCCTTGATCATGTGGGCAATCTATTATTAAGATCCAAACCCCAGCATTTTCTTGCGTTCTTCAAAATTTTGCGGGCGGCTTGTGCGGGGATGATTCTTTTCCAATTCTTCCCAAAACATTGCATCCAATCGCCGTGAGCGCACCGGAATGGGCATCGGCACACCCCATCCCGCAATGAGCACTTCCTCTTTGGGTTGCAGGTGCGAAAGCATACTGCGCAACACTTCCTTGCTGGAAGCTCCCGAAAGAACGGCGCGAATATCTTCATCATCCGTCAGGTAGCCGCAAATGCGCGTTCCAAGCTGCGAAAGCACTTCATCATAGATTTGTGAGGGGCGCTGATCGATGACCAGCAAGGTGACATAGTATTTGCGCATTTCTCTGGCAATGGTACTGAACGCGGTTTGGGCAGCCATTTCACGGTTGAGCAGCTTATGCGCTTCTTCCACCACAATGACCAGTTGGCGGGGTTCTTCTGCGCCACTGGTTCCGCTGCGGTAGTCATTGGTTTGCTGTTCCCACTCCTCGCGGATCTTGCGGGTGATCAAATTTGAGATAAAGAGGTAATCAAGGTCGGAATCATAACCGCTGAAAGACAGGATGATGTGTTTGCCGGCTTTGAGCAATTGTACGATCTGCTGCAGCCCATCCGCAGGCGGCCTGGCATTGATATACCCTTTGGAGAACAACCTGCCCAACTTGCTGTGCAAGCTTTCAGCGGCCATCACATTCACCCCATTCTGGTTTGCCCAGGCAGCCACACTATCTGGAGCCGGGATCTTCTTTCCTTCTTCATTGGTGATCATGGCACCCGATTTCATGGCTTTGAACTTCGAGAACCAGTCTCTTCCGAAACAGGCAGCCAGGGCTGCCAGGGTGGTGGAAGTGGTCTCTTTGAGATTGAGCTCGGAAACCAGCATCTCAATATCGCTTGTTGTGATATCGCTTTCGGCGATCTCAATTTGGAAAGCGGGATTGTTGCCGCGGATATTTTTTCCCTTTCCCAATCCGACCACCTGCACTTTGGACCCGAAGTGAGTGTTCAGACCGGTGATCTTTTCACCGGTATCGGAGGCAGTATCATCAAAACCGTATTCATCGTGCATGTCAAAAATGAGCAAAGAAGCTTTATTCTGCTGGATCAACCCGGCCAGCAAGATGCGGGTGAGGAAGCTTTTCCCGGTGCCGGTTGCACCGAAGATGCCGGCGGAACGCTGGATGAAATGCGACAGGTCAATGCACACGGGGAAGTTCTGTTCGCGGGTGGTTCCGATCTTGAAATTATCCTCGTCCCCCTCATCGCCAAAGACGGTGGCAATATCCACCGCGCTGGCCAGGCGGACGGAAGATTGATGGGCGGGGATGGTCTTGATCTGAATGGGGTTTTGCATCAATCCGCCCTTCTTTTCCTTTCGGTCTTTCCATTGCAGATATTCCTGAAGATTCCCGCTGCTGTAATCCGGTCCGTTTTCGAGCATCAGCACTGGCAGGATGACTGCGTTGGAATACAGGACTTCCTGGCGCAGCGCGTGTGCGATCGACGGAGGGAAATAAGCATCGATCTGTTCATCCGAAAAGCGGGGATCGGTGGCTCCCAAGCGCAGGTCTGTGATGAGCCCGTAGAACTGCCAGTCGCCGCTCTTGATGGTGACAAAACTGCCCTCTTGAATTTCCTGGGGTGAGACCTGCAAACGGGCGGTCAGGCTTTCTGACAGACTGCCGCCGATTACCGTTCCAATTTCCTTTCCAGGTTGAGGGGAAGTGAATGCAGATTCTGTTTCCATAGTCTTTTCCTGTATCATGCGTTAAATATGGTTGCATCTGAAAGAGTGCGCAGCAGAGCGCTGAGCGTATCATAGTCATTGCGATAGCTATGTACCAGGGTTTGGGTGGCTTTCTCGACCCATGCCCGGCGATCTTGCTCGGCCAACAAGGAATGCAGATTGCGAAAATGTGCGGCGATGAGATCAAAATTGAGCATGGTTTTTTCCGAAACCATATAGCGCAGATAACCGCTGCTGCCTGCGTTCGTGAAAGTCAGAATTTCTTCTCTGGGGCAAGCAAACACTGACTCCAGCGATAACGGCGGATTGGGCGGAAGTAAATGGTGGATCTGTTCGGCTTGGCAAAAACCCAAAAAGATGATGCTGAATTCCAGCGGGACAATGCGGTTATCACGGTTATCGCGAATGACCTGCTCATCAATGACCTGAGTGGTGGCCAACTGCCTGATCAGCCCGTCATCCAAAATATGTACGTTGGAAATAATGCCGTAGATGGTTTGCGCGTTTTGAGCAGAAATGCAGACCATTTCTCCAAAGCAGGGATTGTTCGATTGATCCATCCGGCACCCTGCTGTGCAGCCCAGTGTATCTGCATTTAAAACATATCCGATCCTATGCTCGTTCATCTTTTACGCTCCACTGTTTTACGAGGTTCATGGTCTTTGGCACTTTGTTTGTATGATTTTTCGTCCAATGGAATTCCGTCCTGGAGCTGGTGGGTCTGGATACGCTTGCCCAATTCGTCCTTTTCCTCTTGGCGTACCAGCGCTGTTTCATGCGCGCGGTGCAGGCAGTAAGGGTATGGTTTGGTGCCCATGATGGCGCACTGTTCCAGCAAGACGGATTGCAGTAAATTCACTTTTGCACTGTCCGCCGCCACCCAGTCGGGAATCTCGACCCGTACGATCCAGGGTTTCTCATTGCAGCTCACATTAAAATAAAAGAAGAAGAATTTTGAAGAGAATCTTTCCGCAGGATTATCCCGGCATGGGCGATTTTCAAAGATTGCCGACCTCTCCCCACTTTTCAATCTCTGTTCAAAAAGCTGCCGATCAATGAGGTTGGGAAAGAATGCAGCGGCTGACTGCTTTTGATCTTCTGCTGCACAGAGCCGCAGCAGTTCCAGCACCATTTGAGAACGTGGTTTATCCACATACCCTGCACCGATGACATCTGCGGCGTGCAGCGATTCAAGATAAGCGTGGTACGACTGAACCTTCTCCTGGAAGGCCTGCTGGTTTCTGGGCTCATGATACAGCTCCAACATGCCATCACGCAAAGCAATGACAGGACCCTTTAATCCTCTGCAATTCTCAGAAAGATGGCGCATTTCGAGCATATCACGTTCCAAATTCACCATCTCTTCATTGACAAGTTCATTATTCACATAAAGCTGATCATGCTGCAACAGTTTGCTGTAAATGAGAGGTTGAATGGGCTCGGATTGTCCTGCAAGGATGCGGATCACGCCGATATTCACCAGGGCAAATACCGGAACAGCGTGCGGATCGGGGATGATCTGCGATCCGTCTGCACAGACCAGGTTACAGGTATTCGTTTCAGTTAAAACAGAAAAGGGTGTGGCTGGATTCTCGCCCGTCGGAATGGCGACCCGTACCGTTGCGACATTACCGATGCGCTGCATTTTTTCCAAATCGCTGGAAAAATGGGCCAATGCCTGCAGGGCTTGAGCGAGCTGTTCTTGAGCGTTCTGATGGTACCGCAAACTCTCTCTGGAAAAACACGTGATTTGTTCTTGCAGTTCAAGGTGGTTCAATGGCATGGGATTCCCCGCGCATTGTTCATAGAATTGATTATAACGAAGGAAGGGGTGGAAGACCAGTAAAATGAAGAAGGAGACCAAAAGGTCTCCTTCTCAAAAGGGGTACCGCTTAGAAGATGCTAGGGTTTTAAGGTTTCCAGATAATTGAAGGTCACATCGACTTCTTTTCCATAACTCAGCACACCGAACCCGACGGTGCCTTCGGAATAAGTCGTGTCTTCAACGGTGAGCGGGCGTTTGTCGGCATAGACCTGTTCACCATTGATGAAGACTTTTAGCTGATCTCCTTGGCAAGAGAGGGCAAATACATTGGTATCTTCGCCGGTCTTGATCAACGTGCTGCCGATGCGCTTTTCTACGAAATTGGTATAGGCGTTCTTCCCTTCATCAGCCAGATACTGATCATAGCGCAGCAGTTCATAGTATCCCTGGCTGCTGATGCGCAGCTCGTACCAACCCTGTTCGCTGGCACGGCACATCAGCGAGAAAGCGTTGTCAGTCTGCCCATAGTTTTCCACTTCGGCTTGAACGATCACATCGTCATAGGAGGTATCTTTGCGGAAGAAGGCAAAGTTTGTGTCGTTGGGCGGTTGGATCTCTAGGCGGAACTTGCCATTGGTCTGCGACCAGATGAGCTGGTCTTCCAGCCCGGAAACGATCTTAATGCCCCAATTTTTATTAATATCATCGTCAAATTCCTCGCGTAAAATCAAGTCTTCCGAGAGGACCGATTCAGTAGGTTCCGGTTTTAATTCGCTGGTTAGCGGTTCGGAATTACTATTTTGTGTAGCGGCTGTGTTTGGCGTTACCTTACACGCTGCAAGCAGCAGAACGACCAGCAGGATGCCAAATACGGTTTTGATTTTCATTCTCTTTCTCCATTTCTGTACTTATGTGGTATATTGGTCATACCACTATACCATAGTTTAAGCAAAATTCTGGATTTTGTCAATGATGGAAAATGCTTTAGAATTAGTCAAGGAGCTAGCGAATGAAAGGCAAATATTTTATCAGCATTTTGTCCCTCCTGATATTTGAGTTTGCAGGTTGTGCCTATCCCGTTGCCACTGCTCTTTCTCCCACCGATGAAGAAACTGCGAAAGAGCCCATCGCTGACAGCGTTTTATCTGTTGAAGTCACTCCTTCCCCCTCGCCACTGCCGACCATAACTGCAACCTCTCAACCGTTGGGTCCGCTCACCTTCCCGGAAAATGTGAACCCATTGAACGGGTTGCCGGTGAAGAATGCCGAGAACTTGAAAAACCCTCCCTTGCTGGTATCCATCAGCAATTTCCCGGTTTCCGCACGCCCGCAGGCGGGTTTATCGTACTGCCCGATCGTTTTCGAATTGTGGATCGGAGAAGGCATGACCCGCTTTTTATGCGTATTTTATGGTGATTTCCCGCAGGAAGTCGCACAGGCATATCCTGAAGATAAAACCACAACCAGTATCAAGGAACCGACGATTGGACCTATACGATCGGGGCGTATAACCTACGAATACATCCGTGAACTGTATAACGGATACCTGGTCATGGCCTCTGCCGCCAAGTATGTTTCGGAACAGCTTAAAAATTACACAAATTTCTTTGGCAGTGATCTTTCTAATCCGAACAGTGCCATGATGAAGGTGTCTCAATTGGAAGCGCTGTCCCAGTCGAGCCAGAAAGAACTGGGCGAAGCTGCATTAAGCGGCATGTATTTTGATACAGCGGTTCCCGAAGGCGGAAGGACAGCCCAATCGCTGTGGCTTTTTTATTCCTATCTCAACCAGATCTTTTGGCGCTATGACGAAGAAAGCGGGACCTATCGACGCTGGCAGGACAAAGCGGATGGAGCGACATTTGTTCAATCTACCGAACGTATAACCGGGGAACCCTTGAGCGCCTCCAATGTTGTTGTTCTTTTCGCCGACCATAATGCTGGAAATTCAACCAATGTCGATATTTCCCTTCTGTACATCAAACGGGGGAAAGCCTTGCTTTTCAGGGATGGCCAAAAGTATGATCTGTACTGGACAACTGCCAGCGAGGAATATGAAAAAACCACCGGCAAACTTCGACCGATTCGCTTCATTGATGCCAAGGGGAATCCTTTTCCGCTCAAGCCGGGGCAAACCTGGATCGAGATCGTGCCTTCTTTCACGCCCTATTGGGAAACGGTCGATTCGGAAGTGTTCAATCGTCTGGCAAACGGTGACCAGCCCGGTTCCGGCTACTGGGCGGTCAGAGTACATACGCCCAAATAAAAAATAGAGCTGGCTTTAAAAAAGCCAGCTCTATTTCAACTTATGTCACAACTTATCAGAAAATGGTGTGTTCCTTATTCAAGTTCCACTACCAGTCCTACGCCGGCTTCCTTGCTGGGGGTGGCGTTCCACAGAGCCAGTTTGCAATGCAGATCGGTATCATGGCAAATATAAAAGTTCTTGATATGCTGGCCTTTCACATATTCAACGGTCTTGTCCAACTGCGATTGGGGAACCTCATCGATCCGCAGATGGGATCCGCCCAGGTAGGTGTTGATCTGAGAAGCACCGGTGAGCTTCTTGGCGTATTCCATAATGTTGCAAATGCCGTAATGGGCACAGGCCGCGACAACACTGACCTCTTTTCCATTTTTGTGGCGATAGGCAAGCTGCGTATCCTCGTCCACCACATCGTCCACCCACATACCGTTTTTGAGTTTTTTGGGTACCTGGGGAACTTTATGCTCAAAATCATTGGTGAGCTCGGTCACCCCCATGTAACACAGGTTCTTGGTCAGCCAGACCGGTTCGGGGGTGATGCGCACATCGAAATATTGTTCCAGCACTTCACGACTAACATCAAACCCGGAAGCATGGTTCTTCTTGAAGTTATATTTCTTGTAGAAGATATCTTCCATGGTGATCAGCATAATGGGTTTGCGAGCCATTGCCATATCCCGGTAATATTTGAGCAGGTATTTCAACCCGCCACTGTGATCGCGATGCCCATGGGAAAGAATGACATAATCAGCGGTGCGCAGATCGATATCCAGCGCCTCGGCATTTTTGATGAAGTTACCGGAAAAACCAAAGTCAAACAGGACTTTGATGTCTTCATCTTCGATCCATGCTGAGAAGCCATGCTCGGCATTGAGATAGGTGGCAAACAAACTGTTATTCTCAAGTAATAAGGTGACTTTCATTTCGATTTTCTCCTATGCGATTTTTAACTACCAATAATATGTCTAGCAGATACTACTATACCATCAACCGGAAAATGTAAAAATTATTTTTGAGAGGGTGATTTTTGTTCTTCAGGAGCACTGTTCGGCATAATAACTGCAGTGCGGTCTGAGCGGGCAACGTTCGCATTGTGCTTTGCGCGCCTGGCAGATCTCTCTCCCCAGGCGAATGATGTTGAGATGCCCGGCTTCGTATTGGTCCGGCCGGAACAGATTTTCCATATATGCATGGCAGTCTTCCACAGACATGTTCAGGGGACGAATGCCAAAACGTCCGGTCACTCGATAAATATGCGTATCTACCGGAAATGCCGGTATACCCAAAGAGAACTGCATCACGATGGCGGCGGTCTTGAAGCCAACCCCCTTGAATTGCAGCAGATATTCTTTGATCTTTTCCTGTTCCCAGCCCTTCAAGAAATCCAGGTCCAGGGTTTGATGCTCCCGACGGATCTGCTGCAGGACGGCTTGGATGCGCCTGCCTTTTTGATTGCCCAGCCCGGCCGGACGGATCGCATCGATGACATCATCCACATCCGCATCACAAACGGCATCCCAGGTGGGAAAACGCTTGCGCAACCGTTCAAAAGCTATATCGCGATTATGATCGTTGGAATTCTGGGAAAGAATGGTAGAAATCAATTCATCGATGGCCGGCATGGGGGAACGCCAGACGGGCATCCCGAATGCTTTCTTCAGTTCCGCATACAGCCATTGGGCTTTTTCCTGATCGGCTGAGAAGCGTGTGCGCAGCTCTTCTGGCAGTGAATCTAGGGTTTCCAAGATCGCAATACCTCAACCAATGGTGCGGAGGGTCGGATTTCACCGACGGGAATGTTGCGCCAGTTGGCAATGCTGCCAGCGTCGAATGTTTGCAGTTGTTTCTCACCGTCAGGAGTGATCAACCCCATGTGCCGCAGGATGGCCATACAGGTCACCGGTCGGGCGCGCTCTTTCAAGTCCCCATCGCTGATCTTCACCATGATACCCATAGCCGGGCTGCCCGGATGAAGTGCATCGGGCATGATCCCCAATCCAAAATATCCTTCCGCTCCTGTTTTGGCGATCAATTTGCCGGGGAGTGCCTGCATCACGGCGGTGTCGAACCGTTCTGGTCCGGCAACCAAAAATGGATAAGTCATCATGGCATGGGTAACCTGCCGACAGGCCTGTTTGCGCCGGTCCGAAAGCTGCTCTGGCTGGCACAACAGAGCATATGCCCGGGCGGCATTGCGCATGGGAACTGCAAAGACAGGAGCTGAGCACCCATCAATGCCCATCTTGAAATCACTTGCAGGAATTCCGAACATCTCCCCGCAGGTGCGCAAAATCAACTGCTGCACCGGTTGGTCGGGAAGGAGATAGTCCGCTTTCGGTTCGACAAGCAACCGGGCTAGGGCTAGCATGCCACTGTGCTTTCCCGAACAGTTATGCTGAAGACTGGATGGCTGTGTTCCCTCACGGATAATCCGATTGGCAGTGAGGTGGTCGAAAGGAAGATGTGTTCCGCATTGCAGATCAGTAACATCCACCCCGATCTTCCTTTGCAGTCTTTTCAAAACTGCCACATGCTCGTCGGTGCCGGAATGGGAAGCGCATAGGATGGCAATTTCATCGTCCGAAAGATGATATTGTTCAACATCCGGATGTTCCAGTAAAGCCAGCACCTGCAGCGGTTTGGCGGTGGAACGCAGATATGTGACCAGGTTGGCATCTCCATAGCTGAAAAGCACATTGCCTGCGTTATCACAGATCACCAGCGTGCCAAAATGAATGGACTCAACAATATCACCGCGCGTAAGTTCAACCAGCGGTTTATAAGCTTGTTCTGTCATGTGCACCCTCACTGATCCAATGCCAACGCTTCAATGTACGCTGCGCCCATAATACTGGCTTAAACCCCATTTCAATCGAGCCTTATAGTGTTCCTGGAGTTTTTTGGTTTTGGCGGGAAAGATATCCAGGAGACCCACGGTTAATTTCTCAAGTTGAGCGGTTTCAATGACTTTGGTGGAATATTTTTCCATTTTCTTTTGAACAAGATTCAAGAATTTCATTTGTTCTTGAATATCATTTTTTTCGATCACGCCAGATCGACCGCTGATAATGGTATAGTCTTTGTACTGATCAGATCGGAGAAGCTCCAACGTTTCTAGCCATTGTTCGATATCCGCGTTTTCAAGAAACGGTGGTTCGTCCACCACAACCGTATCTCCCACAAAAACAATTTTTTGGACCGGCAAGCCGACCCAGATGGCCCCTTTGGAGGGACCGGGATGATAGCTGAGTTGGACCACATCATCATCCAGTTCCAGACCCATGGATTGGGTGAAGGTGATCTCAGGATTGATCCACTGCAAGGGACCAATCTCGGGGTAAAGTTCCCATTCGCTGCCAGTGTCGGAAGTTGGAAAGCGGAAGGTGGTGGGGCGGCTCTGGATGGCTTTGCTGGTTTTTTCATGAGCCAATACCGGGCTTTTAATAGGCACCACACAGGCGGTTCGGTCAAAATGCTCATCCAGCAAAATATGTACGCGAGAGGGGCCGCTGTCATTTTTCATGGCAGTGGTACGCCAGGACTGAACATCTTTGGGAGTTAAAGGAGAATCAATAAAAACCACTCCTTTGGGTGTTTTAATGACCCCCACGGTAACACCGCTCAAGGTAGTATCGATAACCACATTTTCACTGATCTCTTTCATTTATGCTCTCCAAAGAATTGTAAGGTTGTTTCTATTTCATTTGTATTATATGTCAATCAAGATGTGGAGCGGCACACTCATTTTTACCCTCTTCGCTGACGGATATCCTTTCTTATCAAGTTGCATTTTTCGCAATGCAGATCATTGCATAACAGCGCATATGGATCTTCCCGCAGCAACTGCAGGGTGGTGCGGGTCAGGGAATCGAGTGAAAAGGAGTACCAGGGTTGATCCTGAACAGTGACCTGCCGGACCTCACCTTCCAGGTGAAAGAGTACCTTGTGAAAGCCGTTCGAACAGCCGGGGAAGGAAGGACATTCCTTGATCCCCTCCTCGGTCATTGCCCAGCGCAGGAACTGTTTTCTTCCGCTTTCTTGTTCACAAGCGTGAATGCTGAACAATGCGGAAATATCTTTTCCGATCAGCAGAACTTTGGCATTCTTTCCCAGCAAATAACGAATATGCCCATAGGGGTCTGCCGTCGATTGTGCTTGAAGAGCGCCATCCAAACCCAATCCTAAAAAGGAAAGAATGGGGTGGTTGGAACGGTTCACGTCGGGGTAATGTCGAAACACTTCACTGATGGCTTGATCTTCGAAATCTGCCGGAAGATCAGGGGTAAAGATCGATGCATTGAGATTTTCCTCCCTCCCGCTGCCGTACTCGATCAGATTTTCTTCCGGGCCTATTTCTGGAATGAGCATGGTTTTGAATGTGAAGCTGGGCATCAGCATATTGTCGATCCCTGCTAAAATAGCGCCCAGCATGGTTTGAATTCCGCCCTTGACCTGAGGGATCAACGCTGCGGAGGCATGCACAAGGGTGGGCTCACTTCGTTTTACCCCCAAATCATGAATGGCATTTTTTAGATCACGATACTGTAACATAGCTCGGATGAATTATAGATGATGAAATGGTTTATGGGGTATGGGAACATACCGGAATGATGTCCTTATTTTCTTTCCCGTTGAGCGGAAGATTGAAATAAGGAGATGGGTCGAGCGTATTGCCGATTTCCAGTTCATTCTCGAAGTTCCCTTCCGAATCGGAAAGAACAATGGAAAAATGCAGGTGAACTCCCACCGGATTATTCGCGGAACCGGAATAGTTCCCCTGATAGCCGAGCAGGGTACCGGCTTTTACGAAAACTTCACTGGTGCCGGGTGGAAAATCTGCCGCAATATACGATTTTCCATTCTTGTCTGCCATGTGCGTGTAATACGTCCAGATCTGGCGACCAGGCTGCAGCGGGTCATCGGGAATCCGAATGATCAAGGATGATTTCCAATCGGGCAAGCGGGTCAGGTAACCATCGTATGCGGCATACACGGGGGTGATGCCTGCTTCAGTGCCGCCGAAGATATCGATCCCTTGATGGTGCTTGCCGATCCGGAAAGAGTCTCCCCACAGGTAACCAATCAGGCCATCCGTCGGCAATAGAAAGGGCGCATCCTGACAACGCGATTGGGCTTTTACCGCCCAATCAGTGTGTTCTTCAGGGTTGCGCAAGAACTGAACCACTTTTGAAGACCGTTGAGGATGAATAATGGTTTCATAAAATACCATGCATACCACAACGATCATGATACCCAATCCGATTAAAAGGACCTTTCCGATTTTTTTCATTTTATTGATCCGCTGAAATATCACCGATCATGGACCAGGGTCCTGCCCATGTGATCTTGACGCTTTCGATCTTCCCCAACAGGGACGTGGCGGAATCAGTGAAAACCAGTTTGTTGGTGGGGGTTCGGCCAAACCAGCGTTCTTTTTTCTTTCCTTCGAACAGCACAGGGATATTTTCTCCCAGGTATCTGGTGTTGATTTCGGCGGTGATTTTCTCTTGCAAGGTTTCAACAGCGCGGAACCTTTCCCATTTTTCCTCATCCGGTACCGAATCCTCCATATGCATGGCCGAATAGGTGCCAGGGCGGGGAGAGTAGCGTGCCACGTGGGTCATATCAGGTCTGACCGTGGTTAACATTTGCAGAGAATGTTCGAACTGCTGAGCAGTTTCTCCGGGAAAGCCGACAATGAGATCGGTTGCGATAGACGAAAATGGAAAACGGGCACGGATCTTTTCCACAATGGAGAGATATTTTTCGACCGTATAACCGCGCCGCATCCGGCGCAGCACTTCATCATCGCCGGCCTGAATCGGGAGCTCAAAATGAGGCATCACCTTGGGCAGTTCGCTCAGGGTTCCCAAAAGTTCATCCGTCATCCAGTTCGGATGGGATGTGAGAAAGCGGATGCGTTGGACCCCGTCCACCGGATGGATCTGACGGATCAACTCGGCCAAGGTCGGATAGACGGGATTTTCCCTGCCATAGCGATCCACGATTTGACCCAGCAGGGTGATCTCCTGAATACCCTGCTCGGCCAGCTTGCACACCTCCGATAAGATCTTTTCAGGCGGGCGGCTGATCTCTCTCCCACGCCGCAGCGGGATCACGCAGTAACTGCAAGCATGGGAACATCCCAGCACGATCGGGACAAAGGCTGCCACGCTGTTTCCGCGCATCTCAACAGGCAGGACAAAATCGTCATTCTGTTCCAAAATTGTCCATGCTGCAGCATGGTGATCGCTGGTTTTCAATCGTTCTGTTTCCAATAGATAGCTGATCAAACGGCTGGTATCTGAAGGAGCTGAAAAAACGTCCACGAATGGAAAGCGTTTCTGCAATGGTGAAAAATCACCCATGCCAACCATGCAGCCCATCAGACAAATGACCGTTTGTGGTCTTTGTTCTTTGATCTTTTTTAATGATGAAAGTCTGCCAATTGCCTTCTCTTCAGCGCTTTGCCTGACCACGCAAGTATTGAGCACAATGACATCGGCAGCTTCAATCTGTGGGGCGGGCCTATATCCAAGCTGTTCCAACGCTGATGAGAGCCGGGTCGAATCTGCCACATTCATCTGGCAGCCCTCTGTCCAAATATGATAAAACATGCGGCGATTATATCAATAATTCAGACTCTTTCAATCCTATTCAAAGGGGAGGGATAAGGTAAAATTGGCGCATGGCATATCCTGAATATATTCCGTATAAAAAGAAAAAACGCAAACCATCGCGTACCGTTTTTTATGTGGTTTGTTTTCTTATTGTTCTGGGCATCGGACTGTATCAGATCCCGTGGGTTAACCGCGTGGTCAGTTGGCGTATGGATATGGCGCTCACGTATGTTCAGCGTCTGCTCAATCCGGTAGAAGCATTGCCTGCGCCGATGGTCAACCGTGCCAACGAGACGCAGAACCCTTCTAGCACCGCACAGCTTTCTACAAACACGCCAACTTCTGTGATCACTCCTACGCCCACCATCGTTCCCACCCCCATTCCCGCTTCCACTATTCTCAATCCGCCGGCTTATGATGAAACTAAAGATAAGCAAGATTGGAATAACTGCGGACCAGCAACCCTGGCTCTCTATCTGCGGTACTATGGCTGGCAAGGCGATCAATATGATATCGCCAGCATTGTAAAACCTACCCGTGATGATCGTAATGTGAATGTTGAGGAGCTGGTTTATTACGTGCGCAACTATTCCGGTTGGCTGAAGGCGGAATTCCGCGTGGGTGGAAATATCGAGCAGATCAAAGATCTGCTGGCGGCCGGTTTTCCGGTCATGATCGAGGAATCTTTCACGACGGATCGGAAATATTGGCCTGAAGATGATCTTTGGTCAGGGCATTATCTGCTCATCACCGGCTACAACGATACCACGCGCACTTTTACGGCCCAAGATTCCGAGATCGGACCGAACCAGTCCATTAATTATGATATCTTGAGCAAGCGGTGGCAGGGCTTCAACCGTGTCTATATCGTTGTCTACCGCGAGGAGCAGGAACAAATTCTGAAAGCCATCCTGGGAGAGGATTGGGATGTGGACAAGAACCGTGAAAATGCGCTGGCGATTGCTCAACAAGAAACGAACGATGATCCCGAGAACGCATTTGCCTGGTTCAATCTCGGCACCAACCAGGTTTATTTTAAGAACTATTCGCAGGCAGCCCAGGCATATGATACTGCCCGCAGTATTGGTTTGCCACAGCGGATGTTGCGCTATCAGTTTGGCCCTTTCATTGCATATTTTCAGATCGGGCGCACCGATGATCTGCTGACGCTTACCAAATATGCGCTGGAGATCTCCCGCACCTCCGAAGAAGCCATGTTGTGGCGTGGGTGGGCTTTTTATCAAAAAGGAGATAAAAGTACTGCCCTCAGTTATTTCCGTGATGCCTTGAAGATCCGCGAAGATTATCAAGATGCATTATGGGCCATTGATTATGTGAATGCGAATTAAGGAGTGCAATGGAACAATCTTTAGCGGGGATCGAAGCGATTCTTTTTGACATCGACGGCACTTTGAGCGATTCCGATGACCAGATCATTGAGCAGATCATGAAGCACCTGCGCTTCCTCCATTTTCTTTGGAAGGATCCCGTCTTGCAGAAATTTGCGCGCAACATAGTCACGCTATCCATGACCTTTTTCAATGTGACTTTTCACATCATCGACCAGCTCGGCCTTGACAACTTTTTCGTGAAGCTTTTCCCCCGCGGTGTCCTTTTAGAAAAGAAAGATAGTGAAAAGGATTTTGGCCTCATCGAGGGGGTGGAAAAAACGATTATGATGCTGTATGAACACTATAAACTGGGCGTTGTGAGTGCGCGCAATGAAGCGGGGGTTTCCCGTTTTCTGCACCAATTTTCTCTGGAACATTATTTTAGTGTAGTGGTGACCGCACAAACCTGTTACTATACCAAGCCTTTTCCTCATCCATTGTTGTACGCTGCTGAAAAGCTGGCTGTACCACCCGAAAAATGCCTGATGGTCGGAGATACCATTGTGGATATCATGGCTGGCAAAGCAGCCGGCATGAAGACGGTGGGATTGCTCAGTGGGTTTGGCACGCTCAAAGAACTGCGCAGGGCGGCGGCCGATTTTATCCTCTCTTCCCCTGCTGATCTTCTCTCACTGTTGGTCTAGAACTTGGGGTAAATATAAACCGGCGTATCTCCATGGTTGTATTTGATCTTGATGGGATATTGATAGACCGTTGAGAGTTTCTTTTCGGTTAAGACATCTTGCGGCTTGCCGCTGGCGTATATCTTGCCTTGGGAAAGCAAAAGGACCTCATCGCAGAACCGCATGGCTTGATTCAGATCATGCATGGCAATGATGACCGACATCTTTTCTTCCCGAACATGTTCAAACAAGAGATCCAGAAATTCCATTTGAAAGCGGATATCCAAATGAGTGGTTGGCTCATCCAACAGCAGCAAAGGTGTATTTTGTGCAAAAGCGCGCGCCAGGATGACCCGCTGCTGTTCACCACCCGAGAGTTCATCCGCAGTCACATCTGCGAGCGACAGCGTATCGGTGCGGCGCATGGCTTGTTCCGCGATCTGCTCATCTTCTTTTGTGGATCTGCCAAACCAGTTGAGATAGGGTGTTCTTCCCATCAGCACAATCTGGCGCACTGTGAAACCTGCCGGAATGATCCGATTTTGAGGGACCGTGGCGATGAACCGGGCGTGTTCCTGAACGTTCAGGGCGGTCAGGTCCTGTTTCTTGAAGACGATTTTCCCTTGCTCAATATCCACTGATCCATTGATGGCACGGATCAGGGTGGTCTTCCCGGCGCCGTTCGGACCGATCAAGCCCAATATTTTTCCCTTGTGCAGTTCGAACGAGATGCCGCTGAGGATGGCTTTTTGATTCATGGTAACGGAAAGGGTTTCGACGTGCAGCATGGTTTACCAGATCTTCCTTTTTGTTTTGCGCAGAATGAACAAAAAGAATGGCGCTCCAAATAAAATGGTGATCACGCCGACCGGAATTTCTTGAGGAGCGAGCAGGGTGCGGGCAAGAATATCTGAAATGGTCAAAAAGATGGCACCTCCCAGGGCTGAGAGCGGCAGCAGCAGGCGGTGATCATTTCCGACCAGCCGGCGCAGGATGTGCGGCACGACCAGACCAACAAAAGCAATGGTGCCGCAAAAAGCAACAGCGGCTGCGGTGGTCAAACTGGCCGCCAGAATGATCAGGATGCGGACTTTCTTTACCGGCACCCCCATTTGCTGGGCTTCCTCGTCGCCAAATTGGAGCACATTCAATGGATAGCCCATGCTGCACAGCAGGGCGATGCCAAGCAAAATGAAGGGAGCGGAGGCGATGACCGGCTTCCAACCCACCAGAGTGCTGCCCCCCATCATCCATACGATGGCGCGCCGCAACTCCCCCCCAGCGTTGATGAGCAGAAAAGAAGTAAGCGCATTGGAAAGAGAACTGACCGCCACCCCGGCCAAAATAAGGGTGGTATTATGCACCGTTTTGCCAACTTTGGAGAGGGAGTAGACGAGCAGCACAGCCAGGATGGAACCGATGAAAGCACTGATGGGCACAGCAAAATATCCCAGCAGGTCCTGCGGCCACTGGATGGTCATGGCAACAATGGATCCCAACCCGGCCCCGGAAGCGACACCGATCAAGTAGGGATCCGCCAAGGGATTTTGGAACAGACCCTGATAAGCTCCGCCGCTGGTCGCCAGAGCCGCACCCACCAGCAAAACCAGGAGGGTGCGCGGAATGCGCAGGTCGAACACAATGCTGGAAAATTTTCCCTGAACTGCGGGTAAGGTGGACCCGCTATCCACCTTACCCTTAAAAATTGAGAGGATTTCTTTGAATGGGATGGACACGCTTCCCAGCATGACGCTCAAGAGCGCTGCCAGCAGTACTCCTATGACAAGAAACACGATCCATCGAACCGCGCTTGATTGACGCACTATTGGAATACCTCCGGATGGAGAATCTGAGCCAGGGCTTCCAACCCATCCACCAGGCGTGGACCGGGACGTGCCAGCAAATTATCATCAAACGGAAGAACATTTCCTTCCTTTACGGCAGTTAAAGTGCTCCATCCTTCCCGTTGCCCCACACTGTCGGGTGTGATGCCCCATAATGAGTCACCCAACAAAATGATATCCGGATCCTGGATGACCAGCTCTTCAAGACTGATCTGTGCCCAGGAAGAGGTGAGAGCATCGCCAACATTCTTGCCACCCGCCATGCCGATCAGAGTACTGTAGAAAGTATCCGGCCCGGCGGTATAGGGTTTGGTTGGATCGGTGGCATCCAGTTCATAGAAAACGAGCGGGGTGCTATCCGCTTTGGCAACAGCGGTAACGACCGCATCCACTCGGCTTTGGATTCCTGCGACCACGGTTTGGGCGGCATCAGCCTGGCCGGTCAACAGGCCCACATTTTCGATGTTCTTGTAGAGATCATCAAAGGTGAGCGGATTGCTGATATAAAAAACGGGAATGCCCAGATCTTCGATCGACTGCACCAGTTCGACAGTATTGATTTCGGCTGCCAGCACCAGATCCGGTTCCAGTTGGACGATCTGTTCCAGGTTGTACTCGGAATAGCCACCCCCCACGTCGACCAGAGTTTGGGCTTTTTCGGGATAATCGGAGAAAGAATCCCGCCCGACCACTTGATCCCCGGCGCCGACTGCAAACAATATTTCGGTGTTGGAAGGGGAAAGGGAAACGATGCGGGCAGCCGGCTGCTCCAGGACAATTTCTCTGCCGAGCCCATCCTGAAGCATGATCTGGGTAGAAGCGGTCTCTTCAACGATCGCCGCAACCGGTTCAACAGCAGCTTTGTTACAGCCGATCAGCGATGCAGCGATGAGCAATGTGGTTAAGAAGAATGCAATTTTTTTCTGCATGATATACCTCGTCTATTGAAAATTTAAAAGAAAAAATCTGCCAAACATCTGACAGATTATGTATGTTTTCTGATTACCAATGGTCACCTCCTATCCTCGAGAGCGTGTATTTTTCTTTTCGTTCTGGCGGTCGACCTGGCTTGGTTCATCGAACCATACAGTTGCGGGACAGCACCGGACTTTGGATACCGGTTTCGCCATTGTGCCCTTCCATCCGGGGAGAGGACACCAGAACACATTTACAGGATCATTGTATTCAGAAAAATCGGAACCGTCAAGCGAAATCAGGGAAAATTCTGTGGCTTTCCGGCATGGCAGCGCGGGAGGAACTCTTCATGATAAAATCGAGATTATTCTGATTGGGAGCGTCTGTATGCCTGAAAATGTACTGGTTGCTGTTGCCTGGCCGTATGCCAATGCGGAAATTCATGCAGGAAATCTGATCGGATCGCACTTACCGGCTGATATTTTCGCACGATATCATCGTTTGAAAGGTAACAAAGTGTTGATGGTGTCAGGCAGCGATTCACATGGAACTCCTATTACCGTGCGCGCGGATGCGGAAGGGGTGAGCTCCGAAGATGTTTATCAGCATTTCCACGCCGGCTTCCTGGAATTATTCCAGCAGGTGGGAATTCTGTATGATCTGTTCACCTCCACCCATACCAGCAACCATTTTCATATTTCTCAAACCATGTTTACAACATTGCTGGAAAATGGATATTTGTATACCGAAAAACAATTGCAGTGGTATTCCACCGCTCAAAAACGATTTTTACCCGATCGGTATGTGGAAGGGACCTGTTATATTTGCGGTTTTGAAGGTGCCCGCAGCGATCAATGCGATAAATGCGGAAACTTGCTGGAGGCCACAAAGTTGATCAACCCGCGCAGCAAAATTGATGGTTCCACCCCCGAATTGCGCGAGACGGAACATTTCTTTCTGGATCTGGCAAAGATGCAGCAGGAAGTGGTCGATTTTCTGAGTGAAAGACAATCCTACTGGCGACCCAACGTGATCCGCCAATCGCTGGGCCAGATTCAGAGCGAGGGGTTGCATGGCAGACCGATCACCCGCGACCTCGACTGGGGCATCCCTGTCCCGCTTGAAGGGTGGGATCATAAATGCCTGTATGTTTGGTTTGAAGCGGTGATCGGATATCTCTCCGCTTCCATCGAATGGAGCAAATTGGAAGGAAAACAAACCGCCTGGCGGGATTGGTGGAAGAACCCTGATGCCAAAACACTGTACTTCATAGGAAAGGATAATATTCCTTTCCATGCCATTATCTGGCCTGCTGAGCTGATCGGCTGTGGTGAAAAGTTCGACGAGCTGTATGGGGAGCCGAAAAAAGAAAAATTCGTGCTGCCATATGATGTGCCGGCCAATGAATTCTTGAATTTGGAGGGCAAGAAGATCTCCGGCAGCCGCAATTGGGCAGTGTGGGGAAAAGACTTTTTAAGCCGCTATGACCCCGACGCATTTCGCTATTACCTGACCATGATCATGCCCGAAACGCGCGATGCCGACTGGGATTGGGAAGAGTTTTACCATCGTAATAATGATGAACTGGTTGCCACCTGGGGAAATCTGGCGAACCGCGTGCTTTCCTTTGCCTATAAATATTGGGAAGGCGTGGTGCCCGAACCGGGGCCTCTGACGGAGCTGGATGCGACCTTGCTGGCAGCCATTGAAGGGGGGTTTGATACAGTAGGGAAGGAATTGGAGCAGGTGCATTTGCGGGCTGCGCTGTCAGAAGTGATGCGCCTGGCTACGGAGGTGAACAAATATCTTGATCAAACCGCTCCCTGGATGAACATTAAAACCGATGCGCAGACTGCAGCACGCGCCATCTATGTTGCCATGCGAGCCATCGATTCCCTCAAGATCCTGTTTGCTCCCTTTTTGCCTTTTACCAGCCAACAATTGCATGCTTATTTTGGGCACAACGATCAATTGTTCGGGTCACAATTTGTGGAAAAAGTGAAGGACGAGCTGGGCGAACACACCATTTTGCGCTACGACCCCACCAAAGCGGCTGGGGAATGGAGCCCCAGCACTCTCAGACCGGGGGATAAATTCTTAAAGCCGGAACCCCTCTTCAAAAAACTGGATGCCAGCATTGTTGCCGCTGAACGGGAAAGAATGGGCAAGTAGAGCACTATTCGAGCAGTCCCTGCATCCACTGCAAAGCGCCGTACAATGCCTGGTCGGCGCTTTGATTTTTAATGGCCAACCGTTTCCCTTGAAAATGGAATACCTCTGCGCGCAACAGAGAATTGAAAGACCAGGCGATCCAAACAGTTCCGACGGGTTTCTCGGCGCTACCGCCCTCCGGTCCGGCAATGCCAGAAACGGCCACGGTAAGCAGCCTGGAAGGCGGGCAAATTTCCCGCAGGTTCTGTGCCAGCCCCCAAGCCATTTCTTCCACGGTCTGGCGGCTCACAGCTCCGTACACAGCCAGTGTCTCTGTCTTTACCCCCAACCATTGCATCTTTGCCTGATTGGCGTAGCTTACCACGCCACCCAGAAAGTAGCCGGATGAACCAGGGATGTTGGTAAGGCGGTTTGCGATCAATCCGCCGGTGCAAGATTCTGCAGTGGCGATCCAGAATCCTTTCTGTGCCAGCCATTCGCCCAGAATTTTTTCGGCCAAATCGGGATCCATACGGTGATTATATCGTTCCTTTTTGACATTTCGTTCGCAAAAAAGGCCCGCTTAAGGCGCTTGACCACCCAAAATGGGCATGTTATGATGGCGCGTGAGGTTTGAATGGATGAAAATATTACATCGCATGATGTTCATGAAACACAGCAGATTAACAACCAAAAACAAACAGAAGAAACTCCTCGTTTATTAACGCGCTGGGACACGTTCTGGAAACGAGTTCAAAAGATCGGCCTGCATGACGTGGTTTCAAGGGTTGGAACCATCTTTCTTACCCTGGTAATGGTCGGTTTGATCGTGTGGGTGATGAAAACTTTTTTCCTCACCGGGGAGCAGGTTGCCAAAACCGATAACGGTGAGCAGTATGCTGAGGAAGTCTCGGATGCATCCGAATTGGTGTTGCCCGCCTATGAGGGCATTTCACCGGTAGAGGGCATCAGCCGCTCCTCCGATATCAAGACGGATATCAATGGCCCCACTCAATCGCGCTACGATGTTGTGCAGTATGAAGTGGTGGCGGGCGATACCCTGATCGGAATTGCGGATAATTTTGGATTGCAGCCCGAAACGATCCTGTGGTGCAATTACAACCTATTGCTCGATAACCCGGCGGCCATTTCACCGGGCGATGTTCTGGAAATCTATCCGACGGATGGAACCACCTATACCTGGAATGAAGGGGATGGTCTTAACGGGGTGGCATCAGGACTGAATGTCACCCCCGAGGATATTATCAATTGGCCGGGCAACCATTTGAGCGCCGAAACCATTGGTGATTATTCCAGTCCGAATATTGAGCCGGGCACGGTGCTGTTCGTGCCGGGTGGGACTCGCGCTTATGTGGATTGGTCCGCTGCACTTTTCCGCAGGGATGATCCGGCCACTTCCAGGATTTTGGGCGCTGGCCACTGTGATGCAGTGTACAGCGGCCCGGTTGGGACGGAAGCATTTGTATGGCCAACGACTGCCACGTATATCTCCGGTTATGAATACAATCCTGAACTGAACCATTGGGGTGTGGATATCGGTGGCGACCTCGGCAACCCCATTTATGCTGCGGATGCCGGTGTGGTGGTTTACGCAGGCTGGAATGATTGGGGATACGGAAATGTGGTTGTGATCGACCACGGTAATGGCTGGCAGACGCTGTATGCGCACCTCAGCGAGGTGTATGTGAACTGTGGTGATTTCATCAGCTACGGTGGTCAATTGATCGGCGCCATGGGCAGCACCGGTAATTCCAGCGGACCCCATCTGCATTTCGAAATGAGTCTGAATGGGAACCGAATGAACCCGCATAAGTATTACCCCTATTAAATCAAAAATGATATGCAAAGAAGAGGGAAGCCGACCGACTTCCCTCTTTTTATCCTTCTCCCGCTATAATTGAAGCAGGAGGCGAACATGTCTTCGAATATGGAAAATGTACGTCCCTCTCCCATTGCCGGAAGCTGGTATACCAGCAGTGCGCAGGCACTGCAGTTGGAGATCCGCTCTTACTTGGCTGCGGCAAAGTTGCAGCCGATAGAGGGTGAGGTGATCGGACTGATCGCTCCCCATGCCGGGTACCGCTATTCCGGACCGACCGCCGGCTATGCCTATCGGGCAGTGTTGGGGAAAGAGGTGGATGTAGTGGCCGTATTTTCCCCCTTTCATGATTTCACGGATGAACGATTATTAACGACCAGCCATTCCGCTTACCAAACGCCTTTAGGAGCGGTACCAGTGGCGGATGATATGATGGCTGTTTTTCAAAAACAAATCGAAGGGAAGGGGTTGAGAGCGCAAGAAATCGCTTTCGACCGGGAACATTCTCTGGAGATACAGCTTCCATTTTTGCAAATAGCTTTGGGAAAGGAATTTCTGTTGTTCCCGTTGATGGTTCGCACTTATGAAATGGATGAGATCGAGGTGGTCGCGCAGGCGGCAGCGAATGTCTTCAAAGAAAAAAAGATGTTGCTGATTGCCAGCACTGATCTTTCCCATTTCTATGACCAGAAAACCGCCTGTACCTTGGATGAGGAGATGTTGAAAAGAATAGCGGCATTTTCTCCCGAACAGGTATTGGAAGCCGAGCGGAAGGGAATCGCATTTGCCTGTGGAGCTGGTGCTGTTGCAGCGATTCTGCGGACCGCTCAGCTGTTGGGCGGAACCCGTGTTCAAGTGCTGCATCACAGCACCTCGGGAGCTGAAAGCGGTGATTATTCTTCGGTAGTGGGTTATGGAGCTGCAATCATTGAACGGTGAAGTGATCAGAAACCTATGAGTTCCATCGTGCGCGTTGTGGTTAATATCCCTGGTTTGACAGACCTCTACGATTATGAGGTTCCCGAAAACCTGGGTTCCCTGCAGAAGGGTAGTCTGATCGCTGTGCCCTTTGGAAACTTGTGTGCACAAGCTGTGGTTGTGGAAAAAAGAAACACCTCCGATAGAAGAGACTTAAAAAGGATTTTGGGGATTCTGAATTCCGAGATGGTGCTTACTGAAGCACAGTGGCATCTGGCGAGCTGGATGGCGGAACATTTCCTTTCTCCCATTTCTGATTGTGTGCATCTCATGCTGCCGCCGGGCATGAACCAGTTGGCGGATGTGCGCTATACAGTGGGGGGACAGATTGCAGAAGGAAAGGATCTGTCGGATCTGCAGACCAGGATCCTGAACGAGATCACCGCGCGTGGTTCTTTGCGTGCGCGGCAGATACGTTCCCTTTTTCCACGTGAAAATTGGAAGGCGTCGATCCGTTCCATGCTTCGGAAAGGATACCTCGAAAGTCAGGCGGTACTGCCTGATGTTCATATACATCGCAAGACCATCCGCACCGCACAGATCATCCAATCTCGGGAAGACGTGGAATCCCGTAGTCATGAACTGGGCAAACCAGGCACACCTGCCTTCGAGCGCAGAAAGGCAGCTTTGCATTTCTTGCTGGAAGAGGGAATGCCGGTCAATGTTGCCTGGGTCTATGCATCATCCGCTGCCAATGCAGCGGATCTAAAGACCCTGGAAGAAAAAAATTTCATCCGGTTGAGTGAAATGGAAATCTGGCGCGACCCGTTGGAGCATATCGAGGTATCTCCGGCCATTCCGCCGGAACTGACGGATGCCCAAAGCGATGCTTGGAAAAAAATCGAGGGAATATTCCGGGACCGGTTGAATAGTTCACCGATCCTGATCCACGGTGTGACCGGCTCTGGAAAGACAGAAATTTACCTGCGGGCAGTGGAAGCAACCATCAGGCAGGGAAAACAGGTCATCGTGTTGGTTCCCGAGATCTCCCTCACCCCTCAGACCGTTAAACGATTCATGGCTCGTTTTCCAGGTCAGGTTGGATTGGTTCATTCTCGCCTATCCAGCGGAGAACGCTACGATACCTGGCGCCGGGCGCGTATGGGCAAGATTCCCATTATTGTTGGGCCGCGCAGCGCGCTCTTTACACCACTTCCAAACATTGGCCTGATCGTGGTGGATGAATTTCACGATGCTTCTTTTTATCAAAAAGACAGTTCTCCTGCCTATGATGCCGTGCAAACTGCCGTTGCCTATGCAAACCAGTTGAGCTGTCCCATTATTTTGGGTTCTGCCACTCCCGATATCTGTATTTTTTTTCAGGCTCAAAGCGAAGGGTGGAAGATCATTCAATTACCCGACCGAATCCTGGCGCACCAGGATTATCTGAAGCAAAAGGCAATCGCATCCGCTTCCTCGAAAAGGGAGGGGAAAACTGCCGCCTCCCTTCCGCTCCCGCTGGTACAGGTGGTGGATATGCGGAATGAGCTGCGCCAGGGGAACCGCTCCATTTTCAGCCGCAATCTGCAAATGGCATTGCAGGGGATTCTAGAACGACAGCAACAAGCCATCCTTTTTTTGAATCGCCGGGGAAGCTCCACTTATGTGTTCTGCCGCGATTGCGGGAAGGCCCTGCTCTGTCCGCGCTGTGATCTGCCGTTGACCATGCATGAAGAAAAAAAGAAGCTGGTTTGTCATGTGTGCGGATATGCTCGGCTGGTCCCTTCCCAATGTCCGGTTTGTGGGAAAAGCCAGATCAGGCAGTACGGGAGCGGAACACAAAAAGTGGAAACCGAACTGACACACCTGTTCCCGCAGGCGCGCATTCTGCGCTGGGATGCGGATACTGCCCGGCAGAAAGGTGCGGAAGAATTGCTGCTTTCTCACTTTGCCAACCATCATGCCGATTTTCTGATCGGCACCCAGATGCTGGCAAAAGGACTTGATCTTCCCCTGGTCACCTTGGTTGGCATCGTACTGGCGGATGTGGGGTTGAATTTCCCCGACTATCGCGCGCCAGAGCGCTGTTTTCAAGTGTTGACCCAGGTGGCAGGGCGCTCCGGTCGCAGTCCGCTGGGTGGGCAGGTAATCCTGCAAACGTACCAACCGGACCATCCTGTGCTACGAAGGGTGGCACACCATGATTTTCAGGGTTTTTATGATGAAGAGATCATCCAGCGGCGTTCCCTCGGGTATCCGCCTTTCACGCAGCTTGTCCGGTTGGAATTTCGTCATGCCGATTCACAAATGGCGGAAAAATGCGCCAACAGTATGGCAGAAATGATCAGGCAAAAAATGCAGGATGGACAAGCGCCAGCGAACCTGCTGGTGAGCGGACCTGTACCTCCGTTCTTTGAAAAAGAACGCGGATATTTCCGGCAGCAGATCATCCTGCGCGGGGATGATCCTTTTTCCGTTTTGCGTGACCTTCCGTTGCAAGACTGGCACGTTGAAGTAAACCCGCCTGATCTGCTATAAAAAAACCCGGCCATTTTTATGAGGCCGGGTTTTTCTTGATTGACTTATTGAATCACAAGCCACGGATTGATGAACCCACCGTTCAGGCGGATCTCGAAGTGCAGGTGAGGTCCGGTGGAATTACCGGTAGAACCGCATGCTCCGATCACCTGGCCTTGATAGACACTCTGACCGCAGGATACATTGATGCTGCTCAAGTGGGCATAGACGGTTTGGTATCCGTTGCCATGATCGATCATCACCATGTTGCCATAGCCGCCGCTGATGGGACCAGCATAGATCACCACACCGGAATCGGAGGCAAAGATGGCATCACCCAAGTAGCACATCATATCCAATGCGGTGTGCCCGCTCCAATAGTCGTTTCCGGTGATGATGCGATAAGGTGTCGGCCAAACGAAGGTGTAGGTTCCAGTGTACCCTGCTGTGGTGGAACAGCCACCCGGCCCGAGAATGGTGGAATTGACCCCTGAATTTGTTGTGGCAACAGAAGGGACCACCCAGGTTGTATACGCACGATAACCACCCGGTATCATAATCAGGGTGCCGGGAGCAATGGTTGGGTTGGTCATATCCAGGTCATTGCCCGGAAACAACAGGATGTCTTCCACATCGGCGTGGTATTTTTCCGCGACTTTTTCCAGAGTGTCGCCTTCCTGCCATTCGTAAAGAATACCATCGACCGGCGGGATAACCAGGGTTTGACCCACGGAGATCATGTGGGGATCATCGTTCAACACATCATAATTTGCCCACAGCACCGATTCGGGTTCAAGATCGAAGCTGGTAGCAATGCCGAAAATGGAATCGCCTTCCTCAACCGTATACGAGACCGGTTTTTGCCGGTAGCCGGTAGGAAGGACCGTGTCTGCGTTGGCATCTCTTTTTACTGATTGATACTCGTTCGCTGCTGCCAGGGTGGGCAAGACGGCGTTGGAATTATCCGATTGGATTTTCTCAGACTTAAAGTGGAATAATGAAAGCAGGGATTCACCTTTGAAATACAGGTAAATGGATGTTCCCATCAGACAAACCATCAAACCTGCGATGACCCAGGTGACGATGGATACAACGATATGCGGTTTTCTCTTCGTTTCTTGCGGCATCTCCTTATCTTGAGGAGGAGTCGCTTGCTTCTTGATCAAATTCCCTCCGATAATGTGGATAGGAATTCCATGTTATTTTTGGTCTTTTCGAGTCGTGTCAGAATTGCTTCTGTGGCAACCGCAATATCCATACCTCCTCCCATGGGGGGTTGTCCGATCATCTGCAAGAACATTCTGCGCATCAGCCATATTTTTTGCAGCTCATCCGGGCTGAGCAACAGCTCTTCACGGCGGGTGGAAGACCGCTCGATATCAATAGCGGGGAAAATACGCCTTTCCTGCAGACGTCTGGAAAGATGCAGTTCCATATTGCCGGTTCCTTTGAATTCCTCGTAGACCACATCATCCAAACGTGATCCGGTATCCACCAGGGCGGTTGAAATGATGGTCAGGGAACCGCCATTTTCAATATTTCGTGCGGCACCGAAGAATTTCTTGGGTGGGTATAACGCTGAGGGGTCCATACCGCCAGATAGCGTACGGCCAGAAGGATTTACTACCAGGTTGTAGGCGCGTGCCAGACGGGTCAAGGAATCCATTAAGATGACCACGTCATGCCCGATTTCGACCAGCCGTTTCGCGCGGTTCAGCGTGATCTCAGCGGTGCGCACATGAGAGGTGACCGGTTCATCGAAGGTGGAAGCGATGACTTCCCCTTCCACTGAGCGATCCATATCGGTCACTTCCTCGGGACGTTCTCCGATCAAGCTGATCATCAAATAGACCTCAGGATGATTGGTGGAAATGGCATTGGCGATTTCTTTCAAAATGGTTGTCTTTCCTGCTTTTGGCGGGGAGACGATCATACCACGCTGTCCTTTTCCGATGGGGGCGATCATATTGATGAGACGATTCGAAAGGATGTTCCGCGGTGTTTCCAGGTCAAAACGCTGGTCAGGGAAAATGGGGGTGAGATCTTCAAAGCGGATCCTTTTGTCATTCTCCACTGCTGGTTTTCCATTGACGCTTTCGACATGCACAAGGCCATAATGGCGCTCGGTTTCACGGGGTGGGCGAACATCCCCAAAGACCATATCCCCATTGCGCAGGTCATTGCGGCGGAGTTGGGCTTGTGATACATAGATATCATTCTTGCCCATCTGGTAGTCCTGCCGCAAGAAGCCGATCCCTTCCGGCATGATTTCGAGAATTCCACCGCCTGCTTCACGCCCTTCTTGCTGGGCATAATATTGTGATATGGCAACCATCAAGAATTCCTTCTTGTGGGCCGCGGCATTTTCAATGCCCATTTCAGTGGCCATAGTGCGCAGTTCGGTTAATGACTTTTTTTCCAGTTCTTCAATCGATATCATAATTTATTTCCCATGTAAAAGATTTAGGTTATCGGGTATTGGATAAAGACAACATTTCTGATTTAAGTGTTCCAGAGGAGATATTTGCTCCAAATAATACAAAAATGGGGGAAAAACAATTGGGGTATTTTTCTATCAGCGGCGAGATTATAACATGGTAATCTGCTACTCGCAAGCAATGTAAATGAGGCTGTTGAAAAAGAAGTGACG
>JAAZOD010000015.1 GCA_012797975.1 Pelolinea sp. | reverse complement strand
AGTCGGCAAATCCAAGCAAACTGCAGTACTTCGTGATGGCTGCTGTCAGTGTCGTCTTCCCGTGGTCAATGTGTCCCATCGTCCCAACGTTGAAATGGGGCTTCGTTCGATCATATACCTCTTTTGCCATTTTCTTCTCCTATCAAATGATAATTACTTTTTTATTTTTCTTCCTCGGCAATCAGAGCCCTCAATGGGATTTGAACCCATGACCCCGTTCTTACCAAGAACGTGCTCTACCAACTGAGCTATGAGGGCTTGCCGTGCTTTGCCGAAAACCGGCATTTGGTCCTTAGACCTGTGGGCGGTGAAGGATTCGAACCTCCGAAGGCTTCTGCCAACTGATTTACAGTCAGTCCCCTTTGGCCACTTGGGTAACCGCCCGTATTCGATTGCGTTGCCTGAACACAAGTGAGCAGTTCGCTGATGACGATCTGACCCACTCATGAACGGTCAACTGAGCCGACGACGGGAATCGAACCCGTAACCTACCACTTACAAGGCGGTTGCTCTGCCGTTTGAGCTACGTCGGCAATCGAAAATATTCAATAGATCTTTTTGTTAAGGTACAGCCATGAGATTATACCAAAACCCAAAATACCAGGCAAGGACTGGATTGTACCACAAGCTTAAAAACTTAGGGAGTTAAATAAAGGAAATACTGCTCCGATTGAAGAAATTTACTTGATTTCCTGTCCATCCGGTCCAAAAACAGCAAAGGCAGGATGGCTTTTCTTGAAAGATTCCGCCAATCGGGAAGCTGAAAAATAAGCCCATTCCTTGCTGCGGCAAGCCCATACCTGGCTGCCTTTTTCTTCGGTCGCACTGACCTGCAGCGGACCCTGTACTACGAAAAAAGAATGGCGGTATGGTTCACCGCTCGAATCGAACTCTTCAAGGCGATACCAGGTATCATCCTGAACTGAAACAGAACTGCCGTCAGCGGCATTCTCCGGCTCCGAATTGCACGCCAGCAATAAATCTTCCTTTTCAAAATATTCCTGATAGACCTTTGCAGACGAAATGCCATTGCTGCCCAGGATGAAAACAACGAGACCGCACAAAAGGAGCAAAAGCGGAGTATGGCTTGAATGATGTTCGCCTTTTTGAAAATCGGGAAAAAAATTCAGAGCAGCCGAAAAAAGCGGCACCATGACCGGAAGCGGGTAATGGAAGGGTTTGACTGCCACAAAGAAAATGAGATAAATGGAATAGGGTACCAACCATGCCAGAAGCAAACCGTTCGTCAAGCGGTGCTTCCCGCGCAATATTCCATAAATAACCGAGATCAAAAAGAACAGCAAAATAAAGCCATTGGCATACCATTCTTGGAGATACGGCAGCCAGGCGGAGAGTCCGGTTTGATATACATCTTCCTCTGTCCAACCTTCGTGCACGAAATAATTTTGTTGCGCTTGAATTTTCAATATCTGGGTGCGCGTCTGTGGGATCAACAGCAGCGGATTGGTAAGCAGGAAAACAAGAAAGAAAACGAGCAGAAAAAGAGCTCCTTTTTTGATGATTTTGCGGACGGGCAGAGATTTTTGTCTGATTGCCAAAACGAGGTATACCAGGACGGCCAGAAAGAAAAATGCCCCGATCACTTTGGTTCCGGCGGCAAGACCACAGGCGATGGCTGCATAAGTGAACGACTTTTCAAAGCGGAAATTATCCTTGTTCAAAAAATAGATGGAAGCCACGATGCCCAGCAAGGCCAGCGCATCCGGATGCCAAAACCACACCGTATAGCGGGTGACGGCCGGAATGGTGATCAGGATCAGGAATAAAAGGGCACTCTTGAACGTATTCTGGAAACCGGTTTGTAGATATACTAGGAGGACGATGGACAGCAGCATGGGAAGCACGCTGACCAGCTGGCGCAGCAGGAAAAGATTGGTCTGCACCTGTTCTGCAAAATCAATCCCACTGATGATGCGCACCGGCAGGATGGATGCTGCAGAAAGCAGATAGAAAGGATACCCGTAAAAATAATGCTGGTAGGCAATAAAATTCTTGATGGTTTCGAACGCGCTGCTGCCGCCGCTAAGCATGTGAATGAGATAGGGATACTGGATGCTTTCATCGGCGGAAAGCAAGGAAAGCATATGAGCATCCTGCGTACCTTTCAGGTTGATGATTGCGCTGGCGATGAATGCCAAAATACATAAAAAAAGAATGGCAATTGTTGTCTTTTTCATCTTGTGTACCCTTCCGTGCTACTATACAATATAACTCAGATTCTGAATGATATAATTTTTTAATAATCACTGTGTGATGGAATGCTGGAGGAATAGATGGAAATAAAAACAACTCCCCTGAAACGATGTACGTTGCTGGAAGTGAATGGACGGATCGATAGTTCAACTGCGCCCCGTTTGGCCGATATTTTCAACGAGATCACGGAAGGGGGAGAATTCCATATTGTTTTTGATATGGGCAATGTGGAGTTCATCTCCAGCGCCGGTTTATGGGTGATGGTCACTGCCCAAAAGAAATGCAAACGTTTCAACCGTGGTGAAGTGTATCTGGCCGGAGTGCCGAAGAGAATTCATGAGGCGTTTGACCTGGCTGGCTTTATCCCCTATTTTAAGGTTTTCGATTCTTCTGCTGAAGCTGTTGGGAGCTTCTAATCGTTCAGTATGCCATTAGAAGTATTCCCGGGTAATTTCCGGAATCTGGAAAAAATACGGGATTTTTATGCCAAAGCTGCACGTGCAGCCGGCTTGGATGAAGATGCGGTTTACGATGTGCAAATGGCGGTGGATGAAGCCGCTGCAAACATCATAGACCATGCCTATGGCGGTGAAGATCAAGGTGTCATAGAGTGTGCTTATGAGATCACGGAAAAAGGGATTCGCATTATTCTTCACGATCATGGAAAAGCTTTCGATCCTGATCTGATCACTCCACCGGATGTATCATCCGACCCATGTTCGCGGAAGCCACGCGGATTGGGATTGTTTTTCATGCAAAAGCTGATGGATACCGTTAGCTTTACATTCAACGGTGATGGTGGAAACATCCTCACCATGGAAAAAAACAAGGAGAACTGCTGTTGAGTGTTATTCCCGAATCAGGGAAATCTTGGGAGTGGCAAGATATCCTTGACTTTAGCGGGAAACTGCTGGATGAAGCAAATCTTCAAGATCAATTAAAACTGATAAAACAGTACCTTTCCACCCGGCTCCAGACAAAGGTCTTCATCTGGCTGGATGATTCCTTTCTCCCACTTCCTGATGAAACTGGTTCAACCATTTTCAAAACGGATGCATGTTCCGTTTTAATGAAAAAAGCGCTTGCCAGCCGTCAAATTGTCAAGAAACAAAATGGAGATCTGCTTTCCATTGCTCTGCCATTGTATTTCCATGAACGCACCATCGGCGCCGTGGAGATCGACGATCTTTTGGCTTCCCAAGTTGGCGGTCAAAAAGCAAAATTGAATGCGTTTTCCCGCCAGGTTTCCAGCGGCTTGTTTCACGCTCACCAGATGCGCATCAAGGAATGGCGGAACAAACAACTTGACCTGGTGCGTTCCGTTTCCACAAAGATTATCCAGCAGCACGACATCCGGAAAATATTCCGTTATGTCACCGACCTGGTGGCGGATACTTTTCATTATTATTTCGTCGCAATTTACATGCTGGATGAAAAAAAGGAGAAACTCCTCTTTCAAGCGAGTTCCGGCAAAGATATCTCCCGCGATCCTGATTTTCAGGAGATTTTTGCCAATGGCATTCCCCTGGGGAAGGGGTTGATTGGAAGCTGCGCACTAAAAAAGAAAGAAGTGCTCAGCAGTGATGTGCTTTCTGACAGATCATTCCATTCTGTGAGCGGTTTGCCCGATACCCGTGCTGAGGTTTGTTTTCCGCTGCTTGCTGAAAAACAGGTCATCGGTGTGCTGGATGTGCAGAGCAACTTTCAAAATGGATTCCATCAAAATGATCTGCTCGTTCTCCAGATCCTGGCTGATTCGATCGCAGGAGCAGTGCATAATGCCCGCTTGTTGCAGAATGTGCAGACCCAGAGCGAACGGGTCCAGGTGGTGTCGGAGATCACGCGTGCACTTTCTTCGGTACTGGACCTGGATAAACTTTTGAACGAAATCGTAACCATCATCAGTCAAAAATTTGACTTCCCGTATGTTCACATCTTTACCATTGACCGGGTGATGAACCGGGTGGTTTTCAGGACGGGCACCGGAAAAGGCACCGCTGCATTGAAAAGCAATGGGCTGTGGTTCGATCTGGAGAGCGAGAAAGGGATCGTGGCCTATGTGGCGCGCAAAAAGAAACCTTATCTATCCAGGGAGGTGTTGGATGATGATCTCTATCTGCCCACCGAACTCCCGCCCCATGATCCCCGTTCCGAACTGGCGATCCCCATTCTCTATTCCGGAGAAATATTGGGCGTGCTGGATATTCAAAGTCCGCTGCCGGATGCTTTCTCGGAAAAGGATATGGATCTATTCCGAACCCTGTCGGATGGCATCGCGATCGCGTTGCAGAACGCGTTCATTTACCGCTCCGAAAGATGGCGCCGTAAAGTTGCCGAAAGTTTCCATGAGATCGCCAATATATTCTCCCGGGATTACTCGCTGGAGGAGATCTACCGCTCTGTTCTGCAAATAGCCAGCCAAAACCTTCCTTGCACTGCCGGTGTGATCTGGCATCTTTCCGGTGATACAAGATTGAGCGTGGCGGATTCCATCGGTGTGGATAAAGATGAGCTCAACCGATCTGTTTTGGAAGAGGACCTTGAGTTTGTAAAGTATGCGATCGAACAGGGTGAGCCGCTTATCCGCTATGGATATGATGAGACGGAACCGCTGGGAAGGCTCTTGCACCTAAAAAGGAATTATTCTGCGATTGTCGCCCCCATCATCAATGCCAATCAAAAGTTGGGTGCCATTGAGATCGTATATGAGAATCCAAACCGCTATGGTGAAGAAGCCCGGGCAGTCTTAAAGGCTTTTGCTGGCTATACCTCGGTTGCAATTCAAAATTTAGGGCTGTTTTCTGCGTCACAGGAACAAGCTTTGATGGCTACAACCTTGCTGTTTGTCAGTGAGGCCACTGACCATGTGGAAACCAGCGAGGAGCTTTTTTCAACGGTTGCACACCTGATCCAATTTGTGGTCGGTGTGAAAAAGACACTGATGTACCAGCGAAACCATGCCGGGCAATTTACACTGGCGGCATCGGTTGGCAGCAATGACAAAGATGAAGCGCTTTATCGTGCCTACCCTGAAACATACGATGGCATCCTCACCTTTTCCAGGATGCTGGGCGAGCAGCCCCCCGATTATCAATCGGTTGCCATCCATTCGGAGGAAGCGGTGGAATGGCTGGCCATTCCGATTAAAACCCAGGAAAAAGTGTTGGGCGCCCTTTTTATTCAGATCGAGGAAGGGGTTGCGGATCATGATTTCCTGGGCGGATCAGGGGCAAAGCAGCGCGAGGTGCTTCTGGCGGTTGCACGTCAAACGGCCATTGCCCTGGATAATCTGAACCTGAAACGTACCGAACAGACCGAAGCATACGTCACTGCAGTTTTGCTGCAGGTGGCTGAAGCGGTTGTGAGTTCCGCCGATATTCATGAGACGCTGGAAAACATTATCAATATACTGCCGCTGCTGGTGGGTGTTGATTGTGTGATGTTCCTGGTCTGGGATAAAAGCCGGAATATTTTTAAGATCTCCAATTCTTTCTTCGGGAAATGGGAAAAAGAGGCAGAAGATTTCGCCGAGTATCTTGCTCCGCCAGATTACGCGCCTTTGAAAGCGTTGCTGGATAAAAAAGCGCCAGTTTATCTGACGGTGGAAAATCTGGATCCGAAGTCATGGCTCTTGCATAAAAAGTTCACGGTTCTCCCTGATCGCGAAGCGGTGCTTGATCTGGAGCAGGACGTGCAGTTCCTGTATCCTTTGCAAGATCGCGAAGAGTTTTATGGGATCATGTTGGTCACCGATTCGCGCGATCAATTTGAATATCGGGAAAAACGCGTGGACATTCTGAACGGCGTTGCCCAACAGTTGGCGTTGGCATTCCAGAATGAGCACCTGAAAGAGGAAATGGTCGGCCGCGAAAGGCTGCAAAAAGAGTTCCAGTTGGCGCGCGATATCCAAAAAGCATTCTTGCCCGATGTCATTCCACAGATGAAAGGTTGGGAGATCGGCGTGCGCTGGCGGCCGGCCCGCCAGGTTGGCGGTGATTTCTACGATTTCATTAAATTTCCTGATGGCAGGTTGGGATTTGTGATCGCCGATGTGTCGGATAAAGGCATACCGGCCGCACTGTATATGACGGTCACTCGCACCTTGATCCATGCCAATGCGAAAGAGGAATGGAGCCCGGCCGAGGTGCTTTCAAGGGTCAACCATCTACTGGTCGAGAGTTCACCTCAGGGCCTTTTCATCACCACCTTTTATGGGATCCTGGACCCGGAAACGGGAATTTTTGAGTATACCAATGCGGGGCATAACCAGCCGATCCTGATCAATAAAAAGACGGACCAGGTCACCCTGTTGGAAAAAGGCGGCATGCCGTTGGGTGTGACCGATGATCTGCAGGTCGTCAATCGAACGCTGACAATTTCCAGCAAGGAAACACTGGTGCTCTATACCGACGGCGTAACCGAGGCGCAATCACCGGATGGAAAACTGTATGGGATGAACCGCTTTGAAAAATTTATGCTGGAAAGCAATATCGCGGATGTCAATCATCTGTTGGATGCTCTGGACAAGAACATTCTCATTTTCCAAAAAGGATTTCCGCCTACCGATGATCTGACGGTCATCGCGTTGCATCGCAGGAGATGATTCCTATTCGATGACGGGTTGGCCGAGCTTTACTAGCAAGGGGTTGACCTTGTCGCGCCCGAATTTTCTTTCCAGGTATAACGGGCCATCCCCTGATTCAAGCTGCATTTCTTCGGGGGCCATGAATAAGGAGGATAACAAAGAAAGCATATCGACCTTGAGATAGACTTCAAATTTGACTTCGCCGGCTGTTTCTTCCAGTGTCACGACGATCGGGGCGGTCATCAAGCCCATACCCTTTTCGCAGTATATCTGTTTTCCATCGACCCTGATTGTGAAACCTGCCTCTTTTGCCCATGCTTTCACAATGGGTAACAGTGGTTGCTGCGCTTGAAATGAGCGGCTGGTGCGTGTTTTTTTGGTCTTGAGCGCCTCTGCCATATAAAACCTCGTATTCGCCATAAAGATAAAAGGATAACTAAAGTATAATCAAAACTGACTTCGGAGGTGTTATGGAAATTGTTTGGTATGGACATTCTTGTTTTCGCATCACAGAACGAGGAAAGGCATCCGTTGTATGTGATCCGTATGATTATGAAGTGATCGGATATTCCCAGCTTCGCCTGAAGGCGGAAATTACAACGGTAAGCCATGATTCCCCGGGGCATAATTGCACCAAATGCGTGAAAGGAAACCCATACCTGATCACCGGGCCGGGAGAATATGAGATTGGCGGAGTGTTTATCACCGGGCTTAGCACAACCCGCCAGATCAAGAAGAACAGCAACGGAAATGGCGGTTCTGAAGCCAGTATTGACAACACCCTGTATCTGATCGATTATGGCGGAATCACCATTGCTCATTTGGGTGATATGGCGCAGGTGCCCACGCAGGCCGAGGTGGAATCGTTGGGACCGGTCAATATCGCTCTCGTGCCTGTGGGCGATGGCAATAGTCTCAATGCGAGCAAAGCTGCAGAAGTGATCAGCTTGTTGGAACCCAATGTTGTGATCCCCATGCACTACGCCACAGCGGATTCGAAAGTGAAGATTGATTCAATATCTAAATTCTTGAAAGAAATGGGCCTTTCGGAAGTGGAAACTCAGGACAGCTATAAAGCCAGCAGCGTTACCGATCTGCCTGAAGATACCCAGGTTGTCATCCTGGATTATTCGATGAAATCATAATGGAAAGCGAACCAGGAAAGATCATCCTTACATGGGATGTAACGCCCCAAAACGAACAGAAGTATTTTGAATTTCTGGTTCGAGAATTCTTGCCGGGCATGCAAAAATTAGGTTTTCAGTTAACTGATGCCTGGGTGACCGTTTATGGAAATCGGCCGCAAATATTGATCGGGGCGGTCATGGCCTCTGTTGATGAAATTCGAACCATTCTGGATGGGGCGGATTGGTTCACCCTGGTTGGCAAACTGAAAGACTATGTGATCAACTATAAGCAGAAGCTTACCATCGCAAATGGCGGCTTTCAGTTCTGATCCTGCAGATATTTTTCAAGCATGCAAACGCTCCCTCACCAATTGTTGGAATGGTATCGAAAGAATAAACGGTCTCTGCCCTGGCGCGCGGAGAAAGATGCGTACCGGGTTTGGGTTTCTGAGATCATGCTTCAACAAACCCGTGTTGATACGGTGATCCCCTATTATCAAAAATGGATGCAAAGATTTCCCACCGTGTCTGACCTGGCGGAAGCTTCTGAAGAGGATGTGCTTTTATTGTGGGAAGGGTTGGGATATTATTCCCGCGCACGGTATATGCAGAATGCCGCAAAAGTGATACGGGATGATCATCGGGGATTGTTCCCCCGCACGGTAGAAGAGTTGAGAAGAATACCGGGCATTGGCGAATATACTGCTCGTGCTATCGCGTCGATTTGCTTTCAGGCACCGGTGGCGACGCTGGAAGCCAATGGAAAGCGTGTCTTTTCGCGCTTGCTTGATCTGGATCTGCCTGTCACCACGACCCAGGCTAAAAAGACAATGGAGCAGTTTGCAACCAGCCAAATCAATGAAAAGAACGCAGGCGATTTTAACCAGGCGATCATGGATCTCGGATCGATGCTCTGTCTGTCGAAAGAGCCGAAATGCGCCATTTGCCCCATAAAAGGTTTTTGTAAAGCGTTTGAACGGCATACCCAGCACCTGCGCCCTGTGATGGAAAGGACGAAAGCCATTCCTTTGGTCCATGTTGTCGCTGCTGCCATTTCGGATGAGAAAGGCCATTACCTGCTGGCAAAACGACCAAAGGGGGGCATGCTGCCCGGCTTGTGGGAATTTCCGGGCGGCAAGGTCGAAAAAGGGGAGGATGACTCAACTGCCTTATCACGGGAGATCAAGGAAGAATTGGATACTGCTGTTTCCATCGGCGATTGCATCGGTACTTACCGGCATGCCTATACCCATTTTAAAGTGGAGGTGCGGGCATATCACTGCACCTTGAACGGACCGATTCCACGACCGATGGAAGCGCAGGAATTAGTCTGGGCGCTCTGTGCGGATATGGAACGCTATGCCATGGGGAAGGTTGATCGGTTGATCTCTCGCGACCTTTGTCCGCAGATTTCGTTTTAAACAAAACAGAAAACTCTATAATAAGAATATATGGGTGAGCAGGATTCTCGCGAAGCCGGTTTTACGATGGCTCGTATGCGCATGGTTGAAAACCAGATCGTTCAGCGCGGCATTACCACCCCGCCAGTTCTGGAAGCGTTTCGCACTGTCCCGCGCCATCTTTTTGTTCCCGTGCTGAACCAGGGTGAGGCGTATGCGGATTATCCGCTGCCTATCGGGCATGGGCAGACCATTTCGCAGCCCTTTATCGTGGCTTTGATGACGGAGAAAGCCGGTATTAAAACGCAAGACCATGTTCTCGAGATAGGAACCGGGTCGGGATACCAGGCTGCCATCCTTTCCCGTTTATGCAGAAAGGTGGATACGGTTGAGCGCATCCCGGAGTTGGGAGAAAGGGCCCGTGCGGTTTTGCGTGACCTTGGCTATAAAAATATAAGGGTGCACATTGCGGATGGCACACAAGGATACCCCGCCGCAGCACCCTATGATGCTATCCTGGTGGCAGCAGGGGCACCCGAGGTTCCAATGCCCTATCGGGATCAATTGAAGCCAGGAGGCAGATTGATCATTCCGGTTGGGGGTTCCTGGCACCAGGACCTGCAATTATGGGTCAAAACAGGGACTGACTTTGAAATGATATCGATCATCCCGGTGGTCTTTGTTCCCTTGCTGGGAAAGTGGGGTTGGAGTGCAGGGTACCACCGGAATGATGAGGAGGATTAGATCTTGCTGATCGTTACCAGGATGGTAGGACGCCGCTGGGTTTCGCGGTAAATGAAACCGCTCAAGATTTTCGTGATCTCTTTTTCCATGTTGGAGGGGCTGCGTTTGATGGTGTCCAGAATGGTTTTGCGCGCCTGTGGGAAGAGCTCATCCGCTTCCCGAGAAGAGGTGAAACCGCGGCTGATGATCTCGGGATCTGTGATGAGAGCCCCGTCCTTTTTGTTCAGGATGACATGCACCAGGATGACCCCATCTTTGGAAAGCATTTCCCGATCGCGCATTTCATCAGGACCGATATCCCCGACCCCCGACCCATCCACGAATACCATGGAGATCGGTTCCTGGTCACCCAGGCGCAGTTTGTTGTTCTTAACCGTGATTACCTGCCCATCTTCCACGACCGCAATATGTCTTTCGGGAATGCCGGTTTGCATGGCAAGGATGGCGCTCTGTTTTAACTGGCGCAGTTCGCCATAGGCGGGAATGAAATATTTGGGTTTGGTCAGATGCAGCAGCAGTTTGATATCTTCTTGGCTGCCATGCCCCGATACGTGCACGGGTGCGATCTGTTCATAGATCACATTGGCGCCGCGGCGAAAGAGATCGTTGATGGTTGAAAAAACGGCTTCTTCATTGCCGGGGATGGTTTTGGATGATAGCACAACCGTATCGCCGGATTTGATATCAAATTGACGTTGTGTGCCGCGGGAAAGGCGCCCAAGGATGGAAGTAGGTTCACCCTGTGAACCGGTGCACATGATGGCTACCTGTTCATCGGGCAAGGTCAACGCCTCTTCAATGCTGATCTGCTGTCCTTCATCGATGAACAGGAAGCCCAACTTCTGGGCAATCTTGGCATTTTCGACCATGCTCGTTCCAACAAAGGTGATCTTGCGGTTGAATTTCTTGGCGGCGTTCACCACCTGTTGCATGCGGGATACCAGCGAGGCAAAACTGGCAACGATGATGCGGCCTTTGGCTTGTGGAAATACTTTATCCAA
Source organism: Pelolinea sp. (assembly GCA_012797975.1). GTDB lineage: Bacteria > Chloroflexota > Anaerolineae > Anaerolineales > Anaerolineaceae > UBA4781. The sequence goes on along the minus strand of JAAZOD010000015.1, from coordinate 82,366 downwards.
TGCTTCGCTTACCACCTGTTCTGAGGGGGTCCAGCCGGGGCGGGTTGAATTGGTGGAATCTGCGATCAACGCCAGCACTCCCCGTTTGGAAAATTCAACCAGCTTTGCGTAATCGGTTGGCCAGTTATCCACCGGAGTATGATCAAATTTGTAATCTCCCGATTGCACGATCAACCCTTCCGGGGTTTCGATGCCCAATCCGACCGAGTCGGGAATGGAGTGACAAACGTGGAAGAAGTCAATTTTAAATTTGCCGACCTTTACCTGGCTGCCCGCCTGAATGGTGTGCAGGGCAACGTTTTGGGTCAGTGAAGCCTTTCCCAATTTGACTTTTATCAGGCCCATGGTTAGGGGGGTGGCGTAAACGGGCACATTGTTGAACTCTTCCAAGAAATAATTTACCGCGCCGATATGATCTTCATGCCCATGCGTGAAGATCAGCCCGCGGATCTTTTGGCGATTATTGCGCAGGTATTGAAAATCGGGGATGATGTAGTCAACACCCAGCATATCATTGTTGGGGAACATCAAACCGCAATCTACAATGATGATGTCATCGTCATATTCGTAGACCATCATGTTGCGTCCCACTTCTCCAAGCCCCCCGATGGGGATGATCTTTAATGATTTATTTTTCATGTTTTCCTCTTTATATGATTGTCTTCAAAAGACAATTTGATTGTATTAAATAAAATGCCCTGGTTCAAATGGCGGCCAGGGCTTTCTTTCTCAATTGTTGTGTGATTCAATTTTCGATAATTACCCAGTAATCCATGAATTACCGGATGAACATTCTATCATGCTTTTCGTGGTTCGCTGTAACCTCTTTAAAGGATTGCTTGATCGGCATGCAGCTTATCACGGATTTGAAATACCTGGCGTCTGAAGCGGTCATCTCTTTCTATCATATCTGCGATCTTATCACAAGCATACATGACCGTGGTGTGATCACGCCCACCCAGACTGTTGCCGATCTGGGGAAGCGAAGCATCTGATTCTTCACGCATCAGATACATGGCAACCTGACGGGGCAACGCCACATCTTTGGTTCGGGTTCGACCCAGGAGATCATCTTCTGTGATATTGAACGCACTTGCGACCATGTGAATGATGCGGTCGGGAGCGACCGGATTTTCATCGGGGAAGAAATCGACCAGCGCAGTGGCGGTCATTTCCAGGGTCAGCGGTTTTCCGCTCAGTTCGGAATAGGCCAGCACTCTGGTCAGAGCCCCTTCCAACTCACGGATGTTCCACTGGATCTTTTGTGCGATATATTCCAATATCTCGTACGGCACTGCCCGATTGGCGCTCTCCGCTTTGGCGCGCAGGATGGCGATGCGGGTTTCAAGCTCGGGGGGTTGGATATCGACGGTGAGGCCCCATTCAAAACGAGAGCGCAGCCGCTCCTCCAGGGTGGTCATGGCTTTGGGAGGCCGATCAGATGAAATGACGATCTGTTTGTTTTGAGAATGCAGGGTGTTGAAAGTGTGGAAGAATTCCTCTTGAGTTGATTCTTTGCCGGCAATGAACTGGATATCGTCAATCAAAAGGACGTCGATGTAGCGATATTTTTTGCGGAATTCCTCGGTGTTGTGGGCCCGGATGGCATTGATCAGGTCATTGGTAAATTCTTCGGAAGACACGTACAGTACGTTCTGCCCCTTTTCACGAATGTGGTTGCCGATGGCTTGCAGCAGGTGCGTTTTTCCCAAACCAACACCCCCGTAGAGGAACAATGGATTGTAGGCGTTGGATGGGTTATCTGCAACTGCCAGACTGGCAGCATGCGCCATACGATTATTGGGACCTACCACGAAGTTATCAAACCGATAGCGTGGGTTGAGAAGCAGGTTATTGCCTTTGGCGGCCGAAGGGGATGCAGAAGGTGCAAAGGAAATGTTTTGTGCTGGCTCACCTCCTGTGGCGGTTTCAACATTGCTTTGAAGCTGAAAGGTGACCTTTTGGGGCTTATCCATGATGCTGCTCAATAGTTTGGTCACCGTTCCGGTCAGGCGGTTTTCAAGCCAATCTCGAACATATGCATTCTGTACGCTGATGGTAAAGACATCATCGGTTTGGGAGATAAATTTTGCGTCGCGCACCCAGGTATCAAAGGTGGCTTTCGACATATTCATTTGCAGTTGTCCAAGTGTGGCTTGCCATGCCTGATATGCTTCCATTTCCTTCAGTGCTCCTTTTCTTGATTTTTGGTACATGAAGCGAACCCCTTAAAAAGCCATATTAAGGATGATTCATTCTGGGAGATGCTTCTGGTTCAGAAGCCAAGGTTCCTCAATTGGGTAAGAATTATTCTAGCAAAATGCGCTGTGATGTTCAAGTGAAAAAAGCGTCCTTAAGGTTAAAAAAAAAGAAACCTTAAGATTTTGGAATCTTAAAAAAGCTGCTGAGGATATGTATAGACAAGTATTCTGTTAGAACGTGCGTTCCCCGCCACAAGTGCTTGAGTTTTCATTTTCACCCCAATCTGTAAGGGCGCTAAAAATCAGAGAAAAAGGGTAATGAATTAAACATTTCACCAACCTTAAGAAATGGCATGGGTAAAGAATTGTGGATAACTGCAATTTTCCCTGAAAACCAGGCGATCTCGACTCACTCTTCCGCTAAAATTTTATCCAGGGATTTCTCCACCAGTTCTACCGCGTAATTCGTTCCGCGATCCCAGGGGTAAACCTGGCTCATGGTAAGCAAAAACACATTTTTAAGCGGTGTCTTCACATCCAGGATGTTTTTTGAATGGTTCAAAAATGGAATTGGCTGGGCATACGCCTGCTTGAAGAGCCAGCTTTCTTGAATCCAGTCTTTCTGGAAGTCTTTATTGATCCTCTGCAGGCTCGGGATGAAGCGCTCGATCAATTCCTCTTTGCTGAGCTTGAAATATTCATGCTCGGGTGGCAAATAATCGCCGCAGTATACAAGGTGATCGCCTCCAAAATTTTCTTTCGAAAGGAAATTGGTATGCTCGACCAGAGACAAGAAAGGAAACTCTTTGGATTTCGGCAGGTTGTACCAGTAATAACCCTCTTTTGAAAGGGGATGGTTTATGGACAGGAGCAAAACAATGGCGCCGATGCTTTTTGATTGAAAAATCTTCCGCCTGTACTCTTCGGGCAGATCGGGAGCGAGAACGGCAAACGATGCCGGCGAGGTGGTGACGATTACCTTATCGTAGGGTAATTCTTGCTGATTGACTTTCACCAATACGCCGTTCCCTTGCTGACTGATCTTTTCCACGGAACTGTCAAATTGAACGGATGCGCCTTCCTGAACCAATTTTTCCAGGAATTCATCAAAGAATGCCTGGAACCCACCCACGTAGGTGCCCAGCGTGCTTGAACGTGCCTTGAAACGTGCCCAGAACCACGACATGGGCACATCCTGATAGTGCTCACCAAATTTTCCGCGCAGCATGGGTTCGAAATAGATCGTATAGATTTTTTCGCCATAATGGTTGAGCAGCCAGCTATGCGCTGTGTAGCTTTCCAATCCATGCCAGTCGGCCAGATAGCGGATATAGGCAGTTACAAGGCCGAAGTGCATCTTCTCAAAGAACGAGAAACCTGGAAAAGTGAGCACTGCGCTTACCGAATCGAGCGGATAAAAATTTCCTTGATGGTACATGACCGTTTGAGGACGGTAGAAGCGGACCTTGTCTTGCATCCCCAATTCTTTTAATAAATTCAGGATCGCTTTATCGCTTTTGAACCAATGGTGATAGAAGAACTCCACCGACCAATCCCAATGCTCATGATAGAAACCGCCCGCCAAACCTCCGGCATGGCTTCCTTTTTCATAGATGGTTACCGCATAACCTCGTTGGATCAGTTCGTGTGCGGCGGTCAACCCCCCAATACCGGCACCGATGATGGCTGCTTTTTTCATGTTTCCTCATTTCGTGTTTTGTGATTTTATCTGACTCCAATGCAACCCCTCACGGATGAAGAAGAACAAACCTGCCACCGTAATGGGCAGCCAAAGAGCGGCATGCAGGATAAGAATATACGCAGCCGCGCTCTCTGAAGCCACGTTCATTGCATTGAGCAAACGGATGCCGGGCGCATCGAAAACACCGATGTAACCGGGCGCGGATGGAATGGTGGAAAGAATATTCAAAGCACCATTCAAGAGAAGCAATTGATTAAAGGGAACGGATAAATGAAATGCCTGCAGTACGCTCCAGTATAACCCTGTCTCCAACAACCAAACTGCCAGGGAAATTGCGAAAACGCTCAATAATTGAAGCGGGGACTTCAAAACCTCCAGACCTTCAAAGAAACGGTTTAGCAGGGCATGGTATTTTTCATGCGTTTTTACCGGAAGGATCTTCAGAAAAACAAAGTCAAACACTTGTTTTGCTTTTTTGGGGAAAAGTGCAGAGATCAGCACCGCAAGAAATGCGACCAGGAACAGGATCGAACCGGCGATCAAGATCCATTGGATCAGGCCGTTTAAGGATTGATTGTGAAGCTGGCTTTGAAACCCGGGCAGACCAAGCAGGATGAAAATGATCATGACCAATCCGTCAAAGATGCGTTCCACGATAATGGAAGCCAGGGATGTTGCGAAGGGGATGGCAAACTTTTCTCGCAAATGATAGGCCCGTATGAGTTCACCGGCTCTGGCGGGGAAGATGTTATTTCCCAAATAACCGATGCAGATGGATGGAAAAAGCTGGAGTGCCTTGAGCGCAAGCTTGCCTTTCAACAGCACCGACCAGCGCAGGGAACGGAGCAGCACGCCGATAAAGTAAAGGAGGATACCCGGCAGCAGCCAGAAAAGGTCAATGGTTTTTATCGAGATCCACAATGTGTTGAGGTCCAGCCCTTTGATCGCCACATACAGAAAGACCGCACTGATGATGATCCCAAGCCAAAATATCCATCGTTTCATTTTGTAGATTCTATCATGAAGCCCATCCCGGTTTCATGGAATCAAAAACCAGAATGGGTCCATTCTGGTTTTCGGCATGGGCTGCATAAAGAACAATTAAGCCGCGCTTTTTTCAGTGCTGGCTTTCTTCTCTTTGACAGGTTCCTCGGGTTTCGGCGCTTCGGTCGTTTCTTTGGATGCAGAATTGCGGGCGGTGGAGGTTGCTCCGGAGCTGGAACGATGATCGGTGGAATAAAAACCAGATCCTTTATAGATCACACTGACGGGAGCTGTGATCACTTTATGGAGGGTTTTCTTGCCGCATTCAGGACAAATCTTCAGCGGTTCATCCGAAAATCTCTGGTTTTTTTCAAATTGTGTTCCACAATTGTCGCAGTGATAAACATAAACTGGCATAGCAACTACCTCAAGCATTGTATTATAGTCATTTCAAGACGGTGGTGCAAGTTCTTATCAATTTCTTATCCTCTGGAACAGGCACAGGTGAAAAGAGGATTTTCCTCTCTATCTTCTCGGGGATTGGATACTATAATCATGGAAAAATGATGGAGGTTGATCCATGGCAGGACCACGTGTTGTGAGGGCGCCCAGGGGAACGCAGTTGACCTGCAAATCCTGGTTGACAGAAGCTCCGTATCGCATGATCCAAAATAATCTTGATCCCGAAGTGGCTCAACGACCGGATGAACTGGTCGTCTATGGAGGGCGCGGGCAGGCTGCCAGAAACTGGGATTGCTTCGATGCGATCCTGGAATCGCTGAAAGATCTCGAAAATGACGAGACATTGCTGGTGCAATCGGGGAAACCGGTGGGCATTTTCCGCACGCATCCTGATGCGCCGCGTGTTCTCATCGCCAATTCCAACCTGGTCCCTCATTGGGCGACCCAGGAACATTTCGATGCACTGGCGGCGCAGGGGCTGATCATGTACGGGCAGATGACGGCCGGCTCATGGATCTATATCGGCACACAGGGTATCTTGCAGGGCACTTACGAAACCTTGGCTTCTCTGGCAGCTCAAAAAGGGTGGTCTTCGTTGAAAGGAAAGTTCGTTCTCACTGCCGGATTGGGCGGCATGGGCGGAGCTCAGCCGCTTGCCATCACCATGAATGAAGGGGTTGGCCTGATTGTGGAAGTGGATGCGGCGCATGCCAAATGGCAGAAGGATATTGGCTATCTGGATTTGGTCTGCGCTGATCTGGAAGAGGCCCTGGACCTGGTGCAGGAAGCGGTTGAAAAGAAGGTTCCGCGTTCCATCGGGCTGGTGGCGAACGCGGCCGATATTTACCCCGATCTGCTGAAGCTGGATATCATACCGGATGTGGTGACCGATCAAACCCCGGCACATGATTTTCTCATGTATGTGCCCAATGGGATGAGTTTGGAAGCTGCCAACGAACTGCGCAAACGCGATCCGAAGGAATACAGGCGTCTCTCGACCGATACCATGACCGCCCAGGTGGAGGCCATGCTGGAATTCCAGCGCAGAGGGGCGGAAGTATTTGATTATGGCAACAATATCCGCCAGCGTGCTTTTGACAATGGCTTGAAGAATGCCTTTGATTTTCCCGGTTTTGTGCCCGCCTATGTTCGCCCCTTGTTCTGCGAGGGCAAGGGCCCCTTCCGGTGGGTGGCTTTATCGGGGGATAAGGAAGATATTTACAAGACCGACCAGGCCATCATGGAGCTGTTCCCCGAAGATGCTCACCTGCATCGCTGGTTGGAAATGGCGAAAGAACGGGTACCCTTCCAGGGGCTGCCTGCGCGCATTTGCTGGCTGGGTTACGGAGAGCGGGAGAAGGCCGGTTTGAAATTCAATGCGATGGTAGCCAGCGGTGAGTTGAAAGCACCCATTGTGATCGGGCGGGATCATTTGGATTCCGGATCCGTGGCTTCACCCAATCGGGAAACGGAAGGGATGAAAGACGGGACGGATGCGGTCAGCGATTGGCCGATCCTGAACGCACTGATCAATGCCGTGAACGGTGCCACCTGGGTTTCCTTTCATCATGGGGGTGGGGTGGGGATCGGCTACAGCCAGCATGCCGGAATGGTGGTGGTGGCGGATGGGACGCCTGAGGCGGCCAAACGCTTGAGCCGCGTGCTGACCAGCGACCCGGGCATGGGGGTGATCCGCCATGCCGATGCCGGCTATGAAAAAGCGCTCCAGACGGCCAGGGAGCAGGGCATCAGAATTCCCATGATGAAATAACGCGCAGATCCTTTTCTGTGTTGAAGTCAGGGCAAGCATTTTCAGGGCTTGCCCTGTTTCATTGATTTACCTGAAGCAATTTCCAATGCTCGTAATCGTACAGCACGGTCAGAAAATCGGGGGTCTTTTGATAAAGGTTCTCGGTTGTGTTCATCACAATGAAGTCTATCCGGTTCTCATGCAGCCAACCCTTATCCAGCACAAGCTCTTTCGGAAAGACAGGGATGATCTTTTGTGAAAAATCTTCCCTGAAGAAGGGATAATCCCAGATCCCGACATCGATGCATAATCCCAGCACGGCATCGTCGGGCAGATAGGAAGAGATGGATTTGAGCGGATCGCGCAGTGAGCGGTTTTGGACGGTCATTTTCTCGATGCGGTCCATCTTCCAGATCGATTCGCGAATAAGACTGGGATTGTTTTCAATGACAGCGACCGGCTTTCCTTCGTTGAACAAATGGGTGGTGACGATGATCGCGCTGGCAGCGAGCACCAGCAGATAGCGTAGGACTGTTTGAAAGGTTCGTTTCGAGCAAGAAATATCGAGCAATGCGATGACCAGCACCACGACGGAAAGGAAGTATCTTCCTTGAAATGGATCCCAGCCGGGGCGGAATAGGAGGATGCACAACACATAGATGAGAAACGTGACCACAATGCCTGAGCGGAGGGTATCTTTTTTCTTGATGCCTTCGATCAACCCCTGGAAGAAAGCGACCAGCAGGAGCAAAGTGCCCGGGGGGCCATACCAGGCCTCATCTTCCGTGAGATGCGGCACATACAGATATTGAAAGGCGTGCCCGGCGGCCACGAAGCGATCGGCTTCAAGGTCCAGATGCAGCGGATCCAGGATCCCTTCAAAGACACGGGCCTTGGCTTTGATGAAATAGTTTTTCCAGGGCGATGCCAGCCCGGAGGGGTCGATGGAATTGTAGGCGAGACGCAGCGAATTCAAACGCAGGACCTCCACGATATCCTTGCTGCTGGAGATCTTTGTCTCTGCCTCTACTGAACCGGGAGGTCCGAAAAAGCCGTGAAAATAGGAAAGGTTGATAAAGTATGTCAAACCGCCGAAAATGAGAAAAAAGAGGACGGCAGTGATCAGCAATAGGCGCATTGCCCCCGGCACCGACTTGCGATTTTTCAGCCAGAGGAACAGGCATAGGATGAGATAACCGGGAAGAACAAAGAATGCGGTTTGTTTGGAGCCGATGGCCAATGCGATTGCCAGACTTGATACCACCAAAGAGCTCTTTTGCTTTTGCTGAAAACCGGATGCCAGAAAGTAAAATGCGCAGGCGATCATGGCAGCCACGAACAGGTCGGTTTGTGTGGTGGTCGCCTGCATGGCAACAACGGGAAAAGAAAGGAACAGCAGTGCGTTGAAAGAGGCGCTCTTTTCGGAACGGTCCATCAGACGGCTGATCCCGTAAATGGCAATGGCACACACCAGCATGGCGATGAACTGGCTTGATTCCGCCAGCGTATCATTGCCCAGGAACACGATCGTCCAGAGCACCTGAAAGGCGGGATTGAGCGGATAATAAATATCTTTGATATTGTGAGTGTTGAAGGGGAGGTATGAGCCATTCTGCAGCCAGTATCCGATGCGCGACAGATGGGTGGTCATGCTGTCATGCGTGTTAGGGGGCATGACGAAAATGAGGATGAGTTGGAAAAGAATGGAAAGGCATACCACTGCAAAGAGGATGGTGAGCTCACGCGCTTGAAAGGTGCGCTGAAAGAACTGTTTGATGGGCAGCCACACTTGCTTCAAGGTTGGAAGCGCAGGGCTGTGGTCCCTTTTCCAAAACAAGCGGGTGACCAGGAAAAGGGCAGCATGCAAAAGGACATAGAGATAGCTGCTTTTTAATTGATGAAAGGCTCCGGCAATGCTGCAGGTGAGCACGATGTTGGATACCGAAAAAAGAAATGTCGCCAGGATGATGGAAAGAGGGGACTGGATTTTCAACAAAGCGCAAAGGTGCAATGACGTGATCAGGATCAAACTTGCAGAAACTATGAACAGCAGAATTGGGAGCATCCTTTTGTCACCCGATGTGATTTTTCTCTGAGGATATTCATCCTGTTATAAGGGATGGAAGCTAAAAACCGATTAGCAATTCTAATCCATTATACCGGTATATTTCTCACGGATCTCCGATTTTCATGCGGCTGATCCCTGGAACGTGAGGGGAGGATGAAACAGCCGGAAGGTTTTCTGGTCCAAAAGAACGTTCCTGTTTTGACACCTTGAGGGCAGCGCTCTCCCTGGCTATGATAACAATAAATAGAACATAGTTTCTATATAAGGTTGGCGGAGTGAAGAAGTGCTCCCATTTGCCCGGCGTGGGGGAAGGCAATCCATCCTCTAGGGGGAAATCCATAGCGTTGGAACCTCACCCTCCTCCCGCCGGGGCCAACCCGATCTTCGGATAGGGAGGAAATATAGACATGACCGAAGAACAGCGCCATCGCGGTGCTCAACCCGGTAATACCAACGCCCTCAAACATGGTTTTTATTCCCCGCGCTTCTCTCCCCTTGAAGCCCGCGATCTCGATGTGGCCTTGCGCAATGGCGTCGAGGACGAGATCGCCCTCTTGCGCATCACCATCCGCCGCGTCTTTGATTTAGCCACTGAAGAGGGTGAGGATACCGAAACCTGGTTCAAAGCTCTCTCCACCCTTGGCCTAGCTTCCACCCGCCTAGCCGGCCTAGTCCGCACTCAGAAGATCATCCAGGGCGATTCCTCTTCCGTTGCTTCTGCCCTCTCTCAAGCCCTCGGTGAGGTGTGTGATGAATTGGGAATCCATTAATCCTGACCTCATCCCGCCTGCTCTGAGTATCGCCGTCATCGAATTGGGGTTCTATGGACGAATTGCAAGCTCAACTGATCGCCGAACAGTTCAACCGGCTCAAAGACAATATCGAAGCTCGTTTTCAGAAGATCGAACGCCAGCAATCCCATCAGGCAGATCTCTCGGCCGAGAAATTGGCGCAGATCCATGCCCAACTCGACCAGATTCAGAAAATCCTTGATGATCATGAGAACCGCATTCGCACCGTGGATGATGCCGTGATCACCCAGCGTTCTTCTACCACCATTATGCAAGCGGTGCAGGTTGCGCTCACCATCATTGCTTCCGCCATTGCCGCTTACCTGGGAGGAAAATAACCATGTTTTGCAGCGGGGAACTCCATGTATGACAACCCAGCTGGTTCAGCAGATCAAACAGCTTTTGCTCGATGTCAATCGCTTCATCGAGCAGGCCTCCGGGCTCACCCTACGCTCCTATCAACAGGGCGTGGCTCAAGCGGTCCTGCAATCCATTCTGCAGGGCGCCGGCCGCTCGTTTGTGGTCATCTTCCCTCGTCAATCCGGCAAGAACGAACTGCAAGCCCAACTCGAAACCTACCTGCTCACACTGTTCTCAGAAACGAATGCCGAGTTGGTCAAGGTTTCCCCTACCTGGAAGCCCCAATCCTTCAACGCCATGCGCCGGCTGGAACGTGTCCTCACTTCCAACCTGCTGGTGCGCAGCGTGTGGGCCAAGGAGCAAGGTTATATCTACCGTGTGGGTTCCGCTCGTCTTTATTTCTTCTCCGGCCAGCCGCGCTCCAATATCGTGGGCGCCACCGCTTCGCTCCTGCTCGAGGTCGACGAAGCGCAGGATGTGCTCATAAGCAAGTTCGACAAGGAGATCGCCCCTATGGCTGCCTCCACTAATGCAACCCGCATCTTCTGGGGCACTGCCTGGACCTCCCGCACCCTTTTAGCGCGTGAACTGCATGCTGCCCGCCAGACGCAGTTAACCGATGGAATTCAGCGTGTTTTCGTGGTCGATGCCGATCAGGTGGCCGCTGAGGTTCCCGCCTATGGCGATTTTGTCAAAAGCCAAGTGACCAAGCTCGGTCGCCAGCACCCCATGATCAAAACCCAGTTTTTCTGCGAAGAGATTGACGCCGAGGGTGGCTTGTTCCCGCCTGAGCGCTGTACTCTCATGCGCGGGCGCCACCCCGCCGCCCTCGCTCCCAAGCCGGGCAAGTTGTATGCTATGACGCTTGATGTGGCCGGCGAAGACGAGGGCGTTTCCATTGACCCCGGCCAGAATTCCATCCTTGAAAATCCCGCCCGCGATGCTACCGCGCTCACCATCGCCGAGGTCGATACTTCCACCATGGCCGATGATCTCATCCGCAAACCGACCTATCAGGTCATTTATCGTGCCGAGTGGGTGGGTGTCAAGCACACCCGCCTCTATGCCCAACTCAAAGCGCTGGCCGAGCTGTTCGATGTGCGCTTTCTGGTGGTTGATTCCACCGGCGTGGGTGCGGGGCTCAGTTCCTTCATTTCAGCTGCCCTCCCTGACCGCGTGCTGCCCTTCGAGTTCAACAGCCGCACTAAATCAGACCTGTGTTGGAATTTCCTGGCCCTGTGCGATACTGGACGCTTCAAAGACCATGCTACCTCGACCGAAGAAGATCTTCACCAAGTAGCCGCTGCCCAGACTGAATTCTGGCGTCAGGTGCGCTTTTGTGAGTTTGAGATCCTGCCCGGTCCCAATAAAACCGTGCGCTGGGGTGTTCCGGATGGCACGCGTGACCCCGCCACCGGCGAGTTGGTGCATGACGATCTACTCATTTCCGCTGCCATGCTTTCACTTCTGGACGAACAGGATTGGACCGTTTCGTTTCCCACCCTGGTCATTCAAGCCCCCGATCCTCTGGAGGATATTGATCATGGTGGCTTCTAATGTCCGTCTTTTTCCCAGCGAACTCCTCCATTTCGTTTTTTCTGGGTTCTTTTTTGTAAACAAAGACTTTTTCAATTGCTGTGCAGTTGGAAAAATACAGCAGTTTCAGGAGGTATGATGATGTTGTTTGGTGTTGATCTTTCTCATTGGCAGGGCGAAGTTGATTTCGCCAAATTGTATTCCGCGGGCGTGCGCTTTTGCTTTTTAAAATTCAGTGAGGGCACTACCCACGTCGATGACCGCGCTCTTGGCTACCTACAGGGTGCCTGTGCCCAGGGCATCCCTGCCGGTGCCTACCACTACTTCCTGCCCAAATATGACCCCATTCAGCAAGCTGAGCATTTTGAGCGCACCATGGCCGCCTTTGAGGCGCAGGCTGACACTCTCATGCTCCCTCCAGTATTGGATGTGGAGGTCAAAGCATCGACGGCGGTGCTCAAGAAATCTATCCTGGCTTTCCTCGAGCATGTCGAGCAGAGCCGCGGGGTGACTCCTATGTTGTATACCAGTCCCGGCTTCTGGCGTTCCTACGTCGGCAGATGGGATGAGATTGTGCACTTCCCGCTGTGGGTTGCCCACTACGGCACCACCTTCCCTTCCCAGTTCTACCCCTGGGCACGCTGGAGTTTCTGGCAATATTCTTCCGCGGGGCGTGTGTTGGGCTGCACTACCAGTATTGATCTTGATCTCTTTCCCGGCACTTCCGAAGATCTTCTCCAATTGTGTACTTCCATGGTGCAGGAATGAGCGCGTTCAATCGCTTTGTAGAACACTTGTTCAACACCGCCATTCAGCGTCAGGTGAAAGCGCAGCTTTCGGTGCTCGAAAATGATGCCTCTTTTTCTATTGGTGCCTATTCCCTTACCGATTCCGAGCGCGATCGTTATACCGCTGATCGTGAGGAACTGCTTTTTCAATCTCTGGATGCTTGGCGACTTAACCCGCTTGCCCGCCGCATCGTGGAGCTTACCTCCGAGTACGTGGTCGGCAGCGGAATCTCCGTTTCATGTCGCCATGCTCCTACTGCGCGCTTCCTCGATCAATTCTGGAATCATCACCTCAATCGCATGCCCATCCGCGTGTTCGAACTGTGCGATGAACTGACTCGCTCCGGCAATCTGTTTATGTTGCTTTCCACCGATGAATCCGGCATGACCTACTTGCGCGCTATCCCAGCTGTCGATATTCTCAAGATCGAAGCGCGCGAGAACGATATCGAGCAACCCGTAGCTTTCTTCCCCAAGAGTTCCCTGCAAACTCTCGACCCCGAGCCCTATCCTGCCTATGACCCGCTTCATGATGACCTCACAACCCCGGTCATGCTTCAGTATGCCATTAATCGCCCGGCTGGCGGGCAGTGGGGTGAATCTGATCTCTCCCCACTCCTGCGCTGGCTCTCCCGTTATACTGCCTGGCTCGAAGACCGTGCCCGCCTTAATCGCTACCGTAATGCCTTTTTGTATATCGTACAGGCTAAGTTCAATTCCGAAGCCCAGCGCAAACAGCGCCAGCAGACCCTCAATTCCCATCCCCCCAAGCCCGGCTCCATTTTGGTTACCGACGACACCGAGAATTGGAAGGTCATCAATCCCCACCTGCATTCTGCCGAGGCCAATGAAGACGGACTGGCCTTAAAAAAAATGATCGCCTGCGGGGCCGGCATCCCCCTGCATTTTCTAGCCGAGCCCGAATCTTCCACACGCACCACTGCTGAGGCGGCGGGCGGCCCAACCTTTCGCCGCTTTCAGCAGCGTCAGGAATATTTTCTGTGGATGCTCACCGATATCCTGCGTGTGGTCATCGAAAGAAGGGCCCGCCTCGATCCATCCATCGATCCGCATGCCATCATCGAGCTTTCCGGCACCGATATCTCCGCCCGCGATAATTCCGAACTGGCTTCCGCTGCGGCCGATATTCTCTCCGTCGCTATGGAACTGCGCGACCGCGAGCTGATTGATGATGCCGAGTTCCTACGCCTGGTCTACCGATTCACCGGTGAATCGGTCAATGTGCCTGACCTGCTTGCCCGCGGCCGGAAAACCAAACAGCAGGATGGGTTGTTGCCCCGGTAGGGTGGGTTCCTAACCCACCAGGTTGGGTCGTTGACCCCTCAATTTCAGAAAGGAGTTTTTATGCAAGAATTGCAACACCGCATCAACCTTGGAGCCGCCAGAGTCAATGAGAAAGGTGAATTTGAGATCCTTGCCATCACCGCTGGGGAGGGCAACGGTTGGCATTTCTCCGCTTCCACCCTGCAGAAGTCTGTCTCCCTGTGGGATGGCGCCGAAACTTTCATTGATCATCACTGGTTCGGCCATTCCGTGCATGATCTGGCCGGTGTCTGCCATTCTCCTCGCTGGGATGAGCAAGCCCAAGGCATCAAGCTTGATCTTAAACCCTTCGGCCCCGGTGCAGAGGTATTGCGCGAGATTGGCAAACAGATCCTCGCTTCCACTGAGCATCCCAAGCCACATGTCGGTTTTTCCGCTGATGTTGTTTTTACCGCCCAGGGCAAGGATGTGCAGGAGATACTACGCGTCTTTTCGGTCGACCTGGTGGTGCACCCGGCTCGCGGTGGTGAATTCATCCGCGAAATCTACCAAAAAATGAAAGGAAATTCCATGTCTCAATCTCAAGAAGTTGAAAACTCCAAGCATGACCAGCTTACCTTGCAGCAGGTCGAACAGCCTGCACTTGATCCTGCTCCCGTACGTGAGCGCATCCAGCGCGAACAGCAAGCCATTGATCAACTAGTGAGAGCGCAGGAAAAGTTTGAAGAGCTGGAGCAGGAAGCCCGTAAAGTAGGTGAACTGCGTGTGCAAATGTGCACTCAATTCCTCGAATCCGCCCTGGCTGCTTCTCGCCTGCCTGTTCCGGCGCAGGAACGCCTACGCAAACAGTTCAGCGGTCGGGCTTTTGAACCGCCCGAGCTGCAGGCTGCCATCGAAGATACCCGCTCGCTCATCTCTGAGCTTTCCGGTGCTGCGGTGGTGCAGGGTTCACGCATCCATTCCATGTTCGATTCTGGCGATAAACTGCAGGCTGCGGTCGATGATCTGTTGGGCGCCCCCCGCGAAAAGCAGTCTGAGAAGCTCGAGGTACGCCCGCTCACCGGTATCCGCGAACTGTATTTGATGCTTACCGGCGATTACAATCTGCATGGCGGTTATTTTGCCGACCGCGTACAACTGGCCACCACCGTCGATTTCACCGGTTTGGTCAAAAATTCCCTCAACAAGATTGTCGTTAATACCTGGGAGCAGCTCGGCCGCGCCGGCTATGATTGGTGGTCGCGCATTACCCGCGTGGAACATTTCAATACTCTCAACACCATCACTGGTACCCTCATCGGCACGGTGGGAGATCTGCCTTCGGTCACCGAGGGTGCTCCCTATACCGAGCTGGCCATTGGCGATAGCCCTGAAACCGCTGATTTTGTGAAATATGGCGGCTATATCCCCCTCACGCTCGAGCTGATCGATCGTGATGAATCCCGCAAGTTGTCCTCTTATCCGCGTGAACTCGCCGCCGCTGGTCTGCGCAAAATTTCCTCGTTGGTCGCCGCAATCTTTTCGGTCAATGTAGGCGTTGGTCCCACCTTGGCCGATACCGGCGCATTGTTCAATACTACCGCGGTTACCAGCGCCGGCGGGCATGCCAACCTGCGCACGACTGCCCTTTCTGCTTCCGAGTGGGATGCGGTGCAGTCGGCTATCTACAAGCAGCCCATGCTCGTCAAGAACGCTTCCGGCTCCTATGGCGCAGGCCCTGCATTGGCTATTAACCCGCGCTTCCTGCTCGTCCCTCGCAACCTGCAACTGGCCGCTATGAAGATTCTCTATCCCACCCTCGAGAACGCCGCCAATATCTATTCCGAGAACATGCAGCGCGGCCAGCCTGGTGATGTGATTACGGTCCCCGAATGGAGCGATCCCACTAACTGGGCAGCCGTGTGCGACCCCATGCTTGCCCCGGCCATCTTCGTAGGCGAGCGCTTCGGTCTCCTGCCCGAGATTTTCATCGCGGGCGATGACCTCAGTCCCGCGGTTTTCACTAACGACGAGCATCGCCTCAAGGTACGCCATTTCCTGGCAGTGTGGGTCAACGACTTCCGCCCGCTCCACAAGAACAACGTCGCGGATGCTTGATCGAATCAATGGCTGAACGCTGCGCTTCCTTCTCAGAGCGTATCGTTCCTCTCCCCTTGTCTCAGCCCACCCCCGCTGCCCCCGGGGGTGGGCAAAATCGAAAGGAAAATAACATGTCTTCCAAACCCAATAAATTTTTGTCCTTGTTCACCTCCCGCAAGTTCTGGGCTGCCTTCATCGGCTGCCTGGTCATTGTCATCAAGGAGTTCAAGCCAGATTTCCCGCTGGAAGCCGAGCAGATCTCCAATATCGTTTATCTGCTCATCGCCTACATCGCTGGCGTGGCGGTCGAAGATGCCGGCAAAGGCGCAGGAGGACTGACTGCGTGAGTAATTTAGCCAAAACTCAGAAAGATCTCATCCTTGTGTAGTAGATCATTAGTATAGATTCACCTAGGGCGGTGAGCTGGCCCGATAGATGCAAACTCCTGCTCACTCCTGACCAGGTTACCCTTGCTCTCGTATCCGGGAAATATTGCCTGAATGTTGCTATGACCCGCGGGCAAGGCCGCCCACGCAAAAAAGCTACCTCTTAATTTGTTTTCCCCCTATTTTCTTTTTTTGAAAATGGGGGGATGGAGGGGGCGTAGAGCGGGTTTCTAACCCCCTAAAGGATAAAATGACCAATCTTACTTTATGCAGAACACGTGTTCTAAACACCCTTCGATCCACCAACGAAAAGTTCGAAGATGACATCGTGGATGAAGCCATCCGTCGCATTCTTGATGAATATTCGCAAGCCTTTCCTGATGTACGCACCGCTATTTTCCCCCTGCTTGAATCCGGCCGCGCCCAACTCCTGGTTGATTGCAAGGGGCTCCTGGCTGTGCAGCAGCTCATCCTGCCGTATCAGTGGGATATACTTGACCCTCTCATCGATGAACGCGAAGATTTCTACGTGTTCTTCCACCAGTCCCAACCCTATGTTTATTTTACCGGCTTCCCTGTGCCGCTTGCCGGTCAGTTGGTTTCTTTGCGCTTTGCCTGCCGTCATACCATGACCGAGCTGGATGATGCTGCCGATACCACCGTACGCCCTGATCATGAATCCATGCTGGTGCTTGGTGCAGCGGGCGCCGCTGCTACTTCCCGTGCCGCCGGCACCATTGAGCAGTGGGGTGGCAGGGCCAGTGACCCCAACCAACTCATGCTGTGGGGGCAGGCGCAGTATCAGAAGTTCCGCGAATTTCTGCTCACCATCCGCGCTGATCAGTCGCAATCGGTCTTTCCGCGCTCCTATTGGCCTTTGGATGGGGAGGATGGCCATGTCTGGTGAACCTCTTGCTTTCACCAGTAATGGGGAGCGCATTCAGGAGAACAGGGACAAATATCGCTGGATTACTGAAGGTCTCAACTGTGATGTGTGCAATCTGATGCGCGGACGCGTGTATCCCCTCATCATCTGGTATGATACAGTCATGCCTGGCTTTCACCCCCATTGTGATTGCCGCCTTGAACCCGTTGCACAAGATACCCCGGAATCTTCTCTTGATATTTTCGGTGTGGATCCATGGATCGATCGGCTCAATGTCGATACTTTCACGCGCTGGTGGATTAATCGCCTTCTGCCTTGGGATGTGCGTGAGATAACCACTCTCACCGAAGCATTTCAAGAAACTGGCAACTGGAAAGATACTTTTACAAAGCTTAAATTGGCCTCAAATCCCCGTACCCTTTTTTCCAACCCGCGCCTGATAATTTTCAATACCCAATATCCATTTCCCCAGTTTCGTGCTTGGCCAGATGGATTTTTTACCTCCCGTCTTGAAAATGTCCCCTTCCCCTATACTTGGTTGCCCTGGGAAAGGTATCGTTGACCATGTTCACCTTGGGAAAAGATTGTGATGTCCGTTTTAGTCACCCTGCTATCAATGCTGGGCAGCCCTATGGCTTCCTTTTTGCCTATGACCCCTCCGTGCGCGGCAATTCTCTTTCAGTCCAGCGTGTAACGGAAGAAGGTGTGGTCACTATTCGCGTTTATTTCACCCTCATCCTGGCCGATGATCTCAAGAATCATGATGGTTCCGCCCATGACCAATCGCGTGCCAAGATGTATGCTATGCTGCTGCAGTATCTAAAGCAAGCTGATTCCGTGGTCATCGATACGGTGATGGGCGTCTTTGCAGGTATGGTTTCTAGCGGACATTCTGCCACTGAGTTACATCAACCCGATGTGTCACATATTGCCCTGCAATTTTATAACCTATCTAGTTACCATCCGCCCATTGAAAGCGAACAGTATTTTGCTTCCGTTTGGGATGCCACTGACATTGCATGGGAAGAAAGTATGTTATGGCGTTAAGTATCGTTTTGAATTCCCTAGTCAAATTTACAGTGCCACTATTTGCTATTCCAGAAAGCTGTAGCTTATTGTGTTTCCAAAATAAAACCTATGCAAATATTTTGCACTCTCAACGATATGTTTTCTCACAATCAAAGAACAAAAAAGGTTTTAAGCTATGTCCTATCCACTGAGTTCTCCCATCACACCCGGCGATCCCACATTGGCCTGCCAATATAATAATCTGCGTCTTGACGCGCTTTATCTGGGCAAAGTTGCCGCTGATTCAATTACACTCGGAAAATTGCTTGATTCCTACGAAACCAACCTCAAACTGCAGAAGCTCAATACTGCCCAAGTAGTTGTGCCTGCTTCAGATTCGGATACCGTTTCTCTATTCATTGAAGGATACTTGGTGCAGGCGCTTTCCAATGTTGAACTTCCCTCTACTTCTACTCCAAATGGTGCAGGCACTTGGTATGTATTTGCCAACCGAACTGCCGGCTCCACGTCTTTTACACTCAGCGTTTCAATGTCTCCTACTGAGTTAGCTAACCAGCGTCGTATCGGCCGTTTTTATTTTGATGGTGAAAGCATTGTTAAGGATTCGGTACGTACTGAGTTTAGTGAACATCTTTCTTTGCTACTCTATCTGGTTCATCCAGTTGAAGCGGGTGGGCGCCTTTCCCTCTCTTCGGGCTCTGCCATTTCAAGCGATATTTCTTCAGCTACAAGTCTTTTTTACATTCCTCATGTCTCAAATCGCATCTCTCTATATGTTCCGGGTTTTGGATGGTGTTTGTATTCGTTTGAGAAACTCACTCTTTCACTTTTAGGGCTTTCTGCTAGCGCTAATTATGATATTTTTGTCTACAATGATGAAGGGGAGTTGAAATTATCTGCCCTAGCTTGGTCTAATGATACCTTACGCGCTTCTGCCTATACCTTGCAGGATGGCATTCCGGTCATGTCCGCAGCGCCTACCTATCGGTATTTGGGCACCATTCGCACCCTTCCCTCCGGTGGTGCCTCTGCCGATTGTATGGATAAACGTTTTGTATGGAATATGTATAACCGTGTCGATCGGATTCTGAAAAAGATAGAATCTGAATCTTCCTGGACATATTCATCTGCAACTTGGCGCCCGCTCAACAATAATACAGGGAATAAAGTTGAGTTTGTACTTGGCCTTTCACAGGATCCGGTATTTTTATTACATACTGGTTACTTAACCAATTCATCCACTGGTGGAGGTGCGTTGGGCGTTGCTCTTGATTCTCCCAGTACTACCAATGCGGATATGCGTTCTTTTTCTGATATTGATCTCACGAGCATTTTTGCTATTTATAGCAAATTGGTTTCGGCTGGCTACCACTATTTACAGCTCACAGAAGTTACTTCAGGTGTGGGCATTACCACTTTTTATTCTTTTATTTCAACACTAACTTCTTTTTCTCAATGGGGAGGTTTGGGATGGCTAAAAGCGTGAATCTAGGAAAACTGCACCAAGAGCTCAAGATGGCTGGTTTGCCGGTGGTGGGTGTTTCTTCTCTTGGTCGCGTTGATTATTCCCGCTCGCTCTCTTCTTTCGAGCAGATCACTGCAAAGCAAGTTGTTGCTGCTCATGATCCTTCTGATACCAATAAGGAGGTTTTTTTAGAAAAACTAGCATTAGCGAACCTTTCTAAGGATGACGTGCTTTATGCCCTCTGGAAATACTTTGCAGAAGGAGATGCGACGGAAAAAGACACATTATTAAAAAGCATGAACTAATGGATAAAATTCCGATTGCTCGATTGTCCAGACATGCACTGCTCACGAAGCTCCATCAAGCGTAGAGCAATTATTTCTACAATTAAAGAGATATGTCTAAATCAAATTGTAAAGTTTATGCTTCTTCTGCCCTATATTTTTGTTTGAATTTCCCGAAATTAAAAGATTCCCGTGTTGGGCAAGGTAAATTATTAGTCTAAAGGATTTATAATAAATAATCGTATTTTCCAAGATTCATTCTAAAGATTGTTTTTATACGATCCCAGCTGAAAATTTCCCCGCGTGTAATAATTAATACCTTATCGTAGTATTTATGTATTTTTGGATCAGAAATAAGATTTATTCCACTATTGAGTGATTCTATATATCCCTTTGGAGGGTCTTTGGAAATATGTCCACTTGTGAATTGCGAAGTAGTGTTTACTTTCAAATGTGACAATAATGGATCTGCCAAACCATGTCCATCAATAATATGTACATTTGGACCACAATAGAATCCGAATAAACCAATTGCGCGTGCATGGGTAACTTTTATTCCTGAATTTCGGTACTCGATACCCTGATCTTTCCATTCAAATTCAGGTTGCATGTGATTTCTGTAACGAGTAATCAGACTCATCCCAGGGAAGAAATATATTCTTTCATCATCAACGCCATTGATGTTGAATGAATATTCTTTTACATCAAGACTTAATGTGTTAAAGGGGAGAAATAAACCTAAAACTAAAATGACACAAATAAGAGATAGAATCTGTTCATGAGAAAAAATTGGGGATATATGGAGCAAAACAATACAGCTAATAACTAATGGCACTGTAAAGAATCTTCCGCTCATGAAATCTCCCCCAATCCACAAGGTGTAAAAGAGATACAACAATATACTTGTTGACAGTACGATTAATTTCTTATCTTTTTTGCACGAGATGAGTGGAAGAAGTATACCAAGGATAATCACAAAGATTGTCAAAGGATCGTTGATTATGGAATTATAAAAATAGGTTATGCCTTGTTTAATAATTATGAATCTTGAGACACCATGGGCTAATTTTGCATATGCAGTATTGGGTATTAAAAAGCCGTAATACAACAATGAGAAAATTTCCCAAAAAATAAATGGCAGTTGACCTAATAGAATATATTTTATGACGTTAATTTTTTTGCGTTCAAAAAGTGTAAATAGTAAAGGTGGAAAAAAAACTAAAAAGAGATCCATGCGGTTCATAAGACCAAAGGATGCAATTAAGGATAAGAAAAAAATATTCTTAATGTCATCCGAGGAGGTTGATTTGAAGTACAAAATAAAAAACATTATGATAATAAAATGGCTTAAGGGATTTTCTAAGCCAGATGTTGAATAATCAATAAATGCTCTAGAAAAAGCTAATATTGAACAGAATAAAATTGTATGAAATGTATCATGACCAGAATTTTTCACCATGAGTATTAATGAAATGCAAGAAAACAAGATGCTAATAAAAATAACGGTGTAGAAAGGTTCACGGGTGAAAAAATAAAAAAAACTGATTGTGAGCATCCATAAAGGATGTGTATAGGCCTGTACTCTCTCGGAAATATTCCAAGTTAGTCCATACCCGTTCACAAAATTGTCAACTGTCCGAAGAGTGATAAATGCATCGTCACACATCCAAGCGCGACGACAGATAATAAAAATAACAAATATAACGAAAATGTAATTCAAATATGAGTTTCTTGTTTCTTTTATATCCATGTTAAGTATTAATCCTTTTCAGTTATTAATTTATAGAAATAGGTTGGTTGAGTGGATGATCCTGTAACCGGATAAAAAGCCCCCCCTTTTTCAAAAGGAAAAACGAGAAAAATACAATAAGTAAGGAACATATTTTTATTACAACTTCTGGTTGCTTATTTTTGTTTTTCAATGGAAACTTTCACTTAAATATTACACTATATTTACTATTAAACGGAAATTAACTCGAATAAGATAAAACCAATTATGAGAAATAAAAAAGACTTGAATAAAAAATTAGTAATCAATGGTGATATGTGCGGTCATTAGTTGCTTTGCCTGGGCGATGGCGTGCGGCAGGACACGATTGACATCCTTTTCCGGGCTGATATCTTCCAGGGTGAATGGTTCGGCAAAAGATACCAGAGGAATTTGCTTGAACTTTTTTCGAGAGACCATTTGATGAATGATCTGCAGAAACTCGGCAATGCGCTGGCGCTCTCTGCGCCCTTTGCGCAGATGGGTCAGGGGGCGTGAAAGGTAATGGGGAGATAAAACACGGCTGACCACTGCCACCTGCACAACGGTTTGTGGAACTTTACGGACGAAGATCTCAATACTTTTTGACCATTCGTCCAGCGCTTGCATGGCACCCGCCATGCAAGAAGGTTCTGGATCCATGTGGGCGCTGGGGAAGATGATCACGGCCCCGCCTTTTTCCAGGTGGCGGATGGCGTTGCGGATGACCAGCATGCGCACATAACTGTCAATGGAGGAGAACAGAAAGTGATCATTGACGTTCTTCATTTGCTTAAGGAATGGAATGTTGGACGAAACGATCTTTATGTCATCCCGTGGAAGTTTTGATGCCAGACATAAGGCATCGTAAGTCCCCGGATGATTGGAAACCACCAGCAAAGGACCTGAAGCGGGCGCTTTGATCTCACCAAGGGTTTCAATATCTTCCAGCAAGAGCTTTAGGCTGATGTCAACCGCTTTGCTGAACCCATGCTGGTAAACCATCTGGTCAAAATAGGAACCCAATTTTGAAAAACGATTGATGGGCAGCCAGAAAGCGATATTGACAAAGCGGCGCCAGAAAGCATTGATCGGTAAACCGACCGCTTTCACGATCTCATCTAGAAGCGCCTTTCGCAGCTCCGATTCGGATATGTATTGATAGGTGACCATGACATCCCTCTGGCTGATTTTGCCATTTGTTCTTCCATACTATTTATAATCCGAATTCGTTAAATTTCTAGTGGATTCAAGCGGTCATTTAAGGCAGATACTCAACCCGGTTCCTGCCTTTTTGCTTCGCTCCGTATAGCGCCTGATCCACAACCGCAATTAATTCTTGCAGGGTGTTGCGTTCGGCGGTCATTTGGGTGACACCCAGACTGATGGTGACCGTGATTTCTTCCTCATTGTACCTGACATACAAGCTTTTGATCGTGGTGCGAATGCGTTCTGCAACCAATACGGCATCCTGCCCTGTGGTATCCGACAACAGGATCAGAAATTCCTCCCCTCCGTACCGTGCGAAGATATCAGCGCTGCGCAATTCCTTTTGAATGTACTGGGTGATCTTTTGCAACACCTTGTCGCCAGCCATGTGGCCATAATGATCGTTGACATCCTTATAATGATCGATATCGATCAAGATCAGGGAGAGCGCTTTTTTATACCGCTTTGAACGCTCGATTTCCTTGTTTGCCGCCATGTAAAAGAACCGCCGATTATAGATGCCGGTCAGTTCGTCGATGATGGCCAGTTCCTTCATCCTTTCAAACATTTTTACATTTTGAAGTGTGATCGATATCTGCGAGGCGACTGTCTCAAAAAGTTGGATCTGCTTTTGATTGAAAGCATCCACTTTTTTACTTGCCACGATCATGATGCCGGTCAGGTCTTTCCCCTGTAATAAAGGAATGCCCAGATAGGTGTGCATTTCTGCCGGCAGACTGGGTTCCTCCCCTGCTAACCATTGCAATATTTCTTTTTCTTCATGATCCGGCAAATAGAGCGTATTCTTCTGTTCCAGGATTTCATTGATGAAAACTCCGGAGGGTGCCCTGGTCACTTCACTGCTGTGGAGGATCCTTTCATCGGCACCATAAAAATAGAAGATATCCTTTTGCGGCTCTTCATTGAACAGGAGCAAATAAACAAGGTCGATGCCTTTGAAGTTCTCGATTTGCTTCATTAAACCGCGGATGATCTCCTCGTTGTCCAACCCCTTTGTCATCGACAGTCCAACCTCATACAGCGTGCTCAGGTCCTGATTGCGTTCTTTCAATTCTTCAACGATGCGTGCATTTTGGATTGCGATGGCTGCTTCATCCGCGAATACCTTTAAGCGCTGCGCGTGTTCCCGGTTGTAGAGATTGGGAATGCTGCTGTCCACATTAATAAAACCGATCGTTCTTCCATTTACAACGATCGGGCTGCCGACATAGGATCGGATCCAGGTCACTTCGGGATTTGCAACCCATGCGGGATTGTTTTGCGTATCTGCAACCACGATCGCTTCATTCTTCTCCGCCATGGTTTCAAAATCCAGGATGTCATGGATCGAATAATTCAACGACTCGATGGCTTTCTTCGATTTGAATTTTTCGTATCCTTTTAACTTCACGAAATGCATTTTTTTGTTTTCATCCAGCAATGCGATGTTCGCAGCATCGTGCGGCACCACCTCATGGATGATCTCCAGCATCTTTTCAAGGACCACGTCCAGTTCCAGGGAACTGTTTAATGTTGCAGCAATTCCGGCGAGTGCGGTGGCAAATTTTCTCTGTTCTTTCTCAAAAAGCTCGAGTTTTTTTCTTTCCGATATATCCTGCAATACCAGCATCTGGCCGGTCGGGTTGACATTGGTGATGATCAACGAAATGCTCACCTGTACATATTTTTGTGTTGTTTCATCCAGACACATTTCAAACCGGCCGTTCCCCATTTTCTGCAGGTTCTGCACCAACAGGGGATATCGGGAAAGAGATTTCGTAAAGTGCTGTTTCAAGATGTCTTTCAACGGTATGTGAAGTATTTTGGCAATGGCGTCATTACTGTCCACGATGTTCCCGTTAATATCCAGGACCAGAATGCCTTCCTGCATGGCATCAAAAATGATATTGCGAGCCACCGGGGCGACTTCAAAGATTTGTCCTCGATACAGAGAAATCGCAATGACCAATCCCGAAAACGCCAGCCCCACCGGTGTGAGATCCAGCCCCTTGATCGGACTGAATTGGATAATGTAGAGGAGGTTTCCAACCCAGGGAACTAGGGTGGCGAAGATCAGCAGGAACACCTGCAGGCGGTATTCTTTGGAAAAGTTTAAGAAAGTTGTGATCAAACGGGCGATCCCCCATACCAGCAATCCATAGCTGTAGACCCAGTACATCCAAAAGAAATAACCGTGTTCATAAACAAGGTTTTCCACGCTCGGCGTGGCCGAAGGGTAAATATTGCTCCAGATCAAGCCGTGGTATACATTGGTGAAGACCAGCATGATGGTCAGGATCGGGATCAGGGAAAGGAGAAACAGGTTCTTTTTTGTGATCCAGTGATCTTTGCGGCTGAACTGGCTGGCAAAGATAAAATAGCAGACCGGCAGAGTGGCGATCCCCAGATACTCGAATTTTGCCCAGAAAATTTTATTGGCGGGATCCTCGGAAATTCCTTCCAAAAATCGAAAAACGAGCCAAAGAGCGATGGATAACATCACGCAGGCAAATGCAGTTCCCCCCGGTTCAACACGCTTGGTGAAAATGATGATGGCGATAAATAGGGAGATGATCGCTGAACTGAAGAACAACAGATCAACAGGAAGAAAATGATAGATCATTTTATCGGTTCCATATCAACTTGATGTCGTATCGTAGTTATAAAATCGTTTTGATCCTATATTCCATGGTCTGGTTCTAATTATAAGGGATAAGAGATGGCTCTTCTGTCACAATGTGAACGGGCTCAACACGGATTCTTCAATGAACACGTTTAGAGAACCACAGGTGCTCTGCGGTGCGGGTAAACCCCATTTTGAGGAATAGGTTTTGCATGCGCCTGTTTTCGCTGGAAGTGCCCGATTCCGCCCGGGTTGCCCCTTTTTCTCTCATGGTTTGCAGACCGGCGCTCAGCAGCGCGCTGGCCAAGCCGCACCCTTGAAATTCGGGATGGGTGCCGATAGGATCGGGATGCCCGATGCGGATTCCGCTTGGCCGGACTTCGATTTCACAAATGCAGAAGGCGGCCAACCTTTTGGTACGGTCTTCTTCCACCAGCAGGTCCAGTTCGGGTGCATATTGTGAAGTGCGCATGATGGCCAGCCGCTGGTCGATGGTCATTTCCTGCGTGCCGAAGGCCGCACGATGCAGTTCGACCAATGCTCCCACTTCCCCCTCCCCGGCAGCAGGTCTGATCGTAAACCCGCCCTGGAGGGGATAAACTGGAATGGGATCGATCAGGGAACGGGAGAAATCAAGGGAGCGCTGATTTCCCTCCAGAAACCCGGATCGCTTGAACAGTTGGATCCGCCTGTCGTCTTGAGCACTGCAGCTTGCATCCAGGGTCCGCGCTTCGTGGTTTTGTGCATTCCTTGCCTGCATACACCGCACCCCCCAAGCGATGATCTCGTCTTCCACTTCGGTGGATTCAAAGCCGGGTGAAATGGAAAAACAGAGATTGGCATAGTCATCGACATAGGCGAATGCGATCAACGAGCGGTTTGATTTCCAGGTTTTGACGGTTGCGCGCACCGCTTCCGATTGCAGGGCTTCTTCGAAAAGGACGCCTTCATTTCCCTTTCCACCCTGCAACATGAGGTCTTTCATATCCAGAATATCAGCATGGCTTGGAAAAGACTGTGCTTGCATAATCTTTTTCTCTTTCTTGCTTAATATTTTACAAAAAATCTGCGGAAATTTTTATGGGATAGAAAGGATGGGATTGGAGAAATAAAGAAGGGCGTTTCGAAGAACGCCCTTCGGGAATGCTACTGTTTCAGACCGGTGTACACGACTTCAAAAAGGATCCGGTCAGGGGATTCGAACATCACCTGATAGTATGTCTCGTTCGCATTTCCGCAGAATTCCGGGCGGTGGCGCGGTGTTTCAAAGAGACAGGCGATCCCCTTTCCTTTAAGATAGGATACCGCATGGTCCACGTTTCCTTGTTCCTCGACCGAGATTGCCAGATGGTTCATCCCAATTCCATCGTAATCGTTCTTCATCTCTTTGAGAGGCGATGTGAACCAAACGCTGGTCCCATTCTTATCTCCAACCCCCAGGGTGGTCTCGTCGGAATACAGGACCGACCAGTCGAGAAATGAGAATAACTCCTTGTAAAACACAATGTTCTTTGGATCAATGTTCACCTGCACATGCCCAAGCTTGTTTTTCATTTTTTCCTCCTTGATCTGATCTGTTAATATAAAACAAATGTTCTAATCTGTCAAGGAAAAAATCATCCTGGTGAATGTTTATATTTCCTTAATAACCCTTTTCCCCGTTTGTTTTGTATGATGAAGGAAAGTAGTGAGAGGAAAGCGACCATGAGTACTGAAAACACAGTTGCACACCGGGCATATAAAATTGTGATCGTTGGCAGCGGCAAGGTTGGCACAACGTTTGCCTATACTCTTCTTCTGCATGGCTTGATTGGCGAGATCGTTCTTATGGATGTGGACAGAGAACGAACCGAAGGGGAAGTGATGGACCTGAACCATGCCATTCCGTTGGCAAATCCGATCCACATTTACCAGGGTGATTACCGCGACTGCCAGGGAGCGGATGTGGTGGTGATCACCGCGGGCAGCGCTCAACGAGCGGGTGAGACCCGCATGGACCTGCTGAAACGGAATATCGACATTTTCAAGCAGATCGTTCCCCAGATCGTTCACTATACGCGGGATGCCATCCTTTTAGTGGCCACCAATCCGGTGGATATTCTCAGCTATGCCACGCAGAAAATATCCGGGTTGCCTGCCGAACGTGTCATCGGGTCCGGCACAGTTCTGGATACGGCCCGTTTCCGTTGGCTGCTTGGTCAGCATTTTTCCCTGGATGCGCGCAATATCCATGCTTTCATCATTGGAGAACATGGTGATTCCGAAGTGGCGGTTTGGTCATCGGCGAATATCGCGGGGATGCCGCTGGATACCTACTGCCGGATGATCGGCTGCGAGATACCGTCGCTGCAGCGGGAGGAATTTGCCGGGCAGGTTCGCAATGCGGCCTATGAGATCATCCAGCGCAAAGGGGCGACCTATTATGCGGTGGCGGCGGGGCTGGCGCGCATTGTGGAAAGCATCCTGCGCAATCAGAATTCCGTTCTTTCCGTTTCCAACCTTGTGCCTGGATATTATGGCATTCGGGATGTGTATTTGAGCTTGCCGGCGGTGGTTGGAGATCAGGGCGTGGATCACATCCTCGAATTGCCGCTCTCCGCTTCGGAGGAAAAAGCGCTGGTTGCATCTGCCGGGATCTTAAAAGAACAGATCGGGCAGCTCGGCTTGTGATCCCCGCTGTGCAAGGACGCGCTGGCGAGAGGGAAGAGCACATCCATTGCCAGATTTCTCCACAAGCTGTCCTTCCTTTACAGAAACAAGATGATTTCCGCATAAGGTTGGAATTAATCTTGCATCTTGCTATACAATTAAAGGGCTGATGTGGATTTTTGTGTACAAAAGTGGGAGAAAACAGGTAAAAAATGAATAATTACACCATCCGTCCTATGTTCTACCTTTTTACTCACTGATACAATAGGTAGAAATGGCATGGTTTTCACCAATCTCTCAGATTAAAATCATCGTTCCTCAACGCAGGAAGGAACTTTTGTCACGCCCAAGGTTGCTGGCTCTGCTGGATGATCTGCTGGATTTCAAATTGATCATCATCGCCGCTCCGGCCGGGTATGGGAAAACCTCGTTGATGATCGATTATGCCACCTCGTATGATTGGCCGGTCACTTGGCTGGCGCTGGACCCGCTGGATCAAAACCTCACCCGTTTTCTGACGTACTTCATCTCAGCCATCCAGCAGCGTTTTCCGAACTTTGGAATTCGCTCCAATGCCATGATGCAATCCTTGAATGAAGACGAATTGGATATCGATTCCCTGGTCACAACCATCACGAACGATATTTTCGAAAATATCACCGAACATTTCATTTTGGTCCTGGATGATTACCATCTGGTGAATCAGGGGAAAGAGATCGATGAGTTCTTGAGCAGTTTTTTGCAGAAGGTGGGGGAGAACTTCCATCTGGTGGTCAACTCGCGCACCCTGTTAACATTGCCTGATCTTCCTTTGTTGGTTGCTCGTTCGCAGGTCGGCGGGTTGAGTTTGGAAGAGCTGGTCTTTCAACCCGAGGAGATCAAGAAGCTGTTTGAGAAGAACAATAATATCGAGATCAGCATGGAGGAAGCCGAGGATTACGCTCGCCAGAGCGAAGGGTGGATCACCGGGCTTCTTCTGACGGCGCAGGTTGGCAATAAAGGCATCGGAGACCAATCAAAGATCAGCCGGACTTCCGGGATCGGATTATACGAATATCTGGCCCAGCAGGTGCTGGATCAACAAAATGCGGAAATCCAGCGTTTCTTACTATGGTCCTCGTTATTGGAGGAGTTCAATCCTGATATGTGCCAGCAGATCATCGGGCGGGCTTTGAACGTGGACTGCAACTGGCAGTCTTTGATGGAAGATATCGTTTTCAATAACCTGTTTGTTGTGCGAATCGGCGATGAAGGATCATGGCTGCGGTATCATCATTTGTTCCGCGATTTCCTGCAGCATCGCATGGAAACCTTATATCCGGATGAAACCAGCAAAATTCTGCGCAGGTTGGCGGAATACTATACCAGCTCCCAGGATTGGGAGCGTGTGCTCATCCTCTATTCTAAATTGGGGGAGATCGACACCATTATTGGCCTCATTGAATCGATCGGCTCCTCCTTTATTGCGAAGGGGAAGATCAAACGCCTTGAAAATTGGTTTTCCGCCATTCCTGAAGAGAAGATATGCTCGAATCCCAAGCTGCTTTCCATCAAAGCCAGCATCGAGGTGAATAAGGGTGACCTGCCGGGTGGGCTTGAATTGTTGAATACCGTCATCGATCTGCAAGAGAAGACCGATGTGGATAAAACCCTGATGGCTGAAAACCTGGTGCGCCGTTCCACCACCTTGCGCATGCTGGGGAAGTACCCGGAATCGCTGACAGATGCACAGCATGCGCTGGAGCTTTGCAGCGCAATGAAAAAGCCGATCCCCGTCAAAGCGGAAGCCATGCGCGCGATCGGCATCAATCACTACCAGCAAGGAAATTTGGATGATGCGTTGGCATGGGTGAAGAAATCATTAGAGCTCTATCACCGCTTGAATTCTCAGGAAGATTGTGCCAGAGTGCTGGTCGAACTGGGTGCGATCCATGAAACACGCGGAAATTTTGCTGAGGCAGAAGATGCTTACCATCAATCGCTGCAGTTCTGGAAGCAAATAGGCGATTCCATCTGGCAATCAACGCTGTATAACAACCTGGGTGTGCTGCAGCACGCAAAAGGTGATTTTGAGAACAGTTTTGTGAATCTCGAAAAAGCCATGGACTATGCCAAGATGAGCGGAAATCGTCGTATGGAAGGCTATTCGCTTGCCAGCATTGGCGACCTCTATCGAAATCTCGATGCGTATCACGAATCGTTGGAAGCATATTCCGATGCGATGAAAATTGCACAAAACATTGAAGACCAGTATCTGGTGCTCTATCTCCGGCTTGCCGAAACAAGGATCAAGATCCTCCAGAAGCAGTTCAAACAGGCCAATACCCTGCTGGATCTGGCGTTCAACCAGGCAAAAAGGTCCAAATCCCCGTTGGAAACGGAGCAGTGCAAAGTAGAAAAAGCCATTCTCTCCTATTATTTCGGTGATTTTTCGGCTGCCTCAACCCAATTGCTCGCAGCGCGAGAATTTTTCGAGAACGTCGGCCAGACGGATACATTATTGACCATCAACCTGTATCTTGCGCTGGTACTGGCAAAATCCAAACAGGGAAAAGAGTCTGCGGAGATCTTTCAAGAAATCGTCAAGAATCTCAGCCAATCCTCCTCCAATACGCAGGCCCTTTCCGTCTGTTTTGACCTGCGGAACGATTTGAAAATGATCTCCGGCCAGGCGGGCATAGCGGACCTGCTGGAAGTGATCCTCGATCAAAATGCAAATTACCAAAAGAAGATACAAAATGTGCGGCGCAAGATTCGAAAGCATGCTTCGGTGGTCCCCTTTGCCGAGCCCAAGCTCATCATCCGCGGCTTTGGAAAACCGGAAGTATACCTGAACAATAAACTGCTTTCCACCTCCGATTGGATGACACAGACCTCCCGTGACCTCTTTTTCTTGTTCCTTTCCAACCCTGAAGGAATGACAAAGGAAGAGGTGGGCGTCATCCTGTGGCCTGATTCTTCCATGGAAGAATTGAAACGCAGATTCAAAAATGCCATCTATCGCATGCGCAGGGCCATCGGCTCCAATGCCGTTGTTTTCAACGATAATTATTATCGCTTCAATAATGCCCTGGATTTTGATTACGACGTGCTTTCCTTTGAACAGTATATTGCCCAGGCGGAGAACGAGAAGGATCCTCAAAGGGCCGCACAATCATTGGAAGCTGCTGTTGAGCTCTATAAGGGTCCATTCCTCGCGGATGTGGATGCCACCTGGTTCGGCGTGGAACGGCAGCGCTATTTTGAGACCTATATGAATGCGCTCAACAAGTTGTATGCCTATTTCATGGCGCAAAAAAACATGGAAAAAGCGCTGCAATTCAATAAGTTGATCATTCATAATGACCCATCGAATGAAGACGCTTTTTGCAATGCCATGAGCATCTATTACTCCATGGGAAATACGGCTGCCATCATTCGGGTATATGAACAGTGCAAACAGCAGCTTGCCAGGGAATATGGGTTGGAGCCTTCTGAGAACACCACCCGCTATTTTCAATCCTTGGTTCAACCTAAATCGTAGATAAAAAACGAAATCCCCCCTGAATTTGTCATACAAATATGACATTCATCACGCAAAATAGTTGACATTTGTCCTCATTTGTGGGATAATCGCGCCAATTAATTACAGGCGTCCCGCATTACAGCGACCTTCTTATCCTAACCTCTTGTTACTGTAGAAGGATTTTTTTTAAACCCTGGAATTATCGAAACCATCATCACAAAGGAGGTGATGTGCCACGAAAAAAGAACCTGCCCTTATTTCGATGAATCACAATACGAATGCCAATTGGAGGAGACTTATGTCAAAACGCTTATTTTTTGTATCTTTCTTGACCATTGCAATGCTGTTATTCGCAGCTTGCGGTGGCAAAGCCCCGGCTGAAGAAGCGGTATCTACCGAAGCAGCCGATGCTGCAGACACTGCTGATTCCGCTGTAGAAGATGAATGGGGCTACATCACAATCCCTGCCGGAGAAAAGGTCGTGCTGGGTCTTTCATCCGCGCTCTCTGCCGGTTATGCCGCTTATGGGCAAGACATGCTCAATGGTGCTACAGTCGCCGTTCAAACCTTTGGTGATTTGAATGGATGGGAGGTTGTAGTCGAAGGCGGTGATGATCAATGCGAAGGTGCGCCGGGTGTGACCGTTGCCGAGCAATTCTCTGCCAATCCGTATCTGGTCGGCGTGGTCGGCCCCATGTGCTCCGGCACTGCCATTCCGGCCATGGATATCTATGCGGAGAATCATGTTCTCATGATCACTCCCTCTTCCACCGCTATCCCGGTGACCGCCGCTGGAAACCAGAATGTTTTCCGAATTGTGGCGAACGATGACCTGCAGGCGCAGGTGGCGGTTGATTATCTGTTCAATGTGCTTGGTTTGACCACCCTGGGCATTGTGCATGATCAAAGCATCTACGGTCAGGGCATTGCCGAAGCGGTAAAGGCCAAGTTCGAAGCTGCCGGTGGTACGGTTACCGGTCTCGAAGGCATCACGCGCGGCGACACTGATTTTTCTGCGGTCGTTTCGACCATTCTGGAAGCCAACCCGGCTGCCATTTACTGGGGCGGCATGGATGCCGAAGGTGCCTTGCTGGTGAATCAATTGCGAGCAGCTGGCTTTGAGGGCGTTTTCTTCGGCCCCGATGGCATTAAATCCATTCCTTCCTTCGTCGATGCGGCTGGCGGCGCTGCGGAAGGTGCCTATATGACCTTCGGTGCAGTGGGTGGCGCAACCGGTTACGATGAATTCCTGACCAAGTTCACGGAACAATTCGGCGACCCCATTGCCTATGGCCCCGGTTCTTATGATGCTGCCATGATCATCCTGAATGCTGCCAAAGCAGTAGCGACCGTGGATAGCGATGGGAATCTGGTTATCCCCAAGAAAGCACTGGCTGATGCGGTTCGTGCCGCTCCGTATGACGGCATCACCGGTCATCTTGAATTCGACGAAAACGGTGACTTGAAAGTTGTTTCCATCACCGTGTTCCAGGCCCAAGGCGAAGAGCTGGTTCCTGTAAAAGTTTACGATTTCGGTCAATAAAACCTTCAAGGGGGGAGCGATCCCCCCTTTCCATCTCTTTCGGGAGGGTGCGTTATGCAAAAAATAATTGAGCAACTTATTAATGGTTTGACCGTGGGTAGTTTCTATGCACTCATCGCCCTGGGTTACACGATGGTGTATGGTGTACTGTCCATGATCAATTTTGCCCATGGCGACATCTTTATGGTCGGGGCTTATTTTGGGTGTTTTACGATCACGCAATTATCAAAAAGCGGTTTTGCAGAGAGCAATCCTGCTTTAGCAATTATTTATACCTTTGCGGCCGGCGCACTTGGCGCTGCGTTGACCGGTGTTACCGTTGAGCGATTAGCATATCGTCCACTCCGTAAAGCGAGCCGTCTGTCCACGCTGATCAGCGCCATCGGCACATCCATTTTTTTGGAAGAGTTTGTGCGGCTGGTCCCGAAATTTGGGTCCATGATCAGTTCCATTCATTTTGGAGAACAGTACATTTTCCCTGCCAGTTGGAGATCTGCCATCGTCAAAGTCACGCAAACATTTGGCGGTGCGATGGTAAAAGCGTACCCCGGCATTTTGGGAACGGAAGGAATCAAACTGGGCGGGGTTTCAATATCGTACAGCCGTATTTTGATCATGGCGGTCGCCATTGTGTTCATGGTCCTGCTCTATTTGCTTGTTCGATTCACCAAATTGGGAAAGGCGATGCGCGCTGTTTCGGAGGATAAAGAGACGGCCTCCTTGATGGGGATCAATGTGAACAGGATCATTTCCAGCACGTTCTTTATCGGTTCGGCCCTGGCGGGGATTGCCGGGGTGATGATGGGAATCTTTTATCTGCAAATTCGCACGACCATGGGTTTCACACCCGGCATCAAAGCTTTCACGGCGGCCGTGGTAGGCGGCATCGGGAATATCCCGGGCGCCATGCTCGGAGGGTATTTATTGGGATTGGCGGAAGTGATCAGTGTTCAATTTTTGCCCGCTGTGTATAAGGATATCGTTGCGTTTGCCATCCTGATCGTCATGCTGATCGTCAAACCGACCGGCATCCTGGGCGGCAGCGGCGGAAAGAACAAACTATGAGGTCGGGTGGAATTATGAAGAACAAAAACAGACTTACCACAAAACTTGACCAGCGATTGCTGCGCACGGTGCTTCCTGCTCTGATTTCTGTCATCATCCTTTCTATCCCGCTGTTCAACTTTCCCCAGCAGAACCTGTGGATCCGCATCATCGGATATGCGGGACTGTACATTATTCTGGGGTTGGGGTTATTGGTGCACGTGGGGTTGGCCGGCATGTTTGACCTTGGTTTTGCAGCTTTCTATGCCATCGGCGCCTATACCTGCGCATTTTTGGCATCCCCTCATTTCAACATTCATTTGCCGTTCCTGGTGGTCATTCTCATCGCCGGTGTTTTGGCGGCACTGGTGGGTTCCTTGATTTGCATCCCCGTTCTTAAATTGCGCGGAGATTATCTGGGCATTGTCACACTGGGTTTCGGCGAAATAGTACGCATGTTGTTGATGAATCTGACCGATATTACCAATGGTTCCCAGGGCATCATCCAGATCGATAAGCCGATTATCCTGGGTCTGAACTTCAGCAACGGCAAGTACTTTTATTATTTCATTTTTGCCCTGGTCGCTTTATTGCTCTTCCTCCTCAACCGGGTGATCAATTCGCGCACCGGGCGGGCCTGGCTGGCAATGCGTGAGGATGAAGATGTGGCACAGATGTCAGGCATTGACACGTCCAAGTACAAGATACTGGCCTTTGCCATTGGTGCTTTCATTGGCGGGCTGGGAGGGGCGATCTTTGCTTCGTGGCAGGGTTCGATCTTCCCGGATAATTTCAATATGAATGTGTCCATCAATATCCTGTGTGTGATCATCCTGGGTGGGCTGGGAAATCAGATGGGTGTCATCCTGGGCGCCATGGCATTGATCGCCCTGCCCGATATTTTGCGTGGTTTTTCCGATTATCGCATGATCATCTTTGGACTGCTCCTGATCATCATGATGATCTTGCGCCCGCAGGGTTTTCTGCCACGCAAAGCCCCGAAGTTTGAAGAGAATTCCTCCGGCTTGCCGGACACAAAAAAAGAGGTGCAATCATGAATATCCTATCTTCTTCGAATGTGACAAAACGATTTGGCGGTCTTGAGGCCATTCATGATCTCAACGTTGAAGTTCAACAGGCTTCTATCTCCAGCGTCATTGGCCCCAACGGAGCCGGGAAAACCACTTTCTTCAATTGCATCACGGGCTACTACAAACCGGAATACGGCAGCATTCTCTTTCTTGAAAAAGAGATCACCGGACTTCCCCCGCATAAGATCGCGGAGGAAGGCATCTCCCGCACCTATCAAAATATCCGCCTCTATAGAAGCCTCACCGCTTTGGAGAACATCCTGGCCGGCGAACATATCTGCTTGCACAGCTCTCTGGGCGATTCTTTGATATCCTCCCGACGCTACCGCTCTGAAGAACGGGACTCGCTTCAAACGGCGAAGAAGATCCTGAACTTTGTCGGGTTGTGCGGCTGTGGTGATCAACTGGCGTGCAATCTCTCGTATGGGGCACAACGAAAACTGGAGATCGCCAGGGCTATCGCGAATAATCCCAAGATCCTGCTGCTGGATGAACCCACGGCAGGGATGAATCCGGCGGAAACCCAGGAAATGATCAAGCTCATCCGGCGTCTGCGCGATGAACTGGGCATCACGATCATCCTGATCGAACATGACATCAAGCTGGTTATGCAGGTCAGTGAAAAGATCATTGTGCTTGATTTTGGATCCAAAATTGCCGAAGGAAAACCGGCCGAGATCCAAAACAACCCCACCGTTATTGAGGCCTACCTCGGCAAGAAAAACGATCTCTATCAGTGACAAAGGAAATGCTCATGGCTCCTTTACTTCAAGTGAACGGTATAAAAACCTACTATGGAAATATTTGTGCCTTGAAAGGTGTAACCTTTGAGGTGAATGCGGGTGAGATCGTCTGTTTGATCGGATCCAATGGCGCGGGAAAAACCACCACCTTGAAATCGATAACCGGCCTTCTGCATCCTCAAGAAGGGTCGATCTTTTTCAATAATGAGGAGATTACCTTGCTGGATGCGCATCGTATCGTGGAAAAAGGCATCTCCATGGTCCCCGAAGGCAGGCATGTGTTCTCAAAACTGACCACGCTGGAAAATCTGGAGATGGGTGCGTTCACACGCAAAGACCGCACCGCCATTCAGCAGGACATCGAAAATGTCTTCCAGCTTTTTCCCCGCTTGAAAGAACGCGCCAAGCAATCCGCCGGCACGCTTTCGGGTGGTGAGCAGCAAATGCTGGCAATTGCCCGCGCATTGATGGCAAAACCAAAACTGCTTCTGTTGGATGAGCCTTCCATGGGCTTGGCTCCCATTTTGCTGGAAAGCATCTTTGACAACATTAAAGAGATCAACGCACAGGGCACCACCGTCTTGCTGGTCGAGCAGAATACAAAACTGGCGCTGGCCATTGCCGATCGCGGATATGTGCTGCAGACCGGTTTGGTCAGTTTGAGCGGCATGTCGAAAGAGCTGCGCGAAAGCGAAATGGTGCAGAAAACCTATCTGGGCGTGGCGTGAAACAAGCGCTCGAGCAATCGAGCGCTTGTTTTTATAGAAGGTTCACCCTGCCGCAGGGGAGTGCCATAGCATTGTAATTCATGCGTTTTTCCAGGCCGCTCCCCAATATAATCCCTGAGAACCCTGGATCAATCCCACGGGAATAACAGCGCACGCGGTCTGCCGGGGATGGTTGGGCGTATCATGCCCGAATCCTGTTTCCAGCGCTTTCGTGATCATCAGCGGTGTGGATGCTCCCAACTGAGTGGTGGAGATCATCCGCGATAGGGGAGTGAATGTCATTCCGGCCGGAGGGCCTGCCTGTCACGGATTTCCATTGATCGGTTGGGTTCCCCATATTTGCCGGATGGGAAAACCGGTTTCATCCGTTGAAAGAATTGGTCGGGAGATGGCCAGTTTTTTTGGTAATATTGGATAAACCGCTTGTTAACCTTTTGGTTTTTCTCTTGTGATCCATCTTTTCAACGGTTCTGGCATTGGTCTTTACTACCCATGAAAAAAGAATGAAGTGGCAAACAAAAAAATGAAAACGGTCGTGGCGGGTGCACTGGGGGAGTGCGTGCATGTTGCGGGAGTCTATAACTTTCTGCGATTGGCGGAACAATGCGGTTGGAGGACCGTCTTTCTGGGTCCGGCGGTTCCCGCCGAGAGATTCTTGCAAGTCGCTCAACAGGAAAAAGCCGACCTGGTGGCAGTCTCCTATCGCCTGACGCCCGAAACGGGTGAACGGCTGCTCGCGGAGTTCGCCGAGGCGGCCGATGACCTGCGCGGCCAGGGCATCCAATTTGCCTTTGGCGGAACGCCGCCGGTGGCTGAAAAAGCCAGTGCCCTGGGCTTCTTCAATGCGGTTTTTGATGGAACACAAACCCGTGAAGAGCTCATCACCTTTTTGCGCGGTGACGAGCTGACCGAAAACGGTACCCCTTTCTATCCGCAAAATGCGGTGGAGCGCATTCTGTGGAAGTGTCCTTTTCCCTTGCTGCGCCATCATTTTGGGCAACCCACCGTCAGGGCTACCGTGGAAGGGATCGAACAGATCGCGAATGCGAAAGTGCTGGATGTGATCTCTCTGGGCGTCGATCAGGATGCCCAGGAGAATTTCTTTCATCCCGGCAGGCAAAATCCGCGGGCCACGGGTGCCGGAGGAGTGCCGGTTCGCAGCGTGGATGATTATGTGCGGCTCTATCAGGCGTCGCGCAAGGGGAACTATCCGCTCATGCGCACCTATTCGGGGACCAATGATCTGATCCGCCTGGCTTCCATGTATTGTGAAACCATCCACATCTGCTGGGCTGCCGTGCCGCTCTTTTGGTACAACCGGATGGACGGGCGCGGACCTTTTGACCTTGAGACCAGCATTCGCGAACATCAAGACCTGATCCGCTGGTACAGCGGGCATGCTGTTCCGGTGGAATTGAATGAACCGCACCACTGGGGCATGCGCGATGCGCCGGATGTGGTGTATGTGGTGGCGGCCTACCTGGCCGCCTATACTGCCAGGGCGTTCGGCACGCACGATTATATTGCTCCGATGATGTTCAACAGCCCACCCGGCACCTCCGATGAAATGGACCTGGCAAAAATGCTGGCATGTCTTGAGCTGAGCGCTCCATTGGAAACTGAAGATTTCCGAATATGGAAGCAAACCCGCACCGGGCTGCTCAGTTACCCGCTGGAGGTGAATGCCGCTCGCGCGCACCTGGCTTCCAGCATTTATGTGCAGATGGCTCTCAAACCCGATATTGTCCACATTGTAGGGCATACCGAAGCTCATCATGCTGCCACCGCTCACGATGTGATCGAAGCCAGCCTGATGGCGCAGCGGGTGATCGAAAATGCGCTGCATGGTCAGCCAGCCATGCTGGATGATCCGCGGATTCAAAAGCGGAAAGAGCATTTGATCCAGCAGGCGGCCATCACGATACGCGCCATACAAAATCTCAATGCCGATCCGAAAAAGGATCCCCTGATCGACGCGGGCGTGCTCACCAGGGCGGTCAACAGTGGAATTTTGGATGCACCGCAGTTATGCAGTAATGAATTTGCCAGGGGGACCGTCAAGACTGCGATCATCGACGGAGCTTGCGAGGTAGTTGATGAAGAAGGGAATCCGCAAACGGAAGAAGAGCGGCTTGCCCGGTTTTTATGAAAGAAGGAGATCAAAATGACATATCCAAAGAACTATACCGTTGTGGGTGCCGGTAACGGTGGTAAGGCCATGGCTGCCCACCTGGCATTGATGGGAAAAGAGGTCACTCTTTTCAACCGCACCTTCAGCCACATTGAAGTGATCGCAAAACGCCGGGGTATTGAATTGGAGAGTTTTCCGGGTGGTCCGCAGGGGTTTGCGGTTCTGAAAAAAGCCACCTCGGATGTTTCCGAAGCAATGGAAAACGCCGAGGTGATCATGGTGGTGGTGCCTTCCTCGGGGCATGCCGACGTGGCAAAGCGGATCGCTCCGTATGTGCATGACGGGCAGATCATCCTTCTCAACCCGGGGCGCACCTTTGGCGCGATCGAGTTTGATACCACCCTGCGCCGCGAGGGCTGCCAAGCCAATGCGGTGGTGGCTGAGACCGAGACGTTCATCTATGCCAGCCGTTCGGATGGACCTGCCCAAGCGCGCATCTTCCGCATCAAAGAAGCGGTGCCGGTGGCTGCTTTGCCGGCCAACCGCACCGAATTGGTGCTGAACGCCATTGGGGATGTGTATCCGCAGTTCATTCACGGCATCGATGTGTTGCATACGGGCTTGAACAACATGGGTGCCATTTTTCATCCCGCATTGACCATTCTCAATGCCGGCAGGATCGAATCGACCCATGGCGACTTCGAATTCTATATCGATGGCGTCACCCCTTCGGTCGGGTACGTGTTGGAAGCGCTGGACCGGGAACGCGTGACGGTGGCATCGTCGGTCGGCATTCGCGCCCGCACTGCCCAGGAATGGTTGGAGCTTGCCTACAACGTGCAGGGAAAGGACCTGCGCGAAGCGATCCACAACCAAAGCGGGTATTATGGCATTAAAGCGCCTTCGACCCTTTCGCATCGCTATATTTTTGAGGATGTGCCCATGAGTTTGGTTCCCATCGCATCGTTGGGAAACCAGTACGGAATTTCCGTGCGGGGGATCGACAGTCTGATCCGGCTGGCCTGCATCATTCACAAGACCGACTATTACCGCACCGGGCGCACGGTGGACAAATTGGGCATCAAAGACCTGAGCATCGCAGAACTCAATGCGTATGTGAAAGAAGGGGTTGCGCACAATCTGGCATAATAGTTGCACTTTGAATAATGATATTGCTATCCTTAAAAATTTAGCTATAATGAAAGCTGAAGCAGGGGTGCGTGTCATCCTGCTATGCCGCTTGTATTAAGATCCAGGGTTTTCGCCCTTGAGAGTTTGATCACGGAGGAGATCATGAAAAAGAAATTTGCTCTGCTCGTTGCATTACTGTTGATCCTGGTTGTGTGTGTTCCCGTCCAGGCAGCCACATACCCCACATTCGATATCATGAGCGTCGTTGTCGATGATTCCGTAACCATCCAAACATATTTGTTCCCTGCCAATGAACTGTATTATGTCTATATGGGATACAACGGAACACTGGGCATCAATGGTATCTTGGTTACCAAACTGTGGACCGGCGCTGGCGGAACGTTCAAAGCGAAATTCTATATTCCGGATGAACTGAAGGGAGAAGATATTGTTGCTATCCGCCTGGAAAGTCCAACCACTCCCTACTACAGCTACAACTTCTTCTATAACACCACATCCTATACGGCCAATTACACCACCTATACTCCTGCGGCTCCTGCCCCAAAACCGTACACTCCCAATGACTTTCCAACCTTCAGTATTCTCAGCGTTGTGAAGGGTGAATCGGTGACCGTGGAAACCAAATATTTCCCCGCCGACGATATGTTTGGGGTTTACATGAAAGACGGCGCCTCTGCCGCAAAGACCTGGTACTATGTGGCCGGCTTGAACTCGGCCGATGGCGGATCGTTCCAGGCAACCTTTGCCATTCCTACCGAATTGCAGTGGAAGGAAAAGATCGCCATCAAATTCTACAACCTCGACGAAGATTACATCACATACAACCTGTTCATCAATAAGAACTACCCATAGATCGGAATTTCCCGTGTCATCGAAGACCCCGCTGGAATCGGCGGGGTCTTTTATTTCTGCTGGTCCGGGATGGAAAGGATGCGCACATTCTTGACGTGCGCTTTTTCTTGGACGATTTTCTTCCAACCGGGATCCAAAAAAGGCAGCATGCATTGATCGACCAGCACATAATCGGCCCCCGTGCAGCCCATTTCCAGAGCGGAGCGGTGGCCCTCAAAGACCCACACCGCGTGACCCAAATAGGCAAACCCCAGTAAATAATCGAAGAAGGGGATGGCTTTGCGGATGTCCTGCCGCAGCGCATCCAGATTCGTGTAGGCGATGACCGCGATGTTGAGCACCCGATCGGCTGGCAACAGCTCTTCCAATGCCATGCGCGATTCGATCGGCAGCGTATCGGGAGGATAGGAGTCTTTGATCAACAGCAGTCTGCCGGGTGATACGATCACCACCCGCCGCAGGTGGCTTCCATCTGCCAGCCGGGTTTCTCCTTTTGCCAGTTCTTTTGCCTGGTGGAAGATTCCTTCCAACCCCGGGCGTACATCCACATCGGGCATATGAACTTGAAAAATTGACTCGTTCTCCATTGTCTCCTCAATCTTTAAGTTTACTGTATAAATCCTGTCTTTTGGCGAATAGAGAAAACAATGTGGCGGTGAATGGCTTGTGTTAAGATTGGTATCCATATCCTTTTCAAAGACCGATGGAGAAGAAGGACAACATCACGAGCGAGGTGAAGCATGAAGAGTTACAGAAAAGAGCTGTGGTTCAACATCCCTTCCCGCAGGGCGTATCGCAATATCACCCCCCAGGTTGAGAAATGTCTGCTTGAAAGCGGCATGCAAGAAGGGCTTTGCCTGGTGAATGCCATGCACATTACCGCCAGTGTCTATATCAACGATGATGAAAATGGTTTGCTGCATGATTATGATGTGTGGCTTGAAGCACTAGCGCCCCACGAACCGCTGAACGCCTACCAGCATAACCGCACCGGAGAGGACAATGCGGATGCCCATCTCAAACGGCAGGTGATGGGGCGCGAGGTGGTGGTGGCTGTGACCAGCGGAAAGCTTGATCTGGGACCGTGGGAACAGATCTTCTACGGCGAATTTGACGGAAATCGAAAAAAACGAGTGCTGGTGAAGATCATTGGGGAATGACAGAGCATTCCCCAACGCGTCAGCCGTTCAATTTTCGATAGATGCCCTTCATCTGTTTGTAGACAGAACAAAAGACCGCGAAACGCTCATCATAGGTAGCCCGGTTTGCTGTTTTGGGCTGGTAGGTATGTTGAATTTTTGTCAGCTGTGGGAGGTCGGCAAAGCCGATCTCGTTCAAACCAGCGGCCGCGATCCATGCCGCCCCGCGCGCATTGGCACAAACGGGATCTGCCGCCTGTTTGATCTCCACGTTCATCACATCGGCGAAGATCTGGCACCATACATTCGATTGCGCTCCCCCGCCCACGATGGTCATGGATTCCACTTTCCTTTTGAGAAACTTTTCCACCGGGGCCAGCATCCAGCGCGTGTTCAATGCAATGCCTTCCAGAAAGGCGCGGATGATGTCTTCGCGGTTGCTGTTGAGCGATAGATTGAAAAGTCCCGCGCGCACATTGCGATCGTCCACCGGCGCTCTTTCGCCCCAGATCCAGGGTGTGTAGATCACACCATGGCTTCCGGCGGGCACCCGCTCGGCGATCTGGTCCAGCACTTTGAAAATATCGGGCACATCTGCTTCTTGCAGCAGCTCGTCTTTATGATACAGGATCTTATCGCGTAAGAAGGTGAGGTTCCCGCCTGCCGTGGCCTGCAGGGCGGTCAAGAGATACCGCCCGGGAACTGCACAGGGGACGGAGGCCAGCGAGGAAGTGAGATCGGTTTTTTTATACGGCACGTGCGCAGCCATCCAGGAGGATGTGCCAATATATACATGCATAGCGTAGTCTTCCACCGCACCGGCGCCGATGGCGGCAGCGGTGTTATCGATGGAGCCGGCCACCACGCTTGTCTCCGGCTTCAATCCAAGTTCTCTGGCAACCTCGGGCAGCAACGTGCCCACCACGGCGGTGCAGGGAACGATCTCGGGCAATTTCTCTTTGTCCACACCCAGTGTTTTGATCAATCCGTCATCATAATGAATGTCGTTCGGGTCACGGTTGTCGGTCACCCAGGAGGTGAGGATGGAATCGGCAGTGGCTACAAACCTCCCTGTCAGGCGCAGATTCATATAGTCCAGCACGTTCAGGAAGCGGTAGGTTCTCTCGTAGATGTGCGGCATCTCATCGCGAATGTACAGCATGTGGGCTGAGGGATCTTTGCCGGTCATGGAAGGCATTCCCCCGGTCAATTGGATGAAGCGCAACACTTTTTGCACGGCTGCGCCATCGATATTGAGCATTCCTTGAAGCTGTTTCTTCAGGTTGGCTGCCCCGCGCATGTCCATC
Source organism: Pelolinea sp. (assembly GCA_012797975.1). GTDB lineage: Bacteria > Chloroflexota > Anaerolineae > Anaerolineales > Anaerolineaceae > UBA4781. Next base: position 38,848 of record JAAZOD010000015.1, on the reverse strand, counting down.
CAAAGGATGCAGTTCGACAAGGGCTGACCGCGCTCGTCCACCGGCACGGTACCTTCCCCCTGGGTGGAACAGCAGACCGCATAGACCGCGGCGGCATGTTCTTGATGTTTCTTGAGTAGCCGTTTGGATGCGGTCAAAAATGATTGCCACCATTCCTGCGGTGCCTGTTCCGTCCCGCCATCCCGGGTGAGGATCAGCTTCAATGGTTCGCTATCCCAACCCAACACCTGCCCATCCACGGCAATGAGGGCAACCTTCACCCCCGAAGTCCCCAGGTCGACAGCCAGGATCGCTCTCTTGGATTTCATGGGCTTTCCCTTTACTTGCTCTTCTCAACATCTTTCATTTGCGTGATGAGCAGCAGGCATACGCCCAACAGTGCTGCTGCCAGCAGCAGGGAAGGTGTGAAGGAACCATCCTCCGTGCGCATGGCTTCCATCACATACACGAATACCACGGCTGCCTGGCCGCAGAGCTGGATGAGCCCATTGGATGTGCCCTCGGGCGTGGGGTAGGTGACTTCGGTGGCATATTGCATTCCGATCGGGTTGGCGCTGACCAGGAAAAAGCCGAGGACGAAAGCGGAGCCGTACAATATCCACAAATTGGTCGCATAGGTGATCCCCAGCAATCCCGGAATGGCCAGGGCGATCCCGAGGTATAAAAAGCGCTGCCGTTTTTGTTGTTTGTCGGAAATGGCTGGCAGCACAACGGCTCCCAGTATTCCGCCCACCAGCATCAGGGCGCCCATGGTGCCGGCATCGGTGGGGGTGAAGCTGCGTGGCCGGATGATGCCTTCCACCCAGGTGGTGACACCGTTGAAGATGCCAAGTCCCACAAAAGAGATCGCCAGGAACATCAGGAATGGCTTCACTTTCAGGGCGTGTTTCAATCCATCCAGCATGAGTGCGCGCACCTCCCCCTCTTCCGCACAGGGTGGGGTGGGTGGATTTTCGCGGGCGAGAATGAGGAACAGCAGGGATGACAGCGCGGCGATCCCTCCGTAGATCACTTGAATGGACGCGATGGGGGTACCGCCTTCGTACAGCATGGGCGTGATGACCATTCCCAATCCGGTTCCCACCAGGTTGGCCAGCGTGATGAACCCAACGATGGTGGCACGTTCTTCTTTCTTGAACCATTTCGCCGGAACGGTCGTCCACGCGTTCAATAGAAATGGCTGGGCCACCGCGATCCCGATGGTGCTGATCAATGCCGTCGCATAGTTGGTGCCGGCAAAACCGCGCACCAGTCCGAACACACCCATCAGAATGGCGCCAATGCTCACCGCTTTGCGATAGCCATATTTATCGATGATCCAGGAAACTGGCAGGGAAAGCGGGATGAAGGCGATCATGAATACCATGGAGAGCAGCCCGATCTTCAGGTCGGTTACACCGTAATAGGTCGCTGCCGGACCGGTGATGGGAGCATACGAGATCCACAGCATTTGCATGGTCAGATTGATGAACATGAAAACAGCCAAAACCACCCAACGATACTTATATAGTTTGTACTCTTGTGCCATTGTGAACCCTCCTTAATTCAATTCCATTGGATTATTTAACACCTTCAATACATGATAGTACCGTTTCAAAACGGTTGAGCGCTTCATCGATCACTGCATCCGTATCGGCTAATGAGGTGTACATGCGCGAACCGGCCAGGGTGATCAACCCATTGGCCATGTAGGCGGCGCCCATTTCCTCGATCATGTGTTTGCGCGGTTTTAGTTCTTTCAGCGTGCGGATGGGGTTGTGCAGGTCCAACAGCATCACACCGGATGTTTCCAGATGAACAATGCTGCCCTGGTTGTATGCCACAAAGGGCAGCCCCAGGCGGGTGATGATGTTCTGCAATCCGGCGGTCAGCCGGTCCCCGGCTTTCCCCGCGATCAGCGGTGCATTGGTGCGTTCCATTTCTTTGAGCGCATAATAGCCTGCCACACAGGAAAGGGGGTTGGCGGAAAGGGTGCCGCCGATATACGCCCGCTCACCGGTTCCGCCGATGCCGGCCGCGAAACAGCTTACCACGTCCGCTCGTCCACCCACTCCGCCGGCCATCGGATAGCCGCCGGTGATGCATTTCCCAAAAACGGTCAGATCGGGTTTCACCCCAAAGTAGCCCTGGGCTCCCCTCATGCCCAACCGAAAACCGGTGACCACCTCATCAAAGATCAACAAAGCTCCAAATTCATCGCATAATTCGCGCACCTTTCGATTGAAATCATACGGCACGGGCCGCGTGCCTGATTCGGGGCCGACCGGTTCCAGGATGACCGCCGCAGTACCGCCGCGGACACGGTTGAGGATCAGATGCCGGCGCAAAGCAGAGAGGGAGTTGGGAAAGAATTCCTGCGTTGCCGATGTTCCGCCGTGCGGAATACCCTTGGCTTCCAGCCGGCCTGTGCCCGGCACATGCAGCCCATAGATCATCCCATCGCTCCAGCCGTGATAGGCACCCCCCACCTTGATGACATACTTCTTTTTGGTGAAAGTGCGGGCGGCGCGGATGGCGGCCATCACCCCTTCGGTGCCGGAACCGAGCATGCGGAACATTTCAATGGATGGCATATAACTTTGGATCAATCGTGCCAGCTTGAGTTCAAATTCGTGAAACAGGCCGGTCACGGGTCCGCAGGAACGCAGCAGTTCGAATACTTTTTCACGAAGCGGAGCATAATTGCTGCCCAGCATGGTGGGGCCGCCCGCCTGCAGAAAATCGATATAACGGTTTCCGTCCACGTCCCATAAATGAGCATCCTGGGCCTTTTCTATGGCGATGGGGAAGGGATAGTTGAAGGCCAGGTTGTGCTGCACCCCGCCCGGGATGATCTGTTTTGCTTCATCCGTAAGCTGTTTGGAACGTGCACATTTTGAATCGTAATATTCCAGCACAGCCTGCATGGCCTCGCGTTTGAGCGGGCGCAGGGGTTGGCTGACCAATGCATCCAGTTGTTGATAGATGGCATCCACATCCGGATATTGGGAGATGGCGTATTTTTGTTCACTCATGGTTCATTTTCCTCTACAGATCAAGCTTTGCAAATCTCTTTTCATCGGCGCGCAGTTTGGAGAAAGCGATCTCGCGCACCGCCAGCGGAATCCTGGATACTTTTTCTTCTGTCAGCAGAGAAAGCAAGTAGACCAGCGCACATTTTTCGAGCAGTGCCATGGTATGGATGGCCAGTTCCGCATCCCCGCCAAAAACCAGCACACCATGGTTTTGCAGGATGAAAGCATTGTTCCCGTTGCCGATCATCCTGCGCACGTTCTTCTTCAACATGCCCGTCCCTGATGGAGCGTAAGGGATGATTTCGACGGAGCGCCCCAAAAAACGCACCTGTTCATCGAACAGGTGCGGGATCGGTTTATTGAGAATACCCAACGCACTGGCATAAGGTTGGTGGGTGTGAATGATGACATGCACATCGGGGCGGGTCTGATAGACGGCGGCATGCATGGCGCTCTCGATGGAAGGTTTGCGGTCTCCCTCAAGCTGGGTCAGGCCAAAATCGAGCACACAGATGTCGTCCGCCTTCATGAGTGCATAATCGTAGCTGGAGGGGGTGATGGCGAAGGCCGTCCCCTGTGCCACGCGCACTGACACATTCCCCTCGGTTGTTTTCAAATAGCCCCGTTTCAGCAAGATCTGGCATAGCTCGCTCACACTTTGTTTTTGCCGGTCATATCCTGCCATTTCTTCCTCTTTCTGTTACACTTGAAGTACCGTTCATTATCCAATATAATCTAGACAGTGTCAAGATGAGAAAAGTCAGGCATGGAAAATAAGAGCTCCTACCATCATGGTGATTTGAAAAATGCACTGATCGTGGCAGGGGTGGAGATATTGGCGCGTGAAGGGGTGGGGGCGCTGAGTTTGCGCAAGGTGGCAAAGAAAGCCGGTGTCAGCCACTCTGCGCCTTACGCCCATTTCAAAGATAAACAGGCTCTCATCGCTGCGATCTCGATCGAGGGTTTCAAAGAATTGCTGGCTGCCCTGCAGGAGGTATTTGAAAAAAATGAAACTGCCCCCGGGCGATTGCTGCTGGAAACCGCCTGGGTGTATATGGAATTTGCGCTGAAGGAAAGCGACACATTCAAGGTGATGTTTTCGGGGATCTTGGAAAAGGGGAACGAATATCCCGATCTGGTGGATGTGGTCCAAAGGACATTTCACATGGTGGTCAAGGTGGTTGCCATCTGCCAGGCGAACGCTGTTTTACCGGAGGGAGATGCAGAATTGACATCCACGGCATTGTGGGCGCAGATCCATGGCTTGATCTCGCTCTATTTGGAAGGACAGATCTCACATACCATTCTCGACCGGTATGAATTGAAGCAGATCCTCACCCATGCCTTGAACCGGTTTACCCTGCTCCCTCTCCAATAAACAAAGACAGCCGGTCGGCTGTCTTTGTTTGCAATCACAACCTAGTGGGTCAGTGGGCCCTGGTATTCGGCATCGCCCAATGCCAGGATGGGCAGGAAGATGAAGGAAAGGAAGAGCAGCCCAAAACCAAAACCGGTATCTTTGCCAAATGCTTTTGCCAGATCGAACAGCACCATGATCTCAATGACGATGTTTGCGATCGGGATCAGCAGCAGGAAGAACCACCAGCCCGGCCTCCCGATGATCTTGAACATTTCCACTGTGTTATGCCCCGGCACCAGACCTTCCCAACCTTCCCGCCCGGTCTTCTCAAAAAGGCGCCAGTAGCAGTAAAGATAGAAACCGACGATGGCAATGATAAAAAGAAAATAGGCGAATAAAAATCCGAAACTGGGTTCCCCATTGCTGTATGACATATATTCCTCCATATTATATTAATCTATTTTCATTCTAGCGGAATAAAAATGGAAAACAAGCATATTCCCGATGAATTTCTAATGTGTTGCGCAAGCGATGCACGGGTCGAAAGCCCGCACCACCCTTCCCACGGCGCGTTCCAGTTCCATGTTCACCGTATCTCCTTGGATGTACCGCTCTGCCGCCACTTTCAATGCTCTCTCAATGGAAAGCATGTTATGAACGGTCGGGATGATGAACTCGGCTTTGGCGATCTTTCCTTTTTCGATTGCGTAGTGATGGATGAGAGGACCGCGTGGTGCTTCCACCAGTCCATACCCTTCGCCATCCCGTGGGGTGTAGGGTACGTCCGTATCCTCTTTATCCAAAGGTTGCTCCAGTAGCTGTGCCGCCCGTTCGATGGCATAGACCAGTTCAATGCCGCGTGCCAGTTCAAAGAGCATGATGGGGTGGGCAGGCGTGCCAAATTCGATGCGCAGGCGGTGCAGATATCCGTTTGCCACTTTCGTGCCCATGTGGGCGGTGAGGTTGGCGCGTGCCAGAGAATTGGCGCGGATCACCCCGCCTTTGTAGGAGGTCTTGCCGGCATACGAATATTCACTTTCCTCGAATTCCAGCACCTCTCGGAATGAACTGGGCGAGAAGATTTCACAGCATTCTCCGGCCGGGTTCATCACACGGATCTCATGGCTGTTGAAGTCGGGTTTCACTTTGCCGGTCGAGGTGATGTAGTATGCCGGCTGGTCATCGCCCCAACTGCCGATGCGATCTTTCATGCGGATGGTCAGCTCCCAGTATGCGTCGAAGAGGTCGCACGCCATGGGCAGCACCTGCTCCAACCGCGCCGCCATGCGCTCCGCCTGTTCTGCGGGAATGCCTGCGTTCACCCCGCCCACCACGGCCCGTACGGGATGGATGAATTGACCGCCGGCCAGGGTGATCAGATCGGTGCCCAACTCACGGATCTTGAGCGCGCGCTGGGCGATTTCGAAGGTTATGGCTTTATCTTCTGGAACGGTGTCCATTTCGAACAGACTGTTGACGCCCACCCGGTCAGGCATGGTGAAGATGAACAAAGAGGTGGCCTGGTTTTGAAGGAGCTGCCCAAGCAGCAGCAGAGAGCGGATCTTCGATGCCAGCGGCGGAGGGGTTACCCCGTAGGCGTCTTCCAGGGCTTTCACCGATGCCACGTGATGGGCTGTGGAGCAAACGCCGCAGATGCGCGGCACGATGACCGGCATTTGTTCTGCCGGTACACCCTGCACGAAAATGTCGAATCCGCGCATCTCGGTGGCTTTGAAACGGGTGGAGATGACCTTTCCGTTCTGGACCTCGATTTCAACCCGCGCATGCCCTTCAATGCGGCTGAGAGGAAATGTGAGTGTGGTCATTACAATACCTTTTCTTTGGGGCGGGGAGGTTTATTTCCACCTGCGTAATCCGAAAATTGGAACAGGAACAACGCCAGTTGTGGTGAAAGCAACGCTTCCTTCAATTCCTCGTCCGCGATGTTCGTCATTCCGTGAAAGACTTTCTGGATCGCTTCCAGCCATGCCTGGGAATCTTTCTCGATCAACGCATTGGATGGACCGCGGCAGCCCACACATGGGTGCCCTGCCCGTGTGCAGGGGGCGCGGCATCCCCCGCGGGTGCTGGTGCCGATGCAGGCATACCCCTGGTTGATCAGGCAGATTTCGGGATCCACCTTGCCTTTCTGAAAACCGAGAAAATGATCTGGTTTGGGTTCCTTCAGTTTTTTTCGCCCGCATTCCTGGCATACGATCATGCTGGCCGGATATCCGGCCGGGTTGGTCAGCGCAGCCATGAAAAGCTCGGGGGTGGGAGGGCAGCCCGGCAGGTAAAGATCGATGGAGACCAGATCGTCCACCGGTCTGGAGCGCGGCAGCATGCGCGGCACTTCCAGGCGATCTTGCCGGCTCAGGAAAAGCTGGCGCACCTCATCCCGGTTTCCCAGATTGGCCACACCGCCTGAGATGGCACACGTTCCGACCGCCACGACCTTTTTCGCGTTCTTGACCGCGTTCTTCAAGTGGTAGGTATCTTCGTCCGTTCGCACCCCGCCGCTGATGAGCAGGATGTCGACCTCGGGCACAGCATAGGCGCTGGAGACCAGCGGCATATAGGTCAGTTTGAATTGCTCCGTCCATTCATGCGCATTCAACAAAGATACCTCACATCCGGCGCATCCTGATAATTGCAGAACGGCAAAACGTGGAACGGTATTTTCTTCCTGGTTATTGATCTTTTCTGCCATGAGTCAAAACCTTGTTTATTGTATTCTATCGTGATTTTGGAAAATTTTTCATTCTTGCGTTTGGCATGGAGATTGCAACCTGATCATTGGTTGTTCTATGTTAATGGTTTGACGAGGATCAGCTATGAAAAAATTCTTTTCGTTTCTTCTGGTGGTGGTTTTGCTGGCTGCAGTGGTTTCGATCTTTTTGAAGAAAGGTTCCACGGTTCTTGCCAGCCCTTCCCCTGTTGGTTTGGATATGAGCGACTATCTTTTATCCAGCGCCGGGAACAGCGAGCAATTCATCGATACTGCAACCGCTCTGGGGGTCACTTCGATCAAGCTGGCCATTCCCTGGCAAAATGTCGAGCAGTCTGCCGGCCTGTTCACCTGGTCCATTAATCCGCAGGGAACGCCGATCGATCTGCTGGACCTGGTCAAACAGCTTGACCGGCAGGGCATTTCCGTCACCCTCCTGTTGGAAGGCTTCCCGCCCTATTTGCAGTATGCCAATCTCAGCGAAGAGAGCATTGCTTCAACATACCTGGAAAGCTGGGATCGCTATGTGAAAGCGGCTGTTGCCCAATTCGGGGAGCTTGTGGATGCATGGCAGATCGGAGAATCCGTCAACCTGCCTTTTGAGCTTCAGGATCAACCGGTCGTTGCTGCCGTGCTGGCCAGCCCTTCCACCTATGCTCAGCGTTTGCTGCTTGCCTCTGATGCCATTAAAGAGGCATCCCAAAGCGATATTGTCATCCTGGGCGGCATTGCCAGTGACACGGGAAACTGCATCAACCAGCCCAGCGCATTTTTGAACAGCATGAACACTCTGCAGGTTTGGGATGCTTTTGATGTGATCGGTATCGATCTGACCACCTATGCCACTGCACCGGAAGGCAAGTATATGTACCAGACCTATGATACCGTTTCAGGCACCTGCTTAACCAGCGCCGAGGGCGGCTTCAACCTGGCAGAGATCATCGCGCTGGTGGATGCCACCGGCAGCCAGTATGGGGAAAAGCCGATCTGGATCACCGGCATGGCATGGAGCGATCAGGATCTGGCTGATATTGCAAGCGAGCGGGGCACGTTGACGGATGTGGTGCGTTCTGATTTCCTCGCCCGCGCGTCGGTCATGCTGCTGGGCAGGCACAATGTGGAAAAAATCTACTGGCAATATGCTGATTCCGATCAGGCAGGGGATGCTTCTTTTGGGATTTTCAGCCAGCAGGTGTTGAAGAACCTTTCCGCCAGTTTGCAGGGCTTGCGCAGTGCGGTTGATGCCAGTGATGTGCTCAACGGCTATTACCAGTATCGACTGACCATCTCCGGCATGGTGAACATCTTCGTATGGCGCGGCTACGGAGGGGATGAATTCCTGCCGTTTTCCCTGAAAAATGTGAGCGGATATCAGTTGGAGGCGTTCTCGCTGGATGCGGATTCCGTTAAAAATGGAAGCGGCATGGAGCTTTCTGCCGATGCCAACGGAGAGACCGCTTTCCTGTTAAGCGAGAGACCGGTTCTGGTAAAAGCGATCCCCAGCGATGTGCAAGAACGGCTGTCGCTGCAAATGCAGGGCGTGCTTGACTCCACCGGGCGGTCGCTGAAGAGCAGTGCGCAAGATCTCATCGAGTCACAAAAGGAAAAGGCCGGTCAGGAAGTGGAGGCGTGGGTGGATGAAAAGAAGGAGAGTCTGTTCACCATGCTGAAGGAAAGTTTCATGGAATGGCTGGACGAAGCCCTCAATGTGGAACAATTTGCCAAGTGAAAACGTATACAAGGAAAGAATGAGATTGGAGCATTTTATGAAAAGATCGATGAAAACGTTGTTTGTGCTGGTTCTTGCGCTGGCGCTGTCCTGTGCCGCATGCACACCTTCTGCAACGGTGATCACAAAAGAGACCATCACGCAGCTCGCCGGCAGCCCGGTGCTGCAATCCAGCGAAGCGTTGACGGGCAAATGGACCCTGGATGGCAAGGCTTTCTGGCTAAAAGGCGTTCGCACCGCAGACCTGTACGATTCCCAAACTTTCCAGGCCGTCGCTTCGTATGATGTGGGGGAATATGGGGCGCTGTACGATACTTCACCGGATGGAAAACTGATCGCCTATGCGCTGGATGAGCCATCCATCGTTCTTTATGATGTGATTGCGGAGCAGGAAGTCGCTCGAATCCCGCAAGATGCCTTTGTTCAACTGGCTGCCTTTTCCCCTGATGGAAAAACCCTGGGAATAGCCAGCTCGGATACCTGGTCGATCGATCTGTGGGATATCACTGCTGGTCAGGTCAGCCAAACGCTCACCGGCTTTGAAACAGCCGCCCCGGTTTATTCCTTCCAGTTTGGGGCAGATGGCAAAACCATCCTCTGGATGGCGCGCGGCACGATCCAGCCCATGGATATGGCCAGCGCTGCGTTGGGCCCTGAAATGAATCATGAGGATTTCATCAGCAGTTTTGCCCTTTCACCGGATGGCGATCTGCTGGCAACCTCAGCCGCCGGCAGCGTGGACGGGGATTTCAAGCCCCTTGTCACAATATGGGATGCCCACAGCGGGGAGGCGCTGGCTGTATTCAGCAATGACGATTATTTCAGCTCCCTGGCATTTTCGCCGGATGGAAAATTACTGGCAGCCGGCAACAACGTGAAGATCCTCTTTTGGGATGCCTCCACATACCAGCCCGCCGGCGAGATCATCACCGCTGCCGGGTACGTGGCTTCGCTGCAGTTCTCGCCCGACGGCACCCGTTTGCTGACCTGTACCACGGAGGGTTCCGTGCAAATGTGGCAGGTTCAATAAAAAAAGGACCGCGAATCTTTCATTCGCGGTCCTTTTTTGAGCAATGTCATAACCCTGCCTCCGCTGCCTGCCAGAAACTTGCGTCTTCCTTTCCCAGCGCCCACATGGAAAGCCCTGCCAGATCATATTTTTTCATCAATCCCAGTTTTGCGCGCAAACTTTCCACGTTCTCGATCCAGGCGATATGCGCATGCCCGTTTTCCGTGTAGGTGATGAAGGGTGTTTGCGAATCGGCGTCCCAACCCGTTTTCGCACCCGGTTTAGCGCTCACGGTGTCGAAATCCTGCCACGAAATATCCGTGGCGGAATATTCCCCATTCCCAGCACCCGAAGCGCTCAGGTCCCAGTCGTAGCCGTAAGCAGGCAATCCGATCAGCAATTTTTGTGGGTCGACCAGTGTGGTGGTGTAGCGCAGGCATTCCTCCACCCAATCTGCGCCGGATACGGCCCCCGGTTCACCCCACGGACCGTGCTGGTCATAGGTCATCAATTGCAAATAATCGGCATCCGCACCCACTGCAGCCAGATCAAAGGGGTAGGCCCAGGTGTTCTCAATCGAATCGTTGTTCTTTCCGGGAACGCTGATGATGAGCCGGAAAGATTCTGCATGCAATCGCCCGGCCAGATCGTGGATGAACAGGGTGAAGGCAGCGCGGTCTTCCTCAATATTGCTGGAATATGCCAGGTTCTCAAAGTCGATGTTGATGCCGCTGTATCCTCCCTCGCGCGCTAAAGCCAGCAAGTCGTCGATCAATGCGTCGCGCTGGGTGACGATCGCTGCATGTGCCAATTGTGCGTCAAAGTCATTGACGGATGGGTCGTTGTTGTAGTTGCTGATACAGGCGAAGGTTTCGATACCCCGCGCTTTATCCCATTCCACCACGCCCAAGGTATCGCCACCGCTGATGCTGCCATCGAATTGCACCGCATAGACATCGGCTGAGACGATCGTGAGCGACGCGGCGGCATTTTGTACGGCAGCGAAGGAATCCTCATCTCCGGTGTAATAACCCAACCTGATCAAAGGATTGCGGGGGGCGGGAGCAGGGGCGGTTTCAGTATGGATGCCGCTGGAGGGCAGTTGCGTTTTTTCTTGGGGCGGGTTGTCGACCTCTTCCCGATGGTGGATGGTTGAGACGATCAGCCATCCTGCAAGGCCCACTAAAATGCCGCTGATGATGAGGGAGCTCTTCCTGGGAGCCAACCTTTTTTGTTTCATGGGTTCGTGTTCCTGAGTGGTGTGCAGGAATAGGTGTTTCGTCCTTTTTCTTTGGCGCGGTACAGTGCTTCATCGCAGCGCTTCATCAGTTCGCGCATTTCTGTGCCATGATCGGGGCACAGCACGATGCCAATGCTGGCGGACATGTTCACTTGTCCTCCATCGATCAGTTGAAAGGGTTTTCGAAGGGCGTTGAGCAATTTTTCAGATACCTGGATGGCATCGCTGCGGTCATTGATATCCCACAGCAAAATGGCGAACTCATCGCCGCCAAAACGTGCAACGGTATCCCCGGCGCGCAAGCTTGACCTCAAACGAACAGCGACCTCGATCAATACCTCATCGCCAACCAGATGGCCCATATTATCGTTGACGCTCTTGTATCGATCCAGGTCCAAATAAAGGATGCTGAATTTTTTATGATCCCGGCGGGCGTTTGCCAGCGCCAGGTTGAAATGGTCATAGAACAAGGAACGATTTGGCAAACCCGTTAATGGATCGTGAGTTGCCATATCCAACAATCGCTGGCGCATTGCACAGATATCGGTGATGTCGCGGAGGATGCCCATGGTTCCCACCTGATTTCCGAGGGGATCGATCAACGGGCTGGTGGTCAATTCCAGGTGGTGTGCGGGATCCGATCTCCATTCGATCTCGATGCGCGATCCTGTTTTCACAAAATGACTGGCAAGAACATCGCCTGCTTTGGTGATCGACTCGCCGACGTTCAAGCGTATCGGTTCCAGCAATCGGCGGGCAGCCGGGTTGATATCCACGATCTGCAGGGATTGATTGACCACGATCAAACCATCCTGCATGTTCTCAACCAGCATGGAGCGCCCGACCGGCACCAGGTCGAACAGGCGCAGGAAAGCCACGCTGACCACAATTCCTGCACCGGACAACGAAAAGGCGAGCGGCAAGATGTCCAACCCGGGGAATGGATTGGAATTCAAGGAATAGGCTAACCCGGCTACAAAGGGGAAGATACTGACGCTCAATAATGTGATCGATTGCAGGCGGTAGACTCCGCGAAATTGAACGATGTTCTTTGCGATCCGAACGAACGCGAATGTTCCACAGGAATAATTGAACGCCAGTGCCAGCCAGTAAAAGAAACCGTGATGGAATTCATATCCGTTAGGAATTGCGGGAAGGGAGGTAAAACCTGTCCAAAATAGATAATGCCATTCGTTGGTCATGGCTGCCGCTATGGTGATCACCGGTATGAAGAAGAGGAGGGCATATTGAAACTTCTTCAAGCGAAAAAGCGCGGAAGGGTAATTGAAAAAGAAAAGCAGCAGCAGTGGGGCTGTGGTATTGGCGCTCAGGTACTCGATCTTGGACCAAAGTATCCTGCCTGGCAGGGTGGTGCTGGAGATATCCAGCATGGCGCACAGATTCCAGAACGTGATGGCCAGCATTGCCAGAACGATCCATTTTTTCCCGGGAAAATTGGCCCGAAATTGAATGACGAGGAGCGCGGTGAGACTGAGCAGAATGGCAACGAGAAAGTAATGAGAATAGGGTGTGAAGGCAAAATGCATACTCTAAAGTCCAAAATGGTTGTACGGTAGACGGACAGCCCGGTTCCCGGCTGTTTTTCCTATGTACTTATGGTTTTTCACTCGCTAATCCCTTTGCACATTCGAGGGTTTGCTTTGCCAGATAGTGCAACCTGTGTTGGATCTCGGGATGCTCGATCAACGGCGTGAACGTAGTTTCTTTTTGAAATTGCGGCGGGTCGATCACCTCGAAGCCGGCCACTCTTCTGTCCAATCCTTTCACTTCGTCAGCCATGAAGGATAATGCCCAGGCGGCTCCGCTGGATTGATGAGGGGAGACCAGCAGCACTGCGCTGACCACCGCTTTCTTCAAGGTTGCTGTGGGTGCCTGGCGGAAGAACGCCTGTGAACGCTGGGAGAAGGCCAACCATAATGCCGGCGGCATTCCTCCGTAATTGGGGACGAACAAGAAGAGAATTTCTGACTGCCAGGTCTTTTCCCAGATCGAACGCACATCATCCCGGATGGGACATGCTGCATCTTTTTGTTTCCGAGGGTCAACGTGCTGGATGCATTCATAGTCGCAGTGCTGGCAGGGTTCGATCTGATGATCATAGAAATTGATCAATTCCGTTTCAAGCCCCTCTGCACGGCAAACATTCAGAGTGAACCTGGCAAAATCGTAACAGTTGCCCTGCTTTCGGGCGCTGACCGCCAGAGCGGTGGCTTTCATGGGTTAACCCTCGTTTCAGTTGCTTTATGCTGTTAATTTTACCGTTGAATGGATTTTGTGTCCCATGAAACAGCGATCCTCTTTTGGGGGTGCGCCCGATTGGGAGTACCTTGATGATCCGTTTTCCCAATAGCCCAGGCCAACCCAACCGTTAGAATGCGATGAGCGAACAGGTTGTACCAGATCAAACATCCCGCCTGTGGGTAGAGCGTTCTGGTCAATGCCTGCAGTTCCAGCAGCAGATCTTTCCTTTCACCCGTGACCGAGTTGAGAAATTCTTCGACAGGTTGTTTCATGCTGGTTGGATCCTTCATTTTTCTTATATGGGAAATAGTTGAAAACGATTTTATAAGGAACAGTTGTGTTTTAACAATGAATTCTGGATTCATAAAAACCATGTGACTGAAAAGAAGATAAATAGAATTTCACAATTCAATTTGGTCTTGAGTTCGTAAAATACTTTTTATGTTAAATCAACGCTATAATTTATGTGTTTATTAAGATGGTCAAGGTGATATTAGCCAAAGCACCAAAAATTGCGTCGGAGATATTAAAGGATATTATTTTTGAGTAAGGTACTTCAGAGTTTTAGTTTTTAAGTGAATTGACTACAATGAACATGGGAGGTGTATTAGGATGGTAGGCAAAAACCAACCACAAAAAATCTTTTTATTGTTCAGTTTGATTATCGGAACAATTTTAATTATTATAACTCCCATAGGGGCAGGATTTGATGAAGATACACATGTTGCTAGAGTCTGGGAAATGTCAAATTTTAAATTCACCCCCAACTCATTACTAGAGAAAGGTCCATATTTTCCTCAAATATTCTATGAGCTTTCATATCGCCAAAAAGATATTATCCGTCCGATAGACATGAATTTTTATTTACTAAACATTAATCGAAAAATTGACTGGAATAACATGATCAACCATCAAACCAGATCGATTTATTTCCCGACCCTTTATTTAGTTCAAGCTTTTATTATGGGAATACTTGGCCGCTTTCTTAATACTCCAATATTGATCATCTATTTTTTCCTTCGATTTTCTTATCTACTAACATATACGTTGTTAGTTTATTTAGCGATAAAAATAATTCCTTTCGGAAAAAACCTTCTTGCTTTTCTAGCATTATCTCCTATGGCGATGATACAAGCTTCAATTATTTCTCCGGATGCCATTTCAAATGGAATAAGTTTTTTTTTCTTTGCATGGATTATTTATTTATGCGCCCAGAAAGTTAGAATAATTACAAAGAAACAATTAATAATTACTTTTGTGATGGTTGCGCTTTTATCAACCACAAAGATTAATTCTTTAGTTTTAATACTTTTGTTATTAATTATTCCGAAGCGCTTGTTTCAATCTACTAAAGAATATATGAAATTTTGGATCATTACAATATTAATCATTGTTGTAATCTGTGGAGGATGGAACTTTATTACAGTTTTAAATCCTGCAGAGGGAATAAGTGGGCAAAAATTATTTACACTTGAAAATTTATCTGAAGTTCAAAAAAATGGAAACCTACTTGTTGAGTCATTCGGAAATGATCTTAAAAATCATTCTATCCAATATCTTAAAGAATGGATTGGTGTTCTTGGTTATGGATATTGGAATTTACCTTCATTTGTATATGTCATATATCCCATTCTCTTGATTTCCACTGTATTAAGTGAATCAGGTGATGAAATATTTTCTTTTCAAAAACGCAGTTTTATGTTTTTCCTATTTATCCTTGGATTTTGTTTTGTCTTCTTTATTTTTCAATCCCTTTTAGCTGAAAAAAATTCATTTGACGTTTCTGGCGTTCAAGGACGTTATTTTATTCCTATTTCTCCCCTGTTATTTTTTGCATTTGTACGAAATAAGGCATTTCTTAAAATCAAGGAAAGCCTAAAGTCAAAGTGCTTTATGGGAATATTTTGTATTCTGAGCATTTGTGTGGTTATACCAGCATATTTTGATTATCATATAAATTGTGGCAATAGTTATCTTCAAGGAGGCTTGTGTTATTTACCAAAATACAAGAACTGGTCACCCAATTCAAATATAAGTGAACCACTAAAATATGAGCAAGTATATGAACAAACCTTTTTGTTTGAATGTGATCCGGTTAATGAGATAAGAGTGTGGGTTTACGTTGATGAAATTCCCGAAAATGAAAGTGTAGAAGTCCAATTATATGATTCTACTTTAAAGACCGAAATTCTTAAAAAAGATATAGAAAAAAATGAGTTGAAAAAATCCGGATGGCTAAGTATACCTGTTACTGAATTTTATCCAGAAAAAGACACAATTTATATTCTTTCTATCAAAACTACTAACTATTATAGTAATGTCCGATTAGGATTAAGTTCGCGTGATGATTATAAAGAGGGATCATTAAAAATTAATGGTATCAGTTCATATAATGATTTGTTGTTTGATTACGGGTGTTTGATAACGAGGTAACTTAGAAATTAATTGTTTTTTCTTATGGAAGATTTAGAGACATCGTTGATATCCAGGGAAATTGCCTGGGTGATGAATTGGATCCCCACGATGATCGGTAAAACGGCGATCAAGACAGTTCCGCTGCTGGCGAC
Organism: Pelolinea sp.; assembly: GCA_012797975.1. Classification (GTDB taxonomy): domain Bacteria; phylum Chloroflexota; class Anaerolineae; order Anaerolineales; family Anaerolineaceae; genus UBA4781. Next base: position 22,939 of record JAAZOD010000015.1, on the reverse strand, counting down.
GATGCCGGTCTTAATAGAGTGAATCCATTTGACGATCCCCCAGATGACACCGAAGATCAGCGCAGGGATGCCCGTGGCCAAGTAAACGGAAGCGGCGGTGAAATCATACAAGAAATATTGGTATCCGATCCTGTTGAACAACCCTTTTAACAGCTTGCCTGGAAATTTGAAGAGGGTGGCGGTGGGTGATAAATTGCTGAGCTGGTCATCATATTTGGCAGGGATAGGAATATCCAGCACCAGCGCTTTGACCTTGTTCAGTTGGATCAGCATACTGGTTTCGAAAAAATAATCTTTGTCAATTGCATCTTTATCCAGCAGTTCGTAAACATCTCGATGAATGGCGGTATAGCCGTTGGTGGGATCAAAAATGTTCCAGTACCCGCTGGAGAGTTTCGTCAGGAAAGACAGGCCCAGATTTCCTATCCGGCGGATCAGGGGCATGCGTTGCAGCTCCTGGACGTGTAAAAAGCGGTTTCCTTTGGTGTAATCTGCTTTGAATTCGAGAATGGGGTCGATCAGCGCTTCAAGGTATGCTGGGTCCATCTGGTTGTCACCATCCAGCTTTACCATGACCTGTGCGCCCAATTGATATGCCAGATCGTAGCCCGACAGCATGGCCCCTCCCACTCCCCGGTTCTTCTCGTGCTTTATCAGGTGGATGCGTTTATCTTTGATCTGTTCAACTTTTGCGGCGGTTGAATCGGTGCTGCAATCGTCCACCACAACAATGAAATCGACCAATGCGGGCAGATGGCTGACCACGGTCTCGATATATTTTTCTACATCATATGAGGGGATGACCACCGCCACAGAAAATTTTTGATTGGTATGGGTATACAAAAATATTACTCCTCAGATATGTCATTGGCTCTCTGGCTTGGAAGGCTGGCGACTTACCATGTGACGACACCTAAAGAAAAAGCCTTAGATGGCTCTAAGATAGGTAAATTCCAATTATGATTTGTTAATTTTTAAATATTGATGCCTTAATATAATTATATAATCAGTTTTACTGAATATGTGCAATCTCGTCACTTTTATTAATTCTAGATATCAAATGGGATGAATAATATTGGTAAGTCCATAAGAAAGTTCAGGACATCATCCTTTTGACAAACTCATCTTCATACGTATGGACTTGATAGCATGATTTTGATATTGTATTATACTTCTAACAAGGGCGAAAACTCCAATGATAATGTTAGTGATTTATACTATGTGAAAATCAATGTTTAAGGGCTTGTATTTTTTACATGAAAAGTAATTGCTTTGATTTTCAATGAAATGCCATTTCTTTGGTATTCTATATTACACAGTTCTAGTTTCATGTAAAAGAACTCCTTTGAGATAAGAAAAATTCTTTGCCGATTGGAAGGGTTAGACGATTATTAGCAAGCAGAATAAGGACTAAACAAAATTATGCAAATAAACTAATTTGTTGATTGTCATGTATTTGAAAGTGGAATAATGCAACAAAAATCAACCGAAGCATTGATTTTTAAAAATAATTATAAGCCATGGCTAGTGTCTTTGGTACTATGGCTTTCTGATGTTTTTGCATTGACACTTTCTTTTGCCATTTCCTTTCGGATAAGGTATTCATTGATCCCGATCTTGGGTGGAATAGTTGAAATTGCCAAGATTCAACCAATGTTATTGATTTTAACCATTGTAATTTCCTGCCTTTTTACAATAAACGGTTTATATCCAGCGGTTGGAAAAACTGGAATAACTGAGTTGAAATTGATTATAAAAAATATTAGTATAGGCTTTTTTATCTTAGCTTTATTCTTTTATTTTTTCGATCTCAGCGATCAAATTTCCCGAATTGTTTTTCTTGGTGCTTGGCTCTTTTCTTACGTCTTCATTTCTTGCTTCCGACTAATATTACACAACCGTGGTTCACTATTTTCTTGGTGGAGTAAGCCAGTAGTAATTGTAGGGTATAAGGGTGAAATAAGAGAAACTATACAAAAGCTTCAATGGTCGAGAAGAATGGCTTTTCGACCTGTATTTGCTTTAGCTCTTGATCAAGGATTTAAGTGTTCATCTGAAGGAACTATTATTTATTATCCTATTTCAGAAACCACGCAAAAAAAAGTTAGGTCACTTGGAATCCGAATGGTTGTTTTTGTTGCTAATTCAAGAGAACTAAATCAATTTCAAAAGAAACAAATATATAATCTCAGTTTGAACTTCCCAGAATTAATATACGTGATTGGTGGTACCCCGTTAGGTTCTTTGGCGATGCAACCACTAGATCTTGGGGATTATCCAGCATTGAGTGTTAAATATAACTTATTGGACCCCATTTCTATTCTTGTAAAAAGAGTTTCTGATTTGTTTTTGTGTGGAATAAGTTTAATAATTGTAGTGCCTTTATCAGTGTTGTTAGCGATTTTGATCCGGCTTGATTCTCCAGGACCTATTTTGTTTCCACAAAAAAGGTTAGGAAAAAATGGAAAATTATTTACGATTTATAAATTTAGGACAATGGTGATTGATGCCGACAAAATTTTCCAAGAAATTATTTTTCCTAATAACGAACTATTCAACGAATATCAGACTTTTCATAAATTACGAAACGATCCTCGTGTAACAAAAGTTGGTTATTTCCTGAGAAAAACCAGTCTGGATGAATTACCTCAAATTTGGAATGTAATTCGTGGGGAAATGAGCTTGGTTGGACCTAGAGCTTATTTACCCAGCGAATTGAAAGATATGGGCGAATCTGCGGCATTAATTCATCGAGTTTTACCCGGCCTAACTGGATGGTGGCAAGTGATGGGAAGAAATAATACTACTTTTTCAGACAGACTAAGGAAGGATGAATATTATATTAGTAATTTCTCTGTTTGGATGGACTTCTATATTTTAATAAAAACGCTTTGGATTGTTATCAAAGGGAATGGGTTTTAGAACCTATGCATAAAAATAGAACTGACTTAAAAAAAGTTCACTTATTTAGAAATGAACCCTTGAAAAAAAAGGTTCATGGAAAGTTTTTTTTCTGTCAGGAAATAACCCTATTTTTATTACTTGGAATTGTTGAGAGTGTGATTGCAGTTATTTGGTTGTTGCTCATTCCCAGTGATATTAAAAATGCCTTTCTATTTGGCTATTCAAAAAAAAGAATTTTAATGGTATCTGTTGTATTCTTTTTATTTATTCTTCAAATTTTTCTCATTATGAAAAAAGCGAACACAGTAAATTTGTTAAAAAAAATCGCCTCAGAAAAAAATGCATTAATTTTCACGAAAATTTTAGGGATAATAGGATTAATTGCTTTTTGGTTCACAGTATGGTTTGATGCAAAATCTTTAGGACGTTTTTCAACCGCATATATACGAATAAAGCCTCTATTATTACTAATAGAGATTCAACTTAGTCAAACTTACTTCTTTATCAAAACCTATTTGAAGGAATTTAATTTTTTACATTTTTCGCTTCAAATTCGAAAAGAAAAAAAAGTATTTCTTTTATCATTTGTTATTGGAATTGGCCTTACTTTAATAGCGTACTTTCTTCATGTCACATCAAATCTAAGCCAACAGAGTGGTCTGCTTTTCTTCTCGCCAAGTGCCCCTATCAGTAGTAGCCAAATATTTGTCGTATTCCTGTTTTTACTAGTTGCTTTATCACTGGTCAATGAATTTAAGGTTGTTTTTTTTAGAAAAGATGCTTGGATCGTGGCTACCTTTCTTTTTATAACTATCATTACGTATTTAGTGTGGAGGCAAACTCCATTTGTATGTACTGACGATCGACCAGGACCTTTTGACCCCAATCTTCAGTGTTACCCTGCTATTAATGATGCTGTGTATTCAATAGGATCGCATTATGCAGCATTAGGAGAAGGGATCTATAATCATTGGTTAACCGACAAACCACTTTATATGTTATTCTTGGCGATTGGTCAAAAATTGTTAGGTTTACGAATTGACCAATATCTTTTATTTCAGATTGCGATACTGGCTTTAATCCCCTCATGTTTGTTTCTTATTGGAAAAAGGTATGTGGGTTATGTAGGCGGGGGAATCATAGCAATATTGGAGATAATTTTAGGTAGGAATGAAATCTATCTTTATCAAGAAGTAGGAGGAGTTAATGCAAAATTAGAAAATACGGAATTATTAACAGCTTTGGGGTTGGTTTTTTTATGTATTGCTTTATATAAATGGTTTGAAAATAATGGAAATAATCTTTGGGCAGTTATTTCTGGTGGAGTACTTGGATTCACATCTCTCATAAGATTTACACCGATATTTATTTTCCCGATGATAGTGTTATTTTTAATTTTCAAGAATTTTAAAATAAAGCGATTTCCAAGTATGGAATTGGGTTTGTTTACTGCAGCTTTTATAATTACTTTTTTCCCGACGGTGTTTTTTTCAAAGGATGTTAATGGAAATAACTATTACATAGAAAAAATCGAAAATGTTATTTCTCAACGATTTTCCTTTAAGAATGAAGAGAACGAAATACAGAATACTCCCGTAATAAATAATTCAGATACTACTGTTCAACTGTCACCAAATGGAAATTTTTCAGAATTGTACTATCCACCAGAAATGTTATCTTCTAGCAGTCCCAAGAATGCAATTACACATTTCGCAAATAATGTCTATAGTGGGTTGGCAATTTTCCCGTCGAATCCATCATTTGGTTTTATAAAAACTCAAATCGATCAAAATATATGGACTCAAACAAATGAGCCAATCTGGCAAAAAAATCTTTCGATTGAAAATTTATTATTACTAAGTATAAATATTTTTTTTATAGTTTTAGGTATTATTCTCGCAATTAAGAAAACAGGTTTTTGTGGCTTGATCCCTCTTTGTATTTTTTTAGGATATCATCTAGGCAATGCAACTTCTATGTCATCAGGAGGTCGGTATTTACAGCCTGTGAATTGGGTTACATTGATTTATTACTCTGGTGGAATAATTTGTTTTGCTAGAATACTAGTGAATTTTTTTCACTATCAAGAGAAGTCGATAAATAATTAGTCGATTAAAAATGAGAAAAAAACTATTTAAACCTTTTCTTGTTTTACTTTTATTTGGAATTGGTGGATGGATAATTCCAATAATTAATTTTTTACCATCAAATTATCCTGAGGAATCGGGTCCAACAATTTTCCAAGAAGGAAATATGTTGCTTGAACGAAAAGTAGGAATGTCAACTCAGCAAATAATTTCCTTTACTGCCAGTCCTAATAGTCTAATTGTTCAGGGAATTGCTATTAATCCTCGATATTACCGTAGTGATTTCTATAATAAAAACAATATGAGCTTTGAATTGATGATGTTAGGTAAGAAGCATGTATATATAAGCTACTTACTTAATACGTATTCCCCCAATCAGCCATTTACAGATGGAAGTAAAGTAATTATATTTGGCTGCAAAATCGGACAAGATAATTTATGGGGAGCAAATCGAATCATTGTTCGTAGTTTTGCGGTTATTCAACTAGATAAAGAAAAAATTATTTATGTTGATTCGCGTGCAGATTGGATTTGTCCAGGAACGGAATAAAACAATAAAATATGATTCAGAAAAAACAGAGGATTGCAATAATTCATGATGCATTGGTAGTTTCCGGGGGAGCTGAACGATTAACAATTGCCTTGTGCGAAGCATTCCCTGATGCGGAGATTTTTACTTCAGTTTACCTACCTGAAAGTACTTTTGACTATTTTCGAAACAAAAAAATTCATACTCTTCCAGGTGCAAGATTTGTAACAAATGAAAGGCAATTTAAAAGATTGATCTTATTGTGGATATGGGGATTTCGTCACATAAATCTATCCAAATTTAATATTATTATTACTTCTTCAACATATGCAGCTAAGTATGTGAAAGTACCTAAGAAGTCCAGGCACATTTGTTACCTTCATAGCCCATTTCGCTATATTTGGAAAAGAGAGTCCTATACACCTGAAAGCTTACCTTTAAGTCATTATTTATTAAAATTTACTGATTTATGCATTCCGATTCTGAAAAATTTGGATGGATATTTTACTCAGAAAATTAATTTAATCATGACGAACAGTTTTAACATGGCAAATCATATCCAAGAAATTTATAAACGGAATGCCGAAGTTATTTATCCGCCGATAAAATTTTCAGAATTCTTCTCACAAAAAGAACGCGAAAACTTTTACTTATTTGTGGGTCGATTAATTTCGTACAAGCGGGCAGATTTGGCTATAGAGGCTTGTGAGAAGAGCGGTCGAAAATTATTGATAGTGGGAGATGGGCCCGAGAGAAACTCTTTGCAAAAAAAAGCAAAAGAATCTACTATCTTTCTAGGTAATGTATCTGATTGCGAATTGAAGGAACTTTATTCAAAGGCAAGAGGATTAATTTTTCCAGGAGTGGAGGATTTTGGAATTGTACCCGTGGAAGCTCAAGCTAGCGGCTGCCCTATAATTGCTTTCCAAGAAGGAGGGGCGCTTGAATCGGTAGTCGAAGGAAAAACGGGAGTATTTTTTAATCTTCCAACTGTTAGTCAGCTTGTTGAAACTTTAGACAGATTTGACAAAATTGATTTTAAAGAAAACGAAATTAGAAATAATGCAGCTCGGTTTGATATTTCAATTTTTACCCAAAAAATTCGATCATTCGTGGAACGCCAATAAAAAAGTTTTAATTCAATATGTGTTATTATTTTTTGTTTTTATAAGATCACTGGCAGTTCAAAATTATTGCTCAATATGCTTTTGGAGTAGATTTGTAAGAATTTGAAGACCGGGAAATTATTATAGAAGGGTTTCTAAAAAAATGAAAAAAATAATTTATTTCAATGGGAGGTTTTTGACTCAATACCAAACAGGAGTGCAAAGGTTTGCCGTTGAATTATTAAATGAGTTAAACCAATTTATAGAAATCCATGAATTACCGGATTATCAGTTTACTTGCTTAGTTCCACCAGGAAATATAGAGTCCATCCATCGATGGGGAAATATCCAAATAAAGATTTGTGGAAAATTAAAAGGGAATTTATGGGAGCAACTTGCACTTCCCTTTTATGCAAGGAACGGATTGTTAATTGATCTTTGTAATATAGGACCGATTTGCCACTTCAATCAGATTATTGTAATTCATGATGCGTCAGTATTTGCTATACCGAAATCATATTCAAGAATCTTTAGATTAAAGTATAAATTTGTTTATTTTTTTCTTTCGCGCATTGCAAAAAAAATAATTACCGTTTCGCAATTCTCAAAAAAAGAAATATCCAGATTTTTGCAGATTCCCCAAGAAAAAATTATGGTAATTTCAGAAGGATGCGATCATATTCTTCGAATTGAAAAAGATGATGCAATTCTGAAAAAGATATCATACAACCAGGATCCTTATTTCCTAGCCGTTGGTAGCAATAGTATTCATAAAAACTTGAACATAGTAGTTCAAGCAATACTCCAGTTAAAAAACAATTTACCTAAGCTGGTGATTGTAGGGGGAGATTACACTAAAGTATTTAGAAATGTGGATCAAATTAAAAATGAAAAGATCCTGTATTTAGGATATGTCACAGATGAACAATTACGATCACTTTATGAACATGCTACCGCATTTATATTTCCTTCTCTGTATGAAGGATTTGGTCTACCACCATTGGAAGCCCTGGCCTGTGGTTGCCCAGCAATTTGCTCTAATAGAGCTGCAATACCGGAGATTTGCGGCGATGCAGTTTTGTATTTTAATCCCCAAAATATTCAAGAAATAAAAACACAGATAGATATCTTACTTACTAATAAAAGCCTTCAAACTCAGTTGAGAAAAAAGGGCAAAGAATATGCGATGCAATTTACATGGCATAAAACTGCAGAAATGTTTATCCAGACAATACTTTCTTCCAATTTCAATTCGTTTAATAATTAATGTATTGATATACCCTTTTTATTAAAACACAGCGGAATAAAAGTACTACATGTATAAGTACTGAAAATCACCACATCCGTGCAAATAGAGAGAATCAAAAGAGATAAGTAACGAATTTAGATACTTCTTCACAGGGCAATTGGCTTGATCTATATTTTAATAGTGTGGAAAATTGCAAACCTATTTTGAATCATATTTTAACCATTATTTTATGGATTTATTGGAATAAAAACCTTTTACAGCGACGCGGATGAATGGATGAACTATTTATTCTGCTGAATCAAATCTGGAATCTGCTTATTTGCAAATACCTTGAATACCCTGTAATACTCTTGCGCCACATCATTCCAGGTTCGACTTTTCATTTGAGCAAATATTTTCATTTCAGAATTTATTAATTCTTCTCTATGTGTAAGAGCCCATTTCGTTTTATTAACAATGTCCTGAATATTATATGGATTGAATATTATTTTTTCGTAGTTTGGACTAGACAAAACCTCTCGAACTACTGGAATATTGCTTAACAAAACAGGAGTTCCAACAGATAATGATTCGGAAAAAACAAATGGAAATCCTCCCTCAAATAAAGAGGGGACGAGTGATAATTCAGCACAGGCATAAAATGCCGCGTGAACATTGGCGGGTAAATTATGTAAAGAAATTACATCTAGATGTAGTTTCCTGGATTCAATGAATTCACCGAGTTCTTTGTCAACAGCTCCTGTAATAATTAATTTAACATTTTGATATTCTTCTCGAAGAATCTTTTCATAAGCTTTTACCATATTCAAATAGTTTTTATATGGACGATTTTGTGATGAAACAAATAAATACTTTATATTTCCAAATTGTATATTTGAAAGATACGTATATTGCCTAGCAGGGATCTTAGTTGCCAAGCTAGCAACATACTCATTGATTACTTTAATGGCTGTAACCCTATACTTTGAAAAGGTGGAATTTTCGTGCATATCCAATAGTTCATTCAGCTTTATTGGTGCGTGAGGTATTACGTAAGCAGTTTCTGCATCATGATAACCGGGTTGGACAACTTGTGTGTCACGGATATACTTCGAATATGAAATTGTAGCATCTGCATGATTAATGGCAAGGATAATATCGTTAATTAACGTATCAAAATTTGGATCGACCGCATTAAATCGGGTAGGGAATTCTAGGTGAACTAGATCTGGCAAAGCAACTACTATTGGCTTTTTTATATGTTCCATATTATTTCCACGTGGAAATGGAAAGTACCAACAATCAATTTCTTCCGCTTTGCTCATTTTTAGACAGAGATGGTTGATCTCAGCAGAACCAATCAAATGAAAGGGAATGGTAAGGAGGCGTCGTAACGTGCTTTTTCCCCAAGAAATTTGATTAAGTCTATCTGTACTTATTATTAACGAAGGAGTTTTTTTCGCTCTCGAGATAAGCTCCTTTATTTTTGAACCTGTTTCTTTACCTTCCTTTATTGTTCCAATATGCTGATAAAAAATTTTATAACCCGTAATACAAGTTTTGTAACAGAGATGAATCACTATATAGGTGAAATAGAAAAAGCCAAAGAATATACCTAAAACAATAAGAACCGGAGAGAGAAGCAAAGTTAACCACCATTGGTAAAAAATCTCGGAAAGGATCTGTCGTGCATATTTTTTTAGTGCGGAAAAGAGAAAAGATAAATTTTTCTTATTGCGTTTATTCTTTCTCCTGTTTTCGACCTTGTGTTGTAGCAGTTTAAAAATTGATATTGCAACGTTCCCTTTTTGGTTTGTAGTAATAAAAGTGATTTTTGACAACGCTGCGCCAGATTGAGATAAATATTCCTGAATCTTCGGTTTATTCCAGGATGCACATGCAATACGGATATTAATGTTTTCTTGTTCTTGCCAGATCGGAATTAGGAAACCCAACAAACGCATAATTCCTTCTGCAAAAAACGGGCCTATATCTACAATTGGAATAAAAATCCCAAGAGTTAATTCTTCATTTTTGTATGTCAAAATATGGTTATTGTTTATAAGAGGCAAAAAGTTATTTTGCCACTTAAACATTATTTTTTGCGGTGATAAAGAGTTGAAAATCTTTTGCTGTGATTGTTGTAACAGCGAAATAAATTCCTCATCTCCATCAAGCACTCTTTTTATCTTTTCTTTTGCTTCTTGTATTGTTTCACAACTATTGGGTAATTTCTCTCCGGCGAGGTGATCCAACATTCCACCGGACATATAAATCACAGGCATGCCTATAACTATTGCTTCGAGTGGATGATAATGTAGATGGCGCTCTTCCCGAGAGTGATAAAACATAACCTTACATTGTTTGAATAATTCGTAATAATCTTCATCTGGTAAATTTTCAATAACATTAGCTTCATTGACTGGAATTAGTTGGTGGCCGGCAATCGTATGAGGAAAGTTTCCAAAATCTTTGATAAAAGTGTCATAGATTGATGTGTAGTACGGTGATGTTCTTATTCTTGAGCAAATAAATAAGATCCTATTCTCTTTGCCGCTCCAAGAATTTTTTTGAAATGACGGATTTTCACCTACTCCAATAGGTAAATGGACTGATATTCGGCGTATCCAAAAAGGCTCGACTTCCGTAAGATTATCATATGCTTGTGCAAACCAGACGTTATTTTGATCTTGAATGCGTGTAATAGTTTTTTTTGAAAGACTAGGAAATGTGGCATAATTATTTGACCCATCTCTGCCAAAAGCTCGCAAAAAAACTTTTCCAGAGAATGATTCCAATACATTATTAACTAAATCAGGGAAAAATGCACAAAACGCTACTCCAAAATTCTGATTAATTTTTTTTACTATTTTCCCATTCCATTTTTGAGAATAAAAATTAAAATAATTCAATTCATTGAGAAAATCTTTGGAAATCGTCATCCCTTGATCATATGAGTTGTTAACTATCACGCTCATATTTCCCTCATCTGTAGGGACAATTTTCGGGATATAGATTTCAAATCCCATGCTTGTTAACAAAGGAAGTTCACTTTGCATCAAGGTTTTATGGTTAAGCAACCAGAGGATTCTTTTTTCTCGGTTTTCCAAGAGTACCACCTATTCCAGATAAGGGATAATCAATTTAAATAAGCTATCAGCATTTGCTTGCCAAGAATATTTTTTGAAACTTCTCTTGGAAGGTAAAACAATATTCTTAGCTTCTTCTTGCATGAATTGTAATTGTTGCGCTAGAGTATTAGGATCATGTGGATTAAAGAATCGTAGATTGAGTTTGAAATATTGATTCATATACTCCATCGCAGGATATTTTGCAGATAGAGAGGGACGACCCATATAAGCCGCATCGAGGACGCAGAAAGTTCCGTTATCATATAGACAAGAGTGTAGTAAGAAAACTGCGTTGCTGATCATTTGCATATATACAGCATCAGTAACTTCACCAAGAATATGGATCTTTGTTTTTAGAATTGGACTTGCATTAATAATTTCTCTAATTTGTGAGATATAGGATTGTTTACTTAGAAAATTTCCGCCCCCGTTCTTTTGATTAGAAAGAAAATAATGAGTATTTGTACCAATTATGTAACAATCCAATGCATCTGATTTTATGAAATATTTTTCCAACCCCTGTAATGTGAGTTTATGATTTTTGTGTTGTGTTGTATTTGTAGGCCAAAGGAAATATGGCTTTTGAATGGTTTTTTGTGTATTTTCTACTCTATTGAGAAGCGGAGTAAAGTCCATATTAATTAGATGGATTTTGTCTTTATTGACACCACAATAACTAATCATATCATCCCTAGTGTTTGGAGTTGTGACAAAAATCCCAGATGCTGAACGTGTTGTAATAAAATAACTTCTTTCCTGAATATTCCAAACTTCAGTTGTTTCAAAAATTTCAGGCACATAGCGTTGAATATAGTCATAAATCACGATTAAATATTTTTTTATTGGAAAGACTGGAAAAGTTGTCCGATCGCTAATGATAACCCAAAGATCACAATCATAGAAATCACTCGCTCCATCTGTAGGCATAATGTATTTTGGTTCCGTTAGAACGGATTTTTGTAAATGTGCGGTAGAAATGATTGATGAAACTTTATCTCGGGAAATCGTTTTCCATTCGGTTTCGCGGACTGTTATACCCATTTCTAGTAAGTCAGCGAAATCATTTTGAACATCGTAGTTTCCCCCTTTTACGTATGAAAAACAAACCTCAACAGGAAAATTGTTCTTTTGAGCACCGAGAAATATTGATTTGGCAATATTTTTTGAAGTCCTTAAAGAACCACCGCGATAATTTTGTGGAAGCATTATAGCAATATGCTTCAAGGTACCAACCTCTCTCGGTTTTATCAAAATTTTAACCTATTTAACGCATTCAAGCAAAGAATCACAGATATAATCCAATTCTTCATTTGACAAACTGCCAGAAGATGGCAAATTCAACCCACGGAGATAAATGGAGTTTGCAACCGGAAAGGAACTTTGTAATTGATTCTCTTTGTACATTGGTAGAACGTGCATCGGATAAAAGAATGGACGAGTTTCTATCCCTTTCTGATCCATTCTGTTCATAACAATGCTGCGTTCAGGCATATCGTTGCTTAATAGTACGCTTATCATCCAATAACTATTTTTTGCGTAAGACATTTGAGGTTGAATGATCAGCCGGGGATCAACAGACAAACGTTGTTTATAATGATTTGCGATGCGCTGTCTTTGTTTCGTGTGCCATTCAATTTTTTCCAATTGGGCAAGTCCGATAGCTGCTTCAATATTTGTCATGCGATAATTGTACCCAACCATCGGAAACCAATAACGTTGATTAGGATCAACCCCTTGTCCTTTCATTTGTCGTATAAGCCTTGCAAGATTATTGTCGTTTGTTGTGACCATGCCCCCTTCACCAGTTGTAATAATTTTATTGCCGAAAAAACTAAATGTTCCAATATCACCAACAGAGCCAACTTTTTTTCCTTTATATTCAGCGCCATGTGCTTCAGCAGCGTCTTCAACCAAAAATAAATGATGCTTTTTTGCGATTTTGATAATAGGATCCATATCTACGGGGTGACCATAGATATGAACAACAATTATTCCTTTCGTTTTTGGGCTAATTACTTTCTCAATAAGCTTTGGATTGATATTCCATGTTTCCGGATCAGAGTCCACGAATATTGGCGTGGCTCCGCAATATTTAACACAATTAGCTGTTGCAACATAGGTGAAAGTAGGAACAATTACTTCATCTCCAGGCTTAATATCATAAGCGAGCATTGCCAAATGTAATGCAACTGTACCATTTGAGCAACTTATAGCATGTTTGACTTGGCAAAACTCTGCAAATTTATACTCAAACTCATCAACATATTTTCCAATAGATGATACCCAAGTTGTATCAAGACAGTCATTCACATATTTTTTTTCATTACCACAAAAAACAGGTGCTGCAATAGAAATCCTTCTTTGATTCATATGAAATCCTTAATCATAATTATTTTTTCAATTGACTCTCCATTATAGTTTATTGGAGATCTTTCAATTTCAGTAAACCCAAATTTTCTATATAAGTTATATGCTGTTTGATTTGATGAATAAACACTCAACCTCATCCTTTTGCATCCTAATTGTAGACACTTTTCAATAGTGAGTTCTAGAATCTTACTTCCAATCCCTTTTCCTTGATAATCTATATCGACAATAATTCCAAAACTTGGAATAGAATAACCCTCGTCCCATCCTCTTAACATCGAAAAACCTTTGATGGTTTTTTCATCAACAAATATATAGAATTTATCTTGATGGGATTTTGAACATATAAAATTTGCAGATTCCCCATTTAATGGAAAAGCAGAGAACCCCCTAACCGTTGGCGGAACATTGTTTTTTATGAAGAAAGCCTTTAGAATCTGTTCGTCAGAGGATGTAACTTCTTTTAACCAGCCCCAATTATTCTCTTTTTTGTGCATAGATACTATTGTAATTTAGTTTCACTAAACCACTATTATATTCTGACCAATTTTTTCATTATAATTGAATTATTGATCTGTATACAATAATTTAAGACTAATTACTGATTAGAGTATAATTAATAATCTTTTTATCAAACGGGATTGACAAAACCATATGTCTTCGATTTTTCCTATAGAAATTACGAAACCAAAAAAATATGAATTGCCTAATTTTAAAGAATTATGGGAAAATAAAGATTTAATATTGTTATTAACAAAGCGCGATATAAAAGTTAGATTTCAACAAACTGTAATAGGTATGGGATGGATAGTTATACAACCGCTTATTCAGATGGTTATTTATTATTTGATTTTTAGTATCTTTGCAAAAATTCCTACAAATGGGGTTCCATACCCCCTGTTTTTTTTGTCTGGCTTTATTGTTTGGCAATATTTTCTTCAAGTGATTAATGGGTGCGCGTATGGACTGGTATCCAATGTGAGCATAATAATCAAATCATATTTTCCTCGATTAGCTCTGCCTTTAGCTTCAATATTAAGCTCATTTATTGATTTTACGGTTAATTTATTGCTTTTATTCGTTTTTGTTGTTCTTTCAAAATTTACATTTTCCTTGCGTTATCTTCTTATTCCACTTGTTTTGTTAATTCTAACTTTATTCTCTTCGGGAGTTGGAATGCTTTTTGGAGCATTAATGGTGGAATTTAGGGATACGAAAAATTTAATTAATTTTATAATGATGATTTGGATGTATCTTACCCCGGTTATGTACCCGCTTTCAATAGTACCCGAAAAATTCCGAAATTTGTTTTTCTTAAATCCATTAACGAGTATTGTCGAGACTTTTCATTGGATAGTATTAAATCAAAATACCTTTCCTTCTTCAACTAATCTCTTGATTTCTTTCCTAATTGCGATCATTATATGGTTTTTAGGGGCGATTGCTTTTAGGTCGATGGAAAATAGAATTGCAGACGTAATGTAGCCATGGCAAAACTTGCGATAGAAGCAGAAAATATTGAAAAAACATATAGAATTCGGCAGAGTATAGATTATCCTTCCCAATCCTTTAAAGACTTATTAGGAAATCCAATACGAAAGATAAGAAATAAATCCAAAAGTAGCTCCCCTAGTACAACGCTAGAAACCTTTTATGCATTAAGAGGGATTTCATTTAAAATTGATCATGGGGAATCTGTTGGGTTGATTGGTAGAAACGGCGCCGGTAAAAGTACTTTGTTAAAATTGCTTTCACGAATTACTAGACCTTCTAATGGTAGAATACTGCTTTACGAGAAGGTGACCTCATTGTTAGAGGTAGGAACTGGTTTTAATATGGAACTTTCTGGCCGAGATAATATCTTTTTAAATGGTTGTTTTCTGGGCCTGAAAATTAAAGAAGTTGAAAAGAAATTCGAGAAAATAGTTGAATTCTCTGAAATTGGTAACTTTATTGATACTCCTGTTAAGTATTATTCCAGTGGTATGTTTGTAAGGTTGGCCTTTTCTGTAGCTGCTCATCTTCAACCAGAAACACTTTTATTGGATGAAGTTTTAGCGGTAGGTGATGTAGGATTCTTCGATAAATCAATGTCAAAGATGAAAGAACTTCTTAACAGTGGCGCAACTATAATCTTTGTTTCTCATAATATTAAAGCTGTTGAAGAAATATGTGATCGTGTAATTTGGCTAGATCATGGAGCGATAAAGATGGATGGTCCCAGTGAACAAGTTTGCAAAGAATATATGGAATATTGTAAAAATAATTGATTTCAAACAAGGACGGTTCACTTCTGATAATAGTAATAAAATGTTTTAATTTGGCATAAAAAATATACAGTTGGGTAAATATTAACCATATGTCGTGGTGCTATTGTAAATCTTTGAATTCGTGTACATCCATGCATGAAGGATTCCCAAGTTATTAATCAGACTTGTTCTCCTAAAATGAAAAGAAAATGTTAAACATGAGTGAAGACTTACAGAACAATGAATCATATATCCCCCTCATAAACTAACAACGATAACTCCTGTTCGCTTTTAAGGGTTTTGTTGTTTATTGCTCATAAGAATCAATCTTTTTGAATCTGTTGAAGTGAAGAAAGAAAGGCAATAATATCAGAAAAGAGAATACAGTCGTTGAGTTTCGGGATGAAATAGGGAAGGTCGATAATGAATTGTCGATTGGATAGAATCTAATGCTGAAACCACTTTATAGAAATCTATATACGCAGTTCATTTGAGGAAATTAATTTTTGTAGTAGAGATGTGTTTATGTGTAGAAAATTAAAAACTTTTGATAAAAATTTATGTATTTTGATGATAGTGAATTTGTAATTTAAAATTCAAATTATTAGTTGAATGAAAATTGTTTTTGAATTATCCTGTTTTGTTTATCGCTTTTGATAAGAAAATAGCGGAAAACCAAGTTTGGGGTGTCTTAAAAAGTCTATGAGCCACAATTATCAAAGACCTGAGTCTTTTATTAATATATCTTTTCGATTATTGATAAACGACTTTTTACTAATTTCAAAGAGAAATACTCCCTAAATACCTTTGATATGGAATAGATCTCTGTCATTAGCAAATATTTAATTCTAAGTGCATACCAGAAATAATATGATTTACATAAAAATTTTTCAACCCCTAAAAATCAATACGTATTTCTTACCAGAATATCATAGTCGTTGGTGATATTGGTTTCAAAATGGTAATTTGCCTCGACAAATTTTAAGAATTCGTGAAATTTCTGAATATCTTCTTCTTGACCGTCCCAATTCGATAACCTCTCAGATGAAATCGGAAATGGGAATCGCGTATCTACAATTATTTGAGGTGGGTTATTCATTATTTCATCGGTGAAGGTTTTGATTAGATAATCAGACGAATAATAAAAATTAAATAAAGGAGTTTGATATGTGAATTTTGTTGGAGAAAAACGGTCTGAAAGAAAATTAATATATGTTTGGTTTCCCCAAACCAATACTGTCTGATCACTAGTTGTGTTTTGCTTGATATATCCTTCAATTGGGAACTCTAATTCTGAAAAGCCATTCCTGTAAATCCTACCAGCGTAAGTTCTAATTTCATGAGACTTGGGTGTGATAAAAATAATCAAGAAAAAGAGAATGATGAAGAAAATCCACTTTTCCTCATGTTTAACAAATTTTTTAGAAATAAAAAGGCTGATAATTTCGTTTACACCTGCCATAGTTAAAATGCTTGCTGATAATAAAATTGTTAACCTATAATGTGGAAACATACGTGATGAAAGGGAAGCAAGTATAATTTCAAGTGGAAAATCAATCAATGCAATTTTTTCAATCCCAAGCAAAGGTTTTTTACAATGATTTCTATGTATGGTTAAAAATATTGAAGTAAATATTGGTAAAAATAGTAGTAAGAAATTTGTTTTCACGAAATTCCAAATATTTGTTGGAATGTTCAAGGCCAGATTTGATTTTCCAACATACCTGAAATTGAACGATAAAAATTGGTCAAGGAAATCAGGAAATGATGAAGTTAATAAAAGATAAGAACTATAACCCAGAATGATTATTAGGAACCCTAATAAAAATAGAATAAATTTATGCCAATTTCTTTTATTCTTAATAGCTTTAATGAATAATGACAACCCAATGATAATGAAAATTCCACAATTATTAGGACGAGTAAGTATTGAAAGAGAAGCTAACAAACCAATCAGTAAGTAAGAATGTTTTTTCTGATTGCGAATAACAAAAAGATATAGTGCACATACTTGAAATATTAAATTGAATTCCTCCGTGTAATTTCCCCAGGAAACAGAAAATTGGAAAAAAAGTAAGGAATAAATTAATGCTAAACAGGTTACACACAACCGATAATTCTTTTTGCCTAACTGGAAAACCATCACTCCAAATACTAGAAGATTGATTATTTCTAGAAACCAAATTCCCCATTGTGTTCCATTGCTTATCAATAAGCCTAATGCGTTTATATAATAAATCACTGGCCCCTTGTGGTCCCAAAAATCACGGTAGGGGATTTGATTATTTATGATGCTTTTACCGCCATAAAGAAAAACTCCTTCATCTGTATGAGGAAGGCTCATGTTTGGTGCAATGGGAATAAAAACATATAAAGCGATGATGCTTATTGCTAACAACAGAAAGGCTTTTAGTTGAAGACTCATAAAATACTCATGTGTAATTATATGTCTTGTAAATCTTTTGAACGATACAGTTATGCAATATTAACAACGATAATAAATTAGCCCACTTAAACAAGTGGGCTAACGGACAGATGATTGGTCCTTTTGGTCGCAGAAAGAACAATCATCTGATAAAAATTATATCAATGAATCATATACTTGGTTGAAGCTCTTTGGTGTTTTTAAAGGGTAAATTTGCAATATTTGTTGGTTAGAGTTTCAAAGTGTTCTCTGACGAAAGCATAAAATCAGTAATGGTATCCTATGCTTTATACGAGGCAGATTCTGTTTATAAATTCGCCGAGATATTTAAAATAATCTTCCTATGTGTTTTCAGAGTATCACTAAGTACCCCATATAAATTTAACAAAAGAACGGGCGGTAAAGTTTGAACTCAAAAAGATATAAATTTAATTAAAGAAGTTGAAATAATGTAATAATAAAATCGCCAGATTTGTTTCTGGCGATCTTCTGAGCATCATAGGATTATGGAAGCGTGTTCGAGCTGACCCAATCGCTTCCGATGAGGATGGCGATATCTACCGTGGAGGCCGGATCATAACTGAAACGGATATTGGTGGAGGCGACGTTCATCAGGCCGGCCAAATAGGCCACGCTGTGCGGTTTGCTGTGGTACACGATGATGGTGGTCGGGCTGCCAAGCTGGCCGGCGGCCGCTTCAACAGCGTTCATCCCCTGCTGCTGCAGATAAGCGATGGTGCGGCCCACGATGGCTGCATCCTGGGTGCTATTTTGAACCAGAACGGTCGCTGCCTCATCCCGCACCAGTGTGGACCCGCTGGAGGCGGTGGCGAGCGGTCCTAACCCTCCACCGGAGGTGAAGAGCTGGTCGCGCAATTCCCTGATCTTGTCGGTGATGGGTTTCAAAATGTCCAACCCGTCGGGAGATTTGGTCATGATCACCATATCGGTTCCGATCACTGCTTTCTGGAAGTTCCCCGGTGGGATGTTGATCATCAACGATGCCACTTTGATCAGGGTGGGCATATCCATGTTCGTCCGAATGCCGGATGATAGACTGGAATACAAGGTGGGGGCTTTGGCGATCAGCGTGGGTAGCTGATTGTATTGGGTGATGCGGTCGATGATCGCCATGATCACCTGCTGTTGCCGGCCGGCTCGTCCGAAGTCGCCATCGCCGGTATAGCGATCGCGGGCATAGGATAGTGCCAGTGAACCGGGCAGGGTGTATTGTTCTCCGGCTTTCAAATATTGCTGGAATTCTGATCCGAACTCTTCCACCTTTACGTCAACGGTGGGGGTGATCACAACCCCGCCGATCTCGTCGATGAAGGTGATGAAGGTGGAAAAATCAACCTGGGCATAATATTGGATGGGCACACCCAAAAATTGTTCAACGGTCTCCACTGCCAGCTCCGGTCCACCCCCTGGCAAATGGCTTGATTCGCCCAAAAAGTAAGCTTCATTGATCTTGTAATAATCGAAGTCCGGAATACTCACCCACAGATCACGGGGAATGGAAAGCATGCTGGCTGTGTTGGTGGTGGGGTCGATGGAAAAAAGGATCATGGTGTCGCTGCGCGGCGTCTCGCCGGCTTCCCAATCACGATAATCCAAACCTAGAAAAAGAACATTGACCCGGTTTATTCCATCCCACGGTTCCACAGTGGGCTGACCGATCAATTCGGCGGTCGGTGCTTGCGTTGCATCGCTTTGTGCCTGATCGATGACGGGCGCTCCAGGCAGATTCACAATGGTCATTTCTTTGACGAATTGTGCGACAAAACCGTACAGGTAAACTCCCAGGGCGATCGCCAGTACTAAAAAAGCGATGGTGATGACGCGTACGGTTTTATCGGTTGAGCGGATTTTCGTTATTAAATTTGAAAGGAATTTTTTCATAGCTTTGTTTTACTGCATCCGTTTGTTCATTAATCCGGACGGGGTGCCGGCACCGGCAGATCTTCCTTTTTCTTCCCGGCCCATTGATCGCCTTCTTCAATGAGCATGACGGGAATATCTTCAACAATGGGATACTTTCGATCACAATCCTCGCACAGCAACCACGTGTCTTTATACAGTTTCAGGTTGCCTTGCTTGCCATCTTCGCGAACACAAACGGGGCAGCGCAGGATTTCTAAAAGATCTTTACTGATCATGCAGTCTCCTTTTTGTATGCAGCTCTTTCTCTATATATTGTTCAGAATTTTACCATTTGTTTACGGTCATTCTTCCGAAATCGGATAACCATCCACGCCGGGGCCAACCTCGTACACTGCCCCCCATGGTGCATAGTGGGTCAGGAACTGGTCCTGGAAATAAAGGGAACCGTCCTTGTAAACCTGGCGGTCCACGCGCACATCCGACCCCTGCGCTTCCCAGTCGACTTGCTTGACCTCACCCTCCTGCAATTGATCGTTGCGAACATATTTTGGCTCGGGAGGTTCCACGATATTGGTCGGGCCGCTGGTCTCCCATTGCATGGTTCTGCCGTCGCTGGTGGAATAGAATTTCCATTGGATCTGGCTTGATTCCGGATATACATATACTTCCATTAATATCCAATAGGGCGAATCGTTCTGAAATTTCAGATCCACCAGTGGCACGTAAACGGTGGCATCCAATCCGGCCATGTTGGAGTTGATCTGGTTTCCGGCCGTTTTTTCATAATACGACACGCGGTAGGCGTGCGGATAACGCTCCAGAATGGGGTAGCCCCCAAAGAAAGCGGTGCGGAATAAGGTGGTGCTGACCTGGCAGACCCCGCCCCCCACGCCTTCGATGGTCTTTCCATTATAAATGATCAAAGCTTCCGTAAAACCGGTATCCAAACTGACCTCCCCTAGGTACCTTGCCATGGAGAACACTTCTCCGGGAGCGACCAGAACGCCCAGAAAGCGGCTGGCGGCGGTCTTGATATTTTGAACGCGGGCGCTGTTGGAGCCGTAAAAATAGGTGCTCTGCTGCTGGACCAGTTCCGTGATGCCCAGTTCGCTCCCCGTGGCAGTGTCTGCGACGCTGGGAGCCGTGTAATCAAAAGCCAATGCCGCTTCATGTGCTCCTGCGGCGATCTGCTGCTGGATGTTGGTGATGCTGGCAGCAATATTCAGGGAACGCCCGATGATGCCCGGCGTGTACAGTTCGATCTCAGCGGTTGAATCGTTGAAAATGAAGCGGGGGTTTTCTGTTTCAATGTTGAATCTCTTGGAAAAGTCGCCCAACAGGTTTTGAAGGATGGACTCCTGAAATTGCAGGCCGATGGATATTTTCCCGTCCTGATTCGTCTTTACCAATTGCAGCATGGGTGAAAGCACGCTGGCGGTCAGATGCTGCTCTTCTCTGGCATGGCCATATTCCTGCGGGGTGACCAGCACAAAATCGGATGCCAAAAACTCGCGAATCGTTTGCGCGTAGGGCTCGGCATCCAGAATGTCAGGGGGATTCTCTGTGACGGTGAGCGGGATCACCGCAAAGTTCTGCTGGCGGATGGCATCGCGCAGGGTTGCCAGGGTCTGTGCCACTTCCAGGGTTCTTCCAATTTGTCCCGGGGTGGTGGTGACGCTGGAGCCCTCAAAAGAAAGGCCGGCTTCTTGCATGGGGCGGTCCAGCTCCTGCGCAATTCTTGCCAGGGTTTGTGCGGCGCTGGTTTCGTCCAGGAGAATGGTGGGGGGAATGGTTTTGTTCCCGCTCAGCAGGGCCACCACATTCCCCAGCCATACGGCGGGTGAACCGGAGCGGCCGATGGAAAATGCATAGTCCGCGATCTGCTGTGGGTCGTACCGGATGCCCAATTCAAGCAGGTTTGAGTTCCAGGTCTGATCCTGATAGACGAGGGCGATGTTCTGCGGCAGGGTGGGAAGCACCTGGGTCTGGATGGTTTGCTGCGCTTCTTGCTTGGTCAATCCGCCCAGGGGAATGTCATTGAAGTAGATGCCGGGATAGATGCGCCCGGCGTACCAGATATTGAAACCCGCTAGAAAAAGGAAAATGCAGAAAAGGAAGATGAGGATTCCATACAGGATGGATAAAAGACTCTGCCCGATCAACGATCGTAGGGGGAAGGTTTTTTGCGAAGTAGCCATTTTTGAATTATAGCAGGGTTGAAAAAGCGTGATTTCGGGAGAAATGGGGAAGAAAAAACGATTTTTTAAGGTTTCTCGGGCAATTTAGCTTGACAGTCTGGGAGGAAACCGTTAAAATCCTCTTCACCATTTGACCTTGTAGATTTGTAAACGCAAATCATTTACAACCAAATAGCTGCAAGATTGAAGGCTTGCAGGGACGATGTAAGCAGCGTTACCGGTGCAGTCCAAACGAAAGAAAGGAAAGCATCGGTAATTTTATCCCTGAGCCTTGACAGGTTCAGGAGATGTGGTTACAATTCTGTCCCGCAATATGGATGGAACCTTAACAACTGAAGAGTGAGAGGAAAGTGAAACCAAAATTCTATTGAGTCAGAGAACTCAACACCAACTTGGTTGGTGTTTGATTTTTGCGGAGAGTTTGATCCTGGCTCAGGATGAACGCTGGCGGCGTGCTTAATACATGCAAGTCGAACGAAGCTCCTTTTCTTCGGATGAGGAGTCTTAGTGGCGAACGGGTGCGTAACGCGTTGGTAACCTGCCCCAAAGAGGGGGATAACAGTTCGAAAGGACTGCTAATACCCCATACGATCATCAGGGTTAGATACTTGATGATTAAAGGAGTAATCCGCTTTGGGAGGGGCCTGCGTCCCATCAGCTAGTTGGTAGGGTAATGGCCTACCAAGGCGATGACGGGTAGGGGACCTGAGAGGGTGGCCCCCCACACTGGCACTGAAATACGGGCCAGACACCTACGGGTGGCAGCAGTAGGGAATATTGGACAATGGGCGAAAGCCTGATCCAGCAACGCCGCGTGCACGATGACGGCCT
>JAAZOD010000014.1 GCA_012797975.1 Pelolinea sp. | reverse complement strand
CTCTATCCGCTGTGGGCGCAAGGGATTTGAGAGGAGCTGCCCCTAGTACGAGAGGACCGGGGTGGACAGACCTCTGGTGTGCCAGTTGTCGTGCCAACGGCATTGCTGGGTAGCCAACGTCTGGCAGAGATAACCGCTGAAAGCATCTAAGTGGGAAACTCGCCTCTAGATTAGATCCCTCATCCTGTTAAGGGAGTAAGATCGCAGGTAGACTACCTGCTTGATAGGCGGCGTGTGTAAGCGCAGTAATGTGTTAAGCTAAGCCGTACTAATGATCGAGGGCTTCATTGCGTGGTGCGGAGTACTCGGTACTCTTTCAAGATATCATCTACATACTATTCAAAGGTTACAGAAAAGTCTCTTGGTGATTTGAGCGACGGTGGTACACCCGGTAACATCCCGAACCCGGAAGTTAAGGCCGTCAGCGCCGATGGTACTTGGGGGGCGACCCCCCGGGAGAGTAGGTCGTTGCCAAGAGGCTTTTTTTATTTAATTTGTTATAATCATTCCTTCCCCAACGATTTTCATTGAAAGGACTTGGAATGACTCCCCAACCGCAGCAATTCTATGAAATGACAGGCCCGCTTTCTTCCCTAAATAAGCATCGGCATGCCTGCGCTGACCTGCCTGATGACACCCCATCTTTATGCAAGATCATCCAATCCACCACACTGCATATTTTTTGGGCTGAAAGGATGGGCTTCCCCTTATCCGAGCAGCGCCAGGCCGAGGTGCAGATCCGATCGGTGGAAAAGAAGCTCGACAGACTTTTTGAACTTGATCCCTCTCCGTTGCAGGTGGAGAGACCGCTGGCCGCCCGCCTGGTGGTGAATTGTCGGGATATCTCCTTGATCCTGGCTGCCTTGCTGAAGGCAAAGGGAATCCCTGCCAGGGCAAGATGTGGTTTTGCCACCTATTTCACACCCGGAAAATATGAAGACCATTGGGTCACGGAATACTGGCAGGCCGGTGAACAGCGCTGGTGTATGGTGGATGCGCAGTTGGATGATTTTCAAAAAGAAGCGCTGAAGATCCATTTCGATACCTTGGATATGCCCGTTGGAAAATTTATTCCTGCGGGCCGTGCCTGGCAGCTTGTCCGGCTGCATAAAGCGGATGCGCGCAAGTTTGGTATCTTTCAATATAAAGGGGAAATGTTCATCGTTGGGAACCTGCAGCGTGACCTGCTGGCGCTTAATTCCGTGGAACTGCTTCCCTGGGATTTGTGGGGCTTCCTGGATAAACGATTTGTTCAACTGGCACCCGGGCAGATCGCTTTTTTGGATGAAATGGCCGTGATCACGCAGTTGGGTGATGCTGGTTTTGAACTGGCGCAAAATATGCTGGCCAGGAATGAATTTTTGCATCCCCATGCTGCCTGGCTTTGCTGATACACCCGGACAGGAATAAAATTAGAAAATTCCATGCTTCAAAATGAGTCTTCCATGAAACAAAAACTATCTTTCACCAATCTCATCTCCATCAACGCATATTCGTTTGGCTTATCTTTTTTATGGAATACGTTGCATCCTATCGTGCTGCCTGCCATGTTGTTAAGCTATGTCCCGGAAACCAGCAAAAACACCTGGTTGGGGCTGCTTACCTTTCTCGGCCTGGTCCTTGCCATGCTGGTCCAACCGCTGTCCGGCGCGTTCAGCGATCGGTCCCATTCGCGCTGGGGAAGACGGACCCCCTTTATCGCTTTGGGTACCATACTGGATGTTTGTGTGCTTCTATGCATTGCGGCTGCCAATTCTTTGGTGGGTATTTTCTTCGGCTATATCACCCTTCAGGTTGCCTCGAATATTGCCCAGGGACCCATGCAGGCTTTGATCCCGGATATCGTCCCCGAGCGACAAAAAGGGCTGGCAAGCGGAATAAAGAATTTCATGGATGTGTTCGGCGTGGTATGCGCCTCTGTGCTGGCTGGTTTTTTGTTGGCCCCCGATGGTTCCGGCACCTATCGAATTTTTCTGGTCGTGATCGGGATTTTGTGCATCACGGCAGCGGTCACCATCTTCGCCGCGCATGAAAGAAAAAAAAGCACGGGAACCGAATCGCCTTCGGCCGGCTTTTCGGTGCGTGAGGTTTTTTCCTTTGACCGGAAAACAAATCGCCCTTTCTCCAATCTGCTGGTCTCCAGGTTCATTTTTCTGCTGGGGGTGTATGGCATTCAAACCTTTGCCCAGTACTTCATCCGCGATGTGCTGGCCGTGGAGAACCCTGTGGAGGCCACCGGTTCGCTGATGATCGTCATTGCCTGTGCGCTGGTGGCGTTCGTTCTGATCTCCGGCTGGCTCTCCGATAGAACAGGGCCTGAAAGAATGATGAACGCTGCCATGCTGATCACCGCGACAGGTGGACTTGCGCTGGTCTTTGTGCAGCAGATGACCATGCTGATGGTGGTGGCGGCTTTCATCGGAGCGGGCATGGGCCTGTATCTGACCTCCAACTGGACCATGGCTGTCAAACTGGCCCCTGCTGACCAGGCAGGCAAGTTCCTCGGCTTGACCAATCTGGCAACCGCCGGTGCCAGCGCCCTGGGAAAATTGGAAGGTCCCTTGATTGACCTGCTGAACCGGTGCAAACCGGGGGCATTTTGGGGTTATCGGTTCCTATTCTGCTTCTGTTTTGTGTGTTCCCTGATCAGCTTTTTCGTGTTTCAAAGCTTGAAAAAACACGCTAAAACAGAAAAATCTGAATAATTGACAAGCAAATTGGTTCTAAGTATAATCATTCCGGCTGTTCGGAAGAAGAAAAAGGCGCAGTACTTATCTTAATGTGAGGAGGCATTTTATCGCTCGCTTCCAGGATTGAAGTTACTTTTTCAAGATAACTCGACTGTTGCTTTTTCTGTCAGCCGAGTTTTTATTTTCTTAACCCTTCGAGCGAAGGGAGGTGAGAAGTTTGACGAAAGTGGTATTAAGACCTAACGAATCTCAAGATCAGCTATTACGTCGCTTTCGCAAGAAAGTCATCAAAAGCGGTGTCTTAAGCACGATCCGCAAGAAACGTTGGTATTCATCAAAAAGCGAAACCCGTCGTGCAGAAAAGAAAAAAGCAGTTCGCCGAATGAAGCGGCACCAGATGACCCATTAGGACAATGTGTTGCAGTGAACTGCAGGAAGGAGTTTTAAATGGGGAAGGAAGAGAAGATACAGGTCGATGGCACCGTCATTGAAGCCCTGCCTGCAACGCAATTCCGTGTTCGCCTTGATAATGGTCACGAAGTTCTCGCTTATCTTTCTGGAAAAATGCGCAGATATTACATCCGCATCTTATTAGGTGATCGTGTAAAGGTTGAGATGTCGCCCTATGATTTGACCCGTGGTCGGATCACGTATCGCCAAAAGAAAAATAATCCCATTTCTGACGAAGAGGAATAAAAAGGACCCCCCGCAACCCGGGGGATCCTTCTTTAAGGACATGGTTAATATCGAAAATCGTTGTCGAATAAGGTCAACGCTTTCATGTAATTCGCGCGCTCGAATGCGGCGGGTTCGGCAACATTTTTTTGGCTCATACTGCCGCGCATTTCATCAACCTTTTCATATTCATGGATCTGCATCCAGGTGATCAGCTCATCCAGCATGCTCCTGGCACGTTGAATGCCGTTTCCCACCAGTTCTGAAGCGCTCATGGCAATGCTCGCCCCGGCCATCAGGGCTTTTACGATATCCACTCCATTGTGGATCCCTCCGCTTAACGCCAGGTCGGCTTGGATGCGCTTGTACAGGATGGCGGTCCAGCGCAAGGGCAAACGCAGGTCTTTCGAAGTGCTCAGGTCCAGCGTGGGTACGACTTCCCTGGTTTCAATATCCAGATCGGGTTGATAAAAACGGTTGAAGAGCACCAACCCTTTCGCCCCGCAGTCAACCAGTTCCTTTCCAAAACTTGGCAAACTGGTGATGAATGGGTTCAATTTCACCGCCAGGGGAATATCGATCGAATCGGCGACCTTTTTGACCAAACCGCTGTACATTTCCTCGAGCATGGCACTGTCGATGTAAGGGCTGGTTGACAGATAGTAGATGTTCAATTCAAGCGCATCGGCGCCGGCCTCTTCGATCAATTTTGCATATTTGATCCAACCGCTTTGCGAAACGCCATTCAGACTGGCGATGATGGGGATGTCCACCGCCTGTTTCGCTTTCTGAATATGCTCCAGATACTTCTCCGGTTCCAGGTTGTACGATGGCAGTTCCGGGAAATAGGTGATCGCTTCGGCGTATGATTCCGTCCCGCGCTCGAGGAAATAATTCAATGCCAGACTTTCTTGGGTGATCTGTTCTTCAAACAGGGAGTACAGCACTACCGCACCGACTCCCGAATCCTCCAATTTCTTGATATTGCTGATCTTTTTTGAAATGACCGATGCCGATGCAACCAGTGGATTTTTCAGAGGGATTCCCAGATATGTTGTATGCAGGTCCATCTTCTTTTCCTCCACGAAGAGATAAAAAAGAAGCGTACGCAGGTGCATACGCTTCTTCGTTTTCTATTCAGCCTTTGACTTGCTGAAATCCAGCGCTGCTAGCTGGCTGAAATATTTCCATCTTTCATTCGCATCAGTCTGGGCACTTTCCATCAGCTCCTCGGCGCGGGCTTCGTTGCTCTGAACAAGCATGCTGAAGCGGGTTTCATTGTAGGCAAAGTCCTTCACCGGAATGGTGGGTTCTTTGCAGTCCAGCTTGAGCGGATTCAGTCCCTGTTCTTTCAAGGCAGGGTTGTAGCGATAGACTGGCCAGATTCCGGAATTGACTGCCAGTTTCTGCTGGTTCAATCCCTTGCGCAGGTCATAACCGTGGTTGATGCAGTGTGAGTAAGCAATGATGAGGGATGGACCTTCGTACGCATCCGCTTCGCGCAGTGCGCGCAATGTCTGCAGGTCACTGTACCCCATGGCGACCTGTGCCACATAGATATATCCATAGGTCATGGCGATCAACCCAAGGTCTTTGCGGGGCAGGTCTTTTCCATTGGCGGCGAATTTCGCAACCGCTGCGCGTGGTGTGGCTTTGGATGATTGACCGCCGGTGTTGGAATAAACACCGGTATCCAGCACCAGGATATTCACGTTTCGACCGCTGGCCAAAACATGGTCCAGGCCACCGTAACCGATGTCGTAGGCCCAACCATCGCCGCCCAGGATCCATACGCTCTTCTTGACCAGCATATCTGCGATATTGAAGAGCTGCTGGGCATCTGCATCTTTCTCCGCTTGCAGTTTGGATTTTAGAACTGCCACACGCTCCCGTTGGGCATCGATGCCTTTTTCGTCGTTCTGGTCGGCATTCAACAGTTCGTCAACAAGGGTTCCGCCGACCTTGGCAGAGAGCTTCTTCAACAGTTCTTTGGCGAATTCGTTTTGTTTGTCGATGGTCAGGCGCATCCCCAATCCGAACTCCGCATTATCTTCAAACAGCGAGTTGGACCAGGCGGGGCCGCGTCCGTCTTTGTTGAAGGTCCAGGGAGTGGTGGGCAGATTGCCGCCGTAAATCGAGGTGCAGCCGGTGGCATTGGCGATGATGGTGCGGTCGCCGAACAGCTGGGACATCAATTTGATATAAGGTGTTTCACCACATCCTGCGCAGGCGCCGGAAAACTCAAACAAGGGGTGCAGAAGCTGTGAGTTCTTGATGGAATCATATTCGAACGTTGTCCGGTCAGGATCGGGCAGGTTGAGGAAGAAAGCGAAATTCTTGCTTTCGCTTGCGCGCAATGGCGGCTGAGGAGCCATATTGATGGCTTTTCGGCTGGCGTCGGCTTTGTCCTTCGCCGGGCAGTATTCCACGCAAACACCACAACCGGTGCAATCTTCGGGGGCTACCTGAACGGTATATTTCGTTCCTGGGAATTCCTTGAACTTCGCATCGATCGACTTGAAGGTTGCGGGAGCATCTTTCAATAATGCGCCATCATAAACCTTGACGCGGATGGCCGCATGCGGACAGTTGAAAGCGCATTTTCCGCATTGAATGCAAAGGTCGGGTTCCCAAACCGGAATTTCCAGGGCGATGTTGCGTTTCTCCCATTGGGTGGTTCCGGACGGGAATGTCCCATCCACGGGAAGTGCGCTGACGGGCAGAGAATCCCCATCTTGAGCGATCATCTTTCCCAGCACGTTTTTAACGAAATCAGGCGCCGCATCAGGAACCGGTTTTGCCATTCTGATCTTGCTGTCAGCTTTTTCCGGCACCTTTACTTCGAAGAGGTTCTCAACGCTCGAATCCACTGCTTTGAAGTTTTGGTTGACCACCGCTTCTCCACGTTTGCCGTAGGTTTTCTTGATGTATTTCTTGATCTCGGCGATGGCTTCATCCTTGGGGAGAATGCCGCTGATGGCAAAGAAGCAGGTCTGCATGATGGTATTAATGCGCACACCCATGCCGGTCGCTTTCGCAACCTCATAGGCATCGATCACATAGAATTTTAATTTTTTATCGATGATCGCTTGCTGGACTTCATAGGGAATGTTATTCCATGTTTGATCTTTGCCGTAAATGCTGTTGAGCAGGAACACACCGCCTGGTTTTGCATATTTCAACATATCGTACTTTTCGAGGAAACTGAATTGATGACAGGCCACGAAATTTGCATCGCCTTTGCCAACCAGGTAGGGCGCTTTGATGGGTCGGGGGCCGAAGCGCAGGTGAGATTCGGTGACGGTTCCTGATTTCTTCGAGTCGTACACGAAATATCCCTGGGCATAGTTGTTGCCCTCTTCGCCAATGATCTTGGTGGAGTTCTTATTTGCCCCTACGGTTCCGTCGGAACCCAGCCCGAAGAAAACACAGCGTACCACATCATCGGCTGCGATGGAGAAGTTTTCATCATACTCGACAGAGCTGTGGCTGACATCATCGCGGATGCCGATGGTGAAATGATTCTTGGGAGTGGCCTTCTTGAGTTCGTCGAAAACCCCTTTTACCATGCCGGGTGTGAACTCTTTTGAGGAAAGGCCATAACGACCGCCTATGACAACGGGAGCTTTTTTGAAGGGCGCGATACCCGTGGCAAGGCCTTCAAGGATGGCGGTGGTGATGTCTTTATACAGAGGTTCGCCATCCGCACCTGCTTCCTTCGTGCGGTCGAGAACGGCGATCGATTCTACCGTTGCGGGCAGGGCAGCCAAAAGGTGGCTGGTGGAAAACGGCCGGTACAGATGCACCGTGACCACGCCCACCTTTTCGCCTTTGGCGGTCAGATATTTCACGGTTTCTTCGCTGGTTTCGGCACCCGAGGCCATGATGATGATGACCTGTTTTGCATCGGGTGCACCGGCATAATCAAAGAGGTGATAACTGCGGCCGGTGAGCGCTGCAAATTTGTCCATGGCGGCCTGGGTGATGGCCGGACATTTTTCATAGAACGGGTTGACCGTTTCGCGTGCCTGGAAATAGACGTCCGGATTTTGAGCGGTCCCGCGAATGGAGGGATGATCAGGGGTGAGTGCGCGGCTGCGATGCTCATAGATCAGCTTGGCATCGATCATCGCTTTCAGGTCCTCTTCGTTGAGGATTTCCACTTTGTTCACCTCATGGGAGGTGCGGAAACCGTCAAAGAAGTGCAGGAAGGGAATTCGTGATTCCAGGGTTGCGGCTTGAGCGATGACCGCCATATCGTGCGCTTCCTGAACCGAGCTCGATGCCAGCAGGGCAAAGCCGGTGCTGCGCACGGCAGCGATATCGCTCTGGTCGCCAAAGATGGACAGGGCATGGGTCGCTAAGGACCTGGCGGAAACGTGAAAAACGGTCGGGGTAAGTTCACCGGCGATCTTGTACATGTTCGGGATCATCAGTAAAAGACCCTGTGATGCGGTGAACGTGGTGGTTAAAGAGCCTGACGTGAGCGCGCCATGCACTGCGCCAGAAGCGCCGCCTTCCGATTGCATTTCCATGACCGTCGGAACGGTTCCCCAAATGTTCGGGATACGGGCAGCTGACCAGGCATCGGCGTGTTCACCCATGGCTGAGGATGGTGTAATTGGATAGATGGCAATTACCTCGTTCAATCGATAGGCAACGTAAGCTACCGCTTCATTACCATCCATCATACGGTATTGACGCTTCATGAATGACACTCCTTAAATAGATGTTATTAGGGCTTTTGGGCAGATAGGAACCAGTAATCAATCTCTTCTCAATGCATTTCCCAAATCCGATTAATAATACCACTTTTCTATTGTTAACGCTCAACGCCCACTTTTAGCGGTCCATTTGAAAGAAAATGCCCAATGCGGCCACGGTTTTACAGTCCAGCAGCTCGCCTTGTGCCACCTTTTTCAACGTTTCGGCGGTGGTGAGTTTTTGGATGGATAAAAATTCGTCTTCATCGGAATCCAGAGGATCTGCATAAAGGTCACTGGCAAGATAGATGTGGTTGATTTCGGTGCAGTACCCCGGAGCGAGATAAAGGGAAGCGATCTTTTTCCAGGATCTGGCGGCCATGCCGATTTCTTCACGAATTTCCCGCTGCGCACTGCTCAACGGATCTTCCCCATATTCCATCACACCTGCCGGCAGCTCCAGCAGCTCATTTTCACTGCCGATGCGGTACTGGTTCACGAACCAGATCGTGCCCTTTTCATCGATGGGCAGGATGGTCACAGAATCACGGTGGTTCACACGGTCGTAGGCTTTTACCTTTCCGGTGGGCAAGGATACCTGAACTTCTTCAACGGAAAATGCTCTTCCATTGTGAATGGTAGATGACGTTTCGATTTTCATTGTTTCATTGTATCTGAAAATAAAAAGGCCGCGGAGTATTCTCCGCGGCCTTTTCTGGTTTTACTGTGCAGTATTGTAGAAGTATTCCTGGCCGTAGCACGTGGTTCCGTAATACGTGGAACAATCGTCTGAATCAAGTCTGACAATGATGGTCTCAAAGCCGCGCAGTGAATCAGGAATGGTCAGGGTGACCTGGAAGCCCGGACTGCCATCCGTATCGTAGACGGCGGTCCCCACAATAATGCCCTGTGATTCATCAGCACCGTTGGGCCGCATGGTGAACTTCAAATTCCAACCTTTCATCATCCAGCTGTTGGCGCCTTGAATGGTCACACTTTGGTCTTTGATCACGCTAACCGTGCAGATGTAAAGACCCGGACCGCAGGAACTGCTGTTGTAGGTCAATGTCACTACAGGCGGTGGGCCAGCGGTGGCAGTAGGCAGGGCAGGCGTTGAGGTTGCAGAAGGCGTGTTGATCGTTGTCGTGGTGCCTGCGCTGGTAGCGGCAACCGTCGATGAAGATGAGGTTGCTGCAGGAGTGCCATTGCTGGAGGCAAGTGCCATCGCTGTTTGCGTTCCGGCGATGATATCTTTCATTAACTGAGATTGGGTTGACACCGGATTTGGCAGTGTTGCATTCGTAGTGGGAACACTTTCCGTGGTTCCACTGGCGGGGCGAACGCATGCAGAAAATACTAAAGATGATAGAACGATTAATGCGAGTAGAGAAAAGATTCTTTTCTTCATGTTGATCTCCTCTGGTTCTTCCCTCCGAAAATAGAAAATATTTTTCAATTTCTAGAATGTATGTTAGCACGTCAAGGAAGGTACGTCAAGGAATAGAATTTCAAATATCCGCCCATCATCGCAATGAGGATTTTTGCGGATTATTGCCGATCGAGGGTTGATTTTCCCCCTTCTGTACCTCAATTTTCCAGCCAGATTGTCACCGGGCCATCGTTCAACAGGTCCACCGCCATGTGCGCTCCAAAAACGCCCTGCTTCACGGTCAACCCATAACCGTGCAGATTCCGGCAGAATTCTTCGATCAAGGGTTTTGCGATCTCAGGAGGAGCGGCTTTCACAAAAGAGGGGCGGTTGCCCTTTTGGGCATCCGCCATGAGGGTAAATTGCGAAATGACCAGTACCTCCCCCTGAATGTCAAGCACGGACAGGTTCATTTTTTCCTGTGCATCTTCGAAAATTCGCAGATGGACGATCTTTTTACTGAGCGCCTGCGCCTTTTCGATGCCATCTTCTCTTTCAATGCCCAGAAGGATCAATAAGCCCTTCCCGATCGAGGAGATCATTTGGCCTTCAATCGAGACCGAACTATGGGCAACACGCTGCAGCACTGCTTTCATGGGTTTGTCTTCTATGGCAGCCCGATCGCATCCCGCACTTCTTGCATGGTTTGCCGGGCAATGGTTCTGGCCTGTTGTGCGCCGTGATCCAGAATGTCCCAAATGGCTTGGGGATCATCCGCGAGCTTGGTCCTGCGTTCTCGAAGCGGTGCCAGATGTTCGTTGAGGTTCTTGGCATACAATTTTTTGCAGTCCACACAGCCAATACCTGCCCGTCTGCATTCCACATTGACCATTTCAACGTCTTCTCTGGATGAAAATATCTTGTGCATGCTGAAAACGTTGCAAACATCCGGGTTGCCGGGATCGCTGCGTTTGATGCGCGCCGGATCGGTAACCATCTGCATGACCCGCGCCTGGGTTTCTTCGGGGCTGGAGGCGATCTCGATATGATTGTTCAAACTCTTGCCCATTTTTTGTTGCCCGTCGATGCCCAGCACTTTGGGAACTTCCGTCACTTTCATTTGGGGTTCCACCAGAACATTCTTTCCGTAGCGGAAATTGAACGAACGGGCTACCTCACGGGTGAATTCAATATGCGGTGCCTGGTCAACCCCCACCGGCACAAAGTTGGCTTTATATAGAAGGATATCCGCAGCCATGAGCACCGGGTAGCCCACCAAACCGTAATTCACATTGTTGGGCTGTTCACGCACTTTTTCCTTGAAGGTAGGCAGATCGGTCAGTTTTCCCAGGGGGGTTACCATCGAGAGCATGGTATGCAGTTCCATCACTTCAGGAACGTGCGATTGGATGAAGATGATGGTGTCTTCGGGCCGTACGCCGGCTGCCAGCCAATCCAAAGCCATTTCCAGTGAATTTGACTTCAGGTCTTTGGTGGTTTCCATGGTCGTCAAAGCATGTACATCAACGATGCAGTAAATGCATTCGTATTCATCCTGCAGTTTCACATAGTTCTGCACAGCTCCCAGGTAATTTCCCAAGTGCTGCCGGCCGGTTGGTCTGGCCCCTGAAAAAACTCGCCCTTTTTTGTTCATATTCCTTCTTTTATCCTTTGGATTGTAGAAAAATACAATTGATGATTTCTTCAGGAGCGGGCATTTTCCCGCTCTTGGTCTTTGAGTAGATCAGTTTCCCATCCGCGCAGATCTCGAACGTGCCGATCTTCTTCGACGGGATCAGTTCGATGGCGGCTGCGTCCAATCCAAATTGCTCCTGGATGATCGTGGCCAAGTTTCGGGCATCTTTTTCGTACTGGCAGGGAACGCAATATTCAATGGATAAACTCTTGATCATCGATTCTCCTGTATGGTTCCTAACCATTATAACGTAAACATGTTTGGCTTTTGGTAAAATCATTGTATGCACTGGTTTCCAAAAGGTGTTCCCGTTCAAAAAAGAGTGTTCGATCTCCTGGTTTCCACTTTTATCCTGGCGATCCTATCCCCCGTGTATGGATTGGTTGCGCTTTTGGTTTGGATCACCGAAGGGTGGCCGGTTCTTTTCTCACAACAACGTCCGGGTTTGCACGGAAAAATATTCAAAATTTGGAAATTTCGCACCATGGGTGAGTTCCGCGATGAGCATGGGACGCTTCTTCCGGATGGCGAACGGATCTCGCCCTTTGGAAAATTCTTGCGAAGAACCAGTTTGGATGAGTTGCCGGAGTTCTTCAATGTCTTTTTAGGGGAAATGAGTTTGGTCGGTCCTCGCCCGCTTCTGGTGGCCTATTTGCAGCGCTATTCACCCGAACAGGCACGCCGCCACGAAGTGTTGCCCGGCATCACCGGCTGGGCGCAGATCAATGGGCGCAACGCCATCTCGTGGAAAAAGAAATTTGAGCTGGATGTCTGGTACGTGGATCACTGGACGTTCTGGTTGGATATCAGGATCCTTCTCCTGACAGTCTGGAAAACCTTGCGCCGGGAAGGGATCTCACAGCCAGGGCACGCCACCATGGATGAATTCATGGGGGATGAAAAATAGAGCTATTCGGCCAGGGGGTTGAGGGTGTAGATTCTGCCCGCCTGCAACTCGTTGATCACCTGCTGCAAGAGCATTTGCCGGCCGGAACTGATCAGACCATTTTGCACATCAGCCAGATATAAGCTGGCATTGATCGTTTTTCCGCCATTTCCCGCCACAACGTCGTTCCAGATATCTTTGATGGGGGTGATTCCGTCGATGAGAAAAGTGCCTGCCCAAATTGTCTGGGCTTCGGCAGGTGGGGAGCTGATGCCGATGACCTTCACGTTGGTTTGCGCGATGTGGTTGAAGAGGTCGGCGGAATAGGCCTGCGGCGGCACAAAGACGTACAGGATGGTGCTCAAGTTGATTTCATCAAAAGCGGCTACCCAATCCGCCGGTTGACTGGTTTGAGAGAGTTCCTTGGTGATCGGGTACTGGTTCAGGGGGGTGATCAATGCATTGCAGATTCCGCAAAAGTATTTGGCGCCATTTTTAAATACGGTTGTCTGATCGCTGTTTTCACTGATCAGCAATCCGCCCCCCCGGAAATTCTCTGCCAGCATGACCGAAGCGTAGCCAGCCATGAAGATTTGATTTTTCGGATCGGAGCGGATGATATTCACATTGTTTTCTGGAGCCCAGTCCTGATCGCTGATCACAATGAATTGGGTAGCAGGGGCTGAATTGGAAAGGCTGCCCAAATTTTGCGGATGGCTCAAAAAAACCAGCACTTTGACATCGGATGTGATCTCATTGGATTGGATGGCGGTGCGCGTCTCAAAGACCAGCCCTGAAGAAGCAGCCAGTTCTTGCAGGGTGGTGCTGGCCTGTTGCAAGGTCCAGGCGTCGGGGGTATCGCCGGTGATGAGCACAACGCGGTCCGCTGCAATGGTGGGAGTGGGTAAAGGAGCGCTGGTGGGGGTTTCGGATTGAGCGGCTTGGTCTGCCTTCCCTTTACAGGAGATGAACAAACTTCCAATGATTACCAGCAGCATGAAGAGCAGGGCTTTTTTTCTCATAAGCGACATTTTACACCATGAAAAGGATTAAGTTATAATATTCACGTGAAATCCGTAATTTGAAACGATGGATGAATAGGCAGCCCGCTTTGAGTTCTTTTCAAGCGGACTTTTTTATTGAGTGAAACCTTGTCACAGGAGAAGAAAATATGCCAATTCACTTTGGAACGGATGGCTGGCGTGCGGTAATTTCGGATACGTTTACTTTTCACAATCTGCAGTTGGTCAGCCAGGCAATTGCCGACGCGGTGGCATCGGAGGGCTGGATCAACGGTACCAAGCTGGAGCAAAAGCCGGACCCCAAGAAGATCGTTATTGGATTCGACACTCGTTTTCTTTCCGATCGGTATGCCAAGGAAGCCGCTCGCGTTATGGCTGCCAATGGTTATAAGGTTTTTCTTTGCCAGTCCGATGCGCCTACTCCCACCGTCTCATTCGCCGTTCGTGACCTGAATGCGATTGCGGGCATCATGATCACCGCATCGCATAATGCCCCCCGCTATAACGGCGTAAAATTGAAGGCCTGCTATGGTGGTTCCGCCTCCCCCGATCAATGCCGCAAGGTGGAAATTTATCTGAACGATAATGAAGAGCAGGGCAGGGGACCCAACCTCATGGATTTCGATAAAGCGCGCGAAGATGGCTTGATCACGCGTTTCAATCCCATACCTTCCTATTATGATCACCTGCGAAAACTGATCGATTTCAACGTTATCGCAGAGAATCCCCAATATATTGTGGCAGATTCCATGTATGGTTCAGGACGGGGCGTCATCAAGGGTGTTCTGGAAGGGACTGGCTGCGAGATCTATGAGATCCGCAGCGAGATGAACCCCGGTTTTGGCGGAGTGCATCCGGAACCGATCGCTGCTTACTTGAAGCCGCTTTCGGGCGCTATCATCAATGGAAAAGGTACGCTCGGCCTGGCAACCGATGGCGATGCCGATCGCATTGGGGCAATGGATGAACGAGGCGTCTTTGTCGATCCGCACCGCATCATGGCGCTTTCGATCCGCTATCTGGTAGAAAAACGCCATCTCACCGGTTCGGTGGTGCGCACCGTTTCTACCACGCGCATGATCGACCGGTTGGCAAAACGCTATGGTTTGACCCTGTATGAAACGCCGGTTGGGTTCAACCAGATCGCTGACCACATGCTGAACGAACAGGTGTTGATCGGCGGTGAGGAATCGGGTGGCATTTCCTTCCTGGGGCATATTCCCGAAGGGGATGGCCCGCTGATGGGTTTGTTGCTCACCGAGATCGTGGCGGAGTCGGGCGGCACGCTTTCTGAGCTGGTGGATGACCTGCTGAAGGATGTTGGACCGGCTTTTTACGAACGGACCGATCTGCGGTTGAACCGTCCGGTTGCCAAACAGCAAATGGTCGACCGGCTCATTTCCGATGCCCCCGCTTCCATTGGAGGGGAGGCGGTGACTCAGGTTGTGTCACTGGATGGCGTGAAATATATCATGGCCGATGATTCATGGCTGTTGATCCGGCCTTCCGGAACGGAACCGGTGCTGCGGGTCTATGCGGAAGGTCGTTCCAATGATATGGTTCAGGCGCTCCTGCGCTATGGCGAAAAGATCGCCGAGGATTTTCAATGATAAAAAAAGCCCTTCCAGGAATGGAAGGGCTTTTTGTTATTCGGCGGTAGGTGTTTGCTGAAACTCAGCCACCTCGGTCAACTGGGCTGCCACGGTTTGTGTAATCATGAGGTTTGGATCCTGCGTGGCTGTGGCTGGAATGGCCGTGGAGGTTTGGGCGGTTGCCGGCTCTTGTTCTTCCACTTGTGAGGTGGCGGGTGGCATTGCGGAGGCAGTTTGCCGTGCGTAAACCAGCGCTTCCGCTTCCAGGTCCAAATACCACTGCTGCAGATACAAAGCTGCCGCTGCCAGCAGGATCAGAAAGAAAAACCAGCGCAAGGGATGGCGTTTCTTGTTCTTTTTTTGCGGTTTGGCGCTATCCAGAATGCTTTCTTCTTCTGAAAGACCTTCTTGTTCTTCTATGTCTTTTCGCTCGTGATCCATGATCGCTCTCTTTTTCTACAATTATTCATCCGGGTGTGTGGATAAGGGGGTGAATCCATCTGGCAATTCTTCTTTCGCTTCTGCCGGCGGATCGTCTTTCTTCTCCTCTGTCTTGGAAGCAGGTTTGACCGGATTTTTTTGAACGTTTGCAACAGGGTCGGGTGTTGCTGACGGGGTCGTCTTCGGCGGCTTTTTCTCTTTCTTTTCCGATTCATCGAACAACTGCTGTTGTTGCCAATCGATCACCGGTTCTTCTTCTTTCTTATCTGCTGCGATCAGTTCCCGCACTCTGCGCAGCCATTCCGGAGCGGTATCTTTCTTCTCTTTGGAACTGTCTTCCAGGACAGATTGGACGAAGGATGACCTCTCACCGCTTTGCTCCAGGAGTTCATCTTCCGACAATAGACTGTTCTGATGAGTTTCCTCCGCTTCTTCTAGAGGTGTCTGGCAGAACCAGCATTTTGTGGCTTGCCCCAAATTGGGCCTTCCACAAACCGGGCATTTCTTTTCGTCAAGATGTTCGTCCATGGCTTGGATTTCGCACTATTTTTTTTGAGTATAGCACAATACCCTGAATATATTTGATGCAGACAACGGTCTAAAAATCCACTTGGAAATTTTGACCCGGAAAATCTGATGGCTTATTCCATCATTCGTTGGATCCTTTTTTCTGAGTGAGAATATCTTGGATACCATAGATCAAAACTGCCGAACCTATGAGCCCAAAGACCACCAGGAACACGATTCCGGCCATGGTATAACGCCACATTGCGATGCTGATCAGGTTGGAAATAAAGATGCGTGTCAGAACAATGACCACCAGCGTAAACCATTGCAAGAATGGTTTTCTGTACAAACTGAAAAGGGCGGCAACCAACGCGAACAATGTGAAGAAACGGTAGATTTTTGCGAGGTGGTTCTGGAAGATTTCATAAAACGCTCGCTGCGTATTGATCAAGAATGGAACGGTCACATTGTTTGTATCAAAAAACTTTGCATAGACTTCGGCAGGTTGCGTTGACTCCCCGTCAAGCGGATAGGTGAACATGTGATAGATCCTTGGCTTAAAGGCATCCTTTAATTTAAGCTCCACTATTTTCGGGATCCACCGATAGTTAGCTTTTATTGAATCGAGGGCTGCCTGTTCGAGCAGATCAAACGCTTCTTGCGGTGAATGCCCGGCCTTGATGAGACTGGGGTAGATTTTTCCGCCGGTGGCCACGTTCTCTTTTTCCGTGTCTTCGATGGGGTAGATATCGATCCAGTGCTCAATTTCCTGAACGGCGGGAGAATCATCATCTTGAAAATCAATGCCGCTTGCTTCGGCATAATATACCCATCCGTCATAAAGAACCGTTCCTCCAGAGTTCCGAACACCAAAATACCCATTCAGTTGTAAATTCTTGCAGGACCACCATAATAGTGGCAGCAGGGAGATGAGGAGAGCAAGGAATAGAATTGTCAAGGACCGCGCATTGTGTGATTGTGGCTGTGCATTCTTTTTGTGCATGTTGACTTTCAGCCAGTCCATTCCTGGTTGAAAACCCAAATAAACGACGCCGATTGGTAACAGCAGTAAGTTTTCAGCTCGTAAAAGGGTTGCGAAACTGGCGACCAGCAGTGGTAACAGGACATGCACGAAGGAATACTTTTCTGAAGCCTCCAGCAGCAGACTGGTGAAGAGCATCACCAAGAATATATTGATCAGATCGCTCATGATGAAGTTGGAGTAATAATAGAGATCGGGCAGCAGCATGGTCGCGAAGCCGATGCAGAAAGCGACCCAGCGTTTTTTACTTAGCTGCCAGCCCAATCGATAGGCCAGAAGAACACAGGCAATGGCAATTAAATGTAAGAATAATTTCATTCCCCACGGATTTCTGCCAAACAGTAGCAGTACCGGAGCAAAGAAAAATGTGGTCCCTGGTCCACAGAATAGTGATACCCCGTCAAAATTGCCATATTTCAACAAATGAACAGCACCCTGAAGGTAGTGAGGAGAATCGCTGGATACGATCAATGGCACAGCCAGCGCGTTCAATAGATGAAGTAGACAGGCAAGAACGATCAAGATGGTTATGCTTGCACGCTGGCTTGGAAATCTTTCATGAGGATCTTCAATGAGGTGTTTTTGCCCTTCCTCCTGTAACAGAAAGATCAATAAAAATAATAAAGAAAATGAAAAAATGTCAGCGATCGCCAAGAAGGGAATGAACAGCCATCTTGAAATGCTGCGGTAATTGCAGTGCAAGGTGATAAGCCTTTGCTGTAAGGCAGGGGAGGATAGATCAACTATTTCCTTTTGATTGCCATAAGAGAGCAGAACCTTTCCTCCTTCGGGTGATGAATTGAAGAGCACGGTGATTTTTGCATTCACCTTGCCCTGAAATGTCATTTGAAGAGATTGGGAATCTCGATTGGCGGATAATACGGAATCTTTCAGGCTCCACCCATTTTCCATTGCCTGTGGTTCAACCGGAAGAACATCCCCGCCAACTTTGATCTCGAGCAGTTCCACCCGTTGACTCTGCGCGATCTGCGGCGTTATCGTGATGGTTTGATAGGAAATCGGCGCCCGAAAGGATAGGAAAGCGGCGAAAGAACCCAGGACAAATGCAGAAGAAAGGAAAAGTTTTTGTTTGCTTTTCATCCGCTGAAAAGCGGAACTGAAACGGGGGGATAGTTTCGAGAAGATCCATGCCGTTAGGGGGGTCAGTAGAAGAAAGTCGAGGATGATCCAGATCCCCTTCTTTTCCCAGATGGAGAATAGATGGTGGCTTAAGCTGGCTGTGACAAAAAATCCCGCCACCAGCATCCAAATTTTCCCTTTGTGTTCGTCTAGAAAATTTCCATGCTTTATCAATTGAATTCACTTTCGATCAGAGAATAAAAACGTGTGATGGTTCTATTATATCGAAAGCGTATCCTGGAAGGATGGTTAATATGTGCTTTACGCAATTTTCCCTGATTTTCTTGGCTGTTCGCACCTGCCTGAAAAACGGCTTGACGGAAATGCTTTATTTTTATTTGGTCGCTTCGACGGTGATCAATGTG
This sequence comes from Pelolinea sp., assembly GCA_012797975.1. Lineage (GTDB taxonomy): Bacteria > Chloroflexota > Anaerolineae > Anaerolineales > Anaerolineaceae > UBA4781. The sequence continues at coordinate 46,183 of JAAZOD010000014.1, read as the reverse complement.
GCGGAATCGATGGAGTCATCTCCGCTAAGGAACTCTTTGCGAATTCGCTCTTTTACCTGAAGAAAGGCCGCTTGATCGGATTCTTGCACTTGGATTCGAACTTCTTTGAAATTCTTGCGGAAGATGGCTTCATAATGAAAGAGACGATATCGGTTCAGATTGCTTGTCGGGTTTAGGAATCTTTTCCAAACCGCATCGGAGAATGTGAGCATTTCAAAGGGATATTTGAAAAAGTGGTCACGCAGATCGATAAAATGAACCTGTTTTCCGCTGGCTTTTGTCAGGCAGGCAAGCGCATGGGTAATGGTATCCACGTCGTCCAGATGTTCGAAAACTGAACTGCTGAGAATGAGATCGACCGGGTCGATCTTGTGGTCTGCGGCAACTGTCCTGATATCGTCATGGACGATCTGGAAATAGCGGGGATCCGGTTGGGGGCCATCGCCTTGGTCAAAAAAATAGGCAGGGTAATTTTTTAATTGCTCCTGGTTGAACTTCAAGAATGGAAAACCTTGGCGCTCGCACAACACAACCTGTTTGGCCCCACGTTTCAAAAGTTCGCATCCCGTCAGGATATTTCCTCCGTAACCAAAAACCATGAGGGTTTTATTTTGGATGCTGATGTTTGCCGTGTCGAAAAAGGCCTCATATCGATTTACCGCAGCAAAAGGGTCCATGGTTTCAACGCCGGCTTTGATGATGAGATTTCTCCGTTTCATCCAATCAGCAAGCTTTTCGGGCATGAAATGACGGATCGCGCGAGGTGCCAGGTAAGCAAGGTTCATTCTTATCTCCTAAGGGCAGGTAAGTTCATCCGGGATGGGTGAGGTTCGTGGGATGAGCAGCTCAACGCCGACTTCCGGAAAAGTTTTCAGCGGCTCGTAATAACAAAGCAAAGGTTCCGAAACCCATTTGACATAGGCATTGTTTTCCTCCCCGAAATTGTTTTCATCGGTTTGGTAAACGACGCGGGTTGGTTCGTTGATGATTAGAGCGAATCTTTGGGAGCGCAGGTCTTGGTAAAACGAATTGAAGTAGTCCTGATCGTTGCTTAAAGCTTCGTTCATTAATAACTTTTTTTCATATTCCCCGACAAGATCAACATTTTTGATTTCACCAAATGTGAGCAGTTGCCTTTGATCGATGAATAAAACATCACCGTTTTTTTTGAACTCGTCCACAGAACTCTGGATGGAATCGAGTGCATTTTCTACAACCGCATCGGAAGGCAGGGAGATCGGCATAGCTGATTTAATGTACTGGACGTTCTGGTATACAAGCAGAAACAGGACCAGTATGCTGGCCCAGTTGGTTGTTTTGATCTCCGTTTCAAACCATTCTGCCAATCCATTTTTCCAGAAAATACCGATGATGATGAAAAGAGTGAGAAGGAACATGTCCATATTATGCAGATTGCTCCCACCGCCAATTTTCACGCTGACCACCGCACCCACCACGAAGAACCCAACGAGTGAGGCGGTCAAGTAGAATCTTTCCGCTTTTTCCAGTTGGACTTTTTCTTTTTTCAGGTAGATGATCAATAGGATGAGCAGGGGGGCGACGATTAAAAAAAGGGCCGGCAGAATTCCCAGTGGGAACGTTTTGGAAGGGAAAAGCCGGTACCAGAGCAGGTCCTGGCTTTCAAAAATGGTTCTTGCTGAGTTGAAGATGTCCGAGGATGAATTCTCCTTAAGAATGATGGAGGAGGTGGGAGGAGAGATGAAATTAGGAAGAATGATCCCGCCAACCAATCCTGAAAGCGCCGCAAGATAACTTTTCAGGTTTCGTTGAAGAGGGGGAGAGTTCTTTTCACGAAAATAGATCAAAAGAAATGACCAAACCACCGGTGCGATGATCCATGTAAAGCGTGTCATATTGGCAACATAGCCAGCGCAAACGATCAGCACAAGTGCAAACGGGAAAATTTTTACTTCGCCGGCAAGAAATACAAGAATGGTGCAAAGAATCAGCGGTGCGTAAATGGGACCTTCGTTCAGGAATGCGTAAGTCCCCAATGCGTACAACAATAATGTTGGAAGTTTGATCTTTTTCTTTTTGAACAAAAGAAAGCCCAGGGTCAACGGGGGAATGAAATAAAGGATCGCGTTCCACGCTCGCATTCCAGCGATGGTAAGATTTTGGTTGAGAAAAGCCAATCCCCAAAAACTCTGCCGGCCAAGATCAAGGAATGCGGCAGCGGTGCTGCCTTTGGCGACAGTGTAATGATCTTTCCAGAACAAGAGGGAATAATCCCAGAAACGGTTCCCTTCGGACCAGGAAAGCGAAAAGGGATAATCGACGATCAAGCGCAGTCGGCTGCAGAGAAGGATGCAGGAAACTGTAAAAATGAGCGAGGGAAAGAAATGATGGATTTTGAATGAGAAAATTTTCTTTCCTACCCGGATGTAGGTCGTAAGGAAGATAATACTTGCCAATAACAGGACCCTGAGAAAAACACTGTTGAATATCAATCCCCATTTGGAAAATTGGAAGAAGTAGGATGGAAAGATACCGAAAAAAATGAAAGCCAGTGTTTTAAGAATGGATGATTTCTGCAACCAATCAGGGCAGTCTCTATGGAAAAGAAAATGGCTGATCAATAACCCAAAGGCCAGACAAATGATGCCGATGAAGAAAACCAAAACCAGAATGGACCAGGGTGTGAAATATAGATTTTTATCCAATCCACCCCAGTAGATCTTTTTCATCTCCATAAAACTGATGATGAAAATTACCAGTGTTGCTGCGAGGAGAAACAAAATTGGATTCGTTTGTTTTCTTTTATTGTTCATCAGTCGATTCTTTTCAGCACAAATTTGATACAATTATAAACTTGATAGTAGAAAAACCACGCGGATAGAAAATGGCTCAACCTACAAACGAACGAATTTTGCTTCCGAGAGTGATCTATGGGAATCGCGGTGATATTTTAAGCCGCTGGGGTTTGCTGAACGGGTTGCTCGCCATCGGAGAAAAAGAGGTGCATGTCTTTGCACATCGCAGCAGTGACTTGCCCGAACCGATGAAGAGCCATTTTGACCAATATGGTAAATATCATAATCTTGTCCTGTCACCATCCGCAAGATATGCATTGAGAAATGCCGATCGTGTGTTGTGGGGAGGAGGATTGGATATGACGGATGAGTCCAGCATGGCAAAACTGCTGTATTTGCTGGCCATCTTTTCTCAATATCGGATGATCGGAAAAAGGATCGATTGTACCTTTCAGGGGGCTGGCCCCTTGGGTACGCGCACCGGAAAGATCATTTCACGGCAGATCCTGAAGCGGGTCTCCACGTTCATTGCTCGTGATGAACGTTCTTATGAATTGGTGAACCAGCTCAACCCGTCCCTGCCATGTCTTCTGGCGGGCGACGCTATTTTCATGCCTGGTTTTGAAGAACAGATCAAAGAGAATTCTGACCCGGCTGTTATGAAGGAATATTTACCTTCGCATGGAAAACCGGTTGTGGCGGTGAACATGCGGCGCTGGTTCCATTTTTCCTCTGACCTCATCCCTTTTCAAATGGCGCAAAGGCGTTATGAGAATCGCGGGCAGGAACAAATGCAGCAACTGGTTGAGATTTATGTGAATTTGGTTCGCAAGATACGCAAACAGTATGATGCGCGTATCCTTTTGGTATCCGCGTATAATCCGGGGGTATTCAGTTGGGAAGATGATTTGCCGTGGCTGGCCAAGATCAAATCTTCTTTCGCAGGTGATGAGGATGTTCTGCTGATGGACAAAGACTTGAATATGGTGGATTATATGTCGTTGATGAGCAAGGTGGATCTGGCCATCAGCATGCGCCTGCACTCCAGTCTTACCGTCATGCGTTTTGGCAATCCTGCCATCAATATCAGTTATTCTTCGAAGGGTATGGGTGGTTTCCACACATTGGGATTGGACGATCATGCAGTTCACATTACCGGGATCATGCAAGAACCCGGCCTGCTCTGGCAGAAAGTGGAAACAAGTTTTCAAGACCTGAAAGGGGAAAAACAGAGAGTGACGCAGAACGTGGGCGCTGTGATCGCAAAGAACCTTGCTGCTTTGCGGTCTCTCTTCAATAAATAAATGAATACGGATAAACGATCGCAAAAACTACATTGGAAGACCATCCTGAAATGGAGCGGTACGCTGGTTTCCATTGCATTGTTCGTCTGGTTGCTCACACGGCTGAACTGGCAGGAGGCCTGGGGCATCTTGAAGAACATGCCCTTTTATAGCTGTCTGCTGGCGATCGCCATTCTCTTTTTGGGGCAGTTCATGAACTCTGTGCGCTGGTATGTTCTTTTGAAAGCGCAGAATGTTCCGATCAGCGTTCTGGAAGCCTTCCAGATCTATCTGGGCGGATCCTTTGCTTCCAATTTCCTGCCTTCCACCATCGGCGGTGATAGTTTGCGTTTTCTGGCCATTGCCAAGATCACCCAGGACCAACCGCTCAGTCTGGCTTCGGTGGTGCTGGATCGCTTGGTGAATCTGGTTGCGACCTGTACGTTGATCCCTTTTGGCATCAATATCCTGAACACAACCGGGATCCACTTTGATACCGATCTCTTTGCATTTGCCGGAGCGGTGCTGGCTCAAAACAAGATTGGAAATTGGTTCAAGAAAACTTATCAAAAATATGCCGAGGTCGTCAAACGGTGGGGAAAGAAGCCATCTTCTCTTGTGTTGGCTTTCGCGATCACCTGGATCTCGCGCTTCATCATCATCAGTTCCGTTTGGGTGGTTGCAAAGGGGATCGGAATGCAGCTAACGCTTTGGCAGGTGGTGGGTGTGAACATTGTTTCATATTTCATTACCCTGCTGCCCATCTCCATCTCCGGTTATGGACTTCGGGAAATCACGACCACCACTCTCTATACCATGCTGGGTGCCACGCTGGAACAGGCGACGGCACTGGCGATTATTTCCAGGATTTTCTCAACACTGGTCACTTTACCGGGTGTGATCTGGATGCGGAAGATCATTTCAGAGACAAAAGATGTAAAAAAGGAAGAATCGGTCCAGCTCTAATGGCTGGCGATGATTTCCTGCATGACCGTTTCGTATTGTGCCACAATGGTATGCAGGTCGAATTTTTTTGCCAGTTTGTAACTTGCTTCTTTATATTTCAACAACAGTGCCTCATTGGTCAGCAGGGTTCGGATGGAATTGCGGAATGCTGCTGTGTCATTGGGGTCGACCAGAAAACCGTTTCGATTCTCATCCACCAGATCGGGGCATCCTCCCACGTTGGAAATGACAGGAACAAGCCCCATCGCGATCGCCTGCACCCCGGCCACCGGCAAACCCTCGGAGCGGGAAGGCATAAAAAGAATGTCGCTGTCCCGGTAAGTGCCGATGACCTGTTCCGGATCGATCCAGCCGGTCAGGGTGAACCGTTCCTGCAGTCCATAGTCCTGGATCTTTTGCTCAACGCTCGTTTTCAATGGTCCATCGCCCATCATCACACATTTCCAGTTCAGGTCTTTGAGCTGATTGAGGACTTCCACGATCAACAAAGGATTCTTTTGTTCCATGAATCGCCCGGCAAAGACGATTTGAATGGGATCATGGATTGCAAGATGGTCTGGTTTGATCGCCTGCGTATCCACGCCATTGAAAATAAGTTCGGGCTGGATGCCGGGATAACTCTGTTGTGCCAGTTCTTGTGTATAGCTGCTGACGGTGACGATGCGATCGGCGTCTTGCCATATTTTCTTTGTGAAAGGGTAGAAAAACCGAAACCACGTTCCGGTTTTCTCTGGAACTCCCCCGGGGATATCACCCAGGTGGGCGGTCAGAAAATAGGGAATGTTGAATTTCTTTGACAGCATGCGGGCTGCGGCACCCGCTGGAACAGCAAAATGACCCTGGATGATATCCGGCCGCCAGGTCCGGATCAATCGACTGCCTGCAACATAGCTGCTCAAGATATAAGCACCCATGTCGACCAGGGTGGCGCGAAAAGCGTATTTTCTAAAAGAAGGCACACGAATGATCTCGTAGTGAGCGTAACTTTCCGTGTGCGCTAATCCTTTTAGGTATGGGGTGATGATCTTTACTTCATGACCATGCTGGCAGAAACCCAAATTAAGATCCTGCGACACCCTTCCTCCTCCTCCCCCTACGGGCGGGTATTCATGGCTGAGAACAAGGATGCGCATCGCGGTTTTATTCTTTCCCGGTTGATTTGGTAGAGCTGCCGTTAATGATGGATCGTATGGTATAGGTTGGCTTATTCTGTGATTCGTGATAGGTTCTGACCAACAGCTCGGCAATGAATCCGTTTAAAACAGATTGGAACCCCATGATCACGCTGGTCACACTGATCAGGAACCAGGGTGTGGCCGTCACAGAAACCTGGAACCACACCCGGCGGATGAAGAGGTACAGCAAGACAAGGCCACCCGCCAGGATCAGGGCAATTCCCAGCCCTCCAAACAGGTAAATGGGTTTATTGGCAAATGTCGTAAGGAATTTGACCGTGAACAGGTCCAGGATCACTTTGAAGGTGCGCTCCAGCCCATATTTCGCTTTTCCATATTTCCGCGCATGGTGGTGTACCCGCACCTCGGCAATTTTTGCGCCAACAGAATTGGCATATACCGGAATGAAACGGTGCATCTCACCGTACAGGTGAAAACCGGAAAGGATCTCTCTTCGATATGCTTTCAGCGTGCAGCCATAATCGTGCAGGTGGACCCCGGTAACCGAAGAGATGAGCTTGTTTGCCAGGAAGGAAGGCAGCACGCGGGTCAGGAATTTATCCTGGCGGTCGTAGCGCCAGCCGCTGACCACATCGTATCCCTCATTCAACTTCTCCAGCATCATGGGAATATCGGCGGGATCGTTCTGCATGTCTGCATCGCATAAAACCACAACATCGCCCGTGGAGTGATCGATGCCGGCGGCTATGGCGGCTGTTTGTCCAAAATTACGACGGAAAACGATCACCCGCACATGTTCGGCATCCTTTTGGGCGATGGTTTTCATCTCCTGCAAACTGCCATCGCTGCTGCCATCGTCGACCAGAACAAGTTCCCATTTTTTCTTCAACGGGATGATGGCATTGCAGACCGCTTCGTAGACGGACTTGATGTTTTCTTGTTCGTTGTAAACCGGTACCACGATAGAAAGATCCATCGTTTTCTCCTGACTGTTCAAAAGTATTTCGAAATACTCAGTTTGTTAACAAGAGCGCTACGGAGCGTGTGAGTATCGCTCTGCGTTTCTCCATTTTACAACATCCCCGTGAAACATGAAATTCTTGAGAAGGATGTTGGGTTGCTAGCATGGGGAGCATGACCGGTGCTCCGGCCCTTTTGCCCGGTTCCCGCAGGTGATTATAACATTTGCTTTTTATTTCTCCCCGGATTTGTGACGTAGATGGTCGACCAACAAAAAGCCGGCGATCATCACCAGAATGGTCGCTGCCAGTACCAGCACCATCTTCATGAAGGGCAGACGTGCCCAGAGTTTATAGTAACGGCTCAGATACCATTGCAGGAAGAATAAACAGAAGACGCCCACGATGCTGTAGGTTCTTTTCAACCATGGGTTCTTTTGCTCGTTGAAGAACACCATGACCCAGCTGGCCACCAGCGCGATCCAAGGCAGAATGGCAGTACGGTAGCGCGGGTTATCCCATTGATCACCGCCGGCCCGCAGCGAAGAGAGGAAGATCCAGAACAGGATGAAGCAGGCGGTCAGAATTAAAACTTTTCGGTTTTTCCTGTCTTTTTCTCGGGGGATGAAGAACAATGAAATCAGCAAAGAGGGGGCAATGAGGTACCAGCCGGTTGAACGGAAGATGGCAATGACGCGCATAATGGCGATGCCGGGGTAAGCGATGGCGGCGGGCAGTACGGGCTGCAATATGCCGTACAGCACCAGAAAAGGAATACGGAATTGCTCACCGATCGCATCCAGCTCGAACTGGACTCTTCCGGAACTGCTTTCCATGAGATAAAGATCCCAGCGCGAGGTATCGATCAACCATCTCCAACTGATGAACAAACCTGCCAGCACAATGAGCACCAGCGGTAAGCTCTTCCACACCTTCTGGCGGGTTTCTGTTTCGCGCGTGGTGAGGTCAGACCATGTCCACAGTGCAATCAGCAGCACAACCGCAATGGCGTAGCGGGTGGAGATCAGGGTCAACGCCAGCAGACTGATGATGAAAGTGATTGTTCCTGCTCGCTTATCCTGCTTGCGGTGTTCCAGGCCCCATAGAATGATGCCGCTCAAGCCGATGATCAGCGGCTCGCGCATCTGAGAGCCGCCCAGAATGATGCTTTCTGGATAAAGTGCCATGATCCAGCATGCCAGGCTGGCGACTTTGTCGCCGAAGCGTTTTTGGATCGCCTGCCAGTAGAAGGGTATGCCCAGTGTGCTGACGAAAGAGGTCAGCAACAAGATCAGGATGGGGCGATGGGCATCAGGGCTGAAAACGCGGTAGGTCGATGCGCTCAAGGAGAGCATGCCACCATATTGGTCGGTATAGAATTCATCCTGAAAACCTGTCCAAATTGGTTCGTCCGTGCTTGCGATCTGCCAGGCATCGGTGTCGCGCCGATATGCATCGAGATATAGATAACCTGCTTGGGGTGGTTCTTCATCGTATCCCCAGATGGGCAACAGCAAAAATAACGCGATGCCTGTAATGATTCGCAAGAGCAGGTTGACGGTGGTGATTGTTTTAACCTGTCGGGGGCTGTTCAATTTTTCAACCGCATAATGGATTCCGAACAGGAAGATGAAAGAAAGAATTGCGCTGCCCAGCCAACCCACCCATGGCTTGTTGCCCGGGTTTACCAGGCATACGATTCCCCCCAATAAGGCCGCAGCCGGAATGGAAACCTTAAGATTCTTGATCAGTCCTTTCTTCATGACGAAAGCCCTCCAAACCTTTGATCAATGCCAGAGACTTTTCAGCGCGAGTTTTCCAACTGTACCGTTGGGAAAGCACTTTGGCATTGTTTGCCAATTTCTTTCGAATTTCTGCATCTTCCGCCAGGTTCCGAATCGCTGCCGCCCAGACCTGGCTGTCATCGGGTGGGCAAAATACAGCGCTTTGTTCGGATAAAATTTCATGAAATACGGGGATCTCACTGGCAACGATCGCCCGGCCGCTCGCCATGTAATCGAACATTTTCATCGGGTTGATGACCTTGGAAATGTCCCCCCCGCTGCTGCCCGAGATCGTCTTTCCGTACGGCATGACCAGTATGTCGCAGGCGGCTTGATAAAGCGGTAGCTGTTGATTGGGAATGAATCCCGTCAGAACAACGTTCTGGACATTTCTTTGTTTCAGCTCTTCACGCCAGGGTCGGATATGCTCTTCTTTTCCGCCCACCCACAGGAATTGAACCTCAGGCAACGCCAAGGCAATTTCAAGCAGCAGGTCAACACCCCTGCCGCTGTAGAAGTGGCCGGTGAACCCCACCGTTGTATTTTCTTTCAGCTCCAATTGTTTGCGTGCCTGTGCAGGGCCGGGCAGATGGGCGTACCGTTCGGGGTCGGTACCGTTGGGCGCGATCTGCAGGGTACTGGCTTGAAAGGTGAATCTGTATTTCTCTTCAAGCCCCTTGGCAAGTGCTGCGGTGGTTGTGAGTGAAAGAGAGTTGGCCTGATGGCGGATATACCTTCGGAACAGGTGGGGTCCAAAGGTGCCCATTGGAAAATCGTGGAATTCCATGACGGTTGGCAGATGCTGCTGCTGTGCAAACACGGCACTCTGCAGCGCCCAGGTGTAGATCACATCCGCTCCCCATTGCTTTGCCAGTTCAACGGAGTGCCAGCAGAAATCATACTGTTTCAAGGATGGCTTGAACGGCAGCCATGCTACGGGAAATTCCTCCTGCAGACCATACAGGTCTTTTAATTCACTCCAATCCGCTTTTTTAAAGAGCGGAACCCAAACCTTTATTTCCTCACCGCACTGCTTCAAGGCATGGCATACCTTCATGGCTTGAATACTGTTGGCAGTGCGCGAAGGAATTTGAGAGGTGGTAATGCATGCAATTTTCATGAGGGGGCCTCAGATTGTCCGAGCTGTACGCGTGCATTGATCTCCTTGATCCCGCGCAGCACGATCACGCTGATGCTGATCAAGAAAAAGATGGAAAGCAGCCAGGCTTCAACATTCAGACCCAGCATGGGTACCAGGAGGAAAGATAACAGCACTTTCGCAAGGCCACAATACAAACTGGCTTTGTATGGAACCATGGGAAGCTCCAATGAAAGCAGCAGCGGTCGGTTCCAGAAGAAGATATTGGCAAACCCCAGACCTAACAAAAAGATCATCATGGTCGAGTAGGCCGGGACAAAATCTGCGCCGTATAGCGAAAGCAGCCATTTTCCAAAGATTGCCAGTCCAAGCGAAGCACCAATGGTCCAGCTTCCTGAAATGAGGGTAATTTTTCGCAACAGCTCTTTGACGTGCCCCCAGGCTTTTTGGGTGATGGCCCGGTTGATCTCAGGATAGGTGGTGGAAATGAACGGGGTGATGGGAAGTTGCACGAAGTTGATGATTGCCAGCGCTGCACGGGCGTATCCGGCTTCCAACGGGGATAAGAAATATGCTACCCACAATACTTCGTTATCGCGCACCAGCATCATGATGGTGCTGCTGATGTTGGTGCTGAAGGCAAAGCGGGTCAATTCCTTGACGGGCGGCAAATAGGAGAAGGATGTCTTCAACCAACCTTTGCCGAGTGTGGCTCGCAATTCTTTGAAGCCCACCATGGCTGTTCCAATACCTAAAACGAATTTCCCTGCCATGTAGGCGATCACGATCTCCCATAGCCCGCCTTTGGCAACATACGCCCAAACGATGATGGCGGCGGTGCAAACACTGCTGAGAAAGGTGATGAATGCCTGAACCCGAAATTTTCCATTTACCTGCAGCACACCGGTGGTGGTTTCCATGACGAGGTTGGCTAAAATGATCGTCCCGTACAAAATGAAATGAGGTTTCAGGGAGGGATCGTCTGCAATATAGGTAGCGGCAAAAGAAGCCAGCAAAGTACAAACCATGAAAGAAAGTATGGAGGTGGCCGCTTCGGCAATCAGCGAAGCTTTTACAACGGCGGCTGCCCGTTCCGGTTGTTTTTTCTCGATGGCTTCACCGTAATATTTCACCACCAGTTCGTTCATGCGGAAGGAGAACAGTCGGTTCAGGGTGGAAGCAAAGATTGTGATGGTACCAACGGTCCCAAAACCCATGATGCCGAGCAAGCGTCCGGTCAAGACACTTTGAATCACGCTGAAAACATTGCTGAAGAGCAGGTATCCGGAATTGCGGAGGACCCTTACGACGGTTGAATCTTTGCTCCAATCATCCCAAATGTCTTTGATGGTTTTCATTCCGTTGAAACCTGGCTGGCCCAGGAACGTTCCTGCATGTACCAATCGATGATCTTCGGAATTCCCTTTTCCAGGGGCACCTCTGGCATCCACCCTAGCAGGTCCTTGGCCTTGCTCACATCTGCCCAACTTGCGTTCATGTCGGCTGGATTGGCCGGAAGGAATTCAAGTTTCGCTTTTTTTCCGATGATTGTTTCAAAGGTATGGATCAGATCGTTAATGGAGATGGTTTGGTGACCGCCCAGATTGATGATCTCATATCCTACAGGTTTCAGGGCTTGGATGGTGCCGCGTGCGATATCATCCACATAGGTGAAACCGCGTGTTTGATTCCCGTCTCCGTACACGATGACCGGTTCTCCTTCTGTGATCCATTTTGTGAAGCGGTACATCGACATGGCGGGCCTTCCGGCAGGTCCATATACCGTGAAATAGCGCACCACACTGACATCCAGGTGATGCAAGTAGTGGTAGCTGTAGCTTAATGTTTCGGCTGCTTTCTTGCTGGCTGCGTAAGGTTGCAAAGGGTGGCTGGAATCGGTTGTTTCGGGGGTAGGGTAGGGCGCATCATTGCCATAAATGCTGGATGTGGAAGCCAGAATGAATTTTTTAATGTTGTGGTTTTTGCACATCTCCAGCAAATTTAAAGTCCCTGTTACATTGGTGTTGTAATAGGACCAGGGGTCAAGCACCGAATCGCGCACCCCGGCTTTGGCAGCCAGATTGATGATGGCACCCACCGCAGGGTTGTTTGCGAAGATCTCTTTCAGAGTGGCATAATCACAAATATCTTCACGGTGAAAGGTAAACTGCGGATATGCCTGCAATCGTTTGAGCCGCCAGTCCTTTAAACGCAGATCATAAACCGGGTCAAAGTTGTCGATCCCGATGACTGTGTTTCCATCTGCCAGCAGGAATTCGCATACTTTGGAAGCGATGAAACCTGCCGCACCGGTTACGAAATAAACGCCCATTATAGTTTCACTACCTTTGGATTATCTTTCCCCAGCGCGCCGATTGCGTTGCGTGCATCAAAGATCAATTTGGCATCCTGTAGAAGTTTTGGATAATCATATAAACTATGATTGGTGACGATCACCACGCAATCGGCTTCTTTCACTGCCTTGTCAAGATCAGCCACCGACTGCATTCGTATTTCATCATGGTTGATGGATGGGATGAACGGATCATGGTATTGTACCTGCGCGCCTTTTTCATGCAGCAGATGAATGATATCCAGGGCTGGCGATTCCCGCAGATCATCGATGTCGGGTTTGTACGATACGCCCAGAACCAGCACCTTGCTGCCGTTGATGGGTTTCTTGTGCTGGTTCAGCGCATCCTGAATTTTCGAAACCGTGTAGCGCGGCATTCCGGTGTTGATCTCCGATGCCAGGTTGATGAAGCGTGTTGAATAGTTCAGCGTCTTCAGTTTCCAGGAGAGATAAAGCGGATCGATGGGAATGCAGTGCCCGCCCAACCCGGGGCCAGGTTGGAATTTCATGAAACCGAACGGCTTTGTCGAGGCGGCGTCGATCACTTCCCATACATCTACACCCAACCGATCGCACATCATCGCCATTTCATTGACCAGACCGATATTGATCATGCGGAAGGTGTTTTCAAGCAGTTTTGCCATTTCCGCCACTTCGGCAGAGGATACAGGCACCACCTTTTGCAGTGCTTGCCCGTACCAGCAGGAAGTGACTTCAAGGCAGGCGGGTGTGATCCCGCCGATCACCTTGGGTGTATTGATGGTGGTGTAATCCGCTCTTCCGGGGTCCACCCGTTCGGGGGAGAACGCCAAGAACAAGTCTTCACCGATTTTCAAATTGGTTCCGTCGGTCAATTTGGTGAGGATCATTTCGCGGGTGGTGCCAGGGTAGGTGGTGGATTCCAGGACAATGGCCATGCCCGGGTGGACATATTCTTTTAGTGAATCCGCCACCGAGAGGATATAGGAAAGGTCAGGATCGCCGGTCTTGCGTAGCGGTGTGGGAACACAGATGCTGACGGCATCCAATTCTTTCAGCACAGAAAAATCAGAGGTGGCTTTCAATTTCCCGCTGGCGGTCAGAATTTGGATCGTCTCGTCGGGGACATCCAGCACGTAACTCTTTCCTTGCTGCAATTTTTTTATTTTTTCTTCGATCGGGTCGATCCCGGTTACTTCAAAACCTGCCTGCGCGAAAACCACCGCCAGCGGCAGGCCCACATATCCAAGCCCCAATACACCGATGCGAGCGGTTTTATGGATGAATTTTTCGATCAAGTCTTTTGTATAGTTCATGCTTTCTTTTTCTCCTAGAAGAAGCTCAATTGTGTCGGGTCTTCTTTGTGAGGTTCTTCTTCGATCTGCTGGGGCGCTTTTTGAGCCATTTCGGAACTGCGCGCCTGCTCGATAATCTGGGGAAGTTTTTTGAAGTCGGCCACAATGGTTGATTTCAAATTGGGCTGATGTAAACCGGCGGCCGGATGATACATGGCAACGATCAATTGACCGCGCACCCAGGCCGACCGCCCGTGGATTTGGCTGATTTTGGCAGTGGGCAAGAATTTGCCCATGGAATGCCTGCCCAGGGTAACGATCACTTTGGGATGCAGAAAAGCGATCTGCCGGTCGAGGTAGGTTGCGCACGCTTCCAGTTCGCTTGGTTCCGGATCGCGATTGTCGGGTGGACGGCATTTTACCACGTTGGTGATAAAAACTCGCTCTCTTTTCAATCCGGCGCTTGCCAGCAACTCGTCCAGGAATTTACCGGCTTGCCCTACAAAGGGTTTACCCTGTTCATTTTCGTAGAATCCCGGACCCTCGCCGATGAACATGATTTCTGCATCGGCCGGCCCTTCACCCGGAACTGTATTTTTTCTGCCATAGGCAAGAGGGCATTTCATGCATTGAGCGATCTCCGCTCGTATTTCAATCAATGTGTTCTCTGGGGTCACGGTAAATCCTTTCTACCTGCAGGTAATTTTACAATGTTCTGATGTTTCTGATGTCAACATTAAGAACCATCAGGAATGGGATTGGCAGTGTGTAAATAGATGGGTGCCAGCGTCATGGGATCATCCAATTTCCCCTGCGCTGCTTTTTGAGCAGCGATTTCCGCCAGAAAAGCCGCCCGGCGGATGCAGCTTGCAGTGGACGGGATATGGACTTTTTTCCATTTTCTGCTGATCACCCTGCGTTCTTCTGCGTCCATTTCGCCGCAGATGATCGTCTCCTCGTCAATTCCCTCGCTGAGCTCTTGAGGAGAGAGAACAAACGGATCGCCCTGAGCGATCCATCCTTCTTGGTAGGAATACCGGCAGGCGGCCAGTTTATTGCGGCCGGCCTGCAATACGCAGATCAACGGAATGACAGCAGCCGGCTGTGAAAAAGCGAGAATATCCAGACTGGGTATGCCAATCAAATTAATATGGTTGGCGAGTGCCATGCCTTTGGCAAATGCCAGCCCGATGCGTAAACTGGTAAAAGAACCGGGACCGGTGGCGACTGCCAGTGTATCAACAGTTTGTATGCTTGCGCCGGCTTCTTGCAGCAGATTGGCAATGGCTGGTGCCAGTTCGATGGTATGGCGGCGTGTGGAACACCAGGTCTTTTCAAAGGAGAAGACTTCTTGGGTGGCATCATAGAGCGCCACACTCAACCATTGCGTGGAAGTATCGATTGCCAGGATCATGTCAAATCCGAGAAAACCTGCTTTCTTAATTGTAAGACGATATTCTTGTATGTGCTGCCTGCAGGTTTGATGAGCAGCATGCGCTGCTGTTCGTTGATATACTGCAGGTCGATCCACAGATGCATCTCTGGCAGAGCGCTCATGATGCGCAGGGGCCATTCCACGATCAGAGGGCCATTTTCCAGCATATATTCCAGGTCAAGGTCCTCCGCTTCCAGTGCGCCCGAAAGCCGATATGCATCGAGGTGGGAGATCTGCTGTCCATCCGGTCGGCGATAGTGGTTCACCAGCACGAAGGTTGGGCTGGTGACGGGGTCGGCTGAACCCCAACCCTGGGCAATGCCCTGCACCAGGGTGGTTTTCCCTGCACCCAGATCACCGTTCAAACACAGTGTATCGCCGGAGTGCAGAAGAGATCCAAGGCGCGCTCCAACCCGACGTGTCTGATCGGGGCTGCGGCTGAGGAACTCGAGTGTGCTTTCATCCAGGATCGGCATTTGAAAAACCTTTACATTTCTCAGGCATGCTGCTCGCACCTATTCTTTTTTTTCCCTTCCGAGATTTTCTTTCATTCTTTTCAATAGCTCTCGGCGAGTGAGCATGATGCGTCGTTTGCAGGTGAGACATTCCAACCCGATGTCAGCGCCCAGACGGGTCACGATCCAGGCTGTTCCTCCGCAAGGATGTTCCTTGCGCATACGGATCACATCTCCTTTTTCCAGGTCAAACAACATGTCAGCATTATATCGCATGATATAATCGCTTCACGAATGGGAAATGAACTATGAACCTTTTCAATACAACCCCCTCTGTACTTTTCACCCGTATTCTGGTTTTACTCATCTCACTGACTTTTCACGAATTCTCTCATGCTTGGATGGCAGTTCATTTTGGAGATGAAACCCCGCGTTGGGCGGGACGGTTGACGCTTAACCCCTTTAAACACCTTGATCCGGTAGGCAGTCTTATGCTCTTGCTGGTGGGTTTTGGGTGGGCGAAACCGGTGCCGATCAATGGTTTTACCCTTAAACAGAAACATCCCGCTGCGCTGATGGCTGTGGCGCTGGCTGGGCCATTGGCCAATTTTATTTTGGCGATCGTTGCCGCCATACCGCTGCGCTTTGGATGGGTGGCACAAACGGCTGCGGTCAGTTCTTACCTTCCCAGTCTGTTTGATTTTTTTGTGTACTTTCTGTTCATTAATCTGGGTCTGATGCTTTTCAATTTGCTGCCGATCCCGCCTCTGGATGGCGAACAGATTCTGGCGTTCGTTCTCCCCGAAAAGATGGCCTATTCGTATGAGAAGATCCGCCCTTATGGGTCGTTCATTTTACTGGCCATTATCGTTCTTGGTCAATTTTCCGGCTTCAATCTAATCAGTATGGTTTTACAGCCCGCAATGACGGGAATCGCAAAATTTCTTTTAGGAGCTTAAAATGGCAACACGAATTACAGTATTAGGTTTGGGAAAAACTGGTATTTCTGTTGGTTTGGCGCTGGGAGATGTGAAAAAAGGGGTGATCCGGGTTGGTTTCGATGAAGATAAGGAACTGAAGAATCTGGCAAAAAAGAAAAAAAGCTTCGATGAGTATCCGGGTAACATTCGGGATGCCATCCAAGAAGCCGATCTGGTTGTGCTGGATATCCCGGTCAACAAACTGCGCACCGTCTTTGTGGCGATTGCTCCTTCTCTCAAACCGAACAGCATTGTGATTAATCTGTCACCCATGGCCAAAACATCCTCTCAATGGGCGGCGGATTTGCTTCCCAAAAATGTTTTTTATGTCAATGCCATCCCTGCCTTCAACTATGAAAGCATGGAGGATGTGAAAAAGGAACCCGCCGGTGCCCGGGCCGATCTTTTTGCCCAGAGTATGATGTTCATTGCGGGTGATGCAAAACTGCGCAAAGAAGTGATCGCGGTGGTGGTCGATTTCACAGTGCTGCTGGGTGCTAAGCCCTGTTTCACCGATCTGGATGAGGTGGAAGGGTTGATCGCCAATGTCATTTTGCTCCCGGAATTGGCAGCAGCAGCTCTGGCCGGTTCCACCATGTTGCAGCCCGGCTGGAATGATAATCAGCGGCTGGCGGGTAATGTTTACCATCTCGCTTTAAAACCGCTGGAACTGGTGAATGAAACGGAGGATTACGGCATCAGCATGTATCAGAATCGACAAAACCTTCTGCCGATCCTGGATAAGTATATTGCGGTCCTGCAGCATATCCGCCAGCTGTTGGAAAAAGAGGATCATGAAGGGTTGACCGATTTGCTGCGTGATATTTTGCTCACCCGTCAGGAATGGCTCAATAAACGCAAACAGGGCAAATGGGATCAATTTCTCGCCAGCAGCATACCGTTGAAGCAGGATGCGTTAAAAAGATTTTCAGAACATTCCTCATAAGAACGGTTGGGAATGGATAAAGAGAATCCACGGGATCTTGTCCTTGCTTGTTTACCGGATGCCAAGCTGTTGATCTCGGCCCCCGGAAGGGTGAATTTGATCGGCGAACATGTTGATTACAACATGGGTGTCGTATTGCCGGTGACCGTGGATCGGCGTTTGTGGGTGGCGGCCCGACCGGTAGAGGAATCCATTCTGCATATCCAGGCATTGGACCTGGGTGAAGAAGTGCGGATTGATCTGAACGATCTGGATGGCAGGGTGGATGTTCAGGGGAAACCACTTCCCTTGTGGAGTTTTTATCCGGCTGCTGTTGCCTGGATTTTCCATTCCAAAGGTTTTCCGGTTCATGGCCTGCGGGCATGCGTTGCTTCCAATTTGCCCATGCGCGCCGGGTTGAGCAGTTCTGCAGCCATCGAAGTGGCTTTTGCATTGGCTTTTCAAACCATGGCGGGTATAACCATGGAACGCATGCAGCTTGCGCAGCTCTGTCAGGCGGCCGAAAGTTCCTATATTGGCGTACATTGCGGCTTGATGGATCAATTTGCAGTCAGTCACGGCGTGGCTCGCCATGCGCTGTATTTCGATACACGTTCGCTGGCATGGCAGCCCATCCCTCTGCCGCCCGATGCGGTGCTGGTGGTGGCGGATTCGGGGAAAAAGCGCGAACTGGCTACTTCTGCCTATAATCGGCGCCGGCAGGAATGCCAGCAGGCGGTGGAAATATTGAAAGAACAAGATCCAGCTATTCAGTCCTTGCGCGATGTGGACCTGGATACGTATAAGAAATATCAAAACCTGCTTCCTGAGGTGGTGGCCAAACGTGCCCTGCATGTCGTTCAGGAGATCGAGCGGGTACAGCGCTCTGCCATCTTTCTTGCCAAGGATGACGCACAGAGTTTTGGCAGGATCATGTTCGAGGGGCATCGCTCCTTGCGCGACCTCTATGAAGTGAGCTGTGAAGAATTGGATTTTCTGGTGGATACGGCGGCTGGAATACCCGGTTGCCTGGGGGCTAGATTGACGGGAGCTGGTTTTGGGGGCTGCACGGTGAATTTGGTTCAGCGATCGTTTGCCGAACAATTTTGTGTTGGACTTGCCAAAGATTACCGTGATCGTTTTTCTGTGGAATTGAAAACGTATATCTGTCAGGCAGATCGTGGTGCGTATGTGGAAACGATAGAAAAAGCGGCCGGATGACCGCTTTATTTTTCAACGAAAACTGGCAAATTTCCCAGTGCGATGACGTTTTTCCAGCAATCCGGGTCGCCTTCGGTGAAAATGGCAGCCTGCAGGGTGATCGTCCCTCCTGCTTTTTCAACAATGCTGCGCATACCTTCCAGGGTCGAGCCGGTGCTGATGACATCATCAACAATGGCAACCTTTTTCCCCTTGATCAACGGTCGGTCCTTCTCATCCAGGATGAGCGTTTGGGGTTTTCCGGTGGTGATGGAAAGGGTCTCCGCTTTGATGGCATCTCCCATGTAAATCTTGTAATCTTTGCGCAGGATGACGTAGGGTTTCTTCGTTTCCACCGATAATTGATGTGCCAGGGGGATGCTCTTGCTCTCAGCGGTCACCAGGACGTCATATCGACTTGCGTCCATTTTCTGAGCCAGTGCCTTGGCACAGGCTTGCACCAATTCAGCATCTCCTAAAATGTTCAGGATGGCGATCTTTAAGCCGGGTTTTATCTCAAATAAACGCAGGTCGCGCTTTACACCGCTGATCTCAATGGGATATGTTTTTTGCGAATAGTCCATAGATTCCTCCTGAAGAAAGCTGTGTCCCATTGAGTGTATCACGAAACGATGGCCGGGGCTTTAAATTAATAGAGAGCCAGTGATATCAGCCCTGGCCCTCTTATAAGGAGGAGAAGAAGAGAAGTCGCCCTTGTAAATATCTTAAAGGATGTGCTTGTTTCTTGCTGGACGTTTACCCAACTGTTACCCTACGCTTACCCTACGCGGGTGCTGTATTTTTAAGAAACTTGAAATCCTCTTTCGGCTATACTTAATAGAAAGGGGTAGATCCAGGGTGGCTTTTCCATTGCCATTGGATCGAAAAATTTGTGCCATGGAAGAAAGTACCAGGCAGGTTTGTATGGCCTACATTGAAAATAAAAACACCGGACCATTGTTGATTTCTGCCACTGCAAAAGGGATTTGCAAGTGTGAATTTAGTTCCCTAGGAGATTTTGAAAGAGTCTTGCTGGCCCAGGAAGAATGTCTGGATCCGACCGCTGCTCAAATTCTTTCGAACGCGGTCAGCCAGATCAATGCTTATTTATCGGGGGAATTGACCAGCTTTGATATCCCGATAGACTGGGAGGGAATAACACCCTTCGCCAAAAAGGTATACCAGGCCACCATGCAGATACCGTTTGGAGAGGTTCGGACGTATGGAGAGATCGCCGGAATGATCAAGAATCCTGAGGCCTCCCGTGCGGTAGGGCGGGCCCTCGGGGCGAATCCGATCGCTCTCATTGTGCCCTGCCACAGGGTGGTGGGGAGTGATGGACATTTACATGGTTTCTCTGCTCCGGGAGGTTTGGAAACCAAGAGCTGGCTGCTGCAGCATGAAGGTCACCGCATCCAGGAAAATCGGTTGGTCTGACATAGAATGCATTGATGACTGAGAAAAAAGAGAATTCTTTCCGTTCGGGTTTTGTGACCATCCTGGGCCGTCCGAATGTGGGAAAGTCAACCCTGATAAATGCCCTGATGGGTCAGAAGATCGCTGCTGTTTCTCCCAAACCGCAAACCACCCGCGCGCGCCAATTGGCCATCTTGACCGATGAAGAATCGCAGATCATCCTGATGGATACTCCCGGAATGCATAACCCGCTGCATAAGCTGGGTCGTGCCATGAATGCCATTGTGGAAGAAACCCTGCAAGATACCGATCTCATTTTATGGCTGGTGGATGCCAGCCAACCTCCACAATCGGAAGATGAATTGATCGCCGGTTTCTTGCGCTCCGCCAAAAATTTACCCCCTGTGCTGCTGGGCATGAACAAGATCGATCTCCTTTCAGAGGAAGAGAAAAACACGCGCACAGCACATTTTCGTGATCTCTATCCGGTGGCTGTGGATTTGATGCTGCTTTCGGCACGTCAGCACAGTGGTCTGGATGAACTGGTGGAGAAAATCAAGAACATACTCCCGGTTGGCGCTCCTTATTTTCCTGAGGAGCAGATCACCGATTATCAAGAACGCCAAATTGCGGCTGATCTGATCCGTGAGGCGGCTTTGCTGTTCCTGCAGCAGGAAGTCCCGCATGCCATTGCGGTGCGGGTGGATGAGTTCACCGAACGGGAGAATGGGGCTGCCTACATTGCCGCCACACTCTTTGTGGAGAAGGAATCACAAAAGGGCATTGTCATTGGCAGCGGCGGCTCCATGCTGAAAAAGATCGGCAGTCTGGCGCGCAAATCCATCGAAGAGATGAGCGGGCGATCGGTATTTTTGCAATTGCGGGTGAAAGTCAGCGAAAATTGGCGTGATAACGCTGTTTTTTTACGACGAATGGGATACGAAACTGTGGAGAAAAAATGAACGCAGGCTGGTTGGGGGTGGTCTTTCTTTTTGCTGCGTTGGATTGGTATGCGGTCTGGACCGAAAACGAGAAAATGAACCGCTTCACCAAACCGGCTGCCATGCTTGCGTTATTGGCCTGGCTGGGTTGGACGGCGGGTTTTTCAGGGAAATTGCTCTGGTTTGCGCTGGCTTTGGTGTTTGGGTTGCTGGGGGATATCTTTCTGCTGATGTCGCGCCGTTTCTTCCTTGCCGGCCTGGTATCCTTTCTGATCGGCCATCTGGCGTATGTGGCTGGCTTTTGGTTCGATTGGGCACAACTGCGGCTCCCTCATTTCATCAGCATGGTCTTGATCGGGGTCGGGTTGTATTGGATCGCTCCCATCATTCTACGGGGGATCGGTACGAAGAGGTCCTCGGGCAAAATGAGGGTTCCGGTGCTGATCTATATGCTGGTCATCAGCTTGATGGTGTTCTTCGCCATCTCCACTCTTTTCAGCGCTGATTGGAAGCCGGCTGCAGCAGGATTGGCTACTTCAGGGGCGATGCTTTTCTTTTGCTCCGATACCATGCTGGCATATCGGGAATTCGTGGGCCCTTTTTATAAAGCGCGTTTTTGGGTGCGTGTGACCTACCATCTGGCACAGATCGCGCTCATCGCCGCTGCGGTCATGAATTTTTCCTAAGGTTGATGCTATTTCCTGAGCAGGGGTCTGAACCCTTCCCCCAACGCTTCATTCGCCTGGCCGATCACAACGAAAGCATCCGGGTCGATATCGCTGATGATACCTTTAACGATGCTGACCTCGGGGCGCGAGACAATGCAGTAAAGAATGGTGCGGTCAGAGCCGGTATATCCGCCTTTGCCATATAGATAGGTTACCCCCCGTTCCAATTCTTCCATCACTTCGGCGGCGATCCCATCGGGTTTGTCGCTGATCACCATGATGGTGCGCACCACGCTGGAACCTTCCGAAACCATTTCTGCCACAATTCCGCTCATGTAAATAACGATCAAGCCATACAACGCTTTTTCCCAGCCGAAGGCGAATCCGCTGGCCAGCACCACCAGGGAATCGGTGATCATGTATGCGGCGGAAATGGAAAACCCAAAACGGTAGTTGAGAATGCGCCCCAGGATATCCGAACCGCCGGAGGTGCCGCGTCCCAGATATACCAGGCCAAGCCCGGCGCCCAGCAGAACGGCACCGTACAGGGTATCCAGCAAGATGTCGTTGGTGATACTTTGTATTGGCAAGATGTAGGGGAGCGTATCGGTGAGGATGGAAAAGGCAACCACCGCAACCAGCGTGCGCAAGGCGAATTTGATCCCGCCCAGATGCCGCCAGCCGATGATATAGAGCGGGATGTTGCCGATGATCACCATGACGCCGATCGGAAAATGGGTGAAATGCTGGATGATCTGTGCCGCACCGCTAACACCACCGCTTACCAGTTGACCGGGGATGAGGAACAAGCGCATGCCCAGGGCTTGCACGCTGGCACCCAGCAGCACCAGAAAATAATCACGCAGCACGTGTTTGCGGATACCGATACGATATAAGAATTTCTTGATGTTCGTGATCATATCCGTCTGTGCTCCCAACTATTGCTAATTGTAGCCGAATCATGCTTTTTTTTCATCCCATGCGGAAGATGCCCGATTCATTTCCCTTGACGACCGGGGGGTTGCTGAGTACAATCTTAAACCACGCGGGCGTCGCCAAGTGGTAAGGCGTCAGCCTTCCAAGCTGATATCCGTGGGTTCGAATCCCATCGCCCGCTCTTTTGTTTTAAAGGGGATTATCTTGTATCATCGAAAAGCGTTTTGAATTTCGTGTACAATCATTTCAGCTATTTGTTCAAGGGAGAACCTACATGAAACAGAAAAGTTTATTGATTGTTTTAATCCTGGCCGTGGGGTTGACCGCCTGCGTGAGCAGATCGCAGACCAATGCCGTCAATTCCAATCTGCCTGAAACGGACCTGGCGGGCGATGCTCCGGTGCTGATCACCGGCTCGTTCACCTATTCCAATGAATTTGTACTGGAATCTTATTATGTGGAACATGCGGTCATGCTCACCGATATGACCAGTTTTGTTTTGCGCGACCTCAAATGGGAGCTGCCGGTCGATTCGCAGGTGCTGGGTTACGTGGATGTGGATGAAGATGCCAATTCCGCCACCTATCGCCTTTCACTGCCGGCGCTGCCCGAGGGACAAATGCAAGACGTGGATCAGGACGGAAAAAAAGATCAGGGGGTGCAGGTCTTTGCCGTGGCTTATTCACCCAATCTCACCGGCGATGTTTTTTCTGTGGGTGATGATCGCACCATGGGTTGGCCATCCTACTTGGCATCCGTTCAAACGGATACCGAAAATAATGATGAAGTCATCGGTGGAAAATTGATCATTTGGGCGCCGGATGATAAACAGCAATTTCCCAGCGGGTTCGGGGAGGATGGATTGCTGTTCACCAGCGATGATCCGGTCATGGACGTGCCTGCCGGTTATTCGGTGATCGATCTGGATAAGGATCCGTTCGGGATCAGCCGGAACGAGATCGAAGATGTGGAACTGTATGAGCCCAAAGACGTCGCCATCAAAGATTATTCCGAGCTTTCCTACAGCGAGGCGTTCCAAACCATGTATGACACGATCAGTGTGGAATATGCCTTCAACGGGGTGGAGGGGAAGGAGCCCGATTGGCAGGCGCTGTACGACAGGGTTATGCCCATGGTGGAACAAGCACAAAACGATCAAGATCCGTATGCTTTTTTCCTGGCATTGCATGAGTTCACGCTTGGATTCAATGATGGGCATGTCTACTTTGATGGGAATGATTACTACTGGAACTACCTGTATGAAAATGTCTTCCCGGGCTACGGTTTTTCTGTGAAAGAGACGGATGATGGAGAAGCGGTTGTGGTCTACATCACCGCCGATAGCGAAGCGGAAAAAGCAGGGCTGCAGAAGGGTGCGCAAATCCTCACCGTGAACGGTATGGATGTGGCCGATTGGATCTCTCAAACCAAGATCTTCTTTTCCACCTCTTCCGATCATTTATACCGCTATGACCAGGTAACGGATGCGTTTCGCGCTCCCGAAGGTCAGCAAATGACCATCGAATATCGCAATCCGGATGGAAAAACCGCTCCGCTAACGTTGACCTCTTTCTATGATCCGTACAGTTTTATTAATGTGGATTCCTCCTGGGCTTCTTATTTTTCCTCGGTGATGCCGGTGGAATACCGCATGCTCTCGGACCAGATCGGCTATATCAAGATCAATTCGAACAGCGATGACATCGGATTGATCATCCGCCTGTTCGGACATGCGCTGAAAACTTTCACCGATTATGGTGCAACGGGCTTGATCATTGACATGCGTGTCAATGGCGGCGGAACCAATCTGGGGTTGGCCGGATTCTTATACGATCAGAACATTCCCATTGGCCAGCTTGAATATTATAGCGAGCAAACCGGTCAATTTGAACCGGAAGGGCTGTTGGATGAGGTGTATCCGAATGAAGAGCAGTACAGCTTTGATCCGATCGTCCTGCTGGTTGACCAGTACTGCGCCAGCGCCTGTGAGCTTGAAGCATACGGCTTCAGCCAGGTTCCGGGGATGGTCGTGATGGGTGAGAATCCGACCGCCGGAATGGAAGCGGAAGTGGCACGCGGCGAGTTCGTCTTGCCGGGGAATATCACCCTTACCATTCCCACCGGGCGCTTCATGAAGCCGGATGGTACTATTTTACTGGAAGGTGTCGGGGTGGTGCCGCAGATTACCATACCCACCACTGTCGAAAGTCTGATCTCAGGCGAAGATGCTGTGTTGAATGCTGCGGTGGATTATATCTACAATCATCAATAGACTATCCGTTGACAGAACAAAGGGCAGGTTCTTCCTGCCCTTTGTTGATTAAGCTTGCTTTCGCAATCTGACTGCCAGCATCCAAATGCCGATCCAGATCAGGCCATATCCGGCCAGAAAGATGGGCCATTGAAAACTGGGTGGGATGAACGTTGCGGATGCTTGCAGAAGATCGGCGCTGCTTCCAAGGTTGGAGAGATCCATGAAATAACCACCCCGCAGCATGAGGCCGGTGTAGTTCCAGATGAAACTGGTGAAGATCAGCAGTGCTCCTCCTGCAAGCAAAGCCCATTCTTTCCCGTTCAGTTTCACCTGCTTTCCGTGCTGATGGTTGATGAGAAGGATAGCGGCCAGCGTGAGCATGGCTATCGTGCAGAGCAGCGGTGAAAGCACCGGTCCGTCCCAGGTGATGGGAATGAGAAATAAAACATCCCACTCCATGAAGCTGGCCGGCCAGTTCAGCAAGACCTTCAGCCAAACATAGTAAAAGATATCCCAGACCGCAAAATTGAAAAGAAAGTATGCCAGCCATGTGGTGAAGCTTTCAGCAGCCAGAGCGCTCACACATGCCAGCATGAGCAGGGTGCCTGCTTCGCGCAGAATTTCGATCCGGTAAATGCTCCAGTCCATGGTTTCCAGGGGGAAGCTGAAACCATCCGGATAGTACAGTGCTCGCAGGTAAACCACCACCACCGCTTCCAGCAGCGCCATCCCGACTCCGTACCAGAAAGACCAGGATATTTTCTTTTGCAACGAAGATGTCTTTTTCATAGGTTCCCTTTCTAATGGCAATTATAAAGGAGAAGAAAAAACATCTTGACAGTCTGTTGCTATCGTATATAATACAAACCAGTTTGCAATACAAACCTAATAGAGGACCGATGAAGGATAAGATAGAGCAAGTCATACGGAAAATGTACAGTTACTGGTGGGTGGATGGCATGGCCGAAATCGGTCTGGGTCTCTTTTTTGCCGTTCTGGCCGGTTATAACTACCTGATTGAACAGATTCCCGAAGGAAAATCGATCGGTATGGTGCTGGCGATTGCCGAGCCGCTGCTGTTCTTGGTTTGCTGGTTTGGATATGGGCGTTTGGTGAGATGGGTGAAAGAACATTTCACATACCGGCGAACGGGGTATGTGGCTTATCAAACCAAAAACCGCAAGAGCAGAGTTGTCCGGGCCATTATCGGAGGGGTTCTGGGTTTTGCCATGAGCATGGTGATCACCTACATCGGTCCGCAAGTGCTGAAGGTCAATTCCCTGATCATGATCGGCAGTTTGCTGGCTTTGGTCACCTTATTTCTTGCGGTCTGGTATCGGATCAACCGTTTGTTCATTCTGGCGGTGATGGAATTTGGGTTGGGTTTGGTTGCTTCAAGCTTGCCACTTGGCTCCGATCTTCAGTCTATCTTGCTCATGGTTTGCATCGGTGCCGGCTGGTTCGTTTCGGGGCTGGCGGCTTTTATGGTCTATCTGCTGAAAACGAAACCGGAGGGTGCATGAGTGATAAGAATCTGCGCGACCTGGCAGAGGTGGATCGCGTCATTCATGAACCTGCCCGGCTGTTGATCAGTACCATTTTGTATTCGGTGAAAGAAGCGGATTTTCTTTTCCTGCTCAATGAAAGCGGCCTGACCAAAGGGAACCTCTCATCGCATCTCACCAAGCTGGAAGAAGCAGGTTATATTACAATCCGTAAGGTTTTCAATGAGAAAAAAACTCAAACCCTCTGCAGCATGACCCCGCAGGGGCGCGTGGCTTTTGAAGAATATCGCGATCAATTTAGAAAAATCATAAAAAAAATGAATGGAGCATAAATGACATCAGGGACAATTAGTATCAGTACGAACGACCTGCATTGTGAGTTTGGCGAGGTGCATGCGGTGGATGGCATCACCTTCGAAGTGCAGACCGGCACATTGTTTGGCTTTCTTGGTCCGAACGGGGCTGGCAAGACGACCACCATCCGGCTGCTGTTGGGGCTGCTGGAGCCGAGCAGCGGCAGTGCCCAGGTGTTGGGATACGATACTCGCACCCAGGCCGATCAGATTCGCTTGCATTGTGGGGCGCTGCTGGAACAGAACGGATTGTATGAGCGCCTTTCCGCTGAAGAGAACCTGGATCTGTTCGGGCGCATCTGGCATATTCCGGCTGAACGGCGTGCCCAGCGCATTCAGGAGTTGCTGGAGAAAATGGATTTGTATGAACGCCGCAAAGAGACGGTGAACTCGTGGAGCCGTGGGATGAAACAAAAACTGGCGGTGGTGCGCACCTTGATGCACAACCCGCAACTGGTCTTTTTGGATGAACCGACCGATGGGTTGGATCCGGTGGCAGCGGCCAGTTTGCGCGAAGATCTGGTGGATTTGGCGCGCCAGCATGGGGTGACGGTTTTCCTCACCACACATAATCTGTCTGAAGCGGAGAAGATCTGTGATCAGGTTGCGGTCATTAATAAAGGAAAGTTGCTCACGGTGGGTTCACCGGATGAACTGCGGCTGCAGAAGAGCGCTCACTCCATCATCGTGGTCGGGCGCGGATTCAATGAAGCGCTGCTGGCTGAATTGCGCACTTTCCCGGATGTGGAAAAAGTGGAGCTGCAAGATCGCCATCTGGTGGTGTATTTCAAGCAGGAAACTGATTCTGGAAACCTGGTGCAGTTCCTGGCTGCCAAAGATGTGATGATCGATGAGGTGCGCAAAGGGAAAGCATCATTGGAAGAAGCATTTTTGTCTTTGTTGGAGGAACAGGCATGATACAGGATATCGCTACATTGATTCGAAAAGAATGGAAGGAAGTGGTCTTCCATCGGGGGGGTGGGCGGCAGAGCTGGATCAGCATGCTGATCTTGCTGGGGTTGCTGGGTGTTTATCTGCCATATTTGAATGGTACGGATTGGCTGCAGAACCCCATGGCCCTGTTCACCTGGGCATGGGTGCCGCTCTTTATGACCATCGGACTGGTGACGGATGCTTTTGCCGGAGAACGGGAACGCCATACGCTGGAAACCCTGCTGGCAACCCGTTTGTCCGATGCCAGTATTCTGTTTGGAAAGATCGCCGCTTCGGTGCTGTATGCCTGGTCCATTTCCACTTCTTGCGCGGTTTTGGCGGCCATCACCATCAATGTTACTTTTCCCAATAATGGTGCATTCCAATTCTATGCCCCGGCCATGTTCTTTGGTGGATTGGCAGCGGTCCTGTTGATTGCGATCCTGATCAGCAGCATTGGCGTTTTTGTCTCGCTCAATGCTGCCACTGTCCGCCAGGCCTATCAAAAATTGAATCTGGCGATCATGGCGGTCTGGCTGATCCCGTTCATTCTGCTGCAGACATTTCCTGATAAGGTCCAAAGTCTTTTTATGAAAGTTGCACCTGTGCTGGATGCAAAATTACCTCTCATTATTGGATCGGTCTTTGCCATCTTGATCGTGCTGGATGCCATGGCGCTGCTGCTGGCGAAAAAGCGTTTTAAGCGCACACGATTGATCTTGGAATAGAGATGTCTGTGCAGGGAGCGATTCCGGCACATCCAAGGAAATGTTCTGCGGGATGAACCGGAACCGATTGCAAAATTGGTGAGTTAAAAAAGGGCAGCCGGGAACCAACGAAAATCCTGGCTGCTTTTCGTTGAACTTGATCGCTTTCTCTCCCTCTGCGTAAAAAATTGTCATTCCTTTTGACAAAAGATAGTAAAACTTGCGGATTTTTGAGCCGTATAATACAAACAGTTTGGAAAGGCAATCAATTCCATCTTCATGGTTTGGAGATACTGATAAACATCGATTGTTTTATTGTTAGACCAAACCGACAGGAGTATTTTTATGGTTTCGAAAGTTACCCGGGTTATCAATGCCACCGGTCTGCATGCCAGGCCTGCCACAGAGTTCGTCAACAAAGCCAATACTTTTTCTTCCAAGATCACCATACGGAATTTTTCTGATGGATCGAACAAGACCGTGAATGCTAAATCCATTGTTCTGTTGTTGACCCTTGGCATCTGTCAGGGAATGGATGTTGAAATTACCGCAGTGGGTCCCGACGAAGTGGAAGCGGTGGAGAGTCTGGTCGCTTTGATCAATACTGGCTTCGGTGAATGACCGGGCCTGAATATGATCGATCAGGAAATGGACAATGATTGTCGAAAACTATAAGCACGAAGTGATCTCCGCCCTCTCTTCGATCTTTGAAAAAGAAGAAAGTGTGCTCAGTCGGGCGGGTGAAATGGTTGCCGATACCCTGCAGCAAGATGGAATGCTCTATGCCTTTGGCTGCGGCCATTCCCACATGATCTCCGAAGAACTTTTCTATCGTGCCGGTGGGTTGGCGGCTGTTTGCCCGATATTTGAGACCAGTACCATGCTGCATGAGGGGGCAGCCAAGAGCAGTCAGATCGAACGTATGAGCGGGTACGCACAGCATGTGATCGACCGGTATCCCATCCATGATGGGGATTGTTTCCTGGTTGCTTCCAATTCAGGCATCAATCCTTTCCCGATTGAAATGGCGCAATGCGCCAAAATAAAGGGAGCCAAAGTGATCGGTATTTCTTCTTCCCAATACAAAGAAAAACCATCACGCCATAAAGACGGATTGCATCTGCCGGATGTTTGCGACCTGTCGATTGACAATCATGTTCCCATGGGCGATGCGACCATTGAAGTATGTTCTGATGGCAGTAAAGCCGGGCCCCTTTCCAGTATGGCCATATTATTCATTGTGGATAGCATTGTCTTATCTGCCTGTGAGCAGTTGCGCAAGCGGGGGATCGAACCTCAGGTTTATCACAGCGGGAATTGCCCTGGCAGTGATGAATATAATGCTCGTTTAATTCAACAATTTCGCCCGCGCATCAAACATTTATAAGGTGAAGAATATGAAATCCTCACCTCTTTTTTCATGGGGGTGATGCGCACCATGGTGGTGTCTTCCTCCCAGGGCTCCATTTCAAATTTGAGGTTGTTGTAAATTTTGTTCCGAAGCTCAGGAATAACCTGAGCTTTTCCTATGACAGGAGAATCACTATACTGGAGGTTAATAGACTTGGAATTGTCGGTTCATTCCGGTGAGTCTAAAGAGAGATCAAAATGAACAGTCGATCGATCCGAATCATCAAGCAGTTGTGTAGCGGTCAAACCTGTCGTATTGTCGATCTTGCCAGCATGCTGGGAATCTCCACCCGTTTGATTCGTTATGAGATAGAAGAAGCGAACTCTTTCTTAACCAGGGAGGGGTTCTGCACGATCGAATGTGATCGTCTGGGTGTTTCCCTGCCGGTCCCTGAACAGGAAAAGGACCACTTTCAACAATGGCTGGCTGGATTGGATGTGAACGACATTTCCTTGACAGCCGAGGAACGAAAAACGGTGATGCTGGTTTTACTGCTTTCCTCTCCCGGCTACCTGACCAGTCAATATTTTGCCGACATGCTGGGGGTAAGCAAGAGCTGCATTGATAAAGACCTGTCCCTCTTAAAAACCCAGGTACAAAACGACGGATTGCAGTTCCTGTGCAAACCGGGCAGCGGTGATCGCCTGCGCGGTGAGGAGCGAAAGATCCGCGCGATTTGCTTGAACACCATCGAACAGAGTCTCAGTTTTGCAGATTACCTTTCCAATGAAGACTACAACCCGGAATATGTGGAACGCCAGGTGCAGAAATGTTTCTGCGATGCCTGGTTCCGTCCCTTAACCGGTGTCATTCATGACCTCGAACAGCGGCTTGATAAAAAACTATCCTATAGCTCCTTCCGCAATCTTTTATTGTATCTATGTGTGGCATTGACCCGTATTTCGAACAAGAACTTTGTCACCATCGAACCCGAGAATCAGGTTCTCCTGCAGGCGACCAAGGAATATAAGCTTGCCGAAGAGATCAGCGAACAGATCGATCATCGTTTTGGGGTCAAAATCCCTGTTTCTGAAAAATGCACTTTTACGGTTCTGCTGGTGGGCGCCAAATATTCCATACCGGAACCTTACATGAAAGAAGACTGGGCAGAGATACAAATCCTGACCGACCGCATGATCCAGGCCATGAGCGAAAAACTGTCGATCTCCTTCATGGAAGATGAAGAGATGTATACCGCTCTGCAGGCCCATTTGGGACCGATGGTGTTCCGCTTGAAGAATAAAGTTCCGGCGCTCAATCCGAGTTTGAAGCAGATCAAACATACCTATGAGAATATTTTTTCCGCCCTGCAGTCCGTCATTCAATCCATCAATTCTCCTTTGCTGGCCGGAATTCAAGAGGATGACATTGCTTATCTGTCCCTGCATTTTTGCGCTTCCATCGAACGCAGGGAACGCATCTTTACCATCAGCCGGGTGGCGATCGTTTGTGTTCACGGGGTGGGTACTGCAAATCTGCTCAAAGAACTGGTTTGCTCCCGTTTCAAGAGCATTCGGGTGGTCACCACAACCACCGAGAATGATTTGACGTCCATTGAAATGAGCGATGTGGATTTTGTCATTTCCAGCATTCCTTTGGCTCACTGTTCCTCACCCTGGGTGAAAGTAAATCCGATTCTGACCGATGATGATTTCTGTCAGATCGAAAGAATGATTGCAAAATATTCATCCAAGAGCCGGCCATCCAATACATCGCTGAATTTTTTCAACGAGATTGTGTCCACCATCGAAGACCAGTGCGTGGTAGATAATATGCCGCTCCTGATTGATTCCCTGATCAAATGTTTTGAAAAAGCCGGGATTTCCATTAAACGAAGCCGGGTGCAGCCGACCTTGGCCCAATTGCTTCCTCCAGAGAAGATCAAGTGCCGCCAGGTCGTTTCCGATTGGGAAAGCGCTGTTCGTCTGGCCGGATCCATTCTGCTGGAAGCGGGGGATGTGACCGGCGATTTTGTCGAGTCCATTGTGAAAACTGTCCAAAGCGCAGGGCCGTACAGTGTGGTCAGCAGGGGGGTGGCCCTGGTGCATAGCGAGGTTGGTATGGGGATCAACAACCTCGCCATGAGCATGATCACCTTGCAAGAGCCGGTGCCTTTTCACCATCCAACGAATGACCCGGTCAAATTGATCCTTTGCCTGGCTCCTGTTGATAATTCATCGCACGTTTCGGCGCTGGAAGATTTTATTGAGTTTTTACGCGGCAATGATGTCGATTGCATTTGCGAAGAAACAGATCCTTACATCTTACATGAATATTTGCATCGGAGT
The DNA here is from genome assembly GCA_012797975.1 of Pelolinea sp. Classification (GTDB taxonomy): domain Bacteria; phylum Chloroflexota; class Anaerolineae; order Anaerolineales; family Anaerolineaceae; genus UBA4781. The sequence continues at coordinate 14,148 of JAAZOD010000014.1, read as the reverse complement.
GACGAGTGAGCATGACACTGAAAGATTTTATTTCTGAAGAAAACATCCATCTCAATGAGAACTTTAGTAGCTGGCAGGATGCGGTCCGTTTCGCGGGGAACATGCTGATCGGTTCGGGAAGCATTAACGAGCGATACCGTGAGGACATGGTCAAAATGGTGGAGACGAACGGGCCTTATATTGTCATCATGCCGGGGGTCGCGCTGGCACACGCGCGCCCGAACGGGAATGTGTTCAAGAATCAGGTTGCACTGTTGACCATTCCACAGGGAGTGAATTTCGGGAACAAGGATAATGACCCTGTCCATTATCTGTTTGCCATTGCGGCACGGACGAATAAGGAGCATCTGGTGATGTTCAAAGCGGTCGCTGAATTCATTTCGGAAGAGAAAAACTTGCAAGCCCTGCAAGAAGCGGTTTGCCTTAAGGATATCGAGTTTTAGAAAAGGAGAGATTTCATGCTGCTGGAAAAGTTCAAGAATGGATTGATCGTATCGTGTTACGCGGGCGCGGATTTCAATGAAGAAATGGCTCGACCTGAAACCATGCTCTGTGTGGCGAATAGCTGCATTGTCGGCGGCGCATGTGCTATCCGTACCAATTACGATAACGTGTCTGCGATCAAAAAAGCCGTGCAGGTACCTGTCATCGGCATCAAGAAGATCTATAAAAGTGGCGACATGTTCGAGGGCGATTTCAGGATCACTCCTACCTTAAAAGAAGTGGAAGTGTTGCTGAAAGCCGGGGCGGATGCGATCGCCATCGACGGCACGCTTCGCGAGCGTTATGACACTCTGACCGTCCGCGAATTCATTTCCGAGATCAAGCGTCAATTCAATGCTTTCCTTATCACGGATATTTCCACCCTCGAGGAAGGTGTCGCAGCATGGGAATACGGGGCGGATATGGTGGGCACCACCCTTTCGGGATATACCCCCTATTCGAAAAATCCGATCCGCTTTGGCACTCTGCCCAGCCCCGATCCCGATTATGAGATCATTGCGGAATTGAAGAAAGCGGGTGTGAAGCATATCGTGGCGGAAGGTCGGATCACGAATGGTGAAAAGATGCGAAAAGCACTGGATGCTGGCGCCTATTGTGTTGTGATCGGCACCTCTATTACTGAGCCGAAAAAGATTGTGAAGACAATTTTGCAGGATGCAAAACTTTAACGACAAAGGAGAGTAAAAATTATGAAAGTATGGCAGGAATATTTCTCGATCATGCAAGAGGTTGTGAAAAAAGCGCAAGAGACACAGGAAAAGAATATTTTAAAGGCGGCCGACATCCTGACGGATTGCACCAAAAAGGGAGGGATCATCCACCTTTTTGGCTGCGGTCATTCCGGTCTTGTCACCGAAGATGTCTTTTGGCGCGCGGCTACCATGGCCAATGTGCATGCCATCTTTGAACCAAGTGTGGCGGGGATCAACGAGATCACGAAGAGCGGATTCATGGAAAAGATCGAAGGCATGGGGCAGGTCTTGATGAATTATCAGCGCATCACTCCCCCCGATGTCATGATCTGTATTTCCAACTCCGGAAACAATGCCATTACCATCGATGTGGCGATGGAAGCCAAACAACGCGGTTTGCCGTTGATCGTGTTCACCAACGTGGAGTATTCGGACTTTCTGACCACCCAGCATTCTTCCGGGAAAAAATTGAAGGATTATGCGGATGTGGTCATCGATAATTGTTCGCTGATCGGCGATGCAGCCGTCGCCCTGGAGGGCTTTCCGATGAAGGTTGGCTCCACTTCCACCATCCCCACCGTTTTCCTTTTGAATTCTCTCCTGGTGCAAACCTGTGACAATCTGGTCAAACAAGGGTTCACGCCTGACGTTTATTACAACGGTCATTTGACCTATGAGATGCCTGATGCCAAAGAGCATAATGATCGCCTGATGGACAAATATTTCTACAGGATCAGGAATTTATAGAGAGTATGCGAGGTTAAGGAGAACCGAATGGCTGATTTGAAGGTATTGACTGTTTGTGGCGCTGGGGTTGGCACCAGCACTTTATTGAGGGTGAATGTGGATGAGGCGTTCAAGAGCTTTGCGTTGCCTTTCAGGGTGCAGGTGATCAACACCAGCATGTCACGTGCCAAGGGCACGAAGTGTGACCTGATCATCACTTTCGAGACTTTTTCTGCCGAAGCCAGATCTTTCTGCCCTTCCGTGGTGGTGATCAAGAACCTGATGGATAAAGAGGAACTAAAAACAAAAATAGGCGCTTACTTGAAAGAAAAAAAACTGATCTAGGAGGCAGGTATCGAAAAATAAAAAGAATGAACTGCAAGCGAAAAATAAAAAAGGAAAAAATTAGAATTAGGAGGTTCTTAAAATGGCAGTATTAAATGCGATTGTACATTTCATGAGCACTTACATCTTCAACCAGCCCTTTATCCTGTTGGGCTTGGTCGCCATGCTTGGCTTGATCGTTCAGAAGAAACCCATCCAGGATGTCATTACCGGTTCCTTTAAAACTGGCATTGGGTACCTGATCCTTTCACAGGGTACTTCATTGTTGGCTGGCATCGTTCTTCCCATCGCCACCATTCTGAACAAGGTCATCGGCGTTCAGGCGACCACGACCGGCATGGGCACCGATGCCTTCACATCGAGCTGGGCATCAACGATCGCCATCATCATGGTGGTTGGGTTCTTTGTGAACTTACTGTTAGCTCGCTTCACAAAGTTCAAATATGTCTACCTTACCGCCCACCAGACCTATTACATCATTTTCGTCTATCTGGCGATTTTCATTGAGGTCGTTCCCACCCCCAATAAATCACTGCTGATTGCCCTGGGTGGTATCCTCACCGGTCTTTACTGCACGTTATCTCCTGCCCTGGTGCAGCCATTCATGCGCAAAGTTACCGGTTCCAATGATCTGGCTTACGGGCATACTACGTCCTTCGGCGTGATTGTTGGTTCTTTGGTCGGCAATGCTTTCAAGGGTAAAAAGGATGAATCATCCGAAGATCTGAAGATCCCTGAATCTCTGAACTTCTTGAAAGATATCACGGTTTCCACCGCGATCGTCATGACCCTGCTGTATGTGATCTGCGTTGCGCTGGCTGGCCCGGCTTGGATCGAAGCCAATATCAGCGGCGGTCAAGCCGCCTTCATGTATGCCATCACCCAGGGTGTCAAGTTCGGCGTGGGCATCACCATCGTATTGACCGGCGTGAGCATGATGATCGCAGAAATCACCACCGCCTTTAAAGGTATCTCTGAAAAGATCGTCCCCAATGCCATCCCCGCCCTGGATTGTCCGGTGGTTTTCAACTATGCACCTACCGCTGTGATGCTGGGCTTCTTGAGCTGCCTGGCCACCGTTATTGTTTGTGTGGTTGTCTTTGGAGCTGTTGGTTTGTATGCGCTGACCCCGCCCGTGATCACCACCTTCTTTGGTGGAGGACCTGCCGGTGTGTTCGGCAATTCCACGGGTGGTTGGAGAGGTGCTATCTTGGCTGGCATCGTGGCCGGTCTGCTGATGTCATTTGGTCAGTTCCTGACCGTGTCTGCTCTCCCCACGACCATCGCAGATTTTGCACGTTGGTCCAACGACTTTGACTATTCCGTTTTCCCGATCTTCTTCAAGCAGATCGTCAGTTTGATCTTCTAAGAATAGTCGTATAGCACCTCTTACCAAGCAAACAGACAATGGAGCTCTGCAACCGGGCTCCATTGTCCTTAATTATACCTGATCGAGCATGGAATGGATTAATTTGAGAGAATGAACCGGGAAGAGCATGGGCATAAAGGGTGGAAAATGATCCTCCGGCAATTCCACGATGGTGAGAAAAACCTTTTTATCGGAGCGAGGGACATTCAATGTTATAATGCTTGCGCTGGCTGATGCCGGGCCCGTAGCTCAGCGGCAGAGCGCGCGGCTCATAACCGCTTGGTCGCAGGTTCGAATCCTGCCGGGCCCATTGCTACTTTTTGTGTGAAATGATGTGGGCTGGGCAATCTGAACCGGCCTCAAAGTCAGCATTTATCGCAATACTCTTGAAGTAAATTCTGGAAATCGGCATTCCCCCTTATCTTTGCAAAGGCAGTATCACTTCCTGCCAACTCGTGATATTTCTGCGGGCCGAACTGGAGAGCCAGGCGAAGATTCATTAGAACTTCTTTCGTTTTATCCTGAAAAGCACAGGAACAGGCTTTGTTGTAATACGCATCCTCCATTTCGGGATCGAGACTGATCGCCCGGTCGTAATCGGCGATCGCCTTATCATGCTGTCCCAGATTTGCATAGCTCAGTCCGCGGTTGTTATAGGCATAAGCAATATCGGGTTCAAGCTGGATGGCCTGGCTGTAACTTTCGATCGCCTTTGCATACTGCTTAAGATGACCGTAACAATTCCCACGGTTGTAATACGCTTCACCCATTTCAGGGTCGAGGCTGATCGCCCGGCTGTAGTCGTCAATTGCTTTCTCGTGTTGCCTCAGGTAGGCATGGCTGTTTCCACGATTGTAATAGATGGAAGCATTTTCAGGATCAAGACGGGCGGCCTGGTCATAATCAAAGATTGCTTTTTCATCCTGACCCAGATTGGAGTAGCTGAGACCGCGATTACCATAAGCATACGCAAAGGCCGGGTCGAGTCTGATCGCCTGGCTGAAATCCTCAATCGCTTTTTCATTCTGCTCCAGGTGAACAGAACTGTTTCCGCGGTAGTAATAGATTTCAGCATTTTCAGGATCGAGCTGGACAGCCGAACTGTAATCAGCGACTGCTTTCTCATGTTGATCCAGATTTGCATGGCACAGTCCGCGGTTGATATATGCCCCGATCATCTCAGGTTCGAGGTGGAGAGCACGATCGTAGTCTTCGATCGCGTTTACAGATTGACCTAGATTTGCATAACAATTTCCACGTTGGAAATATGCAAGAATTAGTTTGGGATTTAATTTGATTGCTTCGGTGTAGCAGCGAATTTGCTCTTCGGGTTGGGTGGCTTCATTCGCTTTTTCGAGCCAATCACGGGTGGTCGGAGTTTGTTTTGTCATACTGTATTTTTGATCCTTGAGAAAATGCTTGGAAAATGCAATTATATATGCTCATAGGGAAAAGAGATATTATCTATCCTGTCGCAGGTTCGAACCCTGCCGGGTTCATCGCGGACGCGGTCATAGGAAAATGATCGTGTTTTTCGGCTTACTGCAATGCTTTTCACAAAAATGCAAATTTGCGCGGAACGGTTCCAGGGCGGCTTTGCGATTAAAATTTCATCTGGTTCTTGATGTTTTTTGATATTCAAGTTTATTGATAAATGCTCATGGAGATGATTTTTAATGGTTGAAACCAAACGTTCCATCTTGATTGGATCCGATGAGAACGGCTATGTTCTGAAGGGCCAATTAAAGGAATACTTGAAAGAAAAAGGATATGATGTGATCGATGTGGGGGTGGACGGGAATGAAAAAACACTGTATCCCCAGATCGCGATCGTTCTCTGTGAAAAGCTGTTGAAAGAGGGTTATGAGCGGGGCATCCTGGTGTGCGGCACGGGCATCGGCATGGCCGTCACCGCCAACAAGATCCCGGGCATTCGTGCCGCGGTCATCCATGATCCCTATTCCGCCGAGCGGGCGCGTGCCAGCAACGATGCGCAGATCGCCGCCTTCGGCAGCCAGGTGATCGGCGTGGACGCTGCCAAAAAGAATCTGGATATCTGGTTGAAGAGCGAATTTGCCGGTGGAAGGTCGCTGCCCAAGGTGGAGATGATCAAGGAATTGGATAAGAAGCGGACATCCATGGCTGCCTGAAATATCATTGGTGCGGCAGCCGGAAATACCATGCATAAAAAAAGCGAGGGATCCCTCGCTTTTTTTATGCACTGTTAAGAAATTTGCTGTTTTGCCAGAATGCCTGTCTCACCTCTCCTCGTTCGATGAGGAATAGACCAGTTTCGAAGGGAATTTGTTCAGGCATTCCATGCAGTAACTGGCATACGGCAGGATCTTCAGTCGGTCAGGATCGATGGGCTTGCCGCAATGGTCGCATACCCCGTAGGTGCCGTTCTCTATTTTTCCCAGCGCATCCTCGATTTGTGCCAGCAGCTTCTGGTTATGGGAATTCAATGAGTTCTTTTGTTCCGAGATCTGGTAATGCTGTGCCAGCTCATAATTATCCTGGTTCCCTTTTTCGCTTGCCTGGGGGGAGTTCAGAAAAGTCAAAAGTTCTTTTCTTTTCTCTTCCAATTCTTTTTTGATCTTCTGTATGTCGATCGGTGTCACTGCCTGCTTCCTTTCCATCCGTTTTTTATGGCCAGTAATTCTTGTAGATCGCTGGAACGGATTCTCCTCCATCCCATACCACGTTGCGAAAATGATCGGGGTCGGTGTTGCCTTCGGAGTTGATCAACAAAACGTCCGACTGAAGGCCGATCTGCAGTTCTTTGCGCAAGGATTCGGTCTGCCCCCACTGCATCAGGAACATCAGGGCGCCCAGGGTGACCGCCCCGGATTCTCCGGAGATGATGCAAGGATCATTTTTCAGCGGTAATCCGTAGACGCGCATCCCTTTGGCGGCCACATAATCGGGGCACTGCAGGAAATAGTCCGTGCAGTCTTTCAAGATCGGCCATGCCAGTGGATTGGGGTCACCGCACGCCAGCCCGGCCATGATCGTATCCAGTTCCCCTCCAAAAGAATGGGGCTGACCATCGCCAATTTCAATGGAGTGGAAGAGACACGCTGCTTTATTGGGCTCGACCACCATCGTTCGTGGGCGTTGTGGGCCGAAATGTGCGGCATAGAACCCGATGGTGGCCGCTGCCAGCGCTCCCACCCCTGCCTGGACCAGGATGTGGCTTGGTTTTTCGATCCCTTGTTCGGCGAACTGGCTCTGTGCCTCGGAAAACATGGTGGTGTATCCTTGCATCACCCAGCGCGGGATATCTTCATATCCTTCCCAGGCGGTGTCTGAAATGACCATCCAGCCGTTGCGCTGTGCATCCTCGTTCACCTGGCGAACCGCATCATCGTAGGTCCCATTCACCACTACCACCTCTGCACCGTTCTTCTCAATGGCCTGGATGCGGGCTTGGGAGGTCAGTTTGTGAACGTAAATAACGGACCGGTAGCCGAGCTGTGCTGCTGCCCACGCCACACCCTTGCCGTGGTTTCCATCGGTTGCGGCAGCGAAGGTGATCTCGCTGATCCTCTGGCTTGTCCTCTCCGCGGTCAGGTCTTCGAAACGCAGAAGGCCGCTTTTATCTCCTACCAGGGATTGGATGGTTTTGGCGATGGCGTACGATCCGCCCAAAACCTTGAAGGCGTTCAACTGCAGCCGTTTTGACTCGTCCTTGACCCATAAACTGCGAATGCCCAGCATGCGTGCCAGGTTGGGAAGCGAAACCAGCGGGCTGGTCTCAAATCCGGGGATGGTCGCATGGAATTCGCGCACTTCCTTGCAGGCCGATTCGGAAAAAAGAGCATCGATCAGGGCGGTCGGCCGCGCGCTTGCCACGAAAGGATTGGGAAGGAAAACAAGCGGTTCTTCCACCTCGTTCCTCGAGAGATCCAATTCTTTTTTTGCTTTTCCCGCTTCCTCAGGAAAGGTCAGAAAAATGACGGAATCCTGTTCTTGTTCTCTTTTCTCATTAATGGGAAGGACCAGCCGCAGCGTACGATTTTCAAATTCCGTACTGAGTTTATCCCGGTCAACATGAGCAGGGAGTGTGATGATCCTGGACTGGCTGTGAAAATTTTCGAGTTGAAATTCGTAATTGATCGTGAGATTGTCGCCCAGGATGGTAATGTGCAATTTTTCATCCTGTACATGGATGGGTGGCAGCGCAACGTACAGGGTGAAAGCTTCGACAGACAGATGGGTATCCACCACCAGATGCTGTTTTTCAATTCCGGAAACGCGGTTTTGGTTGAAAGGATGGGCCATTTTTACCTCATAGTATGGAAATAGAAGACTGTTTCAGTTTCTCCAGTCTTCATGACAGATTTTGTTCTGGAAAACGCGGGTTCGTTAGCTGTGTTGGATCTCGATTTCACGGCTGGAGGACAGGATCGGAAAGCCGATGGTTAAAATGTTGTTTGAAAAATCCGCTTTGCCCTGCTCGAAATTCACCAGCGTGGGAAGCGAGATGACGCGGATGAAATTACCTGTCGCTTCACGGTGCAGGCGCAGGATCAACGTCTTGTTCGATGCGGTGATCTTGATATCGGAGAGATCGACATCCGGAAGTGCGATTTGAATGAGCAGATGATCCTTCCTTTCAACAAAATCGACCTTCGAAAAAAGTGGGGAAGGGACGCTGCTCCAATCGGGCTCGATCGAGAATCCTGCGGGTTCTTCTTCCGGTTTTGCAGTTTCAACGGTATCTATTGCTCGGGATATTTCCATGGTTGCTCCTGAATTGTTTTTTAATGAGGTCAACAATGAAGATTCTAGAGCAGGGGTCTTTCAAAGTTCTTGCAGGGTGGCGGAAAATCTTGCAAAATTCTTTCGGTTTGTGCAGGAAAAAGAGCTTTGAAACTCAGTAGGGCATGAACACATAACCGATCCCCCAACGGGTGATGAGATGGCTGGGGTTCTTGGGATCCGGTTCGATCTTGGAGCGCAGGCGACTGATGTGCACATACAATGCATTCCGGTCTTGATCTGGTTTCAAGGCGTCAATGCTATCGGTGATTTGGTCGTAGGTCAGCAATTGATTCCGGTGCCGTGCCAGATATTCAAGGATTTCATATTCCGTCATGGAGAGGAAGAGATTCTTTCCGTCCAGCCACACCTCGCGGGTGTCGAAATCAATGACCAACCCATGCGCGCTGAAACGGCTGGACCTGGAAGGGGATTGGGCCGACTCTTCCCTGCGCAAAAGCGCCCGAATCCTGGCAAACAATTCCTTGCGGTCGAATGGTTTTATCAGATAATCGTCTGCTCCGGCGTCAAATGCGGTCAACAGCTCTTCCTGGTCGGTGCAGGAGGTGACTACGATGATGGGGATGTTGGTGGAACGGCGGATCCCCTGGCAAACGGCCAATCCGTTCATGCCGGGCAGCATCCAATCCAGAAGGATGAGATCGGGCGGAGAGATCCTGATCACATCCAGTGCTGAAATACCGTTGCTGACGGTCTCAACCTGGTATCCCTCTTCGCTCAGCAGGGTTTTTAGAAGTAACAGGTAATCGCTTTCGTCTTCGATCACCAGGATGGTGGCCTCGTGGTTGGTGGCAGGAGTGCCGGCGGGGAGCCGATCCGTTGTGATGTCATGCGGACGGGAAGGAATTGTGACCGGCAGGGTGAAGATGAATTCCGTGCCCGCCTTCCTATCCGGCAGGGGGCTCTGGACTCTGATCTGGCCGCCGTGCGCTTCAATGATCTTGCGCGAAATATACAATCCCAGCCCTGTTCCGCCTTCCTCTTCATCCACGCGCACATATTTATCGAAGATCGTTTTTTGTTTATCTGCCGGAATTCCTTTTCCAAAATCCCGGACCGAGACGACCAACCAGGATGCGCTGGCGTGGATTTCAATGATGATGTTCTTCCCGGCCGGATTGTAGCGAACGGCATTATCCAGCAAATTGATGAACACCTCCTCAATGCGTGCGGCATCGGCGCGCGTTTTCGGAAGGGCATCATCGTGGATCAGATCAATGATCAGGTGCTCTTTTTTCTCTGAAATGAAGGCGATGGCTTGCTCCGCGCAGGCCACCAGGTCCATGCTTTGCGGGCGCAACCCCAGATCGCCCCCTTCCACGCGGGTCAACGCCAGGTTGCGGTCGACCTGGTGCGCGAGCTTATCCACGTTTTTCCCGATGGTATCCAAAAAATCTTTGACCATGTCAGTGCCCCACTGTTGATAATTATCCTGCAGCATGGAAATGTGGCCTTTCAGGGTGGCCAGCGGGGAGCGAATATCGTGGGAAAGAATGGAGAGCAGTTCTAATTTCCAATTCACTTGCTGTTTGAGTTCGGTGATATCCTGGACCAGACCTCCCCAGCCCAGCGGCGAATTCGCTTCATCCCGAACTGGGAAAAATGCGATCTCATAATGGAGGGTGATGCCCGTTTTCATGGTAAATTCGACCTTGGGATACAGGTCAAGATTGGCAAGGGCAGCGGAAATACGCTGCTGGATGATCTCGGGTTCTGAGGTTTTGGAAAGCAGTTTGCCCATCCAAATCCTGAAGGGCTGCCCGATAAAATCTTTTTCTTCGATTTCCAGCAGTTCCACAAGTTTCAGGTTGATGTTGGTCAAGATACCTTCGGCGTTCACATAGAACAGGCCGGCAGCGGTGTTCTCCATGATCGAGACCATCTTTGCCCTGTCTTTGCGAATGGTCTCTTCCAGCTCTTTAAGCTGGGAAATATCGGTGAAGGAGACATGGAAATATTGCCCTTCCCCCGAGGAGAACGTGCGACCGGAAAGCAGCACGGGGAAACCGCGCCCGTTCTTGGTCGTCAACCGTATCTCATGCCTGCGGATGATCTGCCTTTCGCGAAGTTGCCGGATGAAGGCAGTGCCCTGGGCTTTTTCTTCAAAGATCTGTAAAAGGTCCAGGTCCGGCTCTCTCTCCTGTCCGGTCCGGTACCCCAGTTGGACGTAGAAAGAATGGTTGGCGAGGATGCAGTGTTCCTTAAAGTCAAATACCGCCGCCGGGGTGGCGGAGTGGTGAAAGAGATCCTCGTACATTGGTGGCTGGATGCTTCTGTCGCTGTGGATTTTGGAATTCTTATTCATCCTGGGTCAGAAAAAACAATGGGTTATTGGAACTACATCCGTATTCTATCAGTCTACAGCGAATCCAACAAACACAGACACCCCGGTGGCTGTTCAAAGCGATTGAGGGATGCCGGAAATTTTCTCTGCCATCCGGCGCCCATCTCGGTTTCTGTCACTTATCGCCAGTGGAAAATCATAGTATTATCACGGACATGTCCAGTACCGCTAAGCACCTTCTGCACCGCATCGTCTTTTTATCGATCGCAGTTTTCTTGGTCCTTTTTGCCGCTTGCGGGAAAGAAGAGACGCTTCCCCAGCCGCTGATACAGCGCGTCAGCCCTACTGTCACGCCCATTCCCACCCTTACGCCCACCATCGCTCCCACTCCGGAATTTACCACAACCCCCCTGCCTACCATCACCCCCACCCCCAACCCGTATGACCGCTACACCATGGAGGCGTTGAGCGCGCGCACCTACGGCGGGGGCGTGCTCCAGAATAAGGGGGTCTTGGCGAACAATGCTTCTTTCGTACGCTACATTTTTAAATACCGCAGCGAAGGATTGGAGCTGTATGGGTTTTTGAACGTGCCGGATGGGGAAGGTCCCTTCCCGGTGGTGGTCGTGCTGCATGGCTATGTCGATCCGGCGGAGTACAGCATGCTCGATTATTCCACCCGCTACGCCGATGCGCTGGCAGAAGCCGGTTACATTGTGGTGCATCCCAACCTGCGCGGGTATGGAGCATCGGAGGATGCCTATGACCCGGTGGGCATCGGCGATACCATTGACACGTTGAACCTGCTGGCGCTCATCCGCACCCAGGCCGGCACGGCAGGCCTGCTGGAAAAAGCGGATGGAGAACGCATTGGCGTTTGGGGGCACAGCATGGGCGGCGGCATTGTGTTGCGTGTTCTGGAGATCGATACGGATATCGATGCGGCCGTATTGTATGCCTCCATCAATGCGGATGAGAAGATCAATCTGGCGTTCTTTGATACGGATGATGGGCGCGGGAATCCGGCCATTCACACTACCGATGAAGTGCTGCGTTCCCTTTCCGCCAGCACCTATCTTGACCACATCGCCGCCCCCGTCAGCATCCACCACGGTACGGCGGATACGGTTGTGCCGAAGGAATGGTCCGACCAGTTGTGCACCGATCTGGGTGCCTTGCAAAAGAAAGTCTATTGTTATTTCTACGACGGGCAGCCGCATACCTTTCAAAACAGCGGCGATACACTTTTCATTCAGCGCATGATCGATTTTTTCAACCAGGAATTGGGCGATTGATTCCCCGGATCCCCCATCTTTTTTTGAGAAACCTATCTCCCATTCTTCCGTATTAGTAATGTAACGAGAACCGTATCGTTGGAGGAAACATATGTCTGAGAATGATGTCAAGAAAAAAGATGAAAAAATGGTCGAGGAAAAAATAGAGAAGGAACAGGAAAACCCAAAAGAAGGAACAGGTGAAAACGATCTGCTGAGTTCCATTGCCTGGGCGGCGGTCCTGATCTGGGCGGGTGTTGTTTTCCTGGGTCGTAACTTGGGCTGGTGGCGTTCGCTCGGAATGAATGCTCGTGATTTTGGATTTTTTCATGGATGGGTCGGACTGATAGATTTCAGCACCTTCCACATGATCGCGGTTGGAGCCGGGATCATTGTCTTGATCGAGGTCCTGACCCGCCTTTTTGTCCCTGAGTTCAAAGCCAATGTGGCAGGAAAGATCGTATTGGCGGTTTTTCTGCTGGGATGGGGACTTTCACCTTTCCTGAACTGGTATGTTCTCTGGCCGCTCATGTTGATCGCTGTGGGGGTGAGTGTGGTGGTAAGTGGGTTGGTAAAGAAGAAGTGAAGCAATGGCATGATGGAAGTGGCATGTTGAACAAACATGCCACTTTTGTTTTATAATAGAGCACCATGGATGATCTAGGGTACCGCGACCGGGATGAAATTATTGCCAACGACAGATTTGCCACTGTGATCTGGGCGCTGATGTTGATCTGGATGGGGATTGCCATCCTGGCTGGTTTTCAACACTGGGTGGCTGATTGGCGCCTGCCCGATCTGGTGTGGTTTCCCTTCCTGCGCAGTTGGCTGGCGAGTTATGCCTTCGATTTTCGGGTCATCCCCCTGCTTTTGTTGGGGAACGCGGCCATTCTTACGGTTGAATTGTTGCTGCGTATCTTCATTAAAAAGTTACGCCACAATTTGACCATGCTCTTTCTGTATGTTTTCGTGTTCTTGGGTCTGGCAGCCGGCAGCTGTGGAATGTTCGCCCCCATCATGGTGATCCCCGGGTTTTTTGTTGCACTGGGAGCATCCATTCTGTTGAGCGCCATCCTGCAACGTTTACATTAAGCATCCTTTCATAGGATGGCAAAAAGGAAAGTTCTTTTTTCAGGGGAGATCAGCATTGATGATCCAAAGAAGGCAGCTTTTTAAATGAAGAGGCTGCTTTTTCTGAAAAAGCAGCCAGTGGATGGAAAATTATCCGGATGTACAGCGGTCAAGATTCCATGCGATTATGCTTGTCATAGCTCAGAAGCCGGTTGATGAATGTGGATTGGTTGGATTGGTATTTAGGTTGGTCGCGCATGACTATCCCGATGATGGTGGAACCGGTTTTTTGAAATCGTTCGACGATCGCTTGTGTGGCTTCCGATTTTGCATAGCTGGGGTTGATCATTAAAACCACACCATCTACCTGGGCCGCCAGCAGGGTGGCTTCGTTGTAAAAGAAAGCCGGGCCGTGAATGAAGATCTTTTCGTATTCCTGCTTCAATTGCTTGATCAGGGCGCTCATTTCCTTGGTGCCGATGAGATCTTTGGTCATGCTGGGCATGCTGCCGCTGGTGATGATGTGCAAATTCCCTTCCAGCATGGAGTGCATAATGGCATTGGCAGTGCGTTGCCCCTGCAGCACATCGCTCAATCCTACGCGATTGGGCAACTCGAAAACTCGGTGAATGACCGGCCGGTTCAGGTCTGCATCCATCAATACCGTTTTCTTGCCCGATTGGGCTACCATAGCAGCCAGATCTGCTGCAATGGATGCATTATTCACATATGTCCTTGTGCTGGTCACAAGGATCGACTGCATATGTTTGGTTTGCTGTAGATTCTCCATTAATTCTCTATCCACTAAACGTTAAGGTTCAAAACAGTAATTAATTAGCAAGTTTTATGCCAGAAAGAAGGTCATGGCTTGGTCCTCTGGCAAAAAATGCAGTACAGAAGAAAAAAATCTAGCGGCCGATGCCGATGGTGGCGTTGGGAGCGCCGGCGGCCAAGACGAACAGGGCGATGGTGAGGATGGCGACGAGCAGATTGATTTTAGAGGTTAGCTTTTTCATGGTATTTCTCCTGATGTTATTTTTAGAGTGCAGCCAGTTTGGCAGCAAATTCCTGCAGCGAGGTGGCGTGGATGGTGGAGAT
>JAAZOD010000013.1 GCA_012797975.1 Pelolinea sp. | reverse complement strand
ATCCCCATTCCTTTTCTCCACCCGCCAATCATCCCTGGCGTACTTATGGTAAAAAACTCGATGGTAGTCCCGTGCTTATTGTAGACCATTAGGATCTCTCTACTTTGCTCACCTTTAGGATCTTTCTACTTAGCCTTGACACAGTTACGTTATGATTCACAGCTATACGCCCACCAATTTTCTAACGCTCTTAAAATTAATATGTTGTAAGAATTTGTGAAATTCCGAAAGATTGGCTTGTAGTAGAATCAATTGCTAGATACCTGGTTTTCAAAACAGCGAACATAGAAAAGCATACTACATGAAACAAACAAGATCTTCCTTAATAATTGGTATAGTGGCAGTCTTCTTTTCCAGTTGTCAATCTCAATCTGTTGCAGGGAACTATCCCACAGAAGTTCCAATCTCTGCTGCGCTCCCTACTACGACTGAGCAACCGATAACCGGTGCAACCAATACAATTACTCCATTCCCCTTGCAAGTTTCTACGGAAGAGCAAGTCTCCCTTATTGTTTCATCTGAAAACTGCAGTTCTTCAAATGGCCCAATCCCTTTATTATCCAATCCCGAAATAACCTCATCAACGCGCCCAGTTAATAATTCGCTTGGAGGCGGAGTAGTACAAAGCAAGGAATTTACCATTGAGCTGTTATTATATTGCGATGCTGTTTTCCAACCTGCCCTTACTCAAACTTACCAACCTTATATCAGTGATGTTGGTGGTTTGGCAATTTACTATAACTGGCAATACGACGCACCTTATGACAGCGGGCGAATTGATGTGTATTATGGAATTGACACTGACATTCGCTGGCAGAGCGGAGAAGGGCCAACTGTAAGCCAGGGACATGTATCACAAGGGCAAAGCACCGGTATTCTTTTTGCTCCCAATACCTCGTTTGATTTTTCCACCCCAACGCCTTTGCGTTTTGTGTATGTAATGCAGACAGAATCTGGTCAATTATCTGGCGCAGCGCTTTCGTTTGAACTTCAACAAATTTCTGATGGTCTTCAACCGACTGCTATTCTTGTGAAACCTTTGACAGATACAGAATTACTTACCATTAAAGATGTTTTACCAACTGTTGCCCCGCCCTTAGGAGCATTGCCTGAACAATAGCACCCAACACAGTGGATAATTGGGATAAGAATAATCTATATAATTGCCTGGTCACTAGTTTATCCCTAAGAGGTATAAAAAATTATGCCCAAGAAAGAAAAAATATTTGTTAATAAGTGTATTTTAACAAATATTGAAAAATGCGTTTGCTACACTGAATTAATTAAAGTTGAAAAAGAAGAACTATTTTTCGACGGTAAGTTTAACTCTCTCGATGAAAGCTTTGGGGTCAATGATCCTTTGACCACTTTCGGATAAATATGCAGAATGAAATAAGATGGCTAGTATATGCTCATTACTTAACCTAGGATTGATTTGCCAGCCCATTGCCAGCACTCCAGCCAGGTAGGGAGTGCTCCAACTGAGACCGCCATATCCTGAGAATCGATAAAAGAATTGAACTTTCCCATTATTATTAATATTTTCAGACGCAGTGGTTCTTGAGGTGGGAATGTTAATGCGTTCTCTAGGGGAGTGGGTCGCAGGGTCCCAATTGGGGATACAGCTTGCAACCTTGTCAGGATCATTTAGATCATAGGTACACATCAGAGTGATCCCTTCTTCAAAAGTACAATCCAGCACAAGAAGGCCAGCTTCTGCCGCGCGTATAAATGCAGCATCCCATGCGTCCAGATTCTTTGTAAATGGTGACCAGATACCGGATGGAGCAGCGGATACGGAAACTACCCGGATTTTCTCTCCTTCGGGCAATTTTTCATTTTCTGCAATGACCCAATCCAGTGCATCAGCATAATATTGAGCATCCAGCAGCCAGGATGGCACTGCTGTATAATAAATTCTGGCATCAGGGGCTATACCGATCGTGTTTCCGACCAGCAGACTGGTCACAGCAGGACCGTGCATACTAACGGAATCATCCATTTTCTCAGATCCAAACTCAATATATTTAATGACCTTCCCTTGAAATTCCGGATGATCCAAGTTCATATTCTGATCGATGATAGCGACCGTGATGTCTTTACCGGTGATGCCTTCCTGGTGAAGTTCTCGAATCCCCATTCCGGGATTCTTGCCTTGTTCCAGGATGACTTGTGCAATTGTTTGATCTTGCGGAGACCAGACGGTAAATTTATCGAAAGTAAGGGTTTTGATCAAATCTTCACCCAATTTCCCATATTCCACAAGATTTTGCGATTGTACATTTTGATATGGTTCAATGAATATTCCGGTGGGCGTTATTTCTGGGATGTTTTTTGTGCTATCTGAGGGGATAGTGGTCAAAGTAGTACTTAAAATAGAATGGGTTTGTGGGGAACAAGAGATCGTAATGGTTATTAATAACAAGAGAATAATCGGTGTTTTGATTTTCATATTAATCCACCCTTATAAATCTATGAATTCTTTATTAATTAAATGATACACCCAATTTTCTCATATAAATCAAATATTATTCCTAATCAGGGTAAATACCAATAATATGAATTCAAGCTGGGATTTATTATGGGTATGTTGAGTAAATGCTCATCACCGCATCTGCATAGCGGTAGCCCACATCGATCGGTCCGTAATGGTAGAGCGCTTCCTGTTGGCTGCCATATTTCTTGATCAGCCCTGCCAGCATGCGGCTTCCGTAGTCAATGTTGAAAGCCGGGTCATATAATTGCTGCATGGTGGGGCGGTTACGAAAACAGGGCTGTCCATTGCATAGAAAACTTTGGGCAATGCCATCGCACGGCATGACCTGCATCAACCCCACTGCACCGCTGGATGAATAGGCCTCAGCGTTCCCCCCACTTTCCTGCAGCATGACGGCGGCGATGAAATTGGGGTCGAGCTGGTTTTCTTGGGCACTTTTCAGGATGAATTTTTCCCACTGCAGGATGCTGGCAGGATATTTCCTGGAAAGCGCGGTGGGCGATTCTATCTCTTGAGGGGCATTTCCAGAACTGCTGGCAGCCAGTGTGACCCGTGGAGAACTGACCAGACCGACCAGCCCGATCACCATTCCGCAAATGCCCAAAATGCTTGGAAGGATCAGTTTATTGGGATTCATGTTCTAATAATAGAACAAATGTACTAGTATGTCAAGGGCAGGAGGGCGAAATGATGGATGAAAAAACGGAGCGCATGCGCTCCGTTTTTTGGTTATTCCATGCTGATCACTTGCGATTCCCAGCGGTGCCAGCCGCCGAAATTGTTCTGCAGAATACTGCGCCCTTCGCCGGGGCAGGCCAATCCCTGCAATTCCAGGTCAGCATCCACCATGATGCGCACCAGTTCGTGGAATTTCACTTTGGGCTTCCAACCCAATTGTTTTTCGGCTTTGGACGGATCGGAAAGCAAGTAGTCCACTTCGGTGGGGCGGAAGTAACGCGGGTCAATTTCCACATATTCTTCATAATTCATTCCGGCATACGTGAAAGCTTCCTGAAGGAATTCACGCACGGTATGTGATTCACCGGTGCCGATCACGAAATCATCAGCTTTATCCAACTGCAGCATCTTCCACATGGCTTCCACATATTCGGGAGCATAACCCCAATCGCGTTTGGCATCCAGATTACCCAGATACAGGTGTTTTTGTTTTCCAGCTTTGATGGCTGCCACGGCGCGGGTGATCTTGCGGGTCACAAAAGTTTCTCCACGGCGCGGGCTTTCATGGTTGAAAAGAATGCCATTGCAAGAGTAAATATCATACGCAGCGCGGTAATTGCGGGTGATCCAGTAGGCATACACTTTGGCCGCAGCATAGGGGCTCTGCGGTTCGAAAACGGTATTCTCATTTTGCGGGGGTTTTGCAGCGCCGAACATCTCGCTGGATGATGCTTGGTAGAACCGGGCGGGCACGCCGGCCTTGCGCACCGCTTCGAGAATGCGGATGGTGCCCAAGCCGGTCACGTCGCCGGTGTATTCGGGCATGTCAAAGCTCACGCGCACGTGCGATTGAGCGGCCAGATGGTAAATCTCATCCGGGCGGATGTTATAAATGATATGCTGTAAGGTTTCTCCTACCGCAATATCACCATAATGCAGATACAGGTTGATCTTGTCGCCATTATGCGGATCATGGTAAAGATGATCGATGCGGCGAGTGTTGAACGTGCTTGCCCGGCGGATGATCCCATGTACCTCATAGCCCTTGGAAAGCAACAATTCTGCCAGGTAAGAACCGTCCTGTCCGGTAATTCCAGTGATTAAAGCTTTTTTCAAGCGATTCCTCCAAATTTCGGATTAATATCCAAAGTATAGCCCAGTCGCTCTCAGACTGTCAAACCTGTTAGTAGAATGAAATGGAATCTGCGAATCGGTTATGCTTTCGTAAAGGAAAGGCTCTTTCCATCTTCGGCAAGGTCGATTTTTACTTTATCACCCGATCGATAGGTGCCTGAAAGCAGGTCAACCGAAAGCGGGCTTTCCACATATTTCTGCAAAATTCGCTTGAGCGGGCGGGCGCCAAAGTTCGGGTCGAACCCTTCTTTCGCGATCCATTCACGGGCAGATTTCGAGAGATGAACCTGCAGGCCCTGTTCTTCCAGCCGCTCCTGGATCTCTTTCATTTGCAGATCCACGATCTTCAGCATTTGCTCTGCGGTCAGTGGTGAGAAGATAATGATCTCGTCAATTCGGTTGAGGAATTCGGGTCGGAAGGTGCTCTTCAACGCTTTCTCGATCTTTTCGTGCGATGTCTTTTCTTCATCGCTGCTATCTGGCTGCAAGAAACCCAAGGTACCTCCGTTGCGGATGAACTCTGTTCCCAGGTTGGAGGTCATGATCAGCACTGTATTTCGAAAATCCACCACACGTCCCTGTCCATCGGTCAGCCGGCCGTCATCCAGTATTTGCAGCAAAGAGTTCCATACCTCGGGATGTGCTTTTTCGATCTCGTCAAATAGGATTACGCGGTAGGGGCGGCGCCGCACTGCTTCGGTAAGCTGTCCGCCTTCTTCATATCCAACATAGCCAGGAGGAGCTCCGAATAACTTGGAAACGGTGTGCTGTTCGCGATATTCGCTCATGTCCAGCCGGATCAAGGCATCTTCATCGTCGAACATGAACTCGGCCAGCGCTTTTGCCAGCTCCGTTTTTCCAACGCCGGAAGGACCAATGAAAATAAAAGAGCCGACTGGACGTTTGGGATCTTTCAACCCTGAACGTGCACGCCGGATGGCATCGGCAATGGCGGAAATGCCCTCATCTTGACCGATCACGCGCTCGTGCAGTTTATCTTCCATGTGCAGCAGGCGATCCGCTTCGGTTTGCAGAATCTGATTGACGGGGATCCCTGTCCATTGCGCTACCACCTCTGCGATATCATTTTCATCGACCACTTCATCCAGTTTGTGTTCGCTTTCCCACTTATCTCGTTTGGCCGTGAATTCCGTTTCCAGCTTCAAACGTTCTGCTTTCTTGCGGGCCGCAGTTTCATAATCCCTTTCCACTCCCGCCAGCTCTTCTTCCGATTGGATCTTGTCGACCTTGGATTTCAATGTTTTCAGGTCAGCGGGCAGGGAATAAAGTGCCACACGCAGTTTGGCTGCCGCTTCATCCATCAGGTCGATGGCTTTGTCGGGCAGGAACCGGTCGGTCACATAACGGGCGGATAATTTGGCCGCACTGACCAGTGCCTGGTCGGTGAAATGTACTTTATGGTGCGCTTCGTAGCGATCGCGCAGGCCTTGAAGCATGGAAATGGTGTCATCCACCGATGGTTCATCCACATACACCGGTGCGAAACGTCTTTCCAAGGCTGCATCTTTTTCAATATATTTTTGATATTCGTTGAGGGTGGTGGCACCCACACATTGCAGCTCACCTCGTGAAAGAGCTGGTTTCAGCATGTTGGAAGCATCCATGGCACCCTGCGCTGCGCCGGCACCGACCACCGTATGTAGTTCGTCGATGAAAAGAATGATCTCACCGGAAGAACGCTGAATTTCTTCCAGCGAAGCTTTCAATCGCTCTTCAAATTCTCCTCTGAATCGAGAACCGGCAATCATGGCACCCAGATCCAAGGAGATGACTTTTTTCCCGATCAGGATTTCAGGAACATCGTTGCTGGCGATCTTCTGCGCCAATCCTTCCACAATGGCGGTTTTTCCAACCCCGGCTTCGCCAATCAAAACAGGGTTGTTCTTGGATCGGCGTGAAAGCACCTGAATGACCCGCAAAATTTCTTTGTCCCGGCCAATGACAGGGTCGAGTTTATTTTCAGCGGCCAGTTTGGTCAGGTCGCGGGAATATTTCTCCAGGGTGCGGTAGTGGGTTTCTGATTTTCGATCGGTCACTTTTTGCCCGCCCCTCAGTTGTTGAATGGCATCCAGAACACGTTCTTTGGTGATGCCATTTTCCTTTAGCAATCGTGAAGAAGGAGTGTCTTTTTCTTCCACAATCGCCAAGAAAAGATGCTCTGTGGATATGTATTCATCATGGAGATTGGTTGCCTCTTGATTAGCGACCTCAATGACCCGTTTCACGCGGGGAGTGATAAAAACTTGCCCGGTCCCACCACCATAGATGCTGGCTTTGGGGCTTTCACGCAGCATCTGGTCCAATCGGTCGCGCAGCATGGCACCGTCCACCGACATAATTCCCAGCAGTTGACTGACCACACCGTCTTGCTGTTCGATCAGTGCTAACAAAATGTGTTCGGTATCTATTTGATTGTGACCATAGCGCTGAATGATCTCCGCCGCTTTCTGCGCAGCTTCTTGAGCGCGATCGGTAAATCGATCAAATCGCATCATAGTACTTGTCTCCTATGTTAATCGGCATTATAACATTGCTAATGGAATCATAAACCAATGCCATAAAAAGTATATTAGAAAATACTAGGAAAAACATTTTCATTCATGATAAAACCCTTTATACGACCCCTTCGAATTTCAACCGACCTTGGCGTAATAGCCGAATTGCTCTCTATCTGCTTCTCCGATTCCATGGATGAGGATGGAGAACGCTATATTGCTTATTTGCATGATTTCGCGCAATCTGCATTCTTCACAAAACTGGCAGAGCGCAATCCGGAAAAATATTCTCTGCCCGCTGAAGGATTTGTTTATGAAGAGAATGGAAAGCTGATAGGGAATGTCACTCTCTCCCCCATGAAATATCAGGGCGGCACCGTTTATTTGATCTCCAATGTGGCGGTTCATCCGGATTATCGAGGAAAAGGGATTGCCACGCTGCTTACCAAAACATCCCTGCAGTATCTTGAATGCAAAGGGATAAAGCAAGTCTGGCTGCAGGTGAAAAAGGAAAACCAGGCCGCCCTTGCCCTATATGATCGTTTTCATTTTCAATCCTTTATGACGCGCACAACCTGGATCAGAAAAAGTTCCAATATCTTCTTGAAAAAACCTGTGAATATCACCCTTCGCCGGGTCAGAAAAGAGGAATTTGATTCGCAGAAGATGCTTATGGAAAGGATTTACCCGGCAGAGTTAACCGCCGCGTATGGTTTTGAAATCGCATCGACTCAACCCTTGTTGAAGAAATGGATCAAAAGCATCGTTCAAAACCGCCTCCGTTTTCATTGGACTGCCGAACAGGAAGGGCAGGTTGGTTTTGCCAGTTATGACCTTTTTCCGGAACAGTCCTATGTTAACCTCTGGGTAACTGCTCCAGCCGGCTGGGAACAGAGCTTTTACCGTGCCATGATCCCGGCCGTGCAGGCCAAGATCGGGAAAGAGATTCGTGTGAACTTTCCTGAAAAGGAATTTGAAGATTGTTTTCATGAAATCGGCATGCAAGAGCTGAATACGTTGATCTGGCAAAAGAGGCAAATCACGTAATGAAGTCTGCGCTTTACCGGTTGGATCAATGGTTATTTTGCAGGAAAACGTCTATACCAAGATATTTTAGAAGCATTTCTTTTTGACCTTCGCTTAGCGATTCAATATCCAGTATATGTTCGCCGGAATATAATGCTCCCCGTTCATCAGTGAAATTTCCCCAGCCGGCAGCCCTTAAAAGGACCCAGGGAGAAATTCCCAATTCTTCTGCTGCCTTGTAAGCTGCATTAATAAAATCCTGATGTGTTTTTGCATGTAAAAGGGTGATTTGGGTTGCTTTCATTGCCGCAAGATCGATCGTTGGCGTCGTTTCTGTTTTCGCTTGTTCCAGCGGGGCATTTCCAGAAATATCGTATCCGTAGATCATGTTGCTGGCCGCATCACTTACCCACATGGTTCCATCTTCTGCAAATTCGATATCCACGGGCATGCTGATCACATCATCGGAAACCCCCCGGATATCCCAAGCGTGCAACAGTTCGCCGGTTGAGGAATACTCAAGGATTAAAGAACCTTCCGGATCGGTGACGAAGACATTCCCCTCGTTATTGACAGCGATGAAAGGTTTGTTATTGGCAGATTGCCCGTACCATCCTTCCACATTCCAACTCATCAGGGGAGTGGAAGTGTTTAGTTCCAAATCAGGAGCGATCACCTGAACGCGCGAATTCCAGGTATCTGCAACATAGAGACGATTTTCTTTGTCCAATGCGATCCCAACGGGTTCATTGAATTGGCCGTACTCGGAGCCGGCGCTGCCGATTTGAGCTACGAAAGCATCATTTTTATCGAACACCATAATGCGTTTGTTGCCGGTATCTGCGAAATAGACATTCCCATCGGCATCCACGGTGATAGCTCGTGGTCCATAATACGCGAGCGATGAATTATCCGTGGCAAAATAACCCCACATGGAAATGAATTGACCATCAGCAGTGAATTTTTGGATGCGATGATTCCAGGTGTCGGAAACATAAACATTTCCTTCTGGAGAGACTGCCACATCCCATGGTTCGTAGAAAGTACCGCCTGATGAATTGGTGGTTGCATCTGCAACACTGCCGAAGCTGCCCCAGGTGTTCAGCAAAACTCCCGCCGTGGAGAAATGTTTGATCTGATTATCCTTGGAATCAGCTACATAGAGCGAGCCATCTGGGGCGATATCAATACCGCGCGGTTCATTCAGCGTATCATCGCCGCCAATGAATTGGGTGGGCGTGATGGTGGTAGTGATAGCCGCATAGGCGTTTCCGGCAGGGTTTCTTACCAGTGTGTCTTTCGGGAGCAGATCCCAAACTTGTTCTGCTACGTCTTTGCGAATGTACATGCGCATTTTTTGGCTGGGTGACCAGGTATTGAGATCCAGGAAGCTGTTATTGTTCAACTGTGCGTACAGCGCATAATCACGGGAGTACCAAATATTGAAGATTGCCTGGCGCATATCTGCCGATTTGAGCATATCAACGATACGGTCGAAGGTGAGGTTGAAATAATCCTGATTGGGCCACCATAATCGGAAATACTCGAAGCTGTAATAATCTTTGCGGGTGATGGCTTCTACACTGTCGTAATTGGCTTGCCCCGCCAGAATGATTGGTGCATTTTCCAGGTTGCGGGTTACATTGTCCATGTATGCTATCCGGTTTGGATAATGCCTGAAGTACCACCAGAAGGGATACAGCGAGTCATTGTCATAAGCAACCTGAATATTCAATCCGCCGGTAATCCTGCGCGAGATTTTTTCTACTTGAGAGAGGATTTCCTTGGGCCCCGGGGCGCCATGCGCATAGACTAGATATTCGGTAGCGTAATCGTAATTCACGAAAGAGGCGCGTAAAGCAGATTGGCAGGTGATGCAGGCCAATAAAATGAACAGGGCCAGGACGAACACCCTGGATTTTGCGGGGCGGCACCATCCCTTCATAAAGAAACGGTGGAAGAAAATCAAACCAGCCAGCAGCATCAGGCGAAACACAAATGCATAGGTAACCTGAAGCTGTGCCTGGGTCTTCCCTTGAAAGGGGAGGTTATTCCCCAATAATGTGACGCAAATAGAGCAGAAATTGGTCACAATCAGAACGCTGGTCAAGACCCCGATCCATTTCTCACGAGGTGATTTGTTTTCCCAGGGAATGGAATCTAGATATTTGCCCAGGGTCAATCCGGTCAATAATAAAAATGGAATGGTGATATGGACGGTCAGCCAGGGCATTTTTTCACCGGCAATAGAAAGGGCAACCAGGGTGAAAATGCCTAGAAAGAGGAAAAAGGTTGCGCTGGATAAAGTAGGTTTCACCGGCGCGGGATCACCATTTTCGGTCAATCTTTCTTCTTCCCCATAGACTCCTTCTTCTTGTTGAACGGGTTTCTTCTTGAAAATAGCCCAAACGACCGCCAACAGCGCGCCGGCCAGGCCGATGAATTCATAAACAGGCATTTGTAAAAGAGCATAGTAATACAGGGGCTGACCTCCGCGGTTCACATCTTGCTGAGCAAGCCAGTAACCTAGAGAACCCACCATGCCGGTTAAGGCACCCTGCATATTGGTGAGGAAGGTTGTGTAAAGAATAAAGAAAATGGCATAAAAAACACTGGCAACTTTCCACCACAAATTTCGATTCCATGTGAATCCCAGCAAGATGGAAATGATTGAAAGGTAAACAAGGTAGATCAGATCTAGGATATTGCTGGTGGCACTGGTATAGGCAGTGGGATCGTATCCGCAAAATTTAACTGGAAAGGCGGCTAATAAAGGCAGCACCAGTGTTGTGATTAGAATGAAAATATTGAAAGCAGAGGAGGTAGAAAGAAGATCCCATTGGAGGAATTTTCTTCCATAGAGGGTGATCACAATTCCGACCATCAGGGGCAACAAACCAGGCAGCAGGGCTTTGAGAGAAGCGCCAATGAAGTACAGTTGCGAACTCAATGACTGCCCCTGACTGCTTTGCAGTACCAAGGCATTGGAATCGATGTTCGATAAGTCCGATTGGCGGAACAGGTAGATTGATCCCAGTAAAGATAAGAGGATTGCCAAGATCAGCAGCATACTGTGTGCGATCACTCGAAATCGCACAATGTGAGAATGCATGATTTCTGCCAGCATTTTGACAAAAAAGAAGATCATGAAAATGGCAGTGTGAATATAGGATGTTTCTTTGCAGGTGAAATAAAGCGAGAGGATGATAACAATTAGATAGAGGGAAAAATTGTCTCTCCTGTCATAATAGCGAATCATGGCATAGAGAATGATCACTAAAAATAGCCCGATGAAAGCCTCATTGCGTGCGTATCTTCCATAGAACATTAAATAAGGCGAGATCAGAAATAGAATGGCTGTGATGGTCGCACCACTCTTGCCAAAGTACTTTCGATAGGCAAATAGAACAAAGATAATGGTTGCAACGCTTGCCAGCGCATGGGGAATTCGGGAGCTGAAATCACTATCGCCGAATACAAAATAGGAGAGAGCGATGAGGTGGAATTGCAATGGACCGTGGGAAATCGGGTTGTGCTGGTAACCGACGCCGGAATACAGATCATAGGAAGGAACCACATGATTCGTTTCATCGTGGCTCATAACACGATCGCCGAGATTGACGAAGCGTGTGAGAACCGCAGCAAGGATGATAAGAGTGACGAGAAGGGAATACCATGAGACCTTGCTGAATATTTGTTTTAATGAAATTGTATGTTCTTGGGTTGTACTGTTCATTGTTTCCTTATTGAGTGACCATATATTCTAACCAATAATTATAATTCCTACAGTATAATGAGTAACTTGCAGCAATAAAATAAGAAAAATTGCTTGACCAATATTTTCTTCATTGATAAAATATTTGTTTGCCATAGATATGGCTTTGTACTGTATTTAAATTGTTCAACAATCAGGAGAGATACATGGGTCATGAAATGCCTGAAAAGAATTATTCGCGGATTCCGAAAGTTCTTGATATACCCAATTTAATCCAGGTCCAAAAAGAATCATTTGATCGTTTATTAAGTGACGGTTTAATTGATCTGTTCGATGAGATTTCACCCATTGAATCCTATAACGGGGGAGTGAAGCTGTATTTCCCCGGCAAGTCAAATGAGAGCAAGCAATGGGGTTTGAAATATTGGTTTGAAGATCCCAAAAATTCCATTGAAGAGTGTGTTGAAAAAGATTTGACTTTTTCAAGTCCTCTGTATGTTAAAGTACTGCTGGCTGGTTCAGAGATTGCGGAACCTATGGTGGAAGATATCTATTTAGGCGAGTTCCCCATGATGACAGAAAACGGTACCTTTATCATCAATGGTACCGAAAGAGTGGTGGTCTCCCAATTGATCCGTTCACCCGGTGTTTACTTCGATGCTCCAATCAACCGTGCTACCGGAAAGCGCCTGGCCACTGCTAAATTGATCCCTGATCGCGGCGCATGGATGGAATTTGAAACCCGCAAGAACGATTACATCATTCTTAAATTCAACCGCAAGCGCACTGTGCCGATCACCATCTTCCTGCGCGCATTGGCTGCGGTGAATGATGGGCTGGATGATTCTCCTTTGAAATACGGCACGGATGAAGAATTGATCTCACTGTTCAGTGATATTGATACCGATCAGGATCGTTTGTTCATCCCAACCACTTTTCATCAAGAACCGGAATGGGATCTTTCAGGGAATAAAACTATCTCCGAATTAGCTCTTCTGGAATTTTTCCGACGTATGCGCCCCGGCGATCCGGCAACCATTGAGAATGCGAAAGAGTTCCTGGAAGAACAGCTTTTTGACCAGCGGCACTACGATCTTGAAAGTGTGGGCCGTTACAAGCTTAATCAGAAGTTGGATATCAAAGATCATGTTTCTGTGGAACACCGCACCATTACCAAATGGGATATTGTCTATCTCGTGCGGCGCATGATCAAGATCAATAATGAAATTGAAGATAAGGATGATATTGATCACCTTGGCAACCGTCGCGTAAAGACGGTAGGTGAATTGATCCAGAATAAATTGCGCATTGGGATGCGCCGGATGGAACGTGTCATTAAAGAAAGAATGTCCATTCGTGAGCAGGATAAGGTTGATCCGAAAAATCTGATCAATATCCGTCCGTTGGTGGCGGCGCTGCGGGAGTTCTTTGGTTCCAGCCAGCTTTCTCAATTCATGGATCAAACCAATCCGTTGGCTGAATTGCGCCATAAAAGAACGCTTTCCGCGTTGGGCCCCGGTGGGTTGCGCCGTGAACGTGCCGGGTTCGATGTGCGCGATGTCCACCATTCGCACTATGGAAGAATCTGCCCCATTGAAACACCCGAAGGTCCGAACATTGGTTTGATCGGTCGTCTGGCGTCTTATGCCACGGTCAATCAATACGGCTTCATTGAAACTCCTTACCGAAAGGTCCTCTCTGACCTGGCCCCCGATGATTCACGCCTGTTGGGGCGGGAAGTGACGGATTCAGTGCGCAACCCCAAGAGCGAAGAGATTTTGCTCCGGAAAGGCACAAGGATCAAAGAAGAACATCTGGCCGATCTTAAAAAACTGAAAAAAGAAATTGGAAAAATCCCGGTCAAGAGTTTCGTGACCGACGAAATTGATTATTTGCCGGCAGATGTGGAAGATAAATTCATTATTGCGCAGGCAAATACTTCGCTAAACGAATATAACGAATTTATGGCTGATCGCATTTCATGCCGCTACCACTCCGATTTTATTTTCTCTTCCCCCGAAAAGATTCAATTCATGGATGTGGCGCCCAATCAGATCGTGGGCATTAGCGCTGCGTTGATTCCATTTCTGGAACATGATGATGCAAACCGCGCCTTGATGGGTTCGAACATGCAAGCACAGGCAGTTCCACTGCTAAAACCTGATTTGCCGCGAGTTTCGACCAATATGGAAGTATATGCCGCGAAAGATTCCGGGCAGGTGCTGATCGCTGAAGAAGATGGCGATGTGGTCTCGGTCACTGGCAAAAAGATCGCTGTTCGTTCAGAAAAAGGGACACACGAGTATTCTCTGAAGAAATACCAACGCTCGAACCAAAGCACTTGCATTGATCAGCGCCCGCTGGTCATCAAGGGGCAGCGTGTACAAAAAGGTGAGATCCTGGCTGATTCTTCCTCCACCGTGGAGGGCGAATTGGCTCTCGGACAGAATGCTGTGGTGGCTTTTGTGTCATGGGAAGGTGGCAACTACGAAGACGCTATCCTCATTTCCGAAAGAATGGTGCAGCAGGATAAATTCACATCCATTCATATTGAAAAGTATGAATTGGAAGCGCGCGATACCAAATTAGGTCCCGAAGAAATCACCCGCGATATTCCCAATGTGGGCGATGACGCCATCAGAGATTTGGATGAGAATGGAATTGTGCGCATTGGTGCTGAAGTGGGCCCGGGAGATATCCTGGTTGGAAAGATCACTCCCAAAGGTGAAAAAGAATTGACCCCCGAAGAGCGGCTGTTGCGTGCTATTTTCGGTGAGAAATCACGTGATGTGCGCGATACGTCTCTGCGCATGCCTCACGGTGAACGTGGAAAGGTTGTGGAGGTGAAAATCTTCACCCGCAAAGAAAACAGCGACCTTCCGGCCGGAGTGGATAAGATGGTGCGTGTATCGGTTGCGCAGTTAAGAAAGCTTACCGCAGGCGATAAAATGGCAGGACGTCATGGAAATAAAGGTGTCGTTTCAAAAGTTGTCCCTGTGGAAGACATGCCGTTCCTGGAAAATGGTCAACCGGTGGATATCATTCTGAATCCGTTGGGTGTTCCTGGACGTATGAATATCGGTCAGGTTTTGGAAACGCACTTGGGATGGGCTGCCCTGAAATTGGGTTTCCGTGCCCTTACCCCTGTCTTCGACGGTGCAGATGAATTTGAAATCGAAGCCGAACTGGCACGCGCTTGGTTAATGGATGCCGCTTGGGATGAAATTGGCGAGCGCGCCTGGGAATGGATCAAAGGACAGGAATACACTGCAGAGATGCTCCAGGATGAAAATGAAGTCCGCCTGCTTTATCTCGAAACCTGGCTGCCGAAAAAGGATATTGATATTTATCAGGTAAAAACTGATTCGCTCTACGCACGCCGGGTAACCTTGATCGAGTGGTTGCGGGAAAAAGGATATAACCCGAATACCATGCTGGCATTTGAAGATAATGAGATTGGTAAACCGCGCGACGAAGCCAGAGATAATCTGGCAGTCACTGCCTGCCTGCGCATCTGGTTGGAAAAGAACGGGAAGAACACGGAAAAGATCGAGGATGAGTCGATCCGATCTGCCGCTCAGAAGTTCATGGAAGATACGCAGATCCCGCTGCCCATTCTGGGTAAACAGGTTCTGCAAGATGGGAATACCGGATTGCCGTACGATCAGCCAGTTACCGTGGGTGTAATGACGATCATGAAACTGCATCACCTGGTTGAAGACAAGGTCCATGCTCGTTCGACCGGTCCTTACAGTTTGGTGACCCAACAACCGCTGGGCGGTAAAGCACAGTTTGGCGGTCAGCGGTTTGGTGAAATGGAAGTTTGGGCGTTGGAGGCATACGGGGCCGCCTATACCTTGCAGGAAATGCTGACGATCAAATCGGATGATGTGCAGGGAAGGGTTACTTCCTATGAAGCAATTGTAAAAGGTGAGACGATCGAGGAACCCAGTTTGCCCGCTGGCTTCAGGGTCTTGGTAAAAGAGTTGCAGAGCTTGGGACTGGCGGTTGAAGCAGAATTGGATTCGGGCGATGTCATTAAATTTGGAAAGGACGAAGAAAAGATAAAACCACCCAAATTACCTACCGGTTTGATGGATTTGGGAGAGAAATTTGAGGATATTTCCTAAGTGTCTCATTGACGCTAAAAAAACCGTGTGATATACTCGCACTTTGGTTTTATCGAGAACGTAAATTTATCGGAGGCTATATAACGTGCCAACAATTAATCAACTGATTCGAAAAGGTCGACACCAGAAAAAATCTAAGAGCAAAGCTCCAGCTCTGCTCTATTCTATGAACCATCTGAAGCAACGCCGGACCCGTCAGGGTGTGGGCTCTCCCCAAAAACGTGGCGTTTGCACAGTAGTTCGTACCATGACTCCCAAGAAACCAAATTCGGCATTGCGCAAGATCGCGCGTGTACGCTTAACCAATGGTCTTGAAGTCACTGCATATATTCCGGGTGAAGGGCATCAACTTCAGGAACACTCCGTAGTGATGGTTCGCGGCGGCCGTGTGAAAGACCTGCCTGGCGTGCGTTATCACGTTGTGCGTGGTGCACTGGATACAACCGGTGTTGCAGTCAGAAATCAGGGTCGCTCGAAATATGGGACAAAACGAGCGAAATAGGATTTAATCATAGTGTGTGGAGATAGTTGAATGCGAAGAACAAAACCAGAAAAAAGACGAATCAATCCTGACATTCGCTATAACAGCCGCAATGTGCAGGTTCTTATCAACAATATTTTGAAGATGGGCAAGAAAAGCACCGCTTCAAGTATTGTGTATGATGCAATGGAAATGATCCAGGAAACCACCAAGAAGGAGCCGGTGGAAGTGCTGGATGCCGCTCTCAAGAATGTCGGCCCTATGATGGAAGTTCGCCCACGCCGTGTTGGCGGTGCGACCTACCAGGTTCCGATGGAAGTGGAGCCGGAGCGGAAGTTAACGTTGGCTGTGCGTTGGATCCTGGATGCATCCAGTGCCCGTGCTGGCAAAAGCTATGCTGAAAAGCTGGCCGGTGAGGTAATGGACGCGGCTAACGAACAAGGTTCGGCAATCCGAAAACGCGAAGAAACACACAAAATGGCGGAGGCAAACCGGGCATTTTCACATTTCCGGGTTTAATTCCTTCTTGATTTATTATCTGAACTTTAACAGGAACACAATATGACGCGAGAATATCCTTTAGAAAAATTACGTAACATTGGGGTTATTGCGCATATTGATGCAGGCAAAACCACAACCACTGAGCGAATTCTTTTCTATACAGGGAAAACCTATCGAATTGGCTCAGTGGATGATGGTACAACCGTTACTGACTGGATGGAACAGGAACGGGAACGGGGGATCACCATTGTTTCCGCAGCTATCACAACAAGCTGGCGGGATTATCAAATCAATTTAATTGACACACCAGGACATATCGACTTTACCGCAGAGGTACAGCGTTCTTTGCGCGTACTGGATGGCGGTGTGGTTGTCTTCGACGGTGTACAGGGTGTGGAACCACAAAGTGAGACCGTATGGCGCCAGGCCGATCGCTATAACGTGCCGCGAATTTGTTTTATCAATAAAATGGACCGCGTGGGTGCTGACCTCGATTATTCCATCCAGACTATCAAAGAACGCCTGGGAGCAAACCCGATTCCGATGCAGATTGCGATCGGAAAAGAATCCGATTTCAAGGGTGCGGTTAATCTTTTGGAAATGAAAGCCATCATCTGGAATGATGAATTGGGATCAAAACCGGAAGAACAGGAGATTCCGCAAGAACTGCGCGCACTGGCCGAAGAAAAACGAAAAGAGCTCATCGAAAAAGTAGCAGAATTGGACGATGCGCTTATCGAAAAATTTCTCAATGAGGAAGAAATCACCATTGATGAGATCAAGCGTGCTTTACGGAAAGCGGTATTGGCCAACGAAGCGACGCCAGTATTCTGCGGCTCTTCATTAAAAAATAAAGGCGTACAACCGCTGCTAGATGCCATCATCGATTATCTGCCTTCCCCATTGGATATTCCGGCGGTGAACGGAACGGATCCGCGCAATGGCGAGGAGATTGTCCGAAAAACCAGCGATGAGGAACCTATGTGCGCCCTCATCTTCAAGATCGTTTCTGATCCCTATGCCGGACGCATGGCCTATTTCCGGGTTTATTCCGGAACGATCAAACAAGGCCTGATGGCGTACAATCCAACCACCGATAAAAAAGAACGTATTGGACGCTTGATCCGTGTCTATGCGGACCATCGCGAAGATGTGGAAGAAATGCATGCTGGCGATATTGGAGCGGTGTTGGGATTCAAGAACATTGTGACCGGCGATACGGTTTGCGAAGCACATCATCCAATCGTTCTGGAGAGAATTTCCTTCCCCGAGCCAGTTATTTCTGTGGCAATCGAGCCAAAAACTACTGCTGACAATGAAAAAATGGCAAAAGCCCTGCAGCGCCTGGCAGAAGAAGACCCCACTTTTCGTGTTCATGAAGACGAAAACACCGGTCAGACTATTATTGAAGGAATGGGTGAGCTTCATTTGGAGATCATTGTTGATCGCATGTTCCGGGAATTCAATGTACAGGCCAATGTTGGCAAACCGCGTGTTTCTTATCGTGAAACGATCACCAAAGAACTTCCCAAAGTGGAATACAAATATGTCAAACAAACCGGTGGACATGGTCAATACGGGCATGTGGTGTTCTCCTTCAAACCATTACCGCAGGGTAGTGGGGTGGTATTTATCAACGAGGTCAGAGGTGGTTCCGTTCCGCGTGATTATTTCAATGCGGTCGAAAAAGGCGTGCATGAAGCTGCCGAGTCAGGTGTCCTGGCCGGTTATCCGATGACTGACTTGCAGGTGACTTTCTACGATGGTTCATACCATGAAGTTGATTCTTCCGAAATGGCTTTTAAAATGGCTGCCACTTTTGCTTTCCGCGAAGGGGTAGAAAAAGCCCATCCGGTTTTACTGGAACCGATCATGAAGGTGGAAGTGAACATCCCCGAAGAATATTTGGGTGATGTTTTGGCTCAGTTGAACTCCCGCAGAGCTGAAATTGCAGGAATTGAAATGAGACACGGGAATGCTCAGGTAGTCAGAGCATTTGTACCACTCTCAGAGATGAGCGGGTACGCAACAGAACTGCGTTCGGTTACACAGGGCCGCGGTGTGTTTTCGATGGAATATGACCATTACACACCCTTACCTGAAAATAAAGCAAGCGAAGTCTTGCATTAAAAAATATTCTATAAAAAGGAGAAGAAAATGGCAAAAGAGGTATATGATCGAACGAAGCCCCATTTCAACGTTGGGACGATGGGACACATTGACCACGGGAAGACGACACTGACAGCAGCCATCACGAAGTACTGCAGTTTGCTTGGATTTGCCGACT
>JAAZOD010000012.1 GCA_012797975.1 Pelolinea sp. | reverse complement strand
GAAATTGGATGAGTCAACCACCAAACCGTGACCAACCATCCTCTTCAGAAAATCGATGATCTTTCACCGATGACTCATCATCGGTGTGATCCGGAAAAGGGCTTCTCTCTACCAAAGCCCTTTTCTTGTTTTATAATCCAGAGAGTTGTTATCCTCATAAAATAATGAAAAAAGGATTATTTCGGCAATATTACAGTAAAAGTGCTGCCAACATTCTCAACACTTTGTACATCGATAATCCCGTTATAAAGATCGACAATTCTTTTTGCAATCGAAAGCCCTAATCCCAATCCCTGGCCAGAAAAGGCCATTTTTCCCTGATAATACTGGTCAAAGATATGCGAAATCTCTTCTTCGTTCATCCCGATACCCGTATCAGATATTTGAACTGTTATCTTTTTCCTTGTTTCCGACACACGAATTGAAATCTCCCCGTTCTCGGGAGTAAATTTTATGGCATTACTCAACAAATTAATCCATAAATGATCCATCAGCTCTTTATTACCAAAAAACACAACAGAGTCAAGACTTCCAGTAACATTGATCTTTTTTCTTGACCATTCATTTGACAACAAAATAACACATAAACGTAATTGTTCATCAAGATAAAATGGCTCCCTGTCAGGAACAATCTGCTGTGCATTCAATTTCGTCAAAAGAATTGCACTGTCGGCCATTTTTGCCAAATAGGCTGATTCATCGAAAATAATCTTCAAATATTGTTCTTTTTCTTCATCGGAGACTTTTGTATCGATTAATAAGGCAGCAAATCCATTAATTGAAGTAATCGGTGTTTTGAATTCATGTGAAAAAGTATTAATAAAGTCGTTGCGAAGCGTTTGCATATTTTTTAGTTCAGTTGCCATTTTATTAAAGTTCACATAGACTGGCAGAAATGGGCCAGCATCTCTAAGATCCAATTGGGTTTCAAATTCACCATCTGCAATCCGCCCAATACCATTGACAAGCAAAACCACATAGCGGTATGTCCATCGTGATAAAAAATGGTTCAGTGCGCCAAGGATTACCGACATTGGGACGATAATTCCCAGCGCATGGAGCAAAATATTGTCGTTGGCACTTTTTGCAAACCAATGTGATCTGGCAGCATATTCAACAAAAAGAAAAGATAGAAACGCAGCCGCAATGATCACTGCTGACTCAACCATAATCCAAATGTAAAAACTCTTGTCAGTTGTATTTCTCACTCTGTGGGTATTTACTTGTTTTGGTATTTTCATATTAATCTTTCTCTTTAATCTCTGCCTTATATCCAAGTCCTTTAATTGTTACAATCTCGAATTCATTAACATCTTTAAATTTATTGCGCAATTTATTAATATGTGTTTTTATCGTATCTTCGCCACTTTCAGAATCTATTCCCCATATTTCATCAAGCAATTGTCTTCTTGTGAAAATGACGTTGGGGTATGAAAGTAATTTAAACAACAATTCAAATTCTTTTTTGGGAAGTTCAATCGTTTGATCGTGGGTTACCACCGTGTATGTCATTGAATCCACAATAATCGATCCAACCACAATTTTCTTTTCTGCCGCAATTCTGGATCTTCTCAATAACGCATTAATTCGCCACATCAATTCTTCGTAATTAACCGGTTTCGTCATGTAATCATCTGTTCCCAGGGAGAATCCTTCTCGTTTATCTTCAAATGATTGCTTCGCGGTCAATAATAGGACCGGGAGATTATTTTTATCCTGTCGCAAAGTTTTTAACAATTCATATCCATCCATATCAGGCATCATAATATCGGCAACGATAAGATCAATATGCTTTGCATACAAAATATCAAGCGCTTCTAAACCATTGGAAGAATTGAACACTTCAAAATAAGG
Source organism: Pelolinea sp. (assembly GCA_012797975.1). Lineage (GTDB taxonomy): Bacteria > Chloroflexota > Anaerolineae > Anaerolineales > Anaerolineaceae > UBA4781. The sequence goes on along the minus strand of JAAZOD010000012.1, from coordinate 185,349 downwards.
TTTTAGTCGTGCCACTGTCAACAATCGTGTATTTCTATCATCTTCTACAACCAGAATAGTGGTCATATATTTGATCCATATCCATTATATATTTTCCTTTTTCTCCCTATTAACAAAAAAGTGATTTCACTGTACCAACTAAAGATAAACTTAACGTAAACAAATATCAAAAATTCTATCGAAAGTCACTTTGGAAGGTATAAATATCAAAATTAACCACCCTTGCTTCGCCTGGACTATAATAAAATAGTTTTATCCTTTTGGTTATTTATCAATATTATGAAATTTGAAGCGACGATCATCAACGAATTAGGCATGCACGCTCATGCTGCTATTCAATTTGTTCATACGGCAAACAAATACAAGTCAAATATCCGGGTTCTTCACAACAACAAAGAAGCGGATGGAAAGAATCTAATCAGAGTGCTCGGATTAAGAATAGAAAAAAATGCTCACATCACTGTGCTGGTCGAAGGGGAAGATGAACAATTGGCCTTTGATGATCTGAAAGTATTGATCGATAATAATTTCTGGGAAGAATAGATTAAAAATAATTACCAAAATCAAGCTTTCTGTCATCCGTTTTAACCGATGTCTTTAACATCAATTGAAATGATCCCATGCTAAACAGATCTCAGTGGGGTTAAATCCAATGTACAAGATCAGTGCATGGTTATTTCCTTCTCTGTTCACATCTTTTTCAACTTTTTGTCATTAGTCTTTTGAAACAACGCAGATCATTCTATTTGTTTTTCCAACTGCGGCTCTTCCTTCAACACTCTTGAATAGTGCGGTAAACAAAAGAAAATGAATATGCCCAATGGGATGGCCATGATCAACCCATTCATCAGGTATGACCGCTGATAGCCCCCGAAATTTTGAATAAACCAACTGAACAAATATAATCCAAGGAATGAACCGATATCTTGTCCAAAAATTATCGTGGCGTTGCATGCACCTCGCTTGGATGGTTTTACCAACCTCAAAGCCATTGGCGCAAAGATGGCAAATACCAGACCATAGCCAATACCCACCAGACCGCTCCCCACAAAAAAACCAAACTTTGAATTGAATATTCCTATGGCAGAATAGCCGGTTAACAACAAACCGATCGATAGGATTCCACCGCGTCTGGGATTATTCAAATCGATCAGATATTTGTTCAGCCATTGAGCCACAAGCAAACCGCCACCATAGAATAATAAGAACAAACCTACGCTCGTGATGCCCAATTCTTTTGAATAAAGAGGTCCGAATGTTAACAAACCGGGCATACCCAATAGTATGAGTCCAAGAATAATGGCAATGAAGCTCGCATTTGGCTCAAACGTGGTATTAAAGGAAAACTTTGCTTCGGGATTTTGAATATCCTCATAAGGCATGCGCAACACAAGTAAAATCGTCAAAAGCGCTGAAATACCCGAAATTATAAAAATTAAATTGAAATTTCCATTGCCTAAAAGGATGAACCCTAAATTCGGCGCCAGCACTACACCGGATAACATGGTGATGATCGAAATAACACCAAACCCATATGATCGATGTTCTTCTGGGAGAATGTCTGCCGATACTGTGCTGGTTGCTGTGGTAAATAAAGAGTAAGGGAAGCCCAAAAGAAATCGGATAATTCCCAATCCTTCAATTCTCATCGGGATCAGCACCGAGAAATGAAGAAGAGACATGAGAAAGAATGAAATCATCAAAGCTTTTTTCCGCCCCCATCTATCCACCAAATAGCCCGTGAAAGGTCGGAAGACCAATGCCGTTAAAATCACCAGACTGGAGATCACCCCAACTTGTGAGGAAGAGCCATGGTAATAATCCACGATATACAGTGGAAGGATCGAGTTGCTAATTGTTATCGAAGAAATAGAGAAGACTTTCAGAAATAAGAAATAAATAAATTGGTAGTTCCATAGTTTTTCTTGTGGTTTGGTTGAAGCATTCATGGTATGTTCCTGAAATCAATATTGATCGTTAATCTTGACCCGCATTGAATTTCCAATGCTCATCAATACTTTGGGCAAGCAGGCCAAGGGTCAAATTAAATACCCAAGAATTTTGCAGCAAAAGAGTTCTTTTAAAGTTAATGGATAAGAACCAACAGGAATCTATTTTTGAACAAACACCGACTCAAAAGAGACCGGATAACGATATGCACATCCATCGATATGGGATCAACGAACGGTTTATGCCCTGTACCTGGTCAAATAATCCTGATTGAAAAATTCTTTCTCGATTCTTGAATCATAGACAATGCGGCCTTCTACATAGGTTGCAATTGTTTTATATTCACCATCGATCACTACCAGATCAGCATCTTTTCCAAGCGCGATCGACCCTTTTTGTGTTCCAAAACCATAGAAATTTGCTGCATTCAAGGATGACATAGGCAAGACTTTTTCCAAAGGCAGATGCAGTTGATTGACCAAAACAGAAACACCATACAAAACAGATTTTGTTGAACCCATCAAGCGTCCCGTTTCGCTCTTGCAGAATCCCTGCTTGTCGATCGTTACCGTGAATTCATCCATAAATTTATAACTGCCCGCTGGTGCTCCTGCCGCTTCCGAGGAGTCTGAAACCATAAACCAGTGATCAAAATTCTTCACACGAAACATGATTTCGAGCATTGGAGGAGCAATATGCAGCCCATCGCAGATAACCTCACAAAATACTTTTTCATTGAGCAGACAAGCTCCCAACCCGCCCATATTTCGGTGATGAATTCCGCTCATCACATTGGCAGTATGGGTTGAGACACTTAGCCCACGTTCAAAGGCTTCCATCGCCTCTTCATAGTTGCAGTTGCTGTGGGCATAGGAAAGGATGACGCCCTTTTCTCGTAAATAATCAATAACTTGCTGACTGCCTTCTATCTCCGGTGCAATCGCCATTAATTTGAGGTAACCATTGCAATCTTCATAGATCCGTTTCACTTCTTCTAAATTAATGATTGGCGGTTCGGTTTGAATTCCATTCTCTCCCACGCGATTCAAGTAAGGTCCCTCGGAATGGATACCTAAAATCCGTGCGCCATCAGGTTCTTCCCTGGCAACTTTTGCAACACATGCCAGCATATCAGGGCTTGGAGTAGGGAAAACACCCGTAAGCCCGTTGACAGCACAACCCTTTAAAAAACCCTCTACCCTCCGCTCAGGATCCGAACAATCCTTTCCCAACAATCCAAAACCGCTGATTCCATGGATATGCGTATCAATGATGCCGGGGATAATGCGATATCCTGTGTAATCGATGAATGAATGAACATCGGCGTCACACGGATAAAGATCAACGATCTTCCCATCCTTGACAACCAGATAGCCATCAAGGACGTCACCCTCGCAATAGATCCTGTCACATTTTATATACACTTCCATCATCCTTTTTTGAAATCATCATATGTGACCAACTCGATGTTATGTTCTTCAATAAAGGCCTTCAGCCGGGGAGAACACGCCATGAACAGGTCTTTCGCCCGAATAACTGTGTAATTCGAGCAGCGGAAAAGATCTTCATCGACAAATCCCACGTGGCTTACAAGGAAAGAGTTTTCGTAATCAAGTATTTCAGGGATGACCTTCATGACTCCTTCTTCAACATCGGTCTGAAGTTGTTTTTCGACAGGGAAAGGTCGTACATACCAATTTATCGTCACCCAATGAAAATCGAATTCCTTCAAAAAATTCATGGTGTAAGGTATTTCATATTTTTCCGCAATGGTTTCGATGGCTCTGTTAATGTTCGGTGTCATCAAGGAATGTCCCTGAATATAACCCGGCCTTCTTCCCACCAGTTCAATAAAACGTTTGACCTGGTTCTCCGCCTCTATTAATGTTTCATCGAACGGGTAAGGATCATCTTCCATGACATCGGTCTTTATTTCCATCATGGATACATTTGACTTGGCAACGATCTCACCAGAAGTATAGAATTCACCGGTGGTTTTTACCAAATTGGGGATTTGATCTACCGGGGAGATTGGTCTACCAGCTACAAGGTTTATGTCAATGCCAAAACAACACTGGGGATAATACTTTATTTGTTCGGCGGCAAATCGTGAGCTGGGCATATTGACGAACAAACCCGTATTTCGTACCAAACCATCGCGAATCGCTTTCAAAGCACCGCAGGCAACCCCTTCAGTGATCCCATAATCATCCGATTGAAATAACAGTTTCATTTTTTATTCTCCTAGGTATTTTTGTAATCCCTCACAGAGGGTTTCTAATCTTGAAACATCCACCTTAAAATCCTTCCGAGATCGCGTATTGCGTACTACGAAGTAATGATCTTCGATCGTCCCTGAGCAAAGATGAAGCATCACCGGAAAATATTGCAGATTGGTGTCTTTCAACTGTTTATCGGTAAAAACATGATCCATCAAATCCAACTTGGAAAGACATTGGACCATCTTTTTCGCTTCATGATCTGCAGCTTGGCTATGTGCACAAACAAGTTTTTCTCCATAAGAAACGCAATCGATATAAACAATCGTTTTATTTTTTAAATTCTTGTCATCAGCAAAAATGCGCCATCCAACATTGGAACTAACCGTATCATCCAGAAGAACATAAGCCACATTGCCATTTCCTCTTGTGTGACTGGCTAATGAAGCAACCAGCGCAACACTGGCCGAGTTCCTGTTGAAATTTATTGAATTAGGAATACCCACAATCAACCAATAGCAAAAAACAATCAAAGACACGAAGAAAATAATACTTGCGATTTTTAGAAATGTATTTAAGTTCGCATACTGTTTGAACATAAAGTACGCCACAAGACAAGAAGTCATGTAGACTAAAGATCGCAAGAACAGTTCCTGATTTTCCTGGCGCAGATTTTTCGATAAGTTATATGGGTAGTACGTATATGGAAGCAAAGACTTAGAGGGAGTATCGTAGGGACACAAGACAATATACTGCGCCTTGCAAATATCTCCTATGAGAATATTGAAAACGCGCAGCCATTTTTTTTTATTCTCTTGTACCGTTACGGTGTAACCCAAATTCGTGAAGAAAGGCTCTACCTGCGAAAAGAATACCTTTTTTTGCCGGTTGGTGTAGCGTTTTGCGAGTGTCACTCCAAAGAGCATCAGAAGATCTTTCATGACATCATCCCATCATTGAAAAAAGGTTATGGAGTATTTCATCCATAACCTTTTTTTCAAATTATCCTAGAAAATCCCAATCAGGGCACCCAGCAATGAAATGCCCAGAATGGCAAAAATCAATGTGGTTGGGCGGATACCCTTTTTAATCAATCTCACCATGACAAATATATAGAGGATGCTCAGCAATCCGGGGAAGATGTTGTTAATGACATCTTGAATAACGAGGGAGGCACCGCCAACTGAAATGGTCCAATTAAGAGGTACGTTGACCATCGAAGCAGTTAATGCGCCGACCATCATCAAGCCGAGGATGGAGGCTGCTTTTGTCAGGGCATTGATCAATCCTGAACCAAACACCTGATCAATGAAGGAAGTGCCATATTTATATCCTGCATTCAGGAGGTAATATTTCGCGATGGATTGCGTGACTCCATATAACAGGATGAACAGCAGTGCGCCCAGAATATTTCCCGTTGAGCCAAGTCCGATACCGATACCTCCTGCAATGACGCGGATACCATTAAAGAACAGGGAATCGAACATACCAGCGGTAGGGCCCATCAAACTGGCTTTGACACTGTTGATCACTTCAGGATCAAAATCGGGGTTTTCTTTGTTCTGTTTTTCCAACGCATAGGTTAGGCCGGCAATTAACGAGAAGGGTACGGCATGGGTGTTGATGAAATTCTGATGGCGTAAATAAGCAGCTTTCTTGCCTTCAGGATCGTCTTTATAGATTTCGTCAATCGCAGGAGCCATTGTGATGGTGAAACCATTGGCTTGCATCTTTACCATATTAAAACCGATGAAGCAGGCATGTGAGCGCAGGAACATCGATTTGAGAATTTTCTTCTCGGTTTTGTTTTCAGTCTGCTTGGCGTTCATGCAAAAAATCCTCCTTCTCCTTCTTTTGAAGATTGAGATTTCTTTCCTAGTGAATTCTTGAAATCAATCAGGTCTTTATCTTGCATGAAGATCGCAACCGCAATCACAATGCCAATAATCGCAATCGCAAGTGTTGAAAGCCCCAGTGATTTAGCCAAGACAAAACCCAGGAAGAAAAACACACCAACTTTGGGAGACCAGATCATGGAAGTCAAGATCGAAATACCAACGCCGATCATCATGGCTGATGCCGCGCCCATCCCTTTCAGCACCCAAACAGGCATCTTTGCCATGAGCGCGCCCAGACCTTCCACGCCGTAGGCGATGGCAAAGAACATCAATATGGATGTGTAGAGCGTAGTGATTGTAAATTGCAGGGATGTTTGAGTAAAAAGTTTATTGATCTTTCCTTCACCCGCCAATTTTTCCCAATGGGGAACAAGCCCTGTTGTAATGGGTGTCCAGATCGCTCCCAGAGACATAACGATTGTTCCGATCGGTATTGCCAGAGCCAGACCTGCTTCGGCATTTTGACCTGTCAGGATGGCGTATGATACAACGATCACAGTCGCTGTTGCCCAGTCAGAAGGAAGTGACCCACCGACAGCCGATACTCCCATGAAAATGGATTCAAGCGAGGCACCCAGAATGATGCCCGTTTTAATGTCACCCAAGGCAAGACCAATCAGTGGACCCAGAACAATCGGTCGGGTCAGGGTCTGCCAACTCAGGAAGTTTAATTCAAGTGTATAAACAATCCAGTAGACCAAGCAAGCTTTTAATGCTGCTGTTACCATTTAATCCTCCATTAATTATTTTCAAGAATCTTTTTTAAAGGCTCTGGTTTATCATCCGGTGTCACCTGATAATTGCATTCCACACCGCTATCCAGAATCTTTTTAAGTATGGTTAATTCGCTATCGTAAAGGTAAAGATTCAGGCAGTAAGTTTTCCGAACCGCCGTGCCTTCTTTTGATGCAATTCGACCATAATTACCAATATTCACTTTGTTAATTCCCTTTACTGACTCCATTACAGTGAGCAAATCTTGGGGAGTTCGAACCAGCACCAATATACTGAAAACGTCTGCACGGGGATCATTCAGCAACTTGATTCCATCATCCAGTGTTTCGATAGCTACTTTTACATCTTGAGGAGCGGCCATCATTAAAGATTTTTTAACCAGGTCGTTTTTTGCTGCCTCGTCATTTAAAACCAATATTCGATCCACACCTAAATATTTAGACCAGCGGATTGCCACCTGTCCATGGATCAAACGTTCATCGAGACGGATCAACTTAATCATTTGTTATCTCCAAAAAAATCTTTTTCTTCTGTGCCAGTGGTTTGAAATTCAACAAGCATCAGTGCCTCCCGACTTTCTTCCACAATAATTTTTAATCGTTCAATACTCAGTGGCTCGGTCTCCATTAACAATTGCAGCACCAAAGCTAAGTTCATCCCTGTGATCAGAAAAGTATTGGACCTGGTAAGGCGCAAATACATTTTTTGATTGACACTACCACCATAGATATCTGAAAGCATGACAACCTGTTCATTTTCTGGAAGAGATCGGAAATATTCGTCCAGTCTGTCTTCAAAGCTTTGCTGATCAAGGTATGCATCAATCACCGTTACATCTTCTGATTTGCCAAGCAGAACATCCAGAGAACTTTTTATTCCACTGGCCAAAGAACCGTGTGAAGCCGCTATGATTTTCAGAAAAAATCACCTCCTAACTGTAATTATTTTAAAATTCGAATAATTAATCTTTGCTAAATTGATTATCGCACCTCCTTTTCCTTTTATTTTTAACGGTATTTCCGAATGTATTTGTAAATGAGCGATTGTTCATCAATATACTGCTTCATTATAATGTAAAAATTGAATTAATCAAGAATGAATTGGAATGTTTTGAATCAATCAGTTCAAATTGAATGGTTGCACACTGTCCCCTGCCAATCGCCTTTCTGCCACAGGATTCACTGCGGATATATTGATGCTTAACACGCACCGGCTGTTCGCACTTATCCTCGCAACGTCTACCGATGGCATGAAAAACCTGGGACATCCAACCGATCCTCACACATAGATAAGGTAGATGAAAAACAAGAAACCATTTCCTCGCTCAGGAATTGACCAGGATCTTTGGAAATGGTTCCATGTTTTACTTGAATTGTGTTCCCATCTATTTTTTATAGAGGGCTCCGAAATCCACCAGCTCAATATTGTTCTGGTCGATCCATTTCTTCACACGAGGATCCGTTAACGTCTGTACATCACGCACGCGTGGAATGGTAAGGGTAGAATGATCAATGACATAAGCATCCAAATAACCAGGATGAAAATGGACAATATTGTACTCATAGGGACTGGAAAGGATCCCACAAATATCATCCATGAATTGTTCTGCGGTTATCCCAATATGAAGAGCTTTCATATATGCTTCATTTCCCATAATCAACTCATGCCCATAATACAGCAGCTCATCCTCTTCTTCCTGACACATACCATGAATTCTTTTCTCCTTCATGATCTCTCTGAACGCATGCTGCGTATTCTCGTTCCCCATGGAGTGTCCTTCGAAGTGATTGGGATAAGAGCCGGTCAATTCCTTATGCCGTTCAAGTTGAGCTATGGTTTCGCGCTTGGCATCCTCAAAAGAGGGAACAATCGTTCCTTTTCCCTTTTCTCCCATGGGATGGTCTGATTTCCACATGGTAGACCGGTAGAAATAGCCATTTTCGTCCACCATGCTCTTTACATTATTTGAAACTGGTTTTCCCTGGACGAAATTGGTATGTTGAGCCAGAGGAGCCTCGGGACATTCTTTATTTCTCAGATCGACGGCGAATTTCGCAGTTTCCATATTGCTCATCAAGGAAAGAACTGTGACAATTCCTTCCTTGTACGCTTTAACCGCACCAATGCTATATGCTTCGCTTAACCCAAAATCATCTGCCACCACGATTAGTTTTTTCATTTTTTCCTTTTTATTCCAGTCCGTTTAGGATCCACAATTCGTTGATTGTTAAAAAATAATCCCATTACCTGGTAAAACCGAAAGGTCTTTTAACTTCCGGTCAAGATATATTCCCGTTCTACCAAGCTGACGATCTCCAATTCAAACCACGCGTATTGAATCTGCCAAACTTTCGAGTCCAATGGACCACCTCCAATCCTTTTTTTGGTTTAGCCATATACACAAGAGTTATGTGCCGTTTTTGTTCAATTTAAAAATATAAATGAGCGTTTGTTCATTATTATAATCGGAAAAATACAAAGGAGCCACTTCGTCCAAGTTCATTGATGTGGCAGAACAAAGGCCAGACGGTATATATTGATTGTTATGCGAAAAGAAAAGATTTTTTATCAAACTACTTGACAATACATAGTAGATCGAATAGAATAAGAGCACATACTATTATGCATTGCATAGGAGGAAACGAATGGCGGAGAAAGTAGGTTTTATGTCCATACTATTTGTGGCAATCTCTTTTATTCTTGCTGCAGGAGTCCCAGTCGCAGGTATCATATATCTTAAAAAGGGTAAGAGGTTAAATATTAAAGCACTTTTGTGGGGGACAGTACTTTTCATTGTCTTTGTGCTGGTTTTGGAACAAATTCTGCATTTTTTTATTTTCGGTTCCTCTCCACAGAACTCAGAAATATATAAGAATCCAGTTTTGTATATACTTTATTTTGGATTGGTAGCCGGCATTTTTGAGGAGACAGCCAGGTTCATAGGATTTAAGTACTTGCTGCATGTCAAAAATGATGAAAGTTTGAATACAGGTATTTGCTACGGCTTGGGGCATGGCGGCTTTGAAGCGATACTCTTTGGGGGGCTACCAGCAGCGTTAAATTTATTCGTTTCAGTAATGATAAACACGGGTGCAAGCAAAATTATCGAATCCATGCCCCCTGCTCTAGTTAATACATTGATCAATGCTGCGCCGCTACAATTTCTTATGGGAGGAATGGAGCGTTTTTTTTCAATAATTATTCAAATTTCCTTGTCAGTGTTGGTCTTGAGAGCTGTTGCACATAAAAAATGGAGCTTTTATTTTTTAGCTGTAGGGTTACATTCAATAGTTGGATTCGTTGCAGTACTTTATCAGAAAAAAATAATTGATAATGTTTATTATGTAGAAGGTTTTGCTTGTGTCTTGGCTATTGGTATTGCTCTGCTGGTTTATGCTCTAGTTATTAAACCGTCGATATTGGCGAAAAGCATGGATAAAAACAACGAACCGCTTTAGAGGAAATGTTTAGTACGGGAGGCGAATTGATGAATAACGATACTCAAATTATTAAAGGGATTTTGGAGGGTTGTATTTTAAAAATTCTTGAACAAGAAGAAATGTATGGGTATAAAACGGTAGAAATGTTAAGCAATGTTGGATTTGACGTCAATGAAGCAACAGTATATCCAATATTGGCAAGACTTCAAAACAAAGGGCTTCTTAAAACAGATAAAAGACCTTCCCCTTATGGCCCCACAAGAAAGTACTATTCCTTGACGAATGAAGGGAAGGAAAGCTTGAATGATTTTCAAGATACATGGGATAGGATAAAAAATATAGTCAATAAAATTATGGAGGATGATAAAAATGACTAAGCGGGATAAATTTATCATATTTTGTTCAATTGCAATAACGTTATGCTTGATTGTAGGGATTGTATGCATATCAGGAATCAGTGGATCAAATTCCAAGTTTTTGTCATATCGTGTACCGATTATTTTAATCAGCCTTTTAGCTGTCTTAGCAGTGTACTTTTCAAGGATTCGAAAAGATAAGTATGAAAAAATGTTAAACAGTGAGTATTATCAGAAGTACGAAACTATTCGAGATATCGTTATGAATTCACAGCTTTCAAACAATAGCAAGAAAGAAATCAAGGAGGATATTCTCGATATACTTATTTCAGCTCAAAAAGCAGAAAAAAGTGTTGATAATGTTGTCAATAGCCCGGTTGAGTTTGCTGAAAATATAATTAGGTCATATTTACGACCTGAACGAATCGCTGTATTGACTTTATTGGATGGAATAATGTTTTCGGCTATTTTCACGCTATTGGCAAGCTGCGTTTTATGGCTTGAAAACGTCAGGGAAAACTTCTTCTCAACAAGCATTGACATTGATGTGCTTGTAGTAATCTTCTTTGTTGCCTTTATTGTGATACCGGTTTCAAAAGCATTTAAACCAAACCAAAGCATCGGTGCTTATACATTGATAATTATAATAGCGTTCATATTACTGCCTGGGATTATTACAAAGGTTTTCAGCGGTAATGAATTTATAGAACAGCTTTATAACGGTAGAGTTAATATGATACCAAACATCATCATTTTCATCATATATCTTATTGTGGTACCAACATGCATTTTTTTGAAGGCATATATCAGGAAGTTATTACGATAAAGCCAACAAGGCAATGGATATTCGATAATAAACACATCCATTGTCTTTACGATGGAGATAATGCAACCTAAATAATGCAGTGCAAGTTTCTGTGAAACCTTACGCTCTGGCCTGGCTGAATTTTTTGATCTCTGAAATGCCCCACCCGATCTGCATGAACCCGAACAGCAGCCAGAAAGCCGACGAAGTGGTAATGATCGCCAGAATGTTGAAAATACCCACCGCGATCAAAGCAATGCCATTCACAATGTACATGATGCGATTTTTGATGACCAGATTCAGGATACCCAAGAGGATGAGCAGCACTCCCCAGATCGGATCAAGAAAATTTTTCAAAAGGATGGAAATCACTCCCACCACCATCATGCCAATTCCCATTCCGCGCAAATCTTTTTGAATCTCTTCGCCAGAAATGGGCGGGAACCATTTGACAAGTTTCGCCTTATTTCCACCAAAATCAAGATTCACGGTTCCTGAAACGGTCGCAATGGTGCTTTCTGACAGCATAAGCCCTGTTTGCATGAATCGGATCTGAGAACGAGCTGTATCGCGCGAAACCACGATCTTTCGCTCGTCTTCCTGACAGGAAAATTCCGCTTGCGTTTCATTCAAACGTATATTCCATGGAATCCGCTTCTTAAACCCCCTGGCTTCAAAGACCACAAACGAATCCGCAACCGGAACCGGATTGGTCGAATTATCAATCATCCTGCCTCCTTTTTGAACGCATACCTGTTTTTCATTATAGCCAGAAATCAAGGAATAGAAATCATCTACAGGCAGCGCAGCACTGCCCGCACATCGGCCTCAATCTCGATGGGCGCGTTGACATAGTGCGCTTGAATATCCTTCAACCCGCCTGCATGATAAGCTGTCTTCATCTGGGAGAATTTCAATCCATTCGCGGTAGAAATGACCACCACCCGCTCATTGGCCTCGATCACATGTTGCGCAGCCAATTTCTGAGCTACGCCTAGCGCCACACCGGTTTGAGGGCAGCAATACAGCCCATTGCGGTCAGCCAGCGCGCACATATTTGCCAGCTCTTCCTCGCTGACCTGTTCCACCACACCCTCAAAACGGTGCATCACCTTCACTGCCCGTTCATAGCTCACCGGAGCACCGATCTGAATAGCACTGGCCATGCTTGTTTTGGCAACCACCGGCTGGTAACTCGAAAATCCATTTTTGAACGCCAAATAGAAAGGATTGGCATTTTGTGCCTGGGCACAGGCAATGCGCGGCAGACGATCGATCAATCCCAATTCGAACATCAACAATAGCCCTTTTCCCAAAGCGCTCACATTTCCCAAATTTCCAGCCGGCAGGATGATCCAATCAGGCACCTGCCAGCCAAACTGCTGCACAATTTCGATACCCACCGTCTTCTGCCCCTCCATGCGCAAGGAATTCATGGAGTTCGCCAGATAAATAGAGGGATCCTGTGCCAATTCCTGCACCACCCGCATGCAGCCATCGAAATCAGCGTCCAGCGCCAGCACCTTTGCCCCATTGGCAAGCGGTTGGATGAGCTGTTCAGGCGACACTTTATTGCGTGGCAAGAGGATGATGGCAGGGATTCCGGCGGCTGCAGCATACGCCGCCAGCGCTGCCGAGGTATCACCGGTGGAAGCACAAGCAACCGCTTTGATGGGTTTTCCCCTCCTGATCATGGCATTCACCATCGATACCAGCACGGTCATGCCCAAATCTTTGAAAGAGCCCGTATGGCTGTTTCCGCACTGCTTCACCCATAAATCAGGAATCCCGATCTGTCTTCCGAGCAGGCGGGCGGAAACCAGTGGGGTATTCCCTTCATTAAAGGAAACGACGGTATCATCCGGAATTTGGGGACAGACCCATTCCTTTTTCGCCCACACTCCGCTGGCATAAATGCCGGTCCGCAGGAGCGTTCGTCCATCAAAAAGATCTTTCCACTCCTGTGCAGAATGCTGAAGAAGCGCTTCCGTGTCATGCACCACATCCAGCAATCCCCCGCACTGTTCGCAATGATAGACCACCTCATCAACGGCATGCCTTACCCCGCAGCCACGAATGCACTCCAACCAGCTATTTTCGTTCATTGAACCCTCCCACCACATGGGTTTGAACACGGTGCAGCGGGTGCACATCAGAACCGAACAATATGGTTGCCTCATCCGGCTTGTCCGAAAGGCCAAAAACCAGCGCTCCGCAATGAGCGCTATCTTCGGCAAACTCCTGCACTTCGCGTGTAATAATGATCTCTTTCTGCAGCAACTCTTCGATCGGAGAACTTTCCGAGAGCTGACCCATTGTTGCCACAGTGGCGGAATATTCCGCCTGGCGAAAATTTTTGAAGGGTGTGGCGTCGCCAGCCCGTACCCGATCGCGCACATCCTGATGGACTTTTTTGACATTTTGCGGCAGTTCATCCATTTGACCGTGGACCAGTTCCAGAAACACTTCAAAGGATGAAAAGGTCCCTGTTTGAACGGCAGCTTGAAGCTCAGGCAACCGGAATAAGCCGCACCCCAGGATGAGGCAAATGTAAACCAGGTAATCTTGATTATCTGCAGTGAAGGAATGGAAGGCAGGTTGGTTGAGCGTGTGATAGGCATGCAGAAACTTATCGGAACGGAAATCAGTCCCCAGAATATTCTGCAAGGTGCCCTGCGCTGCCGTGATACGTGCCTGGTCAATGACCTTATCGTTACGTCCGCGCGCACCCAAAGCGGTCTTATCCACATCGATCAAAACCGCAGTCTGCTCGTCAATTTCGATTCCCTTGACCTGCGCCAGAGATTTGAATACCCGCAGGTTAACCCAATGATTATTCAAAACCAAGACCGTATGCGGGTCCATTTCCATTTCAAGATTGGTCAGTTCCTGATCTTCGCTGGTGATCAAGGCAATGCCCTGCCAGTTCCCCACCGCACAGATATTGCGGAAAGCCGATCCATCATTCATGCGCGTATCACCAACATAAATGACGCGTTCCAGCCGTGTTTTCTTTCCGTCCATTCGCTGGGCTTCATTTAGTAAATATGCGATCACCCGCGCATAATCCAGCGATGTCTTGCGCGGAGCAGCCCCATTGGAAATCCCCAGGTTCGCACAAATTTCTTTCAGGCGCGGTAGGCGTTCATCCACGGCATTTAAACTGCGGTAAACGATATACTCACCCAAAAAGTCAGATAGAGAAGCAAGTCCGTAACATTTCATGATACCAAGCCCTCCGCCACCAGCAGTTCGGCATTCAGAACCGCACCTTTGGCGGCTCCCCTCAGGGTGTTGTGGACCACAGAAACCATGCGCACATCCAGCACAGGGCAAGGCCGGATGCGCCCCACCGATACCTGCATTCCATCCCCGGCACCGCGATCTTTGCGCGGCTGCGGCCGGTCGGGTTCTTCACGAACCAGAATGGGAAAACGCGGCATACTGGGCAAACCGGGCCGGTAGATGGGGCTGCGAAAATCGCTCAATATTTCTTTGATCTCCCCCACACTGGCCTTGGCCTGCAATTCCAGAGAAAGGCAGATAGTATGCCCTTCGGAAACCGGCACGCGATTGGATTGAGCGCTGAGGATGAAATCAGCATCCACACGCTGCTTTCCTTCCATGCGTCCCAACAGCGCACGCGATTCACGCTCCATCTTTTCCTCTTCCCCCTGGATAAAGGGGATAACATTATCCTGAATATCCAGATAGGAAAGCCCCGGGTACCCGGCTCCGGATACCGCCTGCATGCTGACTGCGATCACCTTCTTTAAACCGAATGCGGTATCGATCGGTTTTAACGGAATCGCAAAACCCGTGGTGGTGCAATTGGGGCTGGTGATCAACAATCCATCCCAACCATATACTTCCTTCTGTTTTTTCAACAATGCCAGATGCTCTGCGTTCACCTCGGGAATGATGACCGGAACGTTGGGATCAAGGCGAAAGGCAGAGGTGTTGGAACAAACCGTGTAGCCGGCTTTGGCAAATTGTGGTTCCATCTGGCGGGCCATCTCCACCGGCAGCGCTGAAAAAACGATGCATGCATCCAATCCTGGCTCCACCGGCAGCACCTGCATCTCACGCACCATTTCAGGCATGGCATCATTGAGATGCCAACCACATGCATCCGCATAGCGTTTATGGCTGCTGCGCTCCGATGCGGCCACGGCGGTAAGCTCAAACCAGGGATGGTCAGCCAGCAATTGGACAAAACGCTGCCCAACAGCACCGGTAGCTCCCAGCACCGCCACGGGAATCTTATTCTTTCTTTGATCCATTGATGATCACCTCCTCATGGATTTTTCGAACCGCACGATCGGCATCCGCTGCATCGACCACCACCGAAATACTGTATTCCGATGAACCCTGCGCAATGGCGATCACATTGATCCTTTCTTTTCCCAATGCACCAAACAGGCGTGCCGAGACGCCCGGGATCTGGCGCATCCCCGCACCGATGGCGGTCACAATGACCACGTCGGGCTGCGCCCACACCCGGTCGATGTCATGGCGCGCCAGTTCCAACGCCATCTCTTCCTCAATATCCTCGATCACCTGCGCTACAGCTTCGGAGGGAATGACGAAGCAAATGGATTGCTCAGAGGAGGATTGGGAGATCATCAGCACACTGGCATCATGGCTGGCCACCGCCGCAAAGGTGCGCGCTGCGATTCCCGGCACCCCCAGCATGCCATGTCCTTCTACCGTAACCAGACTGAGGCCGCGGATGGCGGTGACAGCGGTAATATGGCCATCACCGGCGCGATGAGTTCCATCGATGCGTGTTCCGGGACAGGCGGGATTGAAGGTATTCTTCACCCACAGCGGGATATTTCTTTCCACCACCGGACGGATGGTCTTGGGATGCAGTACCTTGGCACCAAAATATGCCATCTCCGCAATTTCGCTGTACGAAACCTCGGGAATGAACCTGGCATCGGACACAATGCGCGGGTCAGCGGTCATCACCCCATCCACATCCGTCCAAGTCCACACTTCTTCCGCGTCCAGGCAATCCCCCAATATGGCAGCCGTATAATCGCTGCCTCCTCTACCCAAGGTACTGGTGATACCTTCTTCCGTCGCCGCAATGAATCCGGTTATCACCGGGATGATCTTCTCCTGGAATAAAGGATTAAGGGTTTCGCTGGTTTTCATGCGGGTGGCATCCATGATCGGCTGGGCATGTTGAAAGGATGAATCCGTCACGATAAGGCAGGTGGCATCCAGAGGTTGGCTGTGTATTCCCTGCTGCTGCAGCACTGTGCTGAACAAACGGCTGTTCATACGCTCGCCCAACGATACAACCGCGTCCATACCGCGTGGGGTCAATTCCCCCATGATGTGGATCCCACGGCACAGGGTTTGCAGGGTTTCGAAAAGACCATCCAGGTCCAACAGAAGCCGCTTTCTTTTCTCATCGAAGATCAGCAACTCATCGATTGCACCGGCATGTTTTTCATAAAGAGCGGTGATGATTTCTTCATACTGATCCACATTTCCCATCACCGCGGTTTGGGCACAGCAGATCAGTGCATCGGTAACCCCACTCATGGCCGATACCACCACCGCCAGATTATCCCAGCGAGAGACTTCCCCTTGAACAATATTCGCAGCCTGCCGGATGGCCTGGCTGCTGCCAACTGAAGTACCCCCGAACTTCATCACGAGAGTCCTCCCGTGCTGGCTGGCATTTCCAACTTTCTTTACAACCATAAGCACCTCTCTTGAATGAATGATGACAGCTAAAGAAAAACGCCTCGTTGGGTAACGAGGCGTCTCTTTTTCTGTTTTCCGTAGATAGGTCGGATCTACTGCCGTTTGCTTCCGAATACGCGCCGCAACCCTGCATCACCATGGTGATGAGTAGTAGCTGTGGCGGTTGTAGTAGTTGCGAAATATCGGTAGCTGTTCATAATTGGGCAATACTATATCACCAGCTCATGATGAAGTCAAGCAATTGGTCAATTTGATTTAACTGCCAATACCACTTGTTGGTTTGTTATAATGGAGCGTCTATATCCAAGTTAAGGAGGATGAGTTACAAGTATTAAGACAAGCTCGTTCATCAAGAATCCTTTGATTCGAAATAAAGCCCTATTGTTCAAATAAAAAATATTGGAGAAAACAATGAAACACACATGGAAGAACGTCTTCTTACTCCCGTTCGCAATGGTCATCATCTTTTCCCTTGCCGCCTGCAACCCTCAACCGGCTGAAGCAGCGCCAGGTGAAACCGAACCAGAACAGAGCGAAGGAAGTCAACGAACACTCAACGAGGGAGAAATCATTGTCACCACGGTTGCAGAATTGGAGGCCGCCCTCACCGATCAAGAGGTAACAGGCATCTATATCGGTGCTGATATCGAGATGTCTTCGGAACTATTCATCGAGCGCGAGGATACCCTTCCACTCACCATTGACAAAGGGAACACCCTGACAATCAGCGCTGCAGTAACACTGGTCGGATTCAATATCGTCAATGATGGCACCCTGCTGATCAACGGCACTTTCGACCGTGGTATCGCGAACCTGACCAACAACGGCAGCGTTATCGTCAATGCAGGCGGCACGTTCACGTCCGGGATGAGCGATACCCTGAACCAGGGTGAATTTCAAGTGGCCAAAGATGGTTCCCTTTCCATTGAACGCGGTTCAACCTTCCATAACAGTGGCACCGTGATGAATGAGGGATATCTTCTGATCACCGATGGCGGCCAGTTGAACAATGAAAGCGGGTCGCTAACAAATAACGGCACGATGGACCTCTATTCTTTTTTCAATGGTGACATTACCACCATCGCCGGAAGCGGCACCTTGAACGACTATCGAGAATAAAAAGCCCAGCCTTAATGTTGCACTGCCCTATCCGCTGGGAGATGAAAAATAGAGCAGTGCAAGAAATTTTTCCTCATTTAACCATTTCGTCATTTTATTCTTACCAATATCGTTGTATAATGGATTGAATTGGGAGCGTTCCCAAGATCGCCCCCATTTTTCTATCACGATGGATCCAGTGAGGGAAAAATAGTGGTTCCAGATCATTTTGAACATGAGTTGCTTGAAAATATCCTTCCATTCTGGATGAATGTTGCCCCTGATACCGAAAATGGCGGTTTCTATGGTCAGATTGGCGTGAACAACGTCATTCAGAATGATATCCCGCGCACGGCAATCACCTGTTCCCGCATTTTGTGGACATTTTCACATGCTTACCTGATCTATCAGAGGAAAGAGTACCTTACCACCGCCTTGAGAGCTTTTGATTATCTTAACACCGCCTTCTGGGATGCTGAAAATGGCGGGTTGTTTTGGTCGGTGGATCGCTTTGGAAAACCCGTCGCTTCCCATAAACACTTTTATGCGCAAGCTTTTGGAATTTATGGGTTCAGTGAATTCTTCCGGGCGACGCAGGATCCTTTCAGTCTCGAGCGGGCCATCGACCTTTTTCACATACTCGAAAGGCATGCGTTCGATCATCGCTACGGAGGGTATATTGAAGCATGCGACCGGCAATTTCGATCCATTTCCGATAAGCGGTTGAGCGAAAAAGATATGAACTGCAGCAAATCCATGAACACCATGCTGCATATCATGGAAGCGTTCACAAATCTGTTGCGGGTCTGGAATGACCCACTTTTGAGAGATCAACTGCAACACCTGCTCATGGATTTCAGCACCCATATTTTGAACGATCAAATGAATCACCTCATGCTGTTTTTCAATGAGGATTGGTCCTCTCTGTCTGAGCGTTTTTCCTGCGGCCATGATATTGAAAGCAGTTGGTTGTTGGCTGAAGCAGCCGACATGCTGGACGATCAAGATCTTCGAAAGAACATAAAAGAAATTTCACTGCGCCTGGCGAATTCTGTATTGGAATCAGGCATCCAACTGGATGGCAGCGTCATCTCTGAAGGTATAACGGACAGGACGATGACACTCAGCAAAGAGTGGTGGCCCCAGGCCGAAGCGGTGGTCGGTTTTTATAATGCCTACCAGCTGAGCGGGGAAGAGAAATATCTAAAAATCGTTCCAATCACCTGGAATTATCTTCAAAATCATTTCATCGATGAAGAGCATGGGGGGTGGTACAAACGGGTCGCTCAGGATGGTTCCATCGACCCCCACAGTCCCAAGATCGGACCGTGGGAATGCCCGTATCATGAAAGTCGCATGTGCTTTGAAATGATCAGGCGAATACGAGGCCAGGAGATTAGAAATGGAAAATAAAACGTTACTTTTGAATTGCCCGCCCGTTCCCAATTTACCCTGGGAAGACCGGCCGGCAGGGATTTCAACACCGATCTGGCGTTCGGAACATAACCCGATCATCCCTCGTGACCTCATCCCATCCTCCAACAGCATTTTCAACAGCGCGGTGGTGCCTTTTGCGGGAAAATTTGCAGGGGTCTTTCGCTGCGATAATAAAGCTCGCAATCAACAACTGCATGCAGGGTTCAGCAAAGATGGTTTTCACTGGCAGCTTTCTGACGAACGCATCCTCTGGAAAGCTGAAGACAAAGAAATTGCTGAAATTTCCTCCTTTCAGTATTCTTATGATCCGCGGGTAGTATGGATAGAAGACCGTTATTATGTGACCTGGTGCAACGGATATCATGGGCCGACCATCGGGGTCGGATATACGTATGATTTCCAGAGCTTTTATCAACTGGAAAACGCTTTTCTCCCCTACAACCGCAATGGGGTTCTCTTCCCACGCAAGATGCATGGGAATTTCGCCATGCTCAGCCGCCCCAGCGACACCGCCCATACCCCCTTTGGGGATATCTTTTACAGCGAAAGCCCGGATATGAAATTTTGGGGAAAACACCGTTTTGTTATGGGACCTGCCAACGGCTGGCAGGCGACCAAAGTCGGCGCGGGGCCTATCCCGATCGAAACCAGGGATGGCTGGTTGATGATCTATCACGGAGTGTTGACCTCTTGCAATGGCTTTGTATACAGCTTTGGAGCCGCTTTGCTGGATCTCGACCAGCCCTGGCGTGTGATCGCGAGAAGCGAGCCCTATCTGCTCTCGCCGCAGAGGATCTATGAACAGGTAGGGGATGTTCCCAACGTCGCCTTCCCTTGCGCCGCGATCGTCGATGCAGAAACCGGCCGGATCGCCATTTATTATGGCGGAGCGGATACGGTGGTCTGTCTGGCCTTCGGATTTGTTCAGGATATTCTTGATTTCGTCAAAGCCAATTCCCTCAAGAATCCTGCTTGATCAAACCTTTGCGAATCAAAAAGAACACCGTTGAAAATCAATGAATTGATTTCAAGTTCACAGTGCGCGCTGGTTATTAGCCCAACCAGACTTCAATAAACCCATTTTGGTGTAAAGCTTCGCAGGGAATGGGGTTCTGCTCCATGTCCTTGCCATCCACGCACATCTTTCGTATTCCTTTGCAGACATGTTCAGGATTGTGAATAATGATATCCACCATTTTCCCCCTGAACTTCCGTTTCACCTTGAACCCATCCCATCGTGCAGGAATGCATGGATCGATGCGCAGCCCTTCCAACTCCGGACGGATGCCCAGGATATATTGTGTGGCAGCCAGATAATGCCATGCAGCCGCCCCGGTCAACCAGGAATTACGAGCCAGCCCGGCTTGCGGATGTTCATCGCTGATGATGTTTTGTGAATATACATATGGCTCACATTCATACACTTCGATGCAATCATTCCGCGAAACCGGATTGGTGGCGCAATAATACTGATAGGCACGATCGCCATTTCCAAGCAGTGTTTCAGCGATTACAGCCCATGGATTGGGGTGCATGAAAATTCCGCCATTTTCTTTCACACCAGGCGGATACGTTGTAATTCCTCCATAAACTGGATCATAGCCATTGAACGAAGGTGTGGATAATTTAATCCCATCAGGGGTAAATAATTTTTTAAAAACAGAATCCATCGCAAGCCGGCTTCTTTCTGGTGAAGCGAACCCTGAGATCACCGGCCAGGATTGCCCGTTCAGATAGATCTGACAGTATTCATTTTTTACCGAGCCAACCGCATTTCCTTCGTGATCAAAATAGCGAAGATACCAGTTCCCATCCCAGCCATACCGTTCGACCGCATCCTGCATTTCCTGATACCATTGCTGATCTTGCACAGTCAGGTCCGCCCTGCCAATCTTTTGCAGAATCGGGATCCATTCTTTGAGCACCAGTCCAAAAAGGTTGGCACTGAAAAAAGATTCTGCTCCTTTGGGCAAATTGACCGTATCATTCCAATCTGCAAAACCTAACAAGGGTAAACCATGATGGCCGGTATTGCCGTGGGTGAATCGAAAAGCTCGTTCCACATGCTCCAGCACGCTGCCGGTCTCCACTGGCTTTTCATCGCGCCCTTTTTCATAGAACGGTATCCTTTCATCCAGAATGGAGATATCCCCCGTTTCTTGAATATAGCAGGTGACCGCCAGTACCAGCCATAAATGATCGTCGCTGTAAAAATGATAGCGATCCTCCATCTCCAAAGAATCGCCGCAGCTGCCAACATTGGTCAGTGGATTGAATTGATGCATGGCAGAGCCATCTTGTTTTTGAAAAGACAACAGCAGCAAAATGAATTGTCTGGCTTCCTCCGGAACGGCAGGCAGGACAGCCAAAACATCCTGAGAAGAATCGCGAATGCCAATACCTCTTGCTCCAAGCCCAAGCTGGTAATAGGAAAGGTAACGTGACCAGGTAAAGGTTGTATAACATTGACGCGGATTGTAGAGGTTGATCATGCCGTCCAGATCAGGGTCGGGGCTGTCGACCCGGAATCCTTCAAGAAAGCCATCCCAGAATCCTGAAAGATCCGCCAATGCATGATGTACCGCTTCCGGATCTTGATATTTCCTGATAAGGGGGGTCGCCTCGTCCATGGAACGCGCCTGTCCCAATATCGTGATCACCTGTTTTGTTTCACCCGCTTGCAGCGCCCCCAGCGAGTGCATGAGAGCTGCCATCGTGTCACCGCGCTGTGCTTCGGAATTCGAGAAGGTCTTTTGGTGCAGCGAAAGCGGGTCTTTGAAGCTCCCATATTCGTTCTCTCCGAGAAATTTCTTGCGGTCGGTTTCGAACGAAGATACCGGATAGTTAGAGGTAAAGTAATTGATGCGCGTATCGCGCAGCATAAAGGGATATTGAAGCAAAACGACGCTTCCATCCTCTCCGCACAGCGCTTTGCATTGCACGGTCTGCGGGATCCAGTCTGCATTGGTAAGCTGCCCCAATGCATCAGGGTGCGTATATTCCAATACCGGGATCACATCCAGTTCCATTGGCTTTCCGGACACATTCCTTATTTGAATTTCGCGAACCTCACAGCACGCGTGGTTTGGGACGAAAATGGTGACTTGTGTTTGAACACCGAACACTTGGGAAAGGATAGTGGTATAGCCCAATCCCACATGACATTCATAATGATCCAATTCATGCAACGTTGGAACGAAGAAAGGCGAAAAAACCAGGTATTCATCATTCCGATGAATACGCAGATACAATGTCTCCCCTTTAAAGTCCGAGGATGGCATCTGCTGGACATACTTGGTGATCCTATTCAATGCAGGATCATTACTGCAGATTAACGCTCCACCGGTATGATCAACAAATCCACCAAAAGCACGCGTGCCAATATAGTTGATCCACTTCACCGGAGTTTTGGGGTTGGTGATCACATACTCACGTTCTCGTATGGCAAAATACCCGTACCGCATTGTTCACCCCACCAGAATATCAAGCAGTTCCTGATCGATGACCTTTCCTGCTTCATCCACCACACCAAAATCCATGTTCTTATAGCTCCAATATGCATGCCCGATCCCGTTCTCGTGAAAGACAGCAATGCAATCTCTGATCCAATTTTTCCTGGTTTGCAGGGAAGCGCGATCGATCACTCCGAACTCACCGCAATGCACCGGCTGATGATGGATCTTCGAGAATTCAGCCGCGGGTTCCATGCGTTTGGCAAGATAAGCCCGATCAAAGAGCACATCCACATCCTCGCCCAATGAATTGCAATACTCAGGGTATTTTGCGAGAAAGGTTTTTAAACCAAGAGCGGCACCCGGATATTCAACCGACCGGTCGAACTTTTGCAGACCTTCCACCCAATACGCTTTTTGGTGGGTGACCGAAAAAGGCAGATAAAAATGGAACTTGTACAGAATATTTGCATCGGGGATGATCCGCATCTCGGATAGAGCATCCACCGAATTGAAATGATTCCCTCCGATCAAGATCAATCTCCCCGCATCCATCGGCCGGATGCGCTGGATCACTTGCTCAACCAGATCGTTCCAACGCTCGGATGAACGAAAGTTGACCTCATTCAAGATCTCGAATGCCAGCAAATCACGGTCAATGGATAAGAATTCTCTGGTGAGCGCTTCCCACAGATCGATAAGCCGGTTTTGGCAATCAGGGCTGTCCTCAAGTTGGTTAGTATCCTGAGCATCCATGGCGTATCCCGGAGCTTTATGCAGGTCGAAAATCACACGCAGCCCTGCCCGGTCACACCAATCCAGACAGGCGTGAACATAGTCAAAGCCGTTCTGCAAATAAGTGCGCGGATGCTTTTCATCCTCGATAACAGGATAATCTACCGGCAGACGGATATGGTCAAAGCCCCATCCTGCGATCCTTTGAATGTCATCATGCTGAATGAATGTTTTAAAATGGCCGGCATCATAAACCCGATATTGTGATAGCCACCCTCCCAGGTTGATCCCTTTTCTCAATGTATCCTTTTCCATAACTTGATCCTATTCAATAAAAACAAGCACATCCACTTCCGATTTTTGTAATTCACGTGTATGGATAACGGTCCCATTAAGAGGAGTACCATCCACGAACACTGTACAACGATTTCCGGATCCCTTGCGCCGCACTTGGATATGAAACCAGAATCCTCGAAAAGAACGCTCCACAGAAAAGCCATCCCATGCTGCGGGAATGACCGGCGCAATCTGCAAGCCCTCATAAACCGGCCGTATTCCCAAAATCCACTGCGTGATGGCGTTAAAGTTCCAGGCAGCAGTTCCTGTAAGCCAGGAGTTCTTCGCTTCCCCTTCAACCGGCGCATCGCGCCCGGAGATCATTTGTGCATACACATACGGTTCACATTTATGGATCTCGCTCATCTCCTCGCGGGTTGATGGATTGATCCGCAAATAATAATCAAGGGCTTTCTCCCCTCGGCCAAGCATGGCTTCCGCAATCATGATCCACGGATTGGTATGACAAAAGATGCTGGCGTTCTCCTTATACCCTGGAGGGTAGGATGAGATTTCACCCAAATGCAAATAATATTGATGAAAAGCGGGTTGCAGCAGCAAAATTCCATCTTTGGTTGCCAGATGTTCGGCAACCGAATCCAGTGCTTGTTCTGCCCTGCCATCCTCAATGCCCAGGCCTGCCATCACGCAAATGCCTTGCGGTTCAAGGAATATCTTCCCTTCGTCATTTTTGCTGGAGCCGACAGGATTTCCAAAGAAATCGAATGCTCTCCGGAACCATTTTCCATCCCACCCCGAGGTCCAAATAATTCCCTCCATTTTTTTCACAGCATTTTGATAGTTCTGTTGTGATTCCACATCCCGTCGGACTCCAGCGATTTGGAGCATCTCGCGAGCTGCCAGAACGAACAGCCCCGCGATCAGCACACTTTCTGCAGTGGCACCTTCTTTATTGGTGGTTGTCTGAAATGACTGCCCCGGCGAATCCGAAAAACAGTTCAAATTCAAACAATCATTCCAATCTGCCCTGCCAATCAGCGGCAACCCATGCGGACCAAGCCGATCAAGGGTATACTGTATACTTTTCTGCAAATGGGAGTACAGTGATTCTTCGCTCCCCGCTTTGTTTTCAAAAGGAATGTTTTCATTCAATATTTCCCAATCGTCGGTTTCTTTTAGATATTCAGCGGTGGCCAGAACCAGCCACAACGGATCATCATTGAACCCACTGCCAATATCGTCGTTCCCTTTTTTTGAGAGCGGCTGATATTGATGAAAAGCGCCACCGTTTTTCATCTGCGTCGCCGCAAGGTCCAAAATCCGTTGCCGAGCACGTTTTGGGTCAAGCATGCAAAAACCAAGCAGGTCCTGATTTGAATCCCTGAAACCCATTCCTCTGCCAATTCCGCTTTCAAAGAAAGAGGCGGAACGAGACATATTGAAAGTCACCATCACCTGATAGGCATTCCAGATATTGACCATCCGGTTCACATGGATATTGGGAGTGTTGGTTTGAAAAACAGATAATGTCCTTTTCCAATATTCCTTCAATCCTTGAAATGCAGCATCCACATTTTGAGGATCGCTGTATTTTTGAATATGGGCAAGCGCCAGGGACTTGTTCAAAGTCAAGGTATGATCAATAAATTTCTGATTTTCAGGATTTTCCTGATAACCCAACAAAAAGATGATCCGTTTTTCTTCCCCGGCTTCCAAATCCATTCTCAGATGATGGGATCCCATCGGCTGCCAGCCGTAGGCAATTGAATCGGTCACCCGGTCTTCTTCGACCGCGCGTGGCGCATCCCAACCCCGATATGCCCCTAAAAAAGCTTCGCGTTGCGTCTCAAAACCATCGATCGCTTCGGAACAGGAGAAATATGCAAAATGATTCCTCCGTTCACGATATTCGCTTTTATGATAGATGACATTGTCAGCGACTTCCACTTCCCCGATCGAAAAGTTTCTTTGAAAATTCGTGGCATCATCCCAGGCATCCCACAGGCAAAACTCCACGGCAGAGAAAAGCGAAAGTTTCGCTCTTTCAGGACGCCTGTTTTGGACGCGCACATCCCATATTTCCAAATTTTCCCCCAGGGGGACGAAATAACAGATCTCGGAATGAATATTCCGATTTGTCGCTTCGATTTTGGTGTAGCCCAATCCATGATGACAGGCATAGTCATCCAGTCTCCCCCTCACCGGCTGCCAGGTCGCCGACCAGTACGTAGAATGTGCAGGTCCCCTTGCATCCCGCTCGCGCAAATAAATATAGCGGCCACCGGTATCGATAGGAACATTGTTATAGCGATAACGGGTCAATCGTCTCAAGCGGGCATCTTTATAAAACGCATATCCTCCGCCCGTGTTGGAAATGAGCCCGAAGAAATCTTCGCAACCCAGATAATTGATCCATGGCAGCGGCGTATCAGGTCGGGTAATAATATATTCCAAGTGTTCATCATCAAAGTAACCGTAATGCATCCAACCTCCCGAGGTATCGAAAAAGGATCACATTGCTCATACCAATTTTCCCAACGGTCAAAACTCTCCTTGCCATTCACCAGCAGTTAATGGATAGCTGTTCCATCGAGTTCATTTTCCCAAATCAGCCCTTTCCGTGTTGCTGCCAAACCTGTGCAAGCAGGTTTTCCACCAAATCTTCAGGCGGCATGGGAAGAGCCGTTTCTTGAAAATAAAAAATGTCGCATAATGGCAGCTCCATCATGAAATTCATGGTCTCCATTCCATTCTTTTGTTTATCCTCATCCCCTCCACCAAAAGTCATCTGCATTTGTTCCACCATTGGTGCAAAAAGCGGCTCAAGCACTTTTTTGCCTACGGGATCTTCCATCCACTCATGCAGTGTAGATTCTTTGTTCAATATGCAGGGCAATTGCAATGTGGATTGCAGCGTTACTGTTTCGACACAGCGGATATCAGCAGAGGTCGCCCCGATGAACAGATCAAACTCACCATCTTCCGTGATCCACTGGTTGTAACCTGGATGGAAGTAGGCAAAAGAGCGAAAATCAAGAGCAATACTGACCGTTTTTGTTTCACCAGGGTTCAGCGCAACCTTCGCAAATCCTTTCAATTCTTTTGGTGGGCGAACCAGTTTGGCCTTACGATCATGAACATATACCTGGACAATTTCCTTGCCGGCCATCTTGCCTGTATTGGTCACATCCACCGAGACCGTCACTCCATCCACATCTTTGAATTGAGATGAAGAGACCCTGGGGCTGGAGTACTGAAAGGTGGTATAGCTCAGCCCAAACCCAAATGGGAATTGCACCGGGGCTTCTTTGGCATCGTAATAACGGTACCCGATAAAAATTCCTTCCCCGTAGCATACCTCACCAGCGCCACCGGGGAAGTTGATATAGGCAGGCGTATCCTGCAAACGCAGTGGAAAAGTTTCTGCCAACTTTCCACAGGGGTTCACTTTTCCATAAAGAATATCGGCGATGGCTCCGCCCCCTGCCTGACCCATCATCCAGGCCTCCAGCACAGCTGCAACATTATCGAGCCACTCACCCACCACAATGGGTGTGCCATTATTAAGAACAACGATGGTGTTCGCCTGAACAGCCGATACCGCTTTGATCAAGGCCACCTGCTGCCTGGTCAGATCAAGATCAGGGCGATCATATCCTTCGGATTCCTTGGAGGCCGGAAGGGCAAGATAAAGCAACGCCACATCTGCATCACTGGCCTCTTGAACCGCTTCGTCAAGGAGGTCCTGATGGAATCCATCATCCACCGCATATCCCTCACAATAGCTGAAACGGGTTCCCCGTGGCGCAACCTTTTGCAGTTCCAGGAATGGCTCATCCACTTTGATCGGATTGATGTGAGAACTGCCGCCACCTTGAAAATAGGCTTCCTTTGCCGCTCGCCCGATCACCGCAACCCTTTCCAGTTCTTTTAAAGGCAGGATTCCGTTGTTCTTGAGCAGCACCATCCCTTCCGCAGCAATTTCACGCGCCAGGGCATGGTGTTCCTCTTTATTGAATGAACCGCCTTTTTCGGTTTTAACGGCTTTCAAGATGATCTGCAGAATTCGACGGACAGACTCATTCAAGATGGATTCATCCAGATCCCCCGCACGAACCGCTTCGATAACCGCCTTCACGCGCCGTTCGCGCGGTCCGGGCATTTCCAGATCCAAACCGGCTTTCAATGCCTTCACCCGATCATGCACAGCCCCCCAATCGGATACCACAAACCCCTCAAAACCCCATTCATTCTTGAGGATATCCACCAACAGCTTGTGATTCTCAGAACCATATATGCCGTTAAGTTTGTTATACGCGCACATTACCGTCCAGGGTTTGGCCTTTTTTACGGCTACTTCAAAGGCTGGCAAGTAGATCTCGCGCAGTGTGCGTTCATCCATCACCGCATTGATGTTCATGCGCTGGGTTTCCTGGTTATTGGTGGCGTAATGTTTAAGGGAAGCGCCCACACCTTTACTTTGAATTCCATTAATAAAGCTGGCAGCCATTTCTCCGGCCAGGAATGGATCTTCGGAGTAATATTCAAAGTTGCGTCCTCCCAAAGGGGTGCGTTTCATATTGGTTCCGGGTCCCAAGACAATGCTCACGTTAAGCGCCTTGCACTCTTCTGCCAACGCCTCTCCCATGCTATAGGCCAGATCCACATCCCAGGTTGCTGCAACACAGGATGCCGTAGGAAAACAGGTAGCCGGTAGACTGCCAGCCACAAAATCTTTCACATCTGCCACACGTCGCACACCATGCGGTCCATCCGAAACGGTGATCTCTGGAACACCCAGATGTTCGATCGGGGTGGTCGTCCAGGGGCTGGCTCCGGTGCACAAAGCCGCTTTTTCTTCAAGGGTCATCTTTGCAATGATTGATTCAATTGGATCAGACATTTTTCCTCCTAACGAATGGTTATGATTTCCTTTTTTTATGTTCGTACGAATCATAGATAGAACGAACTTGAAACGCATTTTTCACTTGAGATTTAGTCCATCCGGACGGCGATGGTGCGGAGATCTCGACAACCCGGCCGGCCGGCAGGTCAAAATAATTGTCGCTGAAAATTGCATCGCTTCCTTCCAGCATACATTCCACCTGCCCTGCAAAGGAATGGGAAGCCAAACTGATCTTGACTTGTTGATCTTCGATTTGAATTTGTGATTGAACATGTGGGTCAACCAAATTCAAATATTTGATGGGGACAAAGAAGGCGGCTTGCCGGCTTAATATCCGTTCACCGTGAAGAAGCTCAGCAACAAAAACCATATTTCGAATCTGTTCATCCTTTAAAGAGTTCGAAAACTCACAACGACAGACACAGGTTGCATCCAAGGGAGCAGCGTTCACCTGTTCTTCTTTGGATTGCAGGACCTCTCCCGCCAATGTCTCCAGCGACCAGCGCAGCATGCCTTCCCAGTTTTCAGGCGAATCATTGGTGAGGACAACGTTCATCGTCTTTTGCTGATCTTCGATCGAAAGCAGCAGGGGAGCAAAAAAACGGCGCGCGGCGTAATGCAAAGCTTTCCAGCGTCCAAAGTAGTCCACGCTTGACCAGGATGCGACCGGCCAACAATCATTGAACTGCCAGTAGAGAATGCCAGAAACCTGTTTGGGATGTCTTCGCCAATGCTCCACGCCATAACGGATACCTTCCGCCTGTAATACCATGCTCAAATAGACCAGCGATTCAAAATCTTTTGGAAGGCGGTAGGAGTCAAGCATCTGTGAGACCATCAAGGCATTCCCGTTCGGATTCTTCTGGTGCTGTTCCATCACATAGGAGGCAATATTCCAATCCTGTTCTGCTGCATAAGCGCGGATGGTTGCCAATGGGGGCAATGATTGAAAACCAAACTCGCTCATGAAGCGAGGAAATTGGCTCCGGTAAGCAGAAAATGGTTTCCGCCCATGCCATACGTCCCAATAATGTGCATCCCCCTGTTGCTGCCCATTGGGGTTCTCGAAAGGTGTACTAGAAGATGGGGAACTGGGCCAATAGGGACGGTCGGGGTCCTCCCTTGCACACCATTCCGGCAAGGTGTGATGGAAGAATCGATCATAAGAAGTTTTTAGATCGTGATATTCTGCGGTCTTCCAACCCCATTCCACCCACCCCCACTCCATCTCATTATTCCCGCACCATATTGCCAGACTAGCATGATGGCGTAAACGGCGGACGTTTTGAACCACCTCATTCCGGATATTTTCGACAAAATCAGCATCGTACAGGGGGTATCCGCTGCAGGCAAAGATGAACTCCTGCCACACCAGAATGCCGTAGCGATCACACAAATCATAGAAACGATCATCTTCATAAAAACCACCGCCCCACACACGCAACATATTCTGGTGGGTGTCCGCTGCTGCCTTGATCAATCTCTCCAGATCATTTTTGGTGATGCGCGTGGGAAAAGAATCCGCCGGGATCCAATTGGAACCTTTTGCAAAGATAGGCAGTCCATTGACGACAAATGTGAAAGAACGCCCCCATTCATCGGGCTGCTGACGCAGCTCCACCGTGCGCAGTCCCACTTGATACTCGCGCTGATCGAGGATCGATTTTGACCGGCCCAACTCAATACGGACCTGATAAAGCGGTTGGGAACCATAACCATTGGGCCACCAAAGCTGCGGATTTTCAATTTTCACTTGCAGCTTACAGGACTTTTCATTGGTGATTTTCGTTTGAGCGTCAAAGATTTTTCCATCTGGCGCAACAAGATGAAGACCGATCTGATAAGGCACATTAACCCAATTCTGTATGGTGACCTCCGCTTCGATCATTACCTGGTCATCCCGATGATATTGCCGGAGATGCACTTCTTCAATGCGAGCGTTTTGATATCCTTCCAAGCGGATATCTTTCCAGATGCCAATGGGAGGCAATTGCGGACCCCAATCCCAACCAAACTGGCAGGGCGCTTTCCGCAAATAGGATCCGCCAGGAATCGCCTGGGCAACGCCGGGCAAAGGTCGTACGGCTTGTTGTGCGGTTATAAAGTGCACGGGCGACATGAATGTAATCTGCAGCACATTTTCGCCAGTCTGGAGAATGGATTTCACATCCCATCGGTACTGCCGGAACATATTTGTAGTGGAACCCAGTTCAACGCCATTCAACCAAACGACTGCCAGAGTATCCAGCCCGTCGCACACCAGTTCAATGTACGGCTGCGCGAGCACTTCATCGCTTGCAATGAATCGATGGCAGTATTCCCAATCATTTTCCGCCACCCAGCGAACACGCCTTTCGTTATCCCCCACAAACGGATCAAGAATTTTCCCCAATGCAAGCAGATCCGTATGCACTCCACCGGGAACATTGGCGGGCAACCAATCTGATTCCCCTTTTTGTCTGAACTCCCATTCCCCAGCCAATGATTGATTTTTCATAGAACTCTTTCTTCAACAGTCTTTTTCGCTTTACGCATGGATAACCGATACAGAGTGAACAATGCAGAAAAGAGGATCAGAATGCAAACGGGAATGATCTCCAATGAAAAACGGCGCGCCAAAACTCCCAGCAAACTGGGCACCAATGCAGTACCCACCCCTCCTGATGCTATTTGCATGCCAATCGTATTGGAAGCAAAACGCGCCTTCACCCGCTGGCTGGTCCCCGACATCAAGGCGGGGAAAATAGGTGCAATGGCAAAACCGATCAACGCCACCGCCACCACATTCATGACCTTGGACGGATTCCAAATCAACAACAGCGAACCGAGCAAGGCCGCTGCCACGCTCCCCTGAATAAGCGAATGAACGCCGATCTTTTTTGTATAAAGCCCAGCAATAATCCTTCCGATGGTAAAAGTTGCCCAATAGCTGCTGACGAAGAATCCGGCAATGGTCGTATCGACCCCGCGTGATTCTGTCAGAAGACTGTACGACCAGGTTCCTATGGATGTTTCAGCGCCCACATAGGTAAAGAATAAAAGCATACTGAGCCAAACTTGCGGTTGACGAAGTGTTTCTTTGAGCGGTGTTTTATATTCCGTGAAGTTTGGTTCATCAGTTTGCTCTGACTTCCGTTTTTGACTCCAGATGGAGACGGTAAAGGCAAAGCAAATTGCCAAAACGAACTGAAAGCCACTTACAATGCGATATCCGACTCGCCACGAATCCCATGTTGAAAGAGCCGTGGTCATAATGATCGGGCCTAACGTAATGCCAATTCCATAACTGGCATGCAGCCACTGCATGAGGCCTTCTCCGAAATTGGCAGCCACATAACCATTCAGGCCTGCATCGATCGCCCCCGCTCCCAATCCTGCCAAAATTCCCAGCAACACCATCATCCACCATTGGGGGACAATGGTATAGCCAAACAACGCCAATCCGGTCAACGCACAGCTCATTGATAAAATTTTTCCCACTCCCCACCGTGAGATCAGAAAGCCGCTAAAGAAACTGGAGATCAAATAGCCAGCCACCGATGCCGGGATGAGCATCCCGATCGCATCAAGGGGGACCGAAAAGGTTGTACGAATGGAAGGCCAGGCGACCCCCAGTAAACCATCGGGCATTCCCAAAGCAATGAACGCAATATATGCAAGGATTATGACCAAACCAATGTTGGAGTGTTTATCTTTTTTTCTCGGCAATGTTTTTTCCTTTCAAATATTTCAAAATGATGGTATTTGTTTTGAACAGAAAAATTTTTCAATTCCGTTCACCCAAGGATCGTACTTGATAAGGGTCCAATCCTTTTCATGATGCCAGCGTGCCCCGCTTCATCCATACTTCACTGAAGAAAGATCCCACTCTTCATGGATTTTCGGAACATCGCTGATCAAACGTCGAGTATATTCCTCTTTTGGATGCAAGATCACTTGTTCTGCCGGGCCGCTTTCAACGATTTTGCCACGTTCCATGATAAACACGGTGTCAGAAATATAATATGCCAACCCAATGTCATGTGTGATAAAAATGATGGTCATTCCAATTTCTTTGCGCAGCTTCATTAACATCTCCAAGATCGTAGCACGTGAACAGGCATCGATCATCGAAGTGGGTTCGTCGGCGATCAGGATTTCCGGTTTCAATATGAATACTCTGGCGATCATCAGCCGCTGCATCTGCCCACCCGACAATTCAAAAGGATATTTGTTGGTCAGCTCGTCAAACTCCAGATTGACAAAACAACAGGCCTCCTCCATGATTTCGATTTTCTTTGCACGAGTATATTTTTTTCCGTTGCGCATGGCAATGCAATCCAGAAGCACCGCATCGATCTTGTTGAAGGTGTTAAAAGAAGAATAGGGATCTTGAAAGATGGCTTGAATACGTTTCCAGTATTCCTTTTTCTTCTTCATATTGCTGATGTCACGTTTCTTTCCCTGAAAATAGATCTCCCCTTCGGTCGGCTTGGTCAGTCCTAACAGCATTTTCGCAAGCGTCGTTTTTCCGCTGCCCGATTCACCGACGATCGAAATGACCTCATTCTGGCAACAATCAAAATCAACGTGATCTACCGCTACATTCTTTTGAACTCCTGTACCATATATCTTGGTAAGGCCGGACCCACACAAACAGGGTTTTTTCTCCTCAGCCATTTTTGTACGCCTTTCTAAGATAGTTTTGTGAAAAGGCACAACGATATGCGCGGCCGTCTTCCGACTCTTGAAGATCGATCTCGTGTGTTTTGCAGGTTGGTTGAACATATTTACAGCGCTCTGCAAAACGGCAGCCCTGTGGGGGTTTTTTCAAATTTGGCGGTGTTCCAGGAATGGCGGACAATTTAACGCCGCGTGCGCCATTTTCCGGAACAATAATCGAGTTCATAAGACCTTTTGAATATGGATGGAGAGGATCAAAAACAACCTCTTGTGCAGTGCCCTGTTCCACGATCTGGCCTGCATACATGACCATGATATCGTCTGCAACATTGTAGAGAAGGGGTAATTCATGAGTAATGAAAATCATGGACTTGATGAAACCATTTTCCATCAGATCGCGCAGCATCTTGATGACCATTTTTTGAGAGGTGACATCGAGAGCCGAGGACGGTTCATCTGCAATTAAGATTTTGGGACACAGGATCACAGAAGTTGCAATCACCGTTCTTTGTTTCATACCCCCCGAAAGCTCAACAGGATATTTCTGCAGCACATCTGCAGGAAGGCCAAGGATTTCAAAACGTTCCCGGGCCAGTTCATAGATTTCCTTCTTTGAGGTTTTCGGATTATGCGCCTGAATGACATCTTCGATGAAATGAATCACCTTTTGCGTGGGATTGAGCGCATTCATGGCAGCTTGCGGAATGTAGGATATTTCTGTGCCCAGAATCGTTTTACGGATCTCGTCAGGATCCATGCTTGAGATATTCCGTCCATTGATTCTGATCTCACCGCTGATATAGTGCAAAGGGGCGAAGTAATATCCCATCAAGCTAAGCGCCAGTGTCGATTTTCCACAGCCTGATTCCCCTGCAATGCCAAGCGTTTTCCCTTCTGCTGTCTTTAACGATACATGATCGACCGCATAAACATCTTCAGAAAAACGCGTAACATACTTCGTTGTAAGATCTTTGACTTCAAGTATTACATTTTCCATATCATCACCTAATCTCTCAAGGTTGGATTGAATACCTGGTCAAGACCTGTATTCATTAAGTTCATCGAGAATGTAATCAAAGCGATAACCACGATCACAGGGAAATAGGCCCACCACTTTCCCAGGATGTGCGCCTGGTAGATCATTGCCCAATTCATCATCAATCCCAATGTTGGCACTTCTGTTGTGCGCGGCCCCAACCCAAGGATGGAAAGACTGGCCTCCGAGAGAATTGCCGAGGACACCTGCAGGATAAGAGCCATGACCACATAAGAGGCGATATAAGGCAAAATATCATTGAGGATGATATGGGCTGTGGAATGGCCGGAGAGTTTTGACAGGTTGACATGATCACGATTGCGCAGCGAGATCACCTGCGATCGCACAGCCCTGGCGGTCCACACCCATGAAGTCAAACCAATCACCACCGCAATGGTAGTTGCCCCTCGATTATCCTGGCCAATGCTGAATGAGATCAAGATTAACAGGACAAAGGAAGGGATCACTGTAAACAAATTGGTGACGAACATGATAATGTCATCGACCAACCCGCCCACATACCCCGAAAGCAATCCAAGCGTTAATCCAATCAGGGTTGCCACAACCCCGGCGATCAATCCAATCTTCAATGATACGCCGGTAGCCTTTACGAGTTCTGTCAGTACATCTCTACCGAAATTATCCGTTCCAAGCGGAAGGATTCGAACATTGGCAACTTCATTAATATGGACATATTCCGATTGGTCGATCGTGTTGGTCTGATCCAGATTGCCGGTTTCCTGATTGACCTCGGAAATAACGACACCCTCGCTTGATAAAAGTCCATTGACCGATTCATCCAACCGCTGAAAGTAGCGCTGCTTGGCAAAGGTCATGCCGGGAAGACTGATCGAAGAATCATAGTTCTCCTCCCACTGAGAAAGAAGGCTTTCGGTATCGTTGATATCAATCTGATCCTCCGGGACACCATAAGAGACAAGCCATTCTTTAATATCCTGACGCGATTGATCCGTTAATATTTTCCCGATCCTCTTGCTGGCTGCGTCTTTTAGATTAAGCACATACGATTTGGAATGAATGCTGTCGTAAATATTGACATAAATACCGGGTGGAAAGAAATTCCCCTGGCCAAGGATCGCTAGGGGTTCATCCTGAATGATGAGAGGATACAAAAATACCGTTAGAAGTATTGCCATAAAGATGGCAAAACCTGTTACAAATTTGCGAGAGTGAAAAACTTGCTGAAGTGCAGTTTTCATTGCGACATCTCCCCTTACTCTGATTGTGCTGCTTTGACGCGAGGATCGATCAAACCATAAATGATCTCAATCAGGAAATTTGCCAGCAGCACCATCACCGTAATGATCAGGGTCACAGCGGAAATCAATGGATAATCCTGACCCATGATTCCATTCAGAAGTGTATATCCAAGCCCTGGATAGCTAAAGATGATTTCAGCCACCAGCGCACCTCCGACCATGGTGCCAATGGATAATGCCAGGCCGGTAACTTGAGGGAGCATGGCATTTCGGAATACATAGCCAACGATCTGCTTGTCTTTGACCCCCATAAAACGGCTGTATTTCACATAATCGGCATTCAATTCATAAATCGACATGGAGCGCATGCCGATTGCCTGGCCACCGATGGTGGTTAATACAATGGACCAGAAGGGAAGCTGGTAATGAACGATCACAGACCAGATGAATTTCCAACTGGCATTCGGGATCAGATCAAACCCATATCCCCCCGAGGTTGGAAACCATCTCAAATACACTCCAAAAATAACCAGTAAGATAACGGCCATACCAAATGCCGGAATATTGCTCACGAAAATACTGACGGGCATCAAAACTTTGTCATAGCCCTTTTTTACATAAGCCGCCAAAGCTCCAAGCATATTTCCGATCAGCCATCCGATGATGATTGCCGGAAACTGTAAACATACCGTCCACAGGATGGAAGAGCGGATGATATCGGAAACGGGACGTGGATATTGGCTGAACGATGTTCCAAAATTCCCATGAAAAACATTTTTTATGTAAAGGAAAAATTGTTCCAAAATGGGTTGGTTCGTTCCGAACAATTTGGCATATTGTTCATAGACTTCCTTCATTCCAGTTGAATTGGACATCCCTTGCGCAATTCTTGCCATAATTGCTGCGACTGGATCGCCTGGCATCAGGCGAGGAAGGGTGAAATTCAAAATGAAGGCAAATATGGTGGTAATCAACAACCAGAACAATTTATTTACAAAATAATTCCGATATTTTTTCAATGGATTGCCTCCTCTTTTGAGAACAGCCATGCTCCAGAATCTCGCGGAACATGGCTGTTCATGACTCAACTACAAATTATTTAACCAGCGTCAGGTTATAGAGACCTGCAATGCTCCATCCGTCGGTCAGGTCCAACGGTGGTACCGCCGGGCTTGTACCATCCCCTTCATGCGGGAAGTTCGTCCAGACACTCTCATTCACAGTATGGAAAGCCTGTGGACGATACATCAATGTGAAGGAAGGTACATCGGTAAGATAGATCTTTACCAATTCCGTATAATCTGCCTTCAACGCAGTTGCATCCGTCAGAGTGGGGATTTCCTGGATCAAAGCATCGGCATCAGCGTTCTTATAACCACCCCAGTTGCCATTCCAGTTGTTGGTGGTCTGAGCGAATTCAGAGCTCAACAAATGGCGAATGCGTCCCCATGGTTGGGTCGGCCCCGCACCGTCACTCCACATCATGAAAATGTCATAGCCAGTTTCGGGGAGTGGCCAGTTGGTAACAACGGTCTGATAAACGGACCATTCAGGATAGTTGGTGGTGATATCAATGCCAATCTCTTTACCCGCGGCAGCGACCACTTCGATGGCAGCCTGCCAGTCGGACCAACCATTGGGGCAGGTAGCAATATACTGCAATTTCTTGCCGTCATATTCACGCCAGCCATCGCCATCGGTATCCACAATTCCTGCATCATCAAGCAGTTTGTTTGCGCCCTCGATATCTTTGCCAGCCCACTGCAGATCGGCAACAGCATCATGATCAAACAACGCCTGTTCGCCGGGGGTTGGGTTCATCAGAGAGCGAGGAACCTGGGTGAAGGTAGCTGATTGATTGGTCATTGCGTTGGAAATAATCGTGTCGTAATCAACCGCGATTGCAATGGCTTTGCGAACTGCTACCTGGTCAAGACCATAGGAAGCCATGTTGAAGAAGGCGGTAGGAAGCGATGCGCCGATATTATAGGGGGCTTCGGGTAAATAGGTAGAGATAGGAAGATTATCTTTGAGCCACAGATCCTGAACGTTTGAATTGAACTGCTGGCTTACATCTACCTCACCGGCCTGCAAAGCGGTTGTGCCGGCAGCATTGTCTTTGTAGATCACATGAGCAAGATACTTAGGAACAGGCAATTTACCAAACATGCTGGAATCCTGACCCCAGTAATTGTCATCACGGATCATGACCACCTTGGTATCATCGGTGAAGAATTTATGATAAGGGCCGGAGAACACAGCATCTTCAGCGATATCGGCCATCAAAGCGGCTGCATCGCCATTGGTGCGTGCTTCCAATGCCTCGGTCCATGCTTTTTGAATGACATAGTTGCTGCTCAAGTACGCCTGGACCAGCAAGGGATTGAGTGCCTTCCCGTCTTCACCCAGGACCGCTTTAACCACGACGGTACTGGCATCGGGTGCTTCAATGGTATCAATGTATGCTTTATTGGCAGCGCCGAACTGAGTGTTGTATTTGACATGGGTAGCCCAGGTATAGGCAACATCCTCGGCAGTGACGGGTGTTCCATCGCTCCAATGAGCGGCAGAATTGATCTTGAAGGTGATTTGTGTCATGCCTGCATCCCATGCATAATCGCCATCCGCCAGCAATGGATAGACTTTGCCATCCAGCATGTCGTACAGATAGGGCGTCTCAAACATGGTGACACGTGCATTATCCTGTTGGGCTAAAGCCATAGCATTGTTGCAGTTCGAGGAATAAGGATTCCAGCAAACCACAGATCCCCACTGTTGACCATTGAAATACAGGGTTTCTTCACGTGGCAGAGACGCAGCCACCGCTGCAGGGTCCTCAGATACTGCTTCTTCTTCCACCGTTTCAGCAGCGGGTTCTTCAGCAGCAGGTTCTTCGGCTGCAGTTTGCGCAGGTTGGCAGGCAGCCAGCAAAACTCCTGCAATGATGAAAATACTCAGCAAAAATAGAAATTTCTTGTGCATTTCCCTCTCTCCTTTTATTGTATTAGGATTTTTAGTTTTTCAGAAAGCAATTTTCTTTTTTCTCCGATAGGACCTCCTTTTTTTGGTAACGCTCCCAATAATTTTTCACAAAATTTCATGTGTATTCATTTAAAAGGCCTTGCAAGCTATTGGATCAACCTGTAATAACTTAAGATATAAAATTCGCCACCCAATAAACCGACCCACCTTTTTCCATGTAATAGATCAAAAAAGAATACTAATTGGCTACCCTCCTTGCCTGGTATCGCTCCCAGTCAAATAAAATAAAAAAATAGAATCTCTATTTCGTCAACTTCTATCCCTGGTTGAATCACGAATAACAAATTCCGACTGTAAGATAACCCGCCGGTATGGTTCCAAGCCGTCCTCGACAAGGCTGATCAGCATCTTCAACGCTTCAAAGCAAAATTGGGCAATCGGCTGGCGCAAAGTGGTGAGCGCCGGGTGCGCCGGAGATGCCATAGGAAAATCATCATATCCGATCACAGAAATATCCCCGGGAACATCCAAACCTTCTTCTTTGATCGCACGCATTGCACCTAATGCCATTTGATCGGACGCGGTAAAAACGCCATCGGGGTTCTCACGAAGAAGCTGCTTCATTCCCCAATAGCCACTTTCTTCGGTAAACGTTCCTTCTACAATCAACTTTTCATTAACAATGATCTTATTGCGCTGCAAAGCTTGCTGGTATCCCATTCTTCGATCGATACCCACAGCCGTATTTTGCGGACCGGTTATCGTTCCAATCCTCTTGTGTCCCGTATCCAGCAAATATTGAACAGCTTTGGAAACAGAATCAATATTATTGATATCCACATAACTTACTTGCCTGTTTTGAAAAGGCCGACCCAGGATCACCAGCGGAATTCCCGAGTCGACCAGTTTGTCAAGCAAGGCATCGCCAATTTGATAAGACTGAAAGAGGATACCATCCATGAATCCACGGCGTGAAACGCGCGAAAAAATCTGCTCTTCATCCTCCTCATTCTCCATCAAAAAGAGAGAGAAGGTATAGTTCTTTTTGCTGCAGGCTTGGGAAATTCCCTGAATCAAGCAGGGGTAATATGGATCGGTGAAGAAAGTGGGAATAGCACGCGGCAAGATCAACCCGCACGTCCAGGAGCGATTGGAGACCAGGGCCCTGGCAGCCGGATGGGGTCGGTAACCGGTTTGCCGGATCACTTCCTGCACATGTTCTCTAACAGCTTTGCTCACATTGGGATGATCATTGATAACCCGTGAAACCGTGGAACGAGATACCCCACTTTTCCTTGCAATGTCCTCCAATGTCAGATTGTTCAAGGGATACTCCGCCCGCAGTTATTTTGATAATCAAGAAAAAGGATTGGGAACGCTCCCAATCATTATCATTTTATATATCTTTCCGACAAAAGTCAAGAGGGGTTCAACCGCCTTCTTTTCTTCGAACAGGTTACTTCTCCAATGGCAGCGAATCGCTCTGATCCATCCGTAAATTCTCGCTTATTTTCTTCTTCGGTTATCTCAGA
This sequence comes from Pelolinea sp., assembly GCA_012797975.1. GTDB lineage: Bacteria > Chloroflexota > Anaerolineae > Anaerolineales > Anaerolineaceae > UBA4781. The sequence continues at coordinate 144,865 of JAAZOD010000012.1, read as the reverse complement.
ATCAGGGATCGATTGAAAGCAAACCTGGATTTGTCGGTCGTGTGTAAACCTATTCTTCAATCACGGTCATTTTTTCGATCACATCGCCGGTAAACTTCGGATTCTGGCTGGGATCCCGGCGGGTAATGGCATCGACCACATCCATGCCCTCGCTCACCTGACCAAAAATAGTGTAACCGCCGTTCAAGCGCGGCAGAGGCGCGTAGGTGATGAAAAATTGGCTGCCGTTGGTATCGCGCCCGGCGTTCGCCATGGCCACCACTCCCGCCTTATCATATTTCAAATCAGAATCTTCGTTTATGAATTCGTAACCGGGACCGCCCGCACCTGTTCCGGTGGGATCGCCACCCTGGGCGACAAAACCTTCCAGAACGCGATGGAAGGTCACTCCATCATAGAACCCCTGGCGCACCAGAAAAATAAAACTGTTCACGGTAACAGGAGCTTTTTCAGGATACAAATGGATAGTGAATTCGCCCCCTTTTGCCATTTTCACAAGAACTTCATATTTCTTTTTAACATCAATTTGCATGGGAGGGACGGCGGTAAATTGCATGGATTTGAGCGGCATCTTTTTTACCTCTTTTCAGTGGATGCCTCTATTGTAGTATGAAAGCCGGCATTAAAAAGGATTTCCTTTTTGCCTGGCGGAAATCCTTTTCATCTTTCAATCATTGTTCTCAAATTTCTCGATCAATCCATACACCTTTAATACAACCGCCTTTTATTTGGCATTCGTCCAATCCCATCTGACCTTCTACGAGATGCTCTGCACAAAAAATCAACCTGTTGAATTTTTTCGTTCTTACGCTAGTCCAGATTTTCTCCATTGGCAGCAATGACTTTCTTATACCAGTAGAAGCTGTCCTTGCGATACCGTTTACATCCGTTGGTTTTATCCACATAAACAAAACCGTACCGTTTATCAAATCCTTCATGGGTAGAATACAGGTCAATGGCACTCCACGTGCAATAGCCCACCATTTCCACGCCATCAGCGATCGCATCAGACATTGCTTCAATATGCGAACGAAGGTAATCGATACGGTAAGGATCATGCACCTGTCCATTTTCTTCGAGCTTGTCAGGTGTGCCCATCCCATTTTCCAGAACCAAAATCGGTTTTTGGTAACGATGATAGAAATCCATCAGCAAATGGTAGAAGCCATAAGGATCAATCGTCCAGCCATATTTTGTCTTTGGAAGATAGGGATTCGACTGCATAGCATTGGTAAGAGTGTTGCTGGTACCTCCATCCCCACACACATTGCTCATATAATAAGTCAGGCTGAGAAAATCAGTCTTAATTCCTGCTATTATTTCCATATCCCCTGGTTGAATAATAGAAGCAATATCCGTTCCTTTAAAGTTATTCAGGTAATACTTAGGATAAATACCGCGGCAGAAAATATCGCCATAGGCATATGCCTTGAAGCTTGCCAGATCAGCTAATGCCACATCGGCTGGTTTACAAGTGGCTGGATAAAAGCATGTGTTGCAGATATTACCACCCACTTTTGCTTCAGGATCATTTAAGTGTATGATTTCAACCGCACGTGCAAACGCAAGATTTATATGATGATCAAACCTAAATAGATCTTCGCTATTATTTATTTCAATTCCACCCGTGTAATATGGCAACCAGACCATTGTATTCTGCTCATTGAATGGAACATAATATTTAATGCGGCCCTTAAAGTATCTGGTAATGGTATCAACATACTTACAATAAGCATCAATACAACGACGGTCCAAAAAACCATTATATTTCTCCACAAGGGACAGCGGAAGATCATAGGCATACAATGTGCAAATCGGTTGAATTTTATTTCGTTCGAGAGCGGTGAGCATACGGTCATAAAAAGCCAGTCCAGCTTGATTCGGCTCATCATCATCACCATTGGGGAAAATGCGAGTCCAACTCATGGAGAAGCGATAGAAGCTAAAACCCATTTCACCATACAGGTCAATATCCTCATCGAGATGATGATAATGATCGGATGCAATTTTAAAATCATCAAACCCACTCTCTGGAATGTGAAGTTCTTTACCTTCAACTTTCATAAAGTGGGTACGGACATCCGCAATAGAAAGTCCCACCTTGTCTTCATTCCGTCCACCCTCAAACTGCTGGGCATTTGTTGATGAACCCCATAAAAAGTTTTCAGGAAATCGTTTCATTTCTAAGTGCCTTTCATAGATTTTTCAACTTATTGGGCTGTCTTGACACTGCTTACAATTCCACATTTCATTCCATTGAATTTACTTAGCAGAGAACTTTTTCGTTCTTTAATAATTCTCCTCGATCTTCTTGATCAAATCCAGACGTTTTTGGTGTCGACCACCGTCATATGCGACTGTTAACCAATCAAAAACAATCATTTCTGCAAGCTCTTCTCCCACCACACGAGAACCCATACATAAAACATTGGTATCGTTATGCTTTCGAGAAAACACTGCAGAATACGGCTCACTGCAAACCACTGCCCGAATTCCATGGATCTTATTGGCAGTAATGCTCATACCCACCCCGCTGCCACAGATCAGAATCCCTCTCTCATATTCCTCGGCGATTATCTTTTCAGCCACCTTTTTTGCATAGATCGGATAATCGGTACGTATTCGGCTGTTTGTTCCGCAATCCTCCACCTCCCACCCCTCGTTCTTCAATCTCTTTTTAAGATATTCTTTTAAAGGATATCCAATGTGGTCACTTCCGATGACGATTCGCTTTTGCATAAGATATTCTCTACCGATTATTGCCTGCCATACGTTCCCAGGTCAAGCGACGTCCTTTTACAGATAGGGAAAGCTGATAGATATTTTCTGGCAACGAGCAACCCGACAGTCCCGCATCTCCAAGGGCGTGAATATCCGCGCCGGTCTCGCGCGATTTTAGCGCCAGGATGCGGATGGTATCCACATCCGCACCTTCCACTGACCCATCGATGAATGACATGGTCATAGTATCCGCATCTTTATGATGGACATATTCCACCAATTCACGGATCATATCCACCATGATACCCTGGCGAGAAGCTGGTGCCGGAAAATCGATCACATCCGCACCCGCATCCATCAAGGCATCAATGAACTCCCTGGCTGGTTTTTTTGCCATCGGATCTCCCAAAACTTTTTCATAAACTCCATCTTCCCATTTTCCCGAGAAGATCATGGTCTTCCCCTTGACTGTCTTGCCAGCAAGTATTGTAGCTGCAATGATGTCATCGACTTTTGCATTCATACTGGGATTGGCTCCCAGGATAATGAAATCTGCTCCTTCTTCTACAGCCCTATAGAAGTTCTCTTCCGATGCAACGCGACCCAATCCAAAACCTTCGAAATAGGAATGGTCGGTATCTGACGGTACACATTCCAAGTAAACGCCTACCGGACGATTGACCAGTTTTTTGATATCGCCCACGTGAAGAATCTTGATGCCTTCTCCCACCGTAAAAGTTTTTACTCCATACAGAAGACTTTTCTCATCAAAACTATAGCCGTTCAATAACAAAATATCTGCTCCAAATGCCGCTTCCAACTCTGGATTGGTGACACCGACAAGGCTGCCTCCCATACCATTAAAGCTCTGTGCCATAATCGTACGACCTTCGGCCAGGCGAATGGATAATTTCAGATCCATAGGGGTCATTTTCTCAAAATCGCTTTTTGAACAGCTTAGAATTCTCTTTATCATTTTTATTCCTATTCCATTTTTATTGTTCCAGTGTCTGGCAAAAAACTTTCAATCAGTTTTCATTCTTTCAAGATCATCATTGCCATCAGTGAAAAACAACCATTATTTACGATAATTGTTTTCTTTTTGGTATGCGTTTATGGATGATTTCCACATAAAATACTCGGAAAGCCCTATTCCATCTTTTCAAAACATGGTGTGAAAAATGTGGGACTGTCCGTGACAATTATGGCAGCCCCACATTGGTAGACATACAACTTTTTAATCGTGCAACACTTTACGAAATTGTTTTTTACTTGGCCAGTTTTGCTTGTCCGCTCTCCTGTTTCAGAGCCTGTGCATCCAAGATCTTGAAGAATGGATAATAAACAAGGCAGGTTAAGATCAACGCGGCAATCGTGAATATTCCAAGGCTAACCCCACCACCTAATAGAAAACCAGCGATAGGACCCGGAACAACCATCATTGTCAAACCTACACATGGTATCCCGATGATGCCTGCGGTTGCAAGCAAGTAATATGCCACATAAATAACAATCGGCAATCCAAGATAAGGTATCAGCAGCACAGGGTTCAAGACGATCGGAAGACCATATACAGTGGGTTCGATAATATTGAAAACCCCAGACACCAGTGATAATTTGCTCTGTGCTTTATAACGCTGGCTCTTGGAAAACAAAGCCATATCCACATAGAGACCGAACAAACACCCGGGACCTCCCATGAATTGAAGAACAAGAAAAATGCTTAAGAAACTGAGGACGTTGGGGATTGGTAAACCTGCTGCGGCTGCGGTGATGTTCTCGATCATCGGTGGTTGCCAGACAGCCATCATCACACTCAAGACAACCAGGGTTCCATGAATGCCCAGCCACCAAAGGAAACAGGCGATGAGGATTGCAACAAGGTGGGCAGGCAGAGAATTTCCCAATCCGACCAGCGGTGTTTGAACAATGGAATAGATGAATTGACTGAAAGAACCATAACTGGTTGCAGCGAACAAACCACGGACAGCGATAAACGGAATCACCGTGATCAGGGCAGCTGGAATGCCGGCGAAGCTTTTGGCAACAAACCCAGGGACTGCTTCTGGCAACTTGATAACAATGTTCTTCTTTACGCAAAATGCATAGATTGAAGAGGCAACCAACGCAACAATGATCGCAGTAAAAATCCCTTGTGCACTAAACCAAGATGTGTTAATAAGAGTACCACCAGCTTCATCAACCGTAAGGGGTGTAATGATCAGAAAGCACAGCAATGATGCCAAACCGCTGTTAAGTCCATCAATACCCTTCTTATTGCCTACCACACGTCCGATACCGAAAACGATAAACAAGGCGGTCATGTTACAAATGGTTACCACGGTACCAAATAGACCGTACAGCCCAGTCTTCGTCAAGAAATTTGTCCAGGCCGTTATTGGAAAACTATAAATTAACTGTAATACAGCGCTGGCCATCAAAACCGGCATGGAGCTCATCATACCTTCCATAATTGAACTTACATACAAGTTGTTTTGAAATTTATCAACAACGGGTAAAATCTTGTTGATAAAATGGTCCATTTTATTTTCTTTCATAGTTTGTTTTCCTTTTCATAAAGAATTAATTACCAACCATATTTTTGTGCCATCTCAGAAAAAATCTTTTCTCCATTCATTGCGCCATAATCCATCATATTGATAACTTCGACGGGAATATTCGGATAGTTCTTCCTGATTTCTTCCAATCTGTATCTCACTTGCGGTCCTAGCAGCAACAAATCACTGCCTGGCGCAACTGCGGACAAGGTTGATATACCATACGCTTCACATTCACATTCATAACCCCTCTGCTCTGCCGCAGCAATGATTTTTTTGCAAAGCATCGTCGTAGACATCCCGCTGGCGCATGCCAAAGTAATTTTCAGTTTCTTGATCGTGTCTTTTCCTCCTTCCATAGTGTATTTCCTTTCTTCTCTCAATTTTGATCAACTCGTTCCCTTAAAATCTCCACGATTTCTCTAATCAAATCCAATTCTGAATTCACGGTCATCAAGGTATCCATGGCATGCGCGATTAATAGCTGTTCATTAACGCTTTTGAATTGGCTGTCGATTCCCAACAATTTCAAGTGGATTTGATGGCTTACGGTAATTTTTTCATCAGCCAATTTCAATAACTTATCCGCTTCCTCAAAACTTCCCTTTCTTGCAATATGCAAAGCCTCGTATCCGTCTGCTTTGGCATCGCCTGCATAGCTGATAATTTCCATTGCAACAGTTTCAAAAGAATCGCTCATGCCTTTTTACCTTTTAGCAAAGTTCACCGTTTATATCATTGGCTTTTCATACATTCCAGCTGATTGACATTTTCAAAAACATCCGATTCTGTATGTTAATTTATGTTATTCTTTGTTTATTGTTGATAATATAGCATATTTCTATTGCAATGTCAACAAGTTAATGTATAATTATGTTAAAACTACAACAAGGTCACACATGTTACCCATTCAAAGACAATTAAAAATAAAGGAATTCCTGGTTGAGAAGGGTTTTGCCAGCGTGGAAGAACTCAGCAAACACTTCGAAGTCTCAGAAATGACCATTCGCCGCGATCTGGACGAACTGCACGAACAGGGTGTCATCCAGCGCATTTACGGCGGCGCCATGGATAACGACCAGGCATTCTTTGAGATGTCGGTGAACGCGAAATCAGAAAAATTTTCTACAGAAAAAATAAAGATCGGACGGGCTGCGGCCGATCTGGTACAAAATGGTGACACAGTTTTCATGGATTCCGGAACGACAACACTGGAAGTTGCCAAAAACTTAAAAAATAAAAAAATCACGATCATCACCACCGCATTGAACGTTGCCATTGAACTATCCGCTTCAGCCGATATCGACATCCTTGTGGCCGGTGGGATCCTCCGCAAAGGTCCACTCAACACCACCGGACCTCAAACGGATGCTTTTATCCGGGAGTTGCACGTTGATAAAGCGTTCATCGGTGTTGAAGGTGTGGATATTCAATCAGGCATCAGCGTTCCCGATCCGATCAACGCGCACAACAAACACACCATGATCGAAATCGCCCGTCAGGTGATCGTTGTAGCCGACCATTCCAAATTAGGCCGAACCACCACCAGCAACATTGCCGCGTTGGATAAAGTACACGTCGTCATTACCGATAATGGAGCCGATCCGGCGATCATTGAAGAATTGCGGCAAAAAACGCAGGTCATCTTGGTTTAGAAAACCGATTCTTGCATCAACGGGAGAGCTCTGAACACGAAATGACCATGCATGGAGACGAATGAAAAAGAGAATCAAGTTTGGCGCATCATTGATGTGTGCTGATTACCTTAATCTGGAACGGGATATTCGCCTGCTCGAACAGAATGGTATTGATTATCTTCATTTCGATGTAATGGACGGCCATTTTGTGCCCAATTTCGGTTTGAATCTCGATCTCCTGAAAAAGGCGCGCCAAATTACAAAATTGCCCATTAATGTACATCTCATGATCGACAATGCAGCCAATTATATCGACGAATATATCGATGCTGGCTGTAACTCTTTATCATTTCATCAAGAGTCAACCTATCACATTCAAAGGTTGCTGCAGAAAATTAAAAGCCGCGGGGTTCAAGCGGGAATTGCCCTCAATCCGGCCACACCGCTAAATACACTGGAATACATCTTTTCTGACCTTGATTTTGTGCTGATCATGACCGTGAATCCCGGTTTTGCGGGTCAAGCTCTGGTCCCTGCCACTTTGGAGAAGATCGCAGATCTGAAGAAGATTATTTGCAAGAAAAACCTGGACATCGATATTCAGGTCGATGGTAATGTCAGTTTTGAGAATATCCCGCAAATGACCAAAGCAGGGGCTACGATGCTGGTTGGGGGGACATCTTCTCTGTTTGTGAAAGACATGGATATCTCCGAATCGACCCAGAGAGTATTCAGTTTGATCGCATAAATCATCTTCATCGATCTCATCATTCTTTTTTCCATTTCACTTTTTAATTTTTCCTGCCTGGGATTTTTTCTATTTACCATCCTGATATGATGCTATGATATGGTAATAAAAATACCGTATCGGAAAATAGTCTTCATTCAGGAAAAGATGGAAAAAATAAAACAAAATTATGCCTTCTTCATTCAAACCAATCTGCCGCGCGTTTTGACTCAAATCGACCGCGACCCCGATTCCCCCACTTATGGTTGTTGCGATCGCAATTACTGGCATTATAAAATCCGTGATTTTTCGTCTGCCATTTTACAGCAGTCCGGTTTGGTGCTTGCCAAACTATATCGCCTTGATTTTCCCGGCAATCCACTCTACCAAAACCAAGCTGCGTGGGATATAGCCGCTGCCACCCTAGATTTTTGGGAAAAGATCCAATTACAGGATGGATCGTTCAATGAATATTATCCGCACGAACATGGTTTTCCACCCACTGCCTTTTCCTTTTATTCCGTCTGTGAAATCTATCGTGAACTTGGTTTGGATCAACCAACAATCTTAAAAGCATTTTCAAAAACAGCCCGATATCTGGCAAGCCATATCGAGCCGCAAGCCAGCAACCAAGAGATGGCTTCGATAACAGCCCTGTACAGCTACTCTTTGATCTGCCCGGATACGACCATCCGTCCGGCGCTCGAGAGAAAATTACAGCGTTTTCTCTCCACGCAATCAGCCGAAGGATGGTTCCCTGAATATGGCGGGGCTGATTTCGGTTATCAGAGCGTATGTCTGGATATGCTGGCGGAGTATTGCCACCTCAGCCATGATGAACGGGTGCTAGAACCCATGCAGCGCATTGTGGAATTCATGCAATGGTTCGTACATCCGGATGGCAGCATCGGCGGAGAGTACGGGTCGCGCAACACAACCTACTTTCTGCCCTTCGGGCTTGAACTCATGGCGAGCAGGGGAAATGCGGCCGCCATTGCCATGCGTTCCGCCATCTTTGACCGCTGCGATCAGCCGGATTATTTCCAAAATTCCATCGATGATCGATATTTCTCGCATTACGTGCTGCACTCTTTTGTCCGAGCGTATGAACTCCCGCTGCAAAAAGTGGAACATGCCATCACCCTGCCCTATCAAGAGCCGGGAGACAAATATTTCCCGGAGAGCGGTTTGCTCAGCAAGACCAACAAGCAGTACTTTGCAGTCTGTTCTCTGAAAAAAGGATGCCTGAAGGTGTTTCAAAAAGATCACTGTGTTTTTTCGGATTATGGATATCGCATTCAAATGGGAAAGAACACTACCGCAGCCACCAATTGGCTGGATAACGAAACTCACTATTCTTTCGACGAAAAAAGCAGCCAAGCCATCATGCAGGGCCGCTTCACCAAAGTCCATCTGCAGATCGCTTCGCCAGTTGCTCATTTCGGGCTGCGCATGGCTTCATTCTTGCTCGGGAATCGTCTGATCGGCCTTTTGAAGAAAAAAATGATCTTCGTTGATAAACATGCGGATGTCCAATTCGAGCGCACTATGATATGGGAGGAAAAAAAGATTCTCATCAAGGATAAGATTCAGTCACCCGAAGTGGTCACGCTGAAAAGTGCACCACCTTTTTCACTCCGCCATGTCGCATCCAGTAAATTCTTTGCAATCAGTGATGCTGTGGAAAGAGAACCGGTTGTGCTTTCACATATCAAAAATGCGGTCATAGAAATCGAGTATGATATGGACACCGGAGAATCCCGGATCTTTACCGCAGGAGAATAAAGATGGAATTAGACGAAGCCATCAAGGGCAGACGCAGCGTTCGCAGATATTCAGAGAAGGCCGTTAGCGAAGAGATATTGGAGCAGATCATTCAAGCAGGCATGTGGGCACCCACCGCCTGCAACGATCAGGATTATCGCTTCATCGTGATCAATGATCAAAATAAGTTCGATGAACTGCTCTCTTTTGGGGCTGCTTCCTTCCTCAAGGACGTACAAACTGCCATTCTGATATTGTATAAAAACACAAGCTCCAATCAGGAATATAAGGACTATATTCAAAGCGGCGCCGCTGCCGTTCAAAATATGCTGCTCAAGGCATATTCCCTGGGCCTTGCCGGTTGCTGGGTGTGCAACCTGCCCTCACAGCGGGTTATGCGCCAGCTTTTTCACATCCCCAGAACTTACTCGGTCATTGCGCTGATCAGCGTCGGATATCCTACTTCCATTCCCAAAATGGTCAACCGGAAAAAGAATGCCAAGGATGTCACCTGTCTGAACGCGTTTGGTTTTGATGAAGAAACAGATCCAATCTTGGACAGGAAAAAGGCGCTCAAACGCCTCCTGCGCAAGATCTATTACCGGCTGCCGAAAAGTTCCTGGATCAAGAATTGGGCAGAAAAGCTGGAAAAGAAGTTTGAGAATTGACTTCCCATGTTTTTTCGGCAAAGGGAAGAACGCAATGGCCCCCAATTCACTGTATTTTTGACCGGCGCCGGCAGGGCAAGCGGTTCATTGCAAAAACCGTATCGTTCTATTCCAAAAATTTCGCCAAAGCTCCCAAAGAGATGAGTTCACAGATCTCTTCAACAAAAGCGATATTCTTGGGGGTTACACTCGCCAACCCTCCCCGCAACATGATCGGGAAAAGGTCCACATCCTTTGCCCCATGATAAGTGGAAAGAACGCAAAATTCCGCACAGAACCCGCACAGAATGGCCGTATCCACACCCAATGGCTTGATCGCATCCAGGAGAGGGGTTTTTACAAAGGAATTTCCATATGTCTTCTGGATATGCAGGTCATCAGGATCGATCGCCAGGTCCTCCGGCAGATCGAACCCTTCCTTGCCGGGCATCAATCCATCCTGGGGATTCATATGCTGTATGGAAATGACCGGAAACCGTTTTTCACGAAATACCCTGATGGCTTCGTTAATGTACTCCGTCGCATCGCTTAGCGATCGGGAGGTCTCTTCGTTAATCTTGAAAAACTGTTTTTGCATGTCAATGACCAGAATAGCTAGTTTCATGAAATCCTCCATTGTTATATTCCCAGTATAAGGATTCCTGTTATCCCAGCAATTGGATTCAAGGCCAATCTATCCCAATGCCGATATAAAAAAGCCCCCTCTGTGAAGGGGCTTTTCGGCAACGCCTGCTACCAGTCTTTTTGCATGGCTTCTTTTTTCAGATCGGGCGGCATCAGTTCGATGGCATAGCGCAACGCCGTACGTGGCATCTCCTTCTTATACTGCATGACAAACTGAAATACTTCCTGCTCATGAAGCCGGCTTGCTTCCTTCAGCATCCAGCCATAGCCTTTCTGCACCATATCATCCGCATCGGTCAACAGGAACATGGCAATTTCTTTTACATCCTGCAGATACATGCCACGCCGCGCCGGAATGATCAACGAAACCGCCGAAGCCCGTTTCAACCAGCGGTGGTCGCTCCGTGCCCAAGTCTTTAATTCCTCAATGTTCTGCGGATACTTCATGATGAGATCACCAACCGTATGGTTGCAGAACCCATCACATTTCGCCCAGTTATCGATATAGCTCTCGATCCATCGTTGAAAAATGTAAATATCGCTGGCTTGAAATTCACTGCTCAATCTTGGAAGCCACCCCGACACGACATACGTATCTTCGCAATAACCAGTTGCGAGTAATTCTTCACACAACTTGAATATCTCATCTTTGCCAAGATGTGCAACCTCCTTCCAGTACTGGCTGCCGATCTTTCCCACCAGGGCCACCTTTACCCCGTAGCACTGTACCTCTTCTTTGAAAAAACGTTGGGAACCGTTTTTGGTTTTTTCATCAGCGCTGTTTTGCAATGTTTGCCGTATCTCTCGAACGATGGATTCCATATTCATCCTTTTTACATTATTTTAATGGAAAACGGATTTCAGTTTCTGGTTCAACAGAAGGATTTTCACTGGGATCGTTGAGATAATATTCGTACGCCACACCGGTTGGTTCAAACCCTTTCTGCTTCACAAAATCTGCCAATGCATCATAGGCAGGGCCCACCGCATCATAGGCACCTACATGCAGAGTGATGGCAAATTTCCCGGCAGCGATCTTGCCGGATTGGATTTTTTCCTTTTCGGGCAGTTTACGCGCAACGGGGAAACCAGCTTCCACATCCAGGGCTTTCATATCCATGTTGCAATAGTTGTAATATGCGGCAAAGGGCATGCCCACCGGCTGTTCTCCCAGCTCCTCCAAATAGCGCATGATACTCCCATATACTTCGCCAAAGAAGGCCGGCAGGTTTTCTACGGCGGTGGTGGTCCGGACGGTCAACACGGGTTGCTCTTTCATTTCCATAATCTTACATTCGTAGTTCATGGCATCCTCCTGAATAGAACGTTTATTCTATTCTATACAAACTCGCCCGTTCTGTCAATTTCATTTTTCCTTTCCAAAGTTTTTTCCATTCGATCTTTTCCCCGCCAGCAGGCAGTATCTGCATGTACAATAATCGTAGAGCTTTTCATATTTTCTATTTCACCGGAGGGAAATCATGGGTACTATCTGGCCAATGGAAATCAGCATCACACAACTCTTGCAGAGCAGTGGAGAATGGCTGGCTTTTCCGCTGCGGCTGATCACTTTTTTAGGGAACGAACAATTCTATATGCTGGTCATGCCCGCCCTGTACTGGTGCTTTGATGCAGTGCTTGGTTTGCGGGTCGGGATCATGCTGCTCACCAGTGGCATCCTCAACAGCACAGCAAAATTGCTTTTCAAAAGTCCACGCCCCTACTGGTTTGATCCAAAAGTGGTCGCTCACAGTTCTGAGAGCTCATTTGGCATGCCATCGGGCCATGCCATGAATTCGATGAGCGTTTGGGGATTGCTGGCGGCATCGTTGCGCAAAAAGAGCGTCACGATCGTGATTGCCATCCTCATTTTCCTGATCGGCCTGTCGCGCATCTTTTTAGGGGTACATTTCATTTCGGATGTGCTGGTTGGCTGGGCACTGGGTGCCATCCTTTTATTTGTTTTCCTGCGGCTCGAAAAGCCGGTTTCCCAGTGGGTGGAAAAACAGCCCATTGGCCGCTTTGCCCTTTGCATGTTCCTGGTCTCTCTTGCAGTGATCGCGGTCAATTTATTGATCGTCCACTTAAATGCAGCCTGGCAAATTCCTTCTGCATGGATCGCCAATGCTGCCATCACGGATCCGGAGGGAAAGATCGATCCACTCTCTCTGGAAGGCACGATCACCAATGCGGCTGTGTTGTTCGGGCTTACCACCGGTGCGGTGTGGTTCAGCCGGAAGGGCGGGTTTCATGCCGGTGGTTTGTGGTGGAAACGCCTTGTTCGTTTTCTGGTCGGAGTCAGCGGAGTGCTGCTTTTATGGGCTGGTTTGGGAAAACTGCTCCCGGATACCCCCAACCTGCTTGGTTACACACTGCGCTACATCCGCTACGCCCTGACAGGAATATGGATCTCCGCCGGTGCACCATGGGTATTCCTCAAACTGAACATTGCCAACAAAGGTAAATAAAAGAAGGGCGTAAACCGCCCTTCTTTTACATTCATTAAGAATTCACAGAGTGATCAATCGTTTTTGATCTCTTGAACGCGCGCTTTCTTTCCATCAATTTGAGCTTGAATGCCGGCAATCTTTTTCACCAATTCTTCCAGGGATGGATCCAAAGCAACACCCTTTGACATCAGTTCGAGTGCCTTTTTGCCAATCTCAACTTCGATCTCCTTAATCTCATTTTCCAGCTTGCCAATTTCTTGGTTGATCTCAAATGTTTTTACGGTATCGCTGGCTTTTTCACTCACTTCTTTCAGGCCCTTTTCAGCCCCTTCCATCCCTTTTTTTAATCCTTTCGAAAGATCATCTAAAATAGGCACTTTAACCTCCAGGAGTATTGTTATTTTTAAGAGAGTACAATTACATACGGAAAAAGTCAAGAATAGACTGGCAAAGATAACACAGTTCTTATAAAATCAGGCTTAATAAAATTTATTTCTACCTTCTTTTTTTACAGGAGCAATCAATGAAAATTATTGTCTTTGGCAGCATTAACATGGATCTCACTGCATATGTTCCCAAACTCCCCTTGCCGGGTGAAACTTTACTCGGGTCATCCTATATCACTGTTCCGGGAGGAAAAGGCAATAATCAAGCGGTTGCATCCGCACGGTTGGGAGCACAGGTTCAATTTGTGGGCAGAGTAGGAGATGATATCTTCGGAAAGCAGGTCCTGCAGATCGTGGCTGCTGAGAACGTAGATGTTTCACAGGTTGCTATTGATACCGAGAAAGGTACCGGTTTGGCAGTGATCAGCGTAGATGACAATGCAGAGAATTCCATCGCGGTGATTTCCGGAGCAAACTGGGCATTGAACGGGCAAGATGTTGCCAGAGCCGAAAAATGTTTGGATGGTGCCAGTGCTTTGCTTCTCCAACTGGAAGTTCCGCTGGAAGCCAGCATGCAAACCGCAGCGATCGCTCAGAAGAAGGGTGTGAAGGTAATTTTTGATCCGGCTCCTGCGGTTGCCCTGCCCGAAAAGGCATATCAAGTGGTTGATTTCATCACCCCCAACGAAACGGAGACGGAGATACTGGTAGGCATACGACCCACCAATGAACAAGATGCTGCACAAGCCGCCAGCATCCTGCACAGCCGCGGCGTAAAAAATGTGATCATCAAAATGGGAGCCAAAGGTGTGTATTTTGACACGGCCGATCAAAAAGGTTTTGTGAAGCCGTTTAAAGTGAAATCTATTGACAGTGTTGCTGCCGGCGATGCTTTCAATGCCGGGCTAGCTGTGGCAATTTCTGAAGGAAAATCTGTTCAAGAAGCGGTACGCTGGGGAGCAGCCGCCGGAGCGCTGGCGACCACCAAAAAAGGTGCACTGCCCGCCATGCCTTACCGCTCAGAACTGCTTCAATTGATCAACGAACAGCAGTAGGGGGCAAACGCAGATTCATACCTGCGCAGCGGTGGTTTTCCTGCCGTTCCTTGCAAGTCGCAGCAGAAGAACGCCGCCGATGATCAGGAAACCACCGATCAATTCCACGCTTCCCAGACGTTCTCCAAATAACAGAAATGCAAAGATCGAGGTGAAAACCGGTTCTGACGTGGCGATTAAATTTGCGATGCTGGCAGGCAGCACCCGCATGCTGATGTTGTAAAGGCCAAACCCCATTACGGTAGGCCCGGCTGCCAGCAAGAATAAAGGCAGCCATCCTTTCCAATCCGTTCCCAGCCAAAACAAATCAGCCGGACGGCTGGCTGCTCCGGGAACCTTCAATCCCGGAATAAGATTGATGATCAACAAGAAAAAAGCGGCAAACAGGAAAGTATAAAGAACGGTGGCCCAGGAATTCATACCGCGCTGATTGGCCTTGCGTCCCATCAAGCTGTAGGCCGCATAGCTCAACCCTGCCAGCACTCCGCTCACAATCCCGGCCAGGTTGGATTGCCAGGCCGCTTGGGTATAAGCGCCCGAAACCAGCACGCAGCCGATCATGCTGCAGATGACCGCCACAATCTTGACCCATCCCAAGGATTCTTTCAAAATCCAATATCCCAATAGAGCTGTGAAAGCTGCGGAACTGTAAGAGAGAACCGTCGCAACAGAAGCTCCGTTCAGCGAGACTGAGATAGTCCAGAATGAATTGAAGATGGCCAGCACCAGGCCATAGATGACCAGATAAACAATCTGCCCCTTTTGCAATGCAAGCAGATCACGGTGTTTCAAGAAAAGAATGGGACACAGCGTTAATACCACAAAAAAATCACGCCAGAAAGCCAGAACCAGTGCGGGGAGGGAGTAGTTCACGGTCAGGTAGCGAATGAAGATAGCGGTTGTCGATAGGAAAATAGCACTGGCCAATGCAATACAGTAAGCCTGGTTAGTAGTTGGTTTTTTCATCAGTCATCCATGTTCAGTTTTTCGTTAGCGTACGATTATAACCTTGATATGCAACGAAGATCAATTTTGAGAGAAAAGGGACCTTGGACCTTTTTTTCGCGAAGGATACCAGCATTTTGTTACCCATCGGCCCATCAGCGTACAAAATATTGACTTTTCTGGAAAGCGCGCTATAATCTTGAATATACAATATTCTGTATTTAGTACAACTATGGAAAACGATTTACTCAGACCACTTATCTCTCAACAAGGCAAAGTCGTCATCGCTTTGGCAAAAATCTTCCTGAACCATAAACCCGGTGAAAAGATTGAACGCTACCATGATTACGCCAGGCGCTTTCAAGTTGGCACCGGCACCGTTCAGGCCGCCTTGAAATACCTGCAAGATGTCGACGCGATCAATTTATCTACCAAAGGGCATCTTGGCACCTTTATTGATGCCATCGACTACCCCCAATTATGCGCCCTGGCCGGACAGGATATCATCGTCGGTGGAATGCCATTGCCTTACTCAAGACGGTATGAAGGATTGGCAAGCGGCATCAATAAAGCATTCAGCCATGCCAACCTGGGCATCAACCTGCTGTTTTGTCGTGGATCGTTGAACCGCATCAAAACCTTGATGCAGGGTCGTTACGATTTCATCGTTCTCTCAAAATATGCCTGCGATTCTGCCAGAGCCATGGGATGGAAGATTAAAGGTATCTTTGAGTTAGGAATCGAAACGTATGTTGGCCAACACACCATTTTTCTGCGTGACCAAAATAAGCAATCCATCGAGAATGGCATGAAGATCGGCATTGACCCCGATTCCATCGACCAGATCAACCTTTGCAAAGAAGTAACGAAAGATCTCAAAGTGGAATTCGTGGAAATCAGCTATATGAACCTCGCTTCCGCGCTGCTTGACAAACAGATCGACGCCACCATTTGGAATTCAGATGATTTCGCCACTTCCGATTCCTCGTTCAAGATCATCCCATTGAAAAAGAACCAGATCACCCAGAATCTTGATAACACCGTCGCTGTGATCGCCGTTCAGGAAGACCATCAGTCTTTGATTCATACTTTTCAATCCACCATCGATGTTGACCTTATTCTGGATATTCAAAGAAAAGTGATGAACAAAGAGATGCTTCCCGTCTATTAGTGTTCGGAGGAATTGTGTCTTTCGCAGAACGTTTTCAGTTTTTACTAGACAGTGAACAAGCAACGCCCGAATCCATTCACATCACGGAAGAGATCATTGAGACGATTCAAAAGGAATACAAGATCATCCTGGATGAAACCAACGGCGCATCGCTGGTAACCCACCTGGCGGTTACGCTGAAGAAAATCAAAGCGCAGGAAAACTTGCTGGAAATGCCGGAAATCTGTGTGAACGAGGCGCTTTCCTATAAAGAAGAAATGGCCTTTGCAGAAAAGATTGCGGGATTTCTAAAGAAGGCCCATCAAATCGATTTCAACCGAAGTGAAACAGCTTTCTTAGCCATTCACTTGCGCAATATCAATCAACATCTGGAGAAAAAGGAGGTAGACATTCAGAAATAATCTAAAGAAAGAGTAAAGGAGGAAGGATCATGATAAAGGTCAATATAGGTGGAATGAATACACAAGAGATCAAAGATCTCGTCGAAAAAAACGCTGAAGGAAAAATAGAAGTCAAGATCACATCCGACATCAGCGGTGTTCAGGAAGTTGCAAAAGGGGAAGCCGATTATTATTTCGGCGCATGTGCAACCGGCGGTGGCGGGGCCATTTCCATGGCCATTGCCATCCTCGGCTATACCAAATGCTTTACCGCCAGCATGCCAGGTAGACCACCTCGTAAAGAAGAGGTCGAAAAAGCAGTGCGGGAAGGGAAAAAAGCCTTTGGGTTCACTTGCGACCATGTGCAGCTTGCGGTGCCGCTGATCGTGAAAGCAATTTTAGAGAATCCTTCAGCAAAATAATATGGAGGAATAAAAAATGTCCGTAATAAAAATCATTGTTGTTGCCATAGCCGGTGCACTCGGCTCAGCCCTGGCGAACCGGGGAATTGCGGTCTATCATGATGGCTTGCGACCGATCATGCCCGAATTGATCGAAGGGCGTATGAAGAGAGCCGAATTGGCAGCCATTTCCTTTGGTTTAAGTTTTGGTTTGGTTATTGGATTTGGTATCCCGTTCTCCCTCACCTCATCCATCATCCTTGTTCACAGTCTCTGGCTCGGAACCGATATTATTGGAACATGGTTCCCGGGTTCCTTTGAAAAAGGATGGATGAAGGACAAGAAGAGCTTATGGGGATTCGTTGGTTCGCTTGTCGCCGGTGGTGCCTATGGTGCTTTACTGGTGGTGGGTCTGCAGGCCATTGTGACCTTGTTCGAGAAACTGCCCATCAACTTCTTCGGTTCTCTTGGTTCATTGGGCGATCCCATCCTGTATGCCTTCGCAATGTTCCCGGCAGTGGCCGTTGCCATGCAGTTCGGCATTGGAAAAGGCCTCATCACCTTTGCAGTAACGATTCTGGCTCGCCAGATTGCATCCGTGGCAGGCTTATCCGGCGCCGACGGTATTGCTCTGGCAGTTGGCGTCTTGATGCTGATGGGTTTTGCCATTGCTGACAAACCCAAGGGCGAAAAGAAAGCCGATACAAGCATGCAGACACTGTTCACCGAGCGTGCAAACCGCATTAAAGGCAACCTCCCTTACATTGCCATCATGGGCGCTGTGTACGGCGTGGCATGCAATTTGGCAATCATGATGGAAGGTCCGCAATCCATCACCGCATTGGCTGCGGGTGACCGCGCTGCAGCGACCAGCATCACAGTGGCTCGCGCCATCTCCTTTATCCCCCTCAAAGCGATGACCTCACTCACCTCAGGTGTCTTCGCGATCGATGGCTTCGGTTTTGTTGCAACCGCCGGTCTGCTCTCACCCAACTGGATCATCGCCGCAGTTGCCGGCGCCGCTGTTATGAGCCTGGAAGCCTACAGCTTGGTCTTCATTGGCAAGTTACTGGATAAATTCCCCGGTGTCCGCAATGCAGCCGACAATATTCGCACATCCATGACCAAACTGCTCGAGGTCGCCACACTGGTAGGTTCCATGATCGCAGCCAACGCTATGGCCCCCGGTTTAGGCTTCCTGGTTGTTGCCGGCGCTTATGTTCTGAACGAGATCACCGGAACTCGCATCGTGCGCATGGCCGTTGGACCGATCGCAGCCATTTTCACCGGCATCCTGATCAACGTTTTGGCCGTGGTTGGATTATATATCCCTGCAGCTTAGGGTAAGAACTCCTTCCTCAACTTATCATGAAAACATTCCCGATTGACCAAATAACAGTAGACAAGGCGAAACAAATGCAGTTTCGCCTTGTCGAATGCATTTCTCACCATTTTGACGGTGAATCCATTTTGGACGCCGGTGATTATGGGGTAAACCAGAAAACCGGCCGTCCTCTGCACACGGTACGAGCAGAAAAAGTACTGGCAGAGTTCTTTCATGCAGAAGAGGCCTGCCTGGTGCGCGGGGCGGGCTCAGGCGCAATTCGCTCCCTGCTCATGTCCGTCGCCATGCCCAACCAGGAGATCCTGCTGCATAAGGCTCCCATCTACCCGACCACAGCGGTCACCATGCGCGCCATGGGTTTGAAACCAACCTTTATTGATCTGAACCATCCTCAGGAGATCAATACAACAGACATTGCAGGAATAAAACTGGGCATCATCCAACACGCACGCCAGCAAATGGAAGACTGCTATTCTTTGAAAGAATCGATTGCCTTCCTGAAAGAAATCAACCCTTCCATTTACCTTATTACCGATGAAAATTATTTAGTCTTCAAAGTCGATCAGATTGGAATCGAATTGGGCGCCGATGCATCCGCCTTTTCTACCTTCAAACTATTTGGACCCGAAGGGGTGGGGTGCATTCTTGGTTCGAAAAAAGTGATCGACGGGATCAGAAAGGACCTCTATTCAGGAGGTTCGCAGGTGCAGGGAGTGGAAGCATTGGATACCCTGCGCTCCATGGTCTTTGCACCGGTCGCTTTTGCCATTCAAAAAGAAGTAGTCGATGAGACTGTAAATCGAATTAAAAATGAAAAAATGCCGGGCATTCACGACGCGTATATCGCCAATGCACAATCGCGCGTGATCCTGGTGGAATTTGAAAAACCGATCGCAAAAAGAGTCTTGCAGACCGCGATTACATTAGGGGCCGCTCCCCACCCCGTTGGATCAGAATCCAGATACGAGATCGCTCCTATGTTCTACCGTGTATCGGGAACATTCTTGCTCGATAATCCATCTCTGGCAGACACCATGATCCGCATCAATCCCATGCGCAGCGGTCCAGATCTCATTATCAGTATTTTAAGAAAGTCGATTGAACAGGCAGGATGAATTATGTTCTTAGAACAAATCCAAAAATACAACCCCGATCTATTATCGATTGCACTGCAATTCCATCAATCAGGGAAAATCCCCCCCAGTTGTTTTATCGTTGACCTGGACACGGTTGCAGAAAATACGCAAACCTTGGTCAACGCAGCGCATGAAAACGGGCTCTCGCTCTATTTCATCACCAAACAGGTTGGGTTTAACCCTGTTTTCGCGAAAGAAGTTTGTAAAAATGGGATCGAAAAAGCGGTTGCAGTGGATTGGAATGAGGCGCTTGGTTTGCTCAGCAATGAAATCCCCCTTGGGCATCTTGGCCATCTTGTTCAAATCCCCACTTGCATGATCGCGAAAATGTTGCATGCCAGCCCCGAAGTGATCACCATTTTTTCTGTTGAAAAGGCCCGCCAGCTTTCACAGGTGGCAAAGGAAGAAGGCCTTCAAGCAAATATCTTGCTGCGCGTGGTGGATGAGGAGGATTTCACTTATTCCGGTCAGACCGGTGGTATTCCCTTAACCGCACTGCAAAGCAACCTTGACACTTTAAGCGCTCTCCCCAATATTAAGATTGCAGGGGTCACAGCGTTCCCCTGTACGGTCTTTGATCCATCCAAAAATCAATACGTCCCAACCCAGAATTTAATGACCATCCATAAAGCAGCGGAGATCGTTGCAAAACGATATGCCGGCGAAAAACTGCAGATCAATGCGCCCGGAAATTCTTGTGTGCAAACATTCCCTCTCATCAGCCGATACGGAGCAACCCACGCAGAACCCGGGAACGCGCTGACCGGTACCACCCCCCTGCATGCCATTTTGCGCCAACCAGAAAAGCCTGCCCTCATTCATGTCACCGAGATTTCACATGAGTATAAAAATATCTACTATTGTTATGGCGGTGGGCTTTACCGGCGTTCCACTGTTACCAGAGCTCTGGTTGGCAGCAATGCAACAGCACTTCGAGAAGCCAGGGTCATTTCACCAGACAAGACATCCATCGATTATTACGTTGGTTTAAAACTTAATGATCAAGAAAAGGCACAGGTTGGGGATTCCGTTCTCTGGTCATCCAGAGCACAGTTGTTTGTAACCCGTTCTTCGGTTGCCATCATTAAAGGGATCCAACAGGGCAAACCGGAACTGGCAGGCATTTTCAACCCCTTTGGTTTGAAAATTGATTTTTAAGTGTGAAGCAATGAAACGCGCAGTTTTACTTGTACTGGATGGTCTGGGCATTGGAGCAATGCCTGATGTAAAAAATACCAGGCCACAGGATGTTCATGCGAACACTCTGGGGTGCATCCTGCGGCATAGGCCGGGACTTGAAATCCCCACCCTGGTTAATCTAGGTTTACTAGATTGTCTGAATCGGAAAGAGCGGCAGTCAAAGAAAAATTCAGCCAGTTGGGGCTGGTGCAAGCTGGCATACCAGGGAGCAGATAGCTACCTGGGGCATCAAGAGATCATGGGTGCCATACCGCTCGATCCGCAGAAGACATTGATGTGGGATAAAGTTGACGAACTCGAAAAAATCCTCACAGAACATGCCGATCGGGTCACACGTCCGTTGGCAGGGAAACCGCTGTTGTGCGTCAATGAGGCGATCATCATCGGCGATAACCTGGAAGCGGATGCCGGGCAAAACATCAACCTCACGGTTTGCACAGACCTGATTGATTTTCGCAAAGCCGTGGAAATAGGCATGCTTGTGCGCAGAAATGTTCAGGTTGCCCGGGTGATTGTTTTTGGCGGCCCCGGCCTGACCCTGACAAAAATTCTGGAACATGTAGAATGTCGCAAGAATGGTCAGGTAGGTGTAAACAGCCCGGCTATTGGCGTTTACAATGAAAATCTATGTGTGAAACACATCGGCTTCGGAGTTGATCCACGCTTTCAGGCAGCATCCATCGTCGCACATGCCAATATCCCGGTGTTCCTGGATGGGAAAATGGCCGATTTGATCGAATGCGAGGAAGCGGAACGCAATCCGATCGTAGAAACACAAGAATTGCTGGATTGCATACAGACCCAGTTTCATTCCATAGAAAAAGGGTTGATCGCAGCAACCGCACAAGAAACTGATCTGGCAGCCCACGGCGGAGAAACCGATCGGTTTGCAGATATCCTTGAAACAACGGACCGATTCCTTACCATTTTTCTCTCCCAGATGGAAAATGAAGACCTCTTCATCATCACCGCCGACCATGGAAACGACCCGGGCTTAAGGACCGGATTGCACACCAGGGAAATGACCCCGCTCCTGGTTTATTCACCTTCTTTTCATGCAATGTCATTGGGGATGAGGGAATGCCTGGCAGATTGTGGCGCCTCCCTCGTTCAATACTTCGATCTTCCCAAAACTCAGGATGGAAGATCATTCATCACAGAAATAAGCAGAGGAAAAAATGAAATTTGAACTATTATCAGAAAGTGAATTGGAAAGGATCGAGCAGGATTCCCGCAAGGTCCTTTCGACGGTCGGTGTGAAGATCAAGAACAGCAAGGCGCTCCAGATCTTCGATAAAGCCGGAGCGAAGGTCGATCATGATGCACAAATGGTCTGGATCCCTGATAACCTGATCGAATATGCCCTATCGAAAGTTTCCCACTCGTTCATCGTGTGGGATCGCTCAGGGAGCGAAAGTTATGACCTAAATAATGGTAAAACATACGGTCATAATGTGGGCGGCTGCGTGCGCATCCACGATTATGCATTGGGGATCTCTCGGGATGCAACCGAACAAGACCTCATTCTGGCGACCGGGTTAATCGATTCGCTGGAAAATATCCATGTTTGCCGGCCGGTGGTATATCCTCAAGAATTTCCTGCCGAAATTCGGGATATCCATACCGCCGCCTGCATGCTTCAATATACCGTCAAGCCATACGGGGTTTCAGCTTACAGCATCAAAAACCTTGATACCATTTTGCGCCTGGTCAGTTTGGTAAGCGGCAGTTATGATGCTTTTTTGGCAAAGCCATTCATTTGGGGCAGCGTCTGCCCTGCCAGCCCGTTGAACTATTCCGAATCGACAACAGCGATCTTGATGAAATATGCAGAGATCGGATTGCCGGTCGCCATCGCTCCCTGCCCGGTAAGCGGTGGCACCAGCCCTGTCAGTTTGGCGGGTACTCTCATTCAGCAAAACGCTGAATTCCTGACCGGCCTGGTGCTTGTTCAGATCATTCATCCTGGCTGCCAGGTGAAATATACCACCCGCCCTATTCCCATGGATATGCGCACCGGCACAGCCACATTCGGTTCGGTGGAAATGGGATTGATGTCCACTGCCATTGTGCAGCTCGCCAAAAAATATGGCATCTGTTCGGATGTCTACGGTCTGGGAACCAGCACTTTTGCCTTTGATCCGCAAAATGGGTTCGAAAAAGCGTTGAACGGTCTCTTGCCAGTGTTGGCTGGAGCAAATCTGATCGCCGCAGCCGGGTTAATGGAAGACGCCTTAACTTCCAGTTATGAGCAATTGGTCATCGATAACACCATTCTGGGGAATATTTTCCGCATAATGCGCGGAATCAATGTATCCGATGAGACCAACGCACTGGACCTCATCCAGAAAGTTGGTCCAGGAGGGAATTATCTCCTGGAGGATCATACGCGCATGCATGCCCGCCAGGAACTGTACACCTCCAAGATCTGTTACCGGTCCGGAAATCAGCAATACATAGAAAAAGGTTTCACATCCATCACTGATGCGGCGCATGAACAGGTGCAGAATATGCTGGCCAAAGGCACTACCCGCGTGGTGGATGATTCCATTGCAGAGAATATCGCAGCCCTCTTGCGCGAAATGAATTCGACCATTTCACAGCACAAATCATAAAACAAGGAGAAGAGAAATGAACAACTTTTCAACCATAGCCAATGCCATTTATGATGGCGACCAGAACACGGTGGTCGCCCAGACCAAACTTGCCATCGAGGAGGGAAATACTGCGCTGGAGATCCTTGAAAAAGGGCTGATGGCGGGAATGGACCATGTAGGAAAAGATTTCAAAGCAGGAGACCTTTTTATCCCTGAAGTGCTGGTTGCATCACGAGCCATGCAGGCAGGCATGGAATTGCTCAAACCGCTGCTGGTTTCACAAAAAATCAAATCACCCGGCAAAGTCATACTGGGAACCGTGAAGGGTGACCTGCATGACATTGGGAAAAACCTGGTTTCCATCATGCTGCAGGGAGCTGGCTTTGAGGTCATCGATCTGGGTGTGGATGTAAGCAAAGAGACCTTCCTCGACGCAATCGTCACCCACAAGCCCGACCTGCTGGGATTATCTTCCCTGCTCACCACCACTATGCCGCAAATGCCGGAGATCATTGATGCCATCCAACAAGCCGGCTTGCGCGATCAGGTCAAGATCATGGTGGGCGGTGCGCCATTGAATGAAAAATATGCTCAGACCATCGGTGCGGACGGATACGCTCAGAATTCCTCGATCGCAGTAGAAAAAGCCAAAGAACTGATGAGCATCTAGGATCGAAAAAATGACGAAAAACGGATCGCAAATTTCAGCGATCCGTTTTTTATTTAATCAAATGAAGGTTCTTTTTCCTATCATCCCTTGACTTTCGTATTGATTGTGATATATTTCTAACTAATTATGATAAATAGTTCACTTTGGAGAAATAAAATGAAAAATAAACTTGGTTATTTAGGGTTGATAGGAGTGCTGGGCATCCTTGGGATCGTTACGGAGAATAAAGGTTATCTGGCTTTTTTTGCATACTTTGTGTTCTTCCGTTATTTTACAGTCAGGTACGACGAACTGTTTCAGTTGAATGTGCAAAAAGCAGCCACCCCCGCTTTTTTCACTGGCTTGATTGTACAGCTTCTCACCATAACCACAACAGCACTGACGAACAACATGTCATACCTGGTAAAAGGGCTTGCGCTCAGCTTTTCGATATCGACCGCGGTTTTCATTATTCGCATGGTGGTCTCTGAGTATAAAGAATTAAAAGGGGCATGAGCCATGCATATTAAAACAAGGATGAAAGAATACCGTGCCAAGTTCGATTTGACGCAGGGTGAATTGGCCGAACTGGTCCATGTGCGGCGCGAAACCATAGTATATCTGGAAAATGGCAAGTACAACCCATCCTTGAAGCTGGCTATGGATATAGCACATGTCTTTCATACAACCGTTGAAGACTTGTTTGTTTTTCTTGAAGAATGAAGACCCAACAGGATTGCGAAGTCAAAAATTAATAAAGAAGAGGTTTTTCAAACCTCTTCTTTATTTTTTAGAATCCTTCGAAGACCGATGCGGGTGCATAGCAAATGCCTACCAGGCTGGACCCGGTATGCGCTCCCAGCACCAGGGAAAGTTGGCAAATGGGGTACCAGATGGGCTTAAAGATGGCATCCACCTGGTCTTGTAACGATTCAGCACCTTCCAGGTTGGCCGCGTGCACCACCTGGGCAACCATTTTATCGTTCGACTTGAAACCGTTTGTAATCAGGTTCACCAAGCCCTGCAAAGCAGATTTGAACGATCGGCTCTGCCCTACCTGCACATAATTCCCCTTCTCCCTGTCCACTCCGATCAAGGGTTTGATGTTCAGGATCGAAGCCAGCAGACCCTTCATATGGCTGATGCGTCCGCCATTGATCAAATATTTCAACTCCTGCAGGGTGTAGATCGTTCGGCTCGACGCTGCGATCCGGTTGAGAAGGGGCACAATTTGATCTTTTGTCCAACCAGCTGCAACGGCTTTGGCTGCGGTGATGACCTGCCAACCAGAACCAACCGAAAGCGTTTTGGTATCCACCACGGTTACATTGGCTTCGGGCACCATTTCCGCTGCAGTGCGCGCAGCGTTCACAGTACCGCTCAAGCCTGATGAAATATGAATGGAAAGAATATCCTTATCTTCTTTCGCTAGTTTTTTATACAATTCCACAAAATCACCCACCGCTGGTTGCGAGGTTTTAGGCAAATCCTCACTTTGATCCATCATGGTGTAAAAACCATTCAGATCCACCCCCTGTCCGTCGAGATAGGTCTTTTCGCCAATATTGACCTTCAACGATAATTCATGGATCTCAAAACCATCCGTATTCAATGAGCGCGAATCAGTGCCGGAATCCGTTACGATTTTCATTATCTTCTCATTCCTTATCCAGTTTTTACAACTCACCCATTCTACTGCGTTCAAGCAAAAAACTGGTATATAACAAATAACAAAAGCGCTGTCACTTTGGTAACGGGCTGTGGTTACTATGGTCATCCCGAAATTCAATGTTTGAATGGAAAATTCATCATCAATTTTGGGATAGATGACTCTATTAATGATTTATCAGATTATTTTGAGCTTATTCATCCTATTATAATATTCTGTATAATGAACAATAAGAAAGGAGAATTAATATGTCTGAAAAGAATGTACAAGACGAAAAGACTTACCGGGGTTTGAGAAAGTTCAACCTCATCATGGGCTTTCTGCACCTCATTCAAGGTGTGTTCATGTGGGTGGTGAGCAATGATACAACGTATCCTATTTATACAAATTTTTTGAAATTCGATCTTTCCTCCCGTTCTCTTACCCCTGACCCAAAACTGCTGTATGAG
This sequence comes from Pelolinea sp., assembly GCA_012797975.1. GTDB lineage: Bacteria > Chloroflexota > Anaerolineae > Anaerolineales > Anaerolineaceae > UBA4781. The sequence goes on along the minus strand of JAAZOD010000012.1, from coordinate 118,333 downwards.
CTTCCCTTTGGACCCGCAGTGGCAGTGTTTCTGCTCATCTCTGCAGTGGCCCATTTCTACCTGGCAACAGTCGGCTATTCAACATACGTCAAAAATCTCAAGAAGGGGATGAACCCGGTTCGCTTCTATGAGTATGCTCTCAGTTCCTCATTAATGATTGTGTTGATCGGCATGCTGGTCGGGATCTGGGACCTGGGCAGTATGATCCTGATGTTCGGCATCAATGCCATGATGAACTTCTTCGGGATCATGATGGAACGCCACAATCAGACCACCGAAAAAACGGACTGGCATGCTTTCGTCTATGGAAGCATCGCGGGTATCGTTCCCTGGATTGTGATCGTGCTCTATTTCTTGAGTGCGCTATCATCCTCTGATGCCAAACCGCCAGCTTTCGTGTACGCCATCATACCGACCATCTTTGTGTTCTTCGACAGTTTCGCGATAAATATGCTTCTTCAATATAAAAAGGTCGGGCGCTGGAAGAATTACCTCTACGGCGAACGTGTGTATATCATCCTGAGTTTGGTCGCCAAGACCGCGCTGGCCTGGCAGATCTTTGCCGGAACGCTGGCTCCTGTATAAACCATAAAAAGAGCGGTGCAATTCACCGCTCTTCTCATTTTCCTATTCTTCTTCTTCAAGCGCTTTTCTGGCGTTTTTCACCAGTTTGCCCCGCTCTTCGCTATCCAGAATGCGTTTACGAATGCGATAGGCCGCCGGCGTTACCTCCAGCAGCTCATCATCTGCCAGGTATTCGATCGCTTCATCCAGACTCATCTCCCGTGGCGGGGTTAGCCGGATCTCGATATCTTTATTGGAAGAGCGCATATTGGTCAGGTGCTTTTGCTTGCACACGTTGATGGTCAGGTCACCCGGTCGGGTATATTCGCCGATCACCATACCTTCATAGACATCCACTCCCGCTCCATAGAAGAGCGTGCCGCGATCCTCAGCGTTTTTCAATCCGTACGTGCTGGTAACGCCCGTCTCCCATGCCACCAGCGACCCGGTATAGCGGGTTGCCAGAGGGCCGGAGGTCACGTCATACCCGTGGAAAAGAGTGTTCATCACGCCCAATCCGCGCGTGGCGGTCAGGAACTGGTAGCGAAAACCGAGCAATCCGCGCGTTGGAACGATATAAACGATCCGCACGCTTCCATCGGTATTTTCCTGCATGTCTTTCATGGAGCCATGCCGTTTTCCCAGCATTTCAACCACCGTGCCCACCGTATCGGCACTGGTTTCAATGTACACTTCCTCATAGGGTTCCAGCAGGTTGCCATCTTTATCCTTGTGATAAATCACCTCGGGTCGAGACACTTGAAATTCATATCCCTCACGGCGCATGGTTTCGATCAAGATGGCCAGATGCAGTTCACCTCTTCCAGAGACCAGGAAGGAATCGGTGCTCTCAGTTTCTTCCACTCGCAAAGCCACATTGATGCGCAATTCTGCGAACAGCCGCTCCCGTAATTTGCGGGAGGTGCCCCAACGCCCTTCTCTGCCGGAGAATGGGGAGGTGTTCACGCCAAAGGTCATGCGCACCGTGGGTTCTTCCACGCGGATGGGTGGCAGCGGGTCAGGGTGTTCAGGATCGGCCAGTGTTTCACCAATGGCAATCCCCTCCAGCCCTGCCAGGGTGATGATTTCACCCGCTGCCGCTTCTTCCACTTCAATACGTTCCAATCCTTTATGGATATACAGGTATTGGGCTGTCTCAGGGATCTGTTCTCCATTCAGGGTGATCCTCGTCAAAGATTGCCCGACATGGATTTTACCTGCATAAATGCGGCCCATGGCAGTCACGCCGCGGTAATCATCGTAACCCAAGTTGGTGACCAGCATGCGGTACGGAGCGTCGATATCCACTTTCGGTGCGGGGATATAGCGCAGAATGGTGGAAAACAATGGCTGCAGATCAGGACCTAATTCGGGGGTCAATCCAGCCCGCGCTGAAGTGGCGCTGGCGAAGATCACCGGGAAATCTGCCTGTTCATTCGTCGCACCCAGATCAATGAAAAGATCAAAGGTTTGGTTCAATGCCCGTTCCGGTTCCGCATCCTTGCGATCCACTTTGTTGATGACCACGATCGCCTTGTGCCCCATTTCGAGGGCCTTTTTCAACACGAAACGGGTTTGCGGCATGGGGCCCTCTGCTGCATCCACCAGCAGCAGAACGCCATCCACCATGTTCATCACCCGTTCCACTTCTCCGCCAAAATCAGCATGTCCAGGAGTATCGACAATATTGATCTTCACTTGCTGTTTGGCAACCGGGTCATACACCGAGATGGCAGTGTTCTTCGCCAAAATGGTGATTCCACGTTCACGTTCCAGGTCGTTGGAATCCATGACACGTTCTGCCACCTGTTGGTTTTCACGAAACGTGTTCGCTTGCCGCAGCAAGCCATCAACCAAGGTGGTTTTTCCATGATCAACATGGGCAATAATGGCAATATTTCGTATATCGGTTCTTTCAATAACCATAAAAACCTTCTTTCTCCATTAAAAAACCCGGCTTTGCTTTGCCGAGGTTTTTCCATGAAGAGCGGGGCTTATCTTATCAGATTGCGTAAAGTTTGAAAAGGGGGAGTATTTGCCTCTGACTCAACACTTTTAGACATCTGTGCATAAAACTGCCGCTGTTTTTTGGAGATCTTGAATTTTCACAGCGGATAATTGAATTTTCAGGGATTGAAGGGCCAAAAGGCACGACCCTATCACAGGTGGCAGTTCTGCCATCATCACTTTGCAGCCAGGAATTCGTTCTTGAACAGCAGTGCGCATCCGCTCGATGATGAAATCGCCCGCTTGAAAGACTCCTCCGGTCAAAGAAAGTTCACAGTGCTCCATCAAATCAAGTTTCTGTGCAACGATGGAAACACATTCTGCCATGCATTGAATTCCATTATTGACAATTTCCAAACTGACTGTATCTCCATCTTTGGCAGCGCTGATTACCAGAGGGCTTAACGATGCGATCTCTGATCGTGACATTTTTTGAACATATACCCGATGCATGATCGAATCGATGTTCGATATCTCAAGAAATTTCAACACAGAAGGTAACAACGCAGTCGGCTGCGAGTGACCATCGGAGGCGCGCGTGGCAGCTTTCATGGCTTCAATCCCGAACCAGTAACCACTTCCTTCATCAGCTAGAAGCGGCCCCCATCCACCGGACCGCCAACTATTCCCTTCGGCATTTCTGCCATAACAAGAAGATCCCGTACCCGCAATTTGGACAATGCCCGGACGGCCTGAGAGACCTCCTGCCAGTGCAATGCGAATATCATGGTCAACCCCAATTTCTTTCTCGGGAGCCAGATGAAGGTTCACCGCCATTCTCTTCACGATAGCCCGATCGGATTCTGAGCAGACCCCTCCAATCCCCAAAAAGGCAGCCTGAAACGGGTCATTCCCAATGCCCGCCTTTTGCTGCGCGCTTTCTACAACCTGCTTGATATTCTCCTGTGCCGCTTCAATCCCAATATCATCATAATTCGATGTTTTTCCGACGGATATTCCAAGGATATTCCCTTCGCCATCCATGATGGCTGCCCGCGTCTTTGTACCACCACCATCAATTCCCAAAACACATTCTTTCATAGGATACCTCCTGATAATTAATCGCAACAAACAATTGATAAATAGATCTATCCCAAACATTCCTTTAAAAATTCGATCTTGTGGGGTATCTGATAAATTTCGCCCCCCTCATGACCATTAAATTCCCAAACTTTCATTTGTTTTGGGCCAGCATAATAGTTGTATGCAGAAAAAACGGTCGAAGGAGGACAAATGGTATCCATCAGACCTACCGAGAACAATGCTTTTGATTTTGCCCTAACCGCAAAATTCATCCCATCGAAATAGGAGAGTGTATTAAATACCACATCGAGTTTATCTCGATAAACATGGCAGAATTGTGCAAGCTCATTATAAGGCATCGAATCAGTGACTTCGGCAGCCCGACGGAAATTGCACAGAAACGGCACATCCGCCATAGTCGCCACAATCGTATCCACCAAGCCGCTCACCGCAAGCGCAATGCCCCCACCCTGGCTTCCTCCCGCTACAACAATCTTCTCCTTATCGATCTCTGGAAAAGATCGCGCTGCTTCAATAGCACGAACACCATCGGTAAAAACCCTGCGATAATAATAGGTCTTCGGATCGAAGATCCCTCTGGTTAAGAAACCGGGGTACTGAGGGTTTCCTCCATCGATCTCCACATCAGGGGTATCCCCCGGAAACCAAGTGCCGCCCTGGCCTCGAGTATCCATTACAAAATGAGCATAGCCAAGACTGCTCCATAAAAGCCATGTATAAGGAGTGCTGCGCCCGCTGCCATATCCAATGTATTCCACTACGCAGGGCAAAGAGCCATTACGCTCATGGGGCAGCAACAGCCAACCTTTAATAGGTTGTCCGTGATACCCATTAAAGGTTACGTCATAGCTATCAATGGTACGCAAATGATAATCCGCCGGTTGATGGATGGCGTTCAGTGGAAAGCTACGCGCATCAGCAAGGGTCTCTTTCCAGAAATTATCAAAGTCATCCGGTTCTGTGCGGACCGGCAGATAGGTCTTTAATTCCTCGATGGGCAAATCATATTTCATTATTCCCTCCGCTTTCTATCAAACAAAAATACTTGGAAATGAATTGGATCACCGTTCTTTTTCGAGATTCATCGCAATCTTGATTTAACGACCTTGCATTTTCCTTCTCCCTGGTTCACGATCGTATATCCACCCAGGCAGGCAGGTATAATGACAGTCTCTGAGTAATTCATCGTTATTTTTCTGTCTGTGTCATCAAGGGCAGATAATTCCACAACTTGCCCTTCAACCAATGTCAGGATATGAAAATTGCCTTGGGTATCATCCACAATCTGTTTGTCAAATTCAAATCGATAAACCACATGAAAGAACTCTCGCCGGTCCCCGATCAAAAGTTCTTTCCATCCAGGACCTTCTCTGATCAGGCGCGGTTCCTGAATGAGATTTTTCCTCACCCAATTGCTTCGTCGATAAGAGCGGATCACCCGGAAAGCATGCTCAATATGAATGGGACGCATGGTACCGTCCAGATCAGGTCGTAAATGATCATAGATCTTGAAGGTGTACCGATAGGTCGTAGCGCTAACCTCCAAAACAACCAGTCCCTTCCCCGAGCCGTGGACAGTTCCGGGTGGAATCATCAACAGATCATTTTTCTTCACCGGCACATGGTTAACGAAATCAGGATAATTGAAACCAATCCCTTCCTTTTCCGCCCTGAGGGCAGCTTTTTTAAATTCTTTCAGATCAGCATTTTCATTCAAGCCCAAATTGACCGAAGCACCCTCTTGTGCCTCAACGATATAGTACATTTCTCCTTGGTGGTACGGTTCTCCAAAATTTTCCCCGATATATTTTGTTCCGGGGTGGACCTGAATTGAGAGGTCCCCTCCGTCCATTGTGTCCAGATAATCAAATCGAATTGGGAACTGTCCATGAAAACGACGTTTGGGAACATCGCCCATGATTTCGTTGTATTGCAGAAATAAGAATGTCGTCCACGGCAGTTCTATTGTCACATCCCCTGCCTGAACCAACACGCTCATTTCTGTCGCAATGGCTTCATAGCTCCAGGCACAGTTGGTCCAATTAGAAGGAAGGTGGCGGATCTTCTTCAACCACTGCCCGCCCCACGGACCTGGCTCATACAGATATTTCATTCGGAAAGGCATCCTGGCCAGTGCAGCGGTTACTCGCTGCAAACTTAATCCAGAAATCAAGACGGGAGATTCTTCGTTGTTGCCATCCAGGTAATAATCAATTCCGCCAAGCAAACGATTACGATGTTTATCATGAACCGGCATATCAACATAATAGAGTTTTTTAGGGCCGATGCTTTGAGTCTTCCCATATAACTGATTCCATTTCTTGTCACGGGCAATAGCGGTTTCTCTTGTCAGGTCACAATAAATGCTTATGTCATAGAGAGGCCTAAGGATGCTCAACAATGCACCGCTTCCATAACAAACAATTACCCCCCTGTTTCGAGAACCAATTCTTGTTTTTGCCGACTCCACTTCTGCTCTTACCTGTTTCAGTTTATTGGGATCAAAAAAGTCAATTAAATTGCCATGGTATATTTTGCCAAAAATTGGATCTGTCCCCAGACTGGAAGAAAGCTTGCCATTGATCTCTTGTTCTGAAAGCAAACATGGCTCCAGGTCAATAAAAACCGCTGACACACCTTTCCTCTCCAAGTTTTCCTGCAACTGCTTTATGATGGACTGCCAGTCCGTTCCAACATAGCCATCCACTCCAACCGTGAGGGGAGATTGGTGTGCATCATCCAAGATTCTTTTACAAAAGAACCCATTAATCGTATCCCATCCATGAAGAATGCAATCATCTTCTTTTATCGGTAGATTGATTGAATTGACTAAATGGTCTTTAGCGTCGGTGTCATTTTTCGACTTCATATTTTTTCCCATAGAGATAATTTAGTGTTCGGTTCGTGAATCTGCGAAATGGGATGATTGCATCAACCACTCATTGATCCATTCTATTAAACCGACCCTTCCTTCTGCATCAAGCGGACGAAGCGGACTATTTCATGCGGTTTTACAATGAATAATTTTCCGCTATCACCGCCATCGCGGGCATAGGTCATCACTTTTTGCAGTTCATGCAGACTCATCCCTTTGGATGCGATGCCAAAATAGCAGGGCACCATACCCCAGAAGGGAGAGTCCAACCCTAAAATAATCCACCCCTTTTTCTGCGATTCAATGATTTTGTTTTCCCAGCTTTTAAGATCACTTAATGGATTAAAACTCCAATGTTCCACCTGTTGGTTCAAAGCAAGGAAATTCTCTTTTGAATACACGATTTCTGGAAACTTGTTTTCATGTTTATAGGTAATCATATATTCAAAGCCAGCGTCTGCAATCACTTCAAAGGGCGGCTCCCCTGTACCATGCTTGTATTTCGGGCAGGCATCCTGGAAGGGGTAATATCCCAATGGTATATGTTTCGATCCGGCATGTTCTTCGATGATTTGAACTGCCTTCTGCAAATTGCTGAGCAATGCTTTATGGCTCAGATATTCTTCCGCTTCCGTAGCAACCCCCATCCCGGCACTGGAGAGAAGCGGTTCGGAGGATGGGAAAATCCCTCCCATTTCTTTACTGATATACAGTTGTTCAAGCTGCTCTTCCGCATACTGCCAGTAGGTTGCCGGAAATGCAAAACCATCCACAATGCCGTCAATGGAATGCATATCCAGATGACGTGCAAGAACCGGGAGGTGTCCAAGATCTGAAGCGTAATGGACAAAGCAAACAGGGATTTTATCAGCGTCCAATTGTTCCTTCAGATAATCATCGCTACACTCGTAATCCCATGGATCGGGAGCATCATTCAACCATGATTTTGGCATCTGGATTTTATCTTTAATGGTGATACCCACTTCAACATCATGAACCAGGGAGAAAATGATATCGCGTTTTGAAAGATCGCTGATGATCGTATCATCATAAATCTGGCTTCCCCAAATGAGTTTGTTGCCCACACGGTCAGTCAGATCACCCAACAGATCCACCGCTTGATGCAATGATTTGACCGCAGCGATCGGGAGGATCCTTTCTCTCAAAAATTTGGGCGTCCAACGTAATGTGATCGGATCATTGCCAAGTGAAAAACCTTTTGCATGGTCAAGCCAGCGGTAGGCAATTCGGCCTGTAATGGATGCGTAGGAATCATCTGCCTGTATTCCATCCACCACCTCAACTTCCAAACCCATACCTTTATAGCGTTTCACCGCCTCTTCAGGGCAGAACAACAGATAAACTTTTTTCAATCCGAGGGAAATAAGTCGTGAAATCTGATCATCGGGCAATTCGTAATGGATGGCCAACGCTTTTCGGAAAAATACTTCTGGATAGCAGAACGTATCCAGCCGGGATTCGCCCGTGATGGCAAATTTTCCAAAATCCACACCTTCATTAGGAAATTGGAATTTTTCTGAGGAGAAAACTACCGCTTCTGCGGGCAATTTCTCATCGAAAATACGGAAGATGTCTATATAGAAATCTACCAGGTTATTGGAAGCTTTTTTGACAATCGTCGAATTGCCCCTTGCCTGCAAAAATCGCTCAAATTGGATCGGCGTTTCTTCTGTCAGGGCAAGGAAATAGATGTGCTGGAAGAAATTCGCGACGTAATAGAATTCTTCATCATGTTTATTACCGGTATAGGGCATTGCATCGCCGATATCGGCAAGACTTGGCCTTACACAAAAATAGCCATCGTAATCGACGTGCTTTTTCTCAGCCAACCAGGCTAACACCGGCATCGCTGTAGCGCGGGCCGGACAATTTTCATGACTGTAGAAAAAAATTAGATCATTCTCAGAAGGTGTGTTATTCATTCGAAGCTCCTTTTAATATGTTGTGAACGAAAATAGCTTTTCCAATCAATTTGATTCTGTTAAAACAGCCCAATGCAATGGTTCCACTTCGGTAAAAAGCGGGGGAGGAAGCAACTCGCTTTGAGCCGACACGGATGTATCGGATATTTCAATATTTCCCTCCCATTTTTCTTCGATCGTTGGAATTGATGCAATTAATTTCTTGGTATATGGGTGTTGTGGATTATTGATTATTTTTACCGTATCCCCTTTCTCTACTGTCATTCCATGATAAAGCAAATACATTTCATCGCTGATCTGGTAAGCCGTACTGAAATCATGGGTGATGTATATGAACGATATTCCATATTCTTTTTTGAGTTTGACCATAATTTCAAGAATCATTGCCCTGAGAGATACATCGATCATCGAAACCGGTTCATCAGCAATGATAAGACTCGGTTTAAGCATGTAAGCGCGTGCAATCATAAGCCGTTGGAGTTGCCCTCCGCTCAACTGATGAGGATATTTTGACAACACTTCTTCACCCTTCAATCCGACCAGATTTAGCGCTTCTTCGGTCAAATCCCGGCGGTCTTGATCATTGCTTGCCAGGTGAAAATTATTGAATGCGATATCAAAAATATGCCCCACACAATAAAACGGGTTGTACACCGAATAGGGATCTTGAAAAACCGCTTGTACTTCGCGTCGATACCGGAATATCTCCTCTTTTGTAAACTTCGAGACATCCTGACCTTTAAAATGGATGGTTCCAAAAGTACATTTCATAAAGCCCAGGATTGAATTTGCCAATGTCGATTTTCCACTACCGCTTTCTCCAGCAATGGTCACTATTTTTGCGGGTGTTCCAGCAATTTCAGCCGAAAAATGTTGAAGCGCCACAACCTGGCTTTTCTGCTGATCCAAACCTTTCCCAAAGATTTTGGTCAGGTCATTTATCTCCAATAATGGTTGATCCATTCCTCTCTCCTAACCTGCCTGAAATGATTGATCGCACCTCAAGATCACCACAAAGAAAAGTGTTGTGCGATCCAAACTTCATTGAGTTATTGCAACCCAATGCCCTTGGGTGACCTCTTTCACTTCAAACGGCTTTAACAAACTTTTAGAAATCTTTTGCCTTGTTTGCTCATCGATGGATGTAAGCGATTTCTTTCTTTTTATCGATGGCATCGCATCAACAAGGATTTGCGTATAAAGGTGCTGCGGAGAAGTCAGAACCTCTTGCAGGGCACCCGTCTCAACAATGACCCCATCGATCATTACGGCAACTCGGTCAGCTAACTGCGCCATCAACCCAATATCGTGACCGATCACCAACAATGACATGTTCAAACGCTCTTTTATATCCATCAGGGTTTGTGCAACAATGCGTTGGGTGATCACATCCAATGCGCTGGTCGGTTCATCTGCAATTAAAAGGGAAGGATTCAAGGATGCGGCCATGGCAATGCAGACCCTTTGTTTCATACCCCCGCTTAGCTCGTGGGGATATTGAGAAAAAACACGTTCTGGCAAACCAACCATTTTCAACAGATTTCCTATATACTCCTCCAACTCGTCCCTATTTTGTTTTTCACGATGTGCCAGAATTCCATCGGCGATCTGCTTGTTGATCCGCATGGTTGGATTCAATGAATTCATGGATCCCTGGGTAACCAGTGCCAGTTCGGTCCAACGGACTTTACGGAGCTCTCGTTCTGACAAAGTCAGCAGGTCAGTACTGTTATTCAGAATCACTTCACCGCTGGTGATTCGACCCGGCTTTTGAAGCAACCGGAGTATCGCCATGGCGGTGGTTGTTTTCCCCGAGCCAGATTCACCAATGAGTCCCAAAGTTTCGCCCTGATTGATCGTAAAACTGATACCCTTTACTGCCTGGATGGTTTTCAAAGAAGTATCATAAGCCACGCTTAATTTTTTTACATCCAACACTTTTGAAGTCATATCCATGATCCTTCTAGCATTTTCCTTTATTGATTTCTTAAGCGTGGGTTTGATACTTCATCCAAACCGACAGAAATCAGCAAGAGACTCATAAAGACCACAATCAAGATGATGGTCGGAATTCCCCACCACCACCACATACCGCGTAAAATCGCAGAAGAATTAATTGCATTATTCAACGTGATTCCCAAGGAAGGTTTGCTTTGCGAACCCAATCCCAAAACCTCAACCCCCACCAGTACCAGGACGGAATAGGATGTTCCTGCGGTCAGTTGTGCAATTAAAAATGGCAGCAGGTTCGGCATTATCTCCTTAAACATGATCTCATTATCCGAAGCACCGGAAAGTTGAGCCAACTTGACATAATCAGAGTGCTTCATGGATAGTATTTGCGCCCTAAGAACGCGCGTTGGGCTTTGCCAGGCAAATAAAGAAAGAAGTAAAGCCATCACGAAAAAATCAGCATTGGGAATAACCGATTGAACAATGATCAAGATTAATAATGCAGGAATGTTCATGGTAGTGTCAGATAAAAGACGAATCACATCATCCACCCGGCCACCCAGATAACCGGCTGAAAAACCAAACAAAATTCCAATGACAAGCCCAATCGAAGCGGCCACAAAACCAATCCCAAGTGAATGGGGTAATCCCACCAGAATCAATGTCAGCAGATCCCTTCCTGAATTATCAGTGCCAAGGGGATGAGCCCATGTTCCAATTTGCTTACGGTATTCAAATCCAACAGGTGGTAAATTGAGGGGAGAACTGCCAACGTTGACAAGCGTCTTATCCCAAATAAACTGCCCGATCAGCGTACAAAACACAAGAACGCACAGAACGGTTGCACCGATGATCAGTTTGGGGTTCTTCCACGGTGAGCTTTTAAAAGTTTTTTTCCGACATTCTTTCTCTGCAATTTCAGATTTTGAACTGTTCCGATCAACCACCCTGCTTTTCATTTTTACTCCCCTCCATGTGTAATTCGCGGATCGATAAGGGGATAAAGCAGGTCAATCAACAAGACCGAGGTCGCTGTGATCAGGATGAACATAAAAGAGGTTGCTTGAATGACGGGAAAATCCTGTTCCCGTATTGCACGGAAAATGAGCATTCCCATTCCAGGATAGGAAAAGACCGATTCGACCAGCACCTGCCCTGAGATCAATCCACCCATGCTTAATGCCAATGATGTGAGCTGAGGAAGCAAAGCATTGCGCACCGTATATTGCGTGAGGATATAGAAAGGTTTCAATCCTTTCGCTTCCGCCAGACGAACATAATCCGCCCCACCAATTGTGACAACCATTGCACGCATTCCAAGAACGGTCCAACCAATATTCACCATAAGGATCGACAGGGCCGGCAAGAATCCGTATTTGATGACACTTGCAATATAAGGCCAGTTCCAACCAGGCGTCACCTCATTGCTGTATGCTCCAGCAAGAGGAAACCAACCCAGATTCTTGGCAAAAATCGAAAGCAAAAATAGAGCCGCCAGAACGGATGGGATCGATGTAAACAAAAGGCCGGAGGGAATGATTGTTTTTATGAATTTTGGGGTCCTCTCCCACCCAAAGATGGCGCCGATACCATTTCCAAAAAGGAAAATAATAAACATGGTAACCAAACCCAAACCCAAGGTCCATGGCAGTGCATTTTTAATCATGGTTGACACAGGGGTTGGATAATGTGCATAAGATACGCCGAATTCAAAATGGATTGTATTCCAAAGAAATTTCCCGTATTGAACAGTGATCGGCTCGTTCAGTCCAAAAAGGGTTTTATAGTGGTCAATAATGACATCGATCTCTTCAATTTGCCCTTTTTGCATTTCCAATTGTCGCCACATTGTTTCCACCGGGTCACCGGGAACTGCTCGGGAAATGATGAAAATCAATGTGATGCTGATGAATATTGTGAGCAGATAGATGCCAACGCGTCGTAACACATACTTCCATGTAAGTCCATTCATAAATCACCGCGAAGAATATTCTTTAGGGCATCTGCATCTGAGGAATGCAGATGCCCATTTAAAGGTTGTTATTGTTCTACAGGTTGTAAATTGTGAATAATCAGGTGTGTGCTCTGAACCCAGGTCGAAGGGATAGTATAAGGATTCTCACTGGTCGGCCAATTCGTCCAGTAGGTTGTATTGATCGGTGTAAGCATGGAGGCCTGAGTGAGGGTAACGAAAGGCATATCTTCCGCAATGTATTCATATGCATCCACCACGATCGGAACCCCCGCAGGATCGCCGGGAGCCAGATTCTTCAATTCAGCCACCGAAGATCGGAATGCTTCCCAGTTCGCCCCAGACCAGCGCTCCATTCCACCCTTAACAGCATCCGCACCACCCGCAAAGGTGTTCAAGGTGACGTACGGTTCATTGACACCGCCACATAAGAAGGAAACTGCTGCTTCGAAGTCATCATCAGGATTGTCGTCCTCACCCTGTGCAGAAAGCCATGCACCGAAGGAAAGCACCTGAGGTTGTGAATCAATGCCAATATTCCGTAACTGTTCGGCCACCACATCGCCAATGCGGCGTGTTTCCATGGATTCTTCGATGGTCAGAATAGACATGGTTAATACCTGGCCATCTTTCTCATAGAAACCATCATCGTTCAATGCCCACCCACTTGATTCAATGAGTGCTTTTGCAGCTTCAACGTCGGCGGTCTTTGGTGCAGCTAATCCGGCTTCTTCGAGAGCTGAATTATATTGGTCCATTGAACCATACTGAGGGAAGATGGATATTGAAGCGCTTGTTCCACCTTCATAAGCGATTGAAACAATCTGGTCACGATCAATTGCCAGATTGACAGCTTTGCGCAAGTTGCCGTCACTCCAGATCGGATGCTGGTTATTGATGCTCAAATACCGCGGGCACGGATCGATGGTTCCATACGGTAATCCGCTCTCCCAGCCAATAATGTTGGGATTCTCAGCTACCATTGATTCAAAGGTGCCAAGGGAAGTGTTTGCCATTGCATCAAGGTCATTATTGATCATCGCAGCGGCTTTGCTCTCTTCAGTACCATATTGGATCCAGATCAAGCGTTTTGGAGCGGGCAGATCCTGAAAACCAGCTGCAACGCCCCACCAATCGTCATTCCGTACATAGATATATTCGTTTTCGGTGAATTTCGACAGTACGTAGGGACCGGTAAATACTGGCCAGCCTTTTTCAGGATCATAATTCGTGAATCCCAGTGGATTATCAACATAGTCTTTCCAAATATGCTCTGGGACAATGGAATTTCGGTCGCCCCAAATCTTGAAAGACCAGACATCGAGTTGATAGCGTGGATTCGGTTCTTTCAGATTGAATTGAACCGTCAAATCATCGATTTTTTCAACGCTGGCTGTCCATGTTGCCACATCGGCTCCCAGATCAGGCGCTTTGGCCAGGAACATATTGACGGTAAAAACAACATCGTCAGCATTGAAATCTTCGCCATCGCTCCATTTGACACCCGGTCGTAATTTAAGAGTCCAGACATCGAAACTCTCATTGGGTTCCATGGAAAGACCTAACCATGAATCAATCTTCCCGGTATCGTAATTCAGCATGAAAAGTGGCTCGATGAGAGCTTGCTGTAAACCGACATCGCGCAAATTATCCGTGATGAATGGATTCCAATTTGCGTGGTCAGCATGCGCAACATACGCATCGAAATAGACCGTCTCTTCGCGAGTCGCATTCTCATAGTTACCGGGCTGTGTTCCCGTATCCGCCTTTTCCTCTTCACCTGTTTCTGAAACAGCTGCGGACTCTTCCGTTTTCTCTTCAGATGCTGCAGTACTGCATGAGGAGATCATCATCGCGGTGATCATCAATACTGCCACAAGTATCGAGAAAAATCGTTTTTGTTTATGCATTTTTCCTCCTTGCTAATATTTCCTGCAAAATGTTTATGCTGCCTCTTTTCAAAGAATCTCTTTCAAGTATTTCCTCAACCCGATAATTTTTCCTCCTTTCTTGATCAGATCTAAACCAGTAGAAAAGAATCAGAAATAATTCCTTCAATTTTCTTCATCATTTACGGGTGTTTTCTTCTCGTTTTCCTCTGGGTACTGTGCAATAAGCTTTATTGCCTTACCATTTCGACTTCAAATACATTCCTGTCACCACGGTATAGACCATGATAGTAGGCAAACAAAGTACCATCGGAAGAATATTCAATTTGGCTTATTACGATGAAAGGATCGCCTTTTTTGATTTTGAATAATCCGGCATGGTATTCATTTGCCACCACAGCCCCAATCGTTCGATATGCGCGGGAAATAACAATCCCATACTCTCTCTCCAAGACACCATAGAGAGATTCTCTCGAAAGTTCCATATTCTCAAGCCCGGGAACAAAATGGCTTGGAATATAGGTGCTTGTCAGCACGATGGGTTCGTTATCGATATAACGCAAACGATCAAGTTGCAAAACCAGGGAGCCTGGCTTAATATTTAGATTTGAAGCAATATCTTTTTCGGCATGGACAATTTCTTGTTTCAGGATCTGGCTGTATGCGAGATGACCGCGTTTTTTCATGTGCTGATAAAAACCGGAAAGGTTTCCAGATAGTTTTTCAAAGCTTTCCGGTTCGCTCACGAAGGTACCCTTCCCCTTTTTCCTCGCCACGAGCCCTTCATGTTCCAATTCAGCCAGCGCTTGTCGGATCACGGTGCGACTGACGGCAAACAAGTTACATAAAACCGGCTCACCGGGTAACTGGTCGCCATATTTCAGGGAGCCGGAATCGATCTGTTCTTTTATCTTTTCTTTAATTTGAATGTAATACGGAATTGGGCTATCGAAGTTGATTTTTGTGTCGGAAAAACTCTCATCCCAAGAATTCATTCTGTTGAACTCCCATTCATACATGTAGTAATGTTATCTTGTTATTACAAGTATAGCGTTATTCTTTGTCTTGTCAATACTCAGTGCTTGGGCAAATTTCAGCGTCGCATTTACAGGGAGAATACCTCAACGAAATTTATATTTCATTAATAAGAATCCCCGATATGATCTCGTAGAATCAAAGCACGAACAGTAAGGAAACGAAAATGACCGATCGCAAAATGGAACCACTTACCGCCGAAGAAAAGAAAGTGATCAAGCAGAAAGCAACCGAAACGCCTTTCAGCGGGAAATACAATGATTTTTTCGAGCGAGGAATATATATCTGCCGACAATGTGGCAGGCCTTTATTTAAATCAGACAGCAAATTCCGTTCCGGATGTGGCTGGCCAAGTTTTGATGAAGCCATTGAAGGTGCGGTCAACGAGCTGCCCGATGCCGATGGGTACCGTACAGAGATACAGTGTGCAGCATGCGGAGCACATTTGGGGCACGTTTTTCGAGGTGAGAAATTCACAGAAAAGAACACATGGCATTGCGTGAATTCCATTTCCATGAGGTTTATTCCCGATGAACAAGAAAAGTGATTCTCAAACAGCCGTGTTCGGCAGCGGTTGCTTCTGGTGTGCGGAGGCCATCTTCCGTCAGCTTCGCGGAGTTGAGTCCGTCACCCCGGGGTATGCCGGAGGGTACACCTCCGATCCAACCTATCAGCAAGTCTGCACAGGTACCACCGGCCATGCCGAAGTGGTACGCATCCAATTCGACCCGGCCACCATCACCTACGCTGATCTGCTCGAGATTTTTTGGCAGATCCACGATCCCACCACACCCAACCGGCAGGGCAATGACGTGGGCAGTCAATATCGCTCCATTGTTCTACCCATGAATCAGGAACAAGAGCAAATCGCGCAGAAGATGGTGCAAAAACTGAAGGAACAAAAAGTGTTCCCCTCCCCCATCGTCACAGAGATCGTGCCATTGAAAGAGTTCTATCCCGCAGAAAAATACCACGAAAACTATTATTTTTTGAACGAAGAACAACCATATTGCCAACTCGTGATCTCTCCAAAACTGCAAAAATTCAGAAAGAAATATCAGGATAGGTTATCATCATAAATCGGATGTGAACAAACCGGCATTACAATTAAAGGCACAGGAGCAATCATGGCAAAGGCCTTTCTGGATGATGAAGAATTTCTCGATCAGAAAATAAGTGGTCAAGAATTCAACCATGCGATCGTTGAAAACAAGGACTTTGAAAACTGCACGTTCCACAACTGCCCGATGACCGAAACATCGTTCCGGTTCTGTCACTTTCACGATTGCGTTTTTGAACAATGCGATCTCAGTTTGGCAAAGTTCGAGCAATGCCGTTTTCAAAACACAACCTTTCGAAAATCGCGCATGGTGGGTATCGATTGGACCAAACTGGCATGGCAAAAGAAAACCCTGCAGCCCGCTTTTCACTTTCTTCAATGCAATCTCAATTATGGAAATTTTTTCGAGTGCCCATTGAAAGGCTGTACTTTCATCGATTGTTCTCTGAAAGAAGTGGATTTCGCCGAAGCAGACCTGAGCACCTGCGGTTTTCAAAATTCGGATCTTTCCAAAGCTCGTTTCTTCCATACCAATTTAACGGATGCTGATTTCACCAACGCCCAACAATATGACATCAATGCCACCCACAACCTCCTGAAGCGAACAAAATTCACGTTGCCCGAAGCGGTGGCATTGCTGCACAGTTTGGATATCATCCTGAAAGATGGGTGATTTTTTTATTCGATCAAACCGCAAGCTTTTTGATACTGCAATAAGACCCGTTCAATGCTGTTGAAAACAAGAGAAAGGGGGAGAGCATCGATCGTCTTGTTCCGCACCATCGGATACAGATCAGGAAAGTACTGGCTAATTAATGTAAGCGGGAGATATTTCTTACCCAGATTGATCATCAGTTTCTGGTAAGCCGTTTGAACCTCCGAATATCCCCAATAATAACGGATGCGATCACTGTAACCGAATTTCAACCCAAAACGGATTTCCTTGCTCTTCCCCGAATAGTAGGATTTCCAATGAGAGGGTTGTTTCCGCATGGTAGCCAGCAACACATCCACAATGTGCGAACGGCTGTCTTCCGGGAAAATCAATTCATTTTCCATTGCCGCTAGGCGGAAAACCGCTTCTCGGAAAGCAAAGCTTAACGCCGGTCCGACCTTCAGAATGGCAAAATGATCTTCGACCATCTGCTTGAGTATTTGCGGAGTTTGGTAATCCGTCGAATGTGCTTCATACACCATACCAGGAATGGGGTCAATGAATTTGCTCAATGACATGGTTTTTTCGTGATCGTATGGATAAATCTCTTTATCGTTGAATTCCGCTCCTGGTGAAACGACCATCGCGATGATACGCCGGAATGCATCTTCCAATCCATATTGGCTGAAGACATGACGATAGATCTGCAGCGTCTGGTCGGCAAATTCCACACTTGTGATCGGGCTCTTCTTGGATTGTGCAACGGTCATCCCGCCTGGCGATGGGACTTCCGTGCCGATCACATAGACCGGCATGGCTGGCAGACCATTCTCACGGGCTGTCTTTTCCGCTTGCAGGCAGAGCTGTGCGGACCGTTCCGCGATCGTTTCCGCAGATAAAGTGGCTTCATCTCCACAGGGCATGGATGTGTCAAGATGGATCTTGACATATCCGGCTGCCACGGAATCTGCGACCAATTTTTCCGCTTTTCCCATGGCGATGGATGCTTTCTCTTTTTTCCAAGGATTGGGCCCCAGGTGGTCGCCCCCCAGCACAATTCGTTCAATGGGGAAGTTCATGTCCCCCGCAATGACCTGCAAATAGAGCGTGAACTGTGCGGGCGTCATGCCGCTATAGCCGCCTTCCTGGTTCACCTGATTGCAGGTTGATTCGATCAGAAGGATGGCATCATGATCCCTGTGAGAATGCATGGCAGCTTGCAGAACATTGCGATTCGCGGAACAAATGGAGTAAATACCCACCGGCTCGCCTTGCTTGTGAGCTTGGATGATTTCACAAAGTGGATCACCGGAAGAAAACGGACTCTTTTTTTTCATCAGAACCTATCAACTTTAAAGATATGACCGGAACCAATCTTTTTCAACGGGAGACGTTTCAAGCCCGGCAAACCAAGGAGCCGCCAGCGCATCCACCAGTTCGGTCAGAGCATGCATGCGCTCGCGGGCAGTCGCATGGAGGAATTGGAGCCGATCGTCTCCTTTAACATCCGCAGCTTCTTTCCACACCGCACGCCCTGCCGCCACGCCCGAAGCGCCTGCCATACAAGCAGCCGTCACTTGCCGTAGAAAGATATCGAAATCAACCGAGGCGGAAAGCAATATCCAGGGGATTGTGCTTCGTCGGGTGAGTTCCTTACAAGCCGCTTCCCAACGGTTGAAATCATCAGAAACCTTCAAATCAATCGGGAATCCCGCTTTCAATATATCTGCCCCAAGAGGGGTCAACTTTTCTGCCGATTTCAAGATCGCATCCGTGCGCTCATTCCCTTCCAGCTTCTTCTGTCCGGAATCCAGCGAATAGGAAAGCACTTCAAGGAAAAGTGGAAGATCGTTTTTTTGGCAATCTTCAGCAACCTGGCTGACCAAATCTTCAATATGGGTATGGGTAGGAGAATCGGGATGGTAATAGACCAGCAGTTTTGCTGCGCTGGCACCCATGTGTTTGGCCTTGGCAACATTCCAATCCGGCAGCACTTGGCTTTCCCGGGCCACAGCATCACCGGCATATCCCGTCTCTTCCAGTGCAACCAGCAATCCACAAGCCCCGGGCAGAGCTTGGGAAACAATGTTTTGTGCCGCTCCGTAAACCGGATCAAGCAGGAATGCACTGCAACTGCCAGCCAGCGCGCGGACCACATCTTGTTTAAATTCTGCCATGAGATCATCAGCATTGGGATCCTGTTCCTGAATGTGCAGCAAATTCCGCAGATTATTGCGATGGTCGAGCGCAAGGATGGCAAACTTTCCATCAGGCGTTGCACATTGTTGCAGTCCACGTATTTTTCCAACCGACTTCATCATCATGTTCCATTCTCCCTTTGTTGCACTAAAAAATCATATCACGTGACGGCCATTAAGGGATGTTTGATTTTGTTTGATTGCCTTTTTACGTTCATTTCTCCTCATTTTAGTCGCAATATGTTCACAATAGAACATTTTTAATGTTCTTATATGTGCTATTATTTGACATAACAACATTAAGTAACATATTATGAAAGGAGCATTATGTTGAAAGAAGAAAGGCAACAAGCGATCATTCGCGAACTGGATCGAAACGGCAGCGTTGCAGTAAGTGAACTGGCAGAACATTTCCATGTATCACGCATGACCATCCGCAGAGATCTTCTCGAGATCGAAAAGAACAGTCAGCTAAAAAGAACGCACGGTGGGGCGGTTTTACCGTCCAAATCACCCAACTACAGCGAACCCCCCACCATCAAGCGCATGGAACTTTTAAAAGATGAAAAGATCCGCATCGCGAAAGCCGTTGCAGCATTGATCGGTGAAAAAGAGGTCATTTTTCTCGGATCGGGAACCACAACATTATATGTGGCAAAAGAGCTTTATGAGAGAAATGACATCACTGTGTTGAGCAATGCCATCACCATCATCAATGAATTAAGCACCAACGGAAAAATGCCCATCATCGGAATTGGCGGCTTTCTGCGTCGCGAAGAACAATCCATGATCGGCCATTTTGCAGAAAGGGTCATTGAAGATTTGCGGGTTGAGAAGGTGATCGTTGGAATGCGCGGTGTTCATCCACGGTTCGGGCTGACCAGTGAAGACCCGCAGGAACTGATGACCGATCGCAAGATCCTCGGTATCAGCGACAACGTTATCATCGTCGCCGATCATACCAAGATCGGGTACGTTTCGACCAGCCGCACGGCTCCGATCACGGCCGCAAAAACGATCATCACCACCACCGAAGCACAGGGTGATCTGGTTCGCGCCATCCGCGAACAAGGAGTGGAAGTAATACAAGTTTAATAGTTAAGGAGAGTTTGATTTTTCATGCCAGAAACAAGAGGTACGTTCACAAAAACAGAGATACTCTCACAACCAGAAACCTGGAAAGAGACCTTACAGTATTTGCGGTCCGATTGGAGTGATAAGTTGCCGGATCCCAAGCATTATGACCAAATCGTTATTACGGGGTGCGGATCAACTTACTATCTTTCCATTTGGGCAGCTCGTTTCTTACACAACAGCAGTGGAGTTCCCACGATCGCACTGCCCAGTTCGGAATTGTGGTATTCGGGAGATACATGGTTAAAACCCTTTAAAAAAGTTCTTTTTATAGCCATTTCCCGTTCAGGCCAAACGACCGAGACACTGCACGCATTGGACAGCTTTCTAAAAACCGGCTCAACAGATGCCTTGGCGATCACTTGCTACAAAGATAGTTCGCTGGCAAAAATGTCCCCTCTAGCCATTACCACCATATCCGGAATGGAACAGAGTGTGGCACAAACCCGTTCTTTCAGCAATATGATGTGGCCGATCATCCTGTTGGGCGAACGCGAGATTCCTAAAAATACCATTTCCGCCGTCCATTCTGCCGCAAAGGCCTATCTTTCTCAATATCAAGACACTGCACGCCAGATCGGCAGCGATCTCACCATCGACCGGTTCTTCTTCCTTGGCAACGGTCCGCTCTTTGGCCTTGCGCAGGAGGTCATGTTGAAAATGAAAGAAATGTCCTTAAGTTACTCTGAGGCATTCCATTTCCTTGAATTCAGACATGGTCCTATGTCCATGGTGAATCCTCAATCGCTGATCATAGGGTTCACAAATGACAAATCCTATTCCTATGAACTTCCAGTTTTCCGCGATATGCAGAAACTGGGAGGGCGAACCCTGGCGGTGGGAAAAATCTCTGAAAAACCGCAAGGCATTGATTACCTCTTTGATATTGGGAAGAACGTGCCCTCAAATTGGTCTTTTCCCTTTTATCTGCCTCTCATTCAATTGCTGGCATACGAAAGAAGCATGAGCAAAGGATTAAACCCGGATAGACCGGAGAACCTTACTGCGGTTGTTGAACTGTAGAAGTTGGAAAAAATGCAACTCGAAGATCTATTGATCAAAAATACCATCGCGGCCAGATTGCTGCTCAGCACGAGAGAAGAGATCATCCAAAAAGCAGGTGAACTGCTGGTGGAAGCGGATATGGTCGAACCTCGCTATATCCAGGCAATGAAAAGGGTCTTGGACGAACTAGGGCCCTATTGCGTCATTGCGCCCGGCATCGCGCTTCTGCACGCACGTCCTGAAGATGGCGTGAAACAGGCCTGCCTTTCGTTGATCACGCTGCAATACCCGGTGAAATTTGGCCATTCCACCAACGATCCGGTGGATATCGTCTTCACCCTTGGGGCAAAAGACAAACAGGGACATATTGAAGCGCTTGCCGAGTTGGCTGGTTATCTATCGAAAGAAAAATTTCTTCAAATGATCCGTGCTTGTGAAAATTCTCAAGCACTGCAAAAAGCAATCTTTGATTACATCAAATCAAGAAAGTAGAGACAAAATGGTCATCGCAACATTGTGTGGAATGGGTTTTGGAACCAGTATGATGCTCAAACTGTACATCGACGACATTCTAAAAGCGGAAGGGATCAAAGCCGAGACCAGTCCATGGGACCTGGGTTCCTTCAAAGGGAATAAGGCAGATATTGTGGTTGCCCCTGTTGATATGGAGCCACACCTCCGCGATTATCCTGCAAAAATCGTTCTCATAAAAAACCTGGTCGATAAAGCAGAAATAAAAGAAAAAATTCTCAAGGCAATTCGAGAGCTCTCATAACTTTTTACTTTTTGGAAAGGAGGTTTTTGGATCACTATTTTTTATATTTGTACCACAACTACTAAAAATTTTAGGAGGATGAAATGGCAGTATTTAATGCAATACTCTCTTTAATCACTTTACCTGCGATCGTTCTGGGCTTCATCGCCATGATCGGTCTCATCATTCAGAAAAAATCTGCGGGCGATGTGTTTAAAGGAACACTCAAGACAACTCTCGGGCAGTTGATCATCGGCGTTGGAACCAGCGCTTTGATCACAGCCCTGTCACCGATCCAGGTATTCTTCGAAAAAGGGATCCCCGCCAGCGGTTTTGAAACCTTTGTAACCTACGATGAAGCGGTGGTCGGCGCGGTGCAGAACGCAAACCTGGCGAACATCGGCGCCGAGATCGCCTGGACCATGCTGTTTGGCTACGTGGTCCATATCCTGGTCTCTAAATTCTCAAAACATCACTATATCTATCTGACCGGGCACATGATCTGGGTACATGCCGGCGCTTTCGCCATCCTGTTCCACTCTTTCGGTCTTTCCACCTGGGCAGTGGTCGCTCTGGCATCCATCGTAGATGGTTTCTATATGACCCTTGCTCCTGCCCTGGCCCAACCGGTTATGCGCAAGATCACAGGTACGGATGATATTGCCTTTGGCCATGGACAAACATTATTGAATATGTTGGGTGCCTGGGCTGGCAAGCTGGTTGGCAAACCCGAAGATTCTACCGAGAACGTCAAGATCAAAGAATCGTTCAATTTCCTGCGCGATATGTCCGTTTCTATTTCCATCATCATGCTGCTGGTTGCATTCATCGGTGCAGGCCTTGCCATCAATCAAATCGGTGTGGCTGCATTTGAAGAGCAGATCAGCGGTGGGCAGAACTGGTTCGTCTACACTCTCTTGATCGCGTTGAATTTCACTGCTGGCGTTCTGGTCTTGCTGCAAGGGGTGCGCATGTTGATCGCTGAGATCACACCCGCCTTCAAAGGTATCGCAGAGAAACTCATCCCCGGTGCAAAACCTGCATTGGATTGCCCCGTCATTTATCCGTATGCTCCCAATGCCCTGATCTTTGGTTTGATCTCCGGCACCATCGGACAGGTGGTAGGCATGATCGTCTTAGCATTGATGCGCTGGCCTGTTCCGCTGCCCAGCATGATCGCAGCATTCTTTGCCAGCGGTGCCGGCGCCATTTTTGGCAATGCTACCGGTGGACGCAAAGGCGCCTGGTTGGGCGGTTTCCTGTGGGGTTTTGTCGGCTGGCTGCTGATCAGCTTTGCCTATAAATTCCAGGTATTTGGTGATCTTTCTGCATTAGGCGCAGTCAGTCTTGGATTCACTGTTCCCGATGCGATCGTCCCCGGTATCGTCATCTGGGCTATCGCCAAATTATTCGGTATCTAATATTGGTATAAGAAAGAGAGGAGAATACCACTTCTCCTCTCTTTTCTTTTGTATAATTCCACCATGATCAAGAAAATTATCCACGCAAACATCTACACCCCTGATGAATTGCTGTCAGACCACACCATCGAAATAGAAAATGGCATCATCCAGGGCATTTACCCAACACCGATTGCAGAGGCAGCTTCCCATTCAAGCATCGACGCCAAAGGATGCATTGTCACGCCGGGATTAATGGATATCCATATACACGGCTGCATGGGATGCGACACGATGGATGCATCGCGCAATGCGCTGAATACCATGAGCACCTTTTTGGCGGCTCATGGGGTAACGTCCTTCTTCGCCACCACCCTTACAAACAGCCAGGAAAACATCGCAACTGCTCTGGAGAATATTACCCAGCATCACTCCCACCTGGATGGCGCTCATCTGCTGGGGGCACATGTGGAAGGCCCCTATATCAATATCGAATTCAAGGGCGCACAGAACCCTGCGTTCTTCCGCCCTCCCCTACAAAGCGAGTACGAAACTTGGTTTGCCAACGAGCTGGTCAAACTAATCACCATTGCCCCTGAATTGCCGGGGATGGATGAATTTATTCGGGCCTGCCTTGACCATCACATTGAACTTTCCATCGGTCACAGCAGCGCATCTTCTGACCAGGTGAGACATGCGGCAGACCTGGGTGTTCGTCAGGCGACTCATCTGTTCAACGGCATGCGCGGATTGCATCATCGCGAACCGGGAACAGTGGGCGGGATCCTGGCCGATGAGCGTATTGCTGCGCAGATCATTGTCGACGGGATCCATCTTCACCCCACCATTGTGAAACTCATCCTGGCCTGCAAAGGGATCGACCATACCATTTTAATTTCCGATGCGATGCGCGCTACCGGGCTGTCAAATGGTCAATATGATCTGGGAGGTCAGGAAGTAACGGTGACCGATGGAGCCGCCAGGATCGCCAACGGCAGTCTTGCCGGGTCTACGCTCACCCTGGATGTTGCTTTACGCAATGTCATGCAATTTACCGGATTAAAGATTGAACAAGTTCTACCCATGGCTACCCGGGTACCTGCGCAAGCCATGCATTTTTCTCAAAACAAAGGCTATATCCGTACCGGATATGATGCCGACCTTACGATTTTTGACAATGATTTTCAGGTTATTTCAACGATCGTGAGTGGTTCTCAAATTTATCGCCAAAAAACAATGGAGTAAAAAATGTCTAAATTAACGCATGAATATGTCGATGCCGTCATCGCTCTTCTTCAGAAAGTGGCTGTTGAGGAAGAGGGCGTAATGGATCGAGCTGCCACATTGATGGCAGACGCCATTCAAAACGGAAATCGTATTTTTGCATTTGGCTGCACCCATTCCTGCCTGCCCATTCAAGAAGTGGTATACCGCGCAGGGGGCCTCATGTTGATCAACCCCATTTATGCACCGGGCATCGCCCATCTGGATATCCACCCCACTACCATGACCTCCGGGATCGAAAAATTAAGCGGATATGCGCAGGTTATCCTGGATAACCAGCCCATTCAGAAGGGAGATATCCTCATCGTCATTTCCGTTTCAGGTCGCAATGCAGTGCCGATTGAAATGGCAAAGATCGCCCAGGAGCGCGGGATCACGGTGATCGGCATTACATCTCGAAAGTATTCCGATGGTGTAACCTCACGACACCCATCTGGAAAGAAGATGCATGATTTCGCCGACCTGGTGATTGATAACAAAGCAGAAAAGGGTGATGCCTTGTTGTCGCTCGAAGGCCTCGACACCAAGTTTGCATCCGCTTCGGGAATTACCAGCAGCGCCATCATGCACTGTCTGTCAGCCGCCACCATCGAAGAACTGCTGGCGAGGGGCATCACACCCCCTGTTTTCATGGCAGCCAATGTGGATGGCGGAGCGGAACACAACCAAAAACTTCTTGAGCAGTACCGCGATCGAATCTTTTACATATAAAAGCTGTTCAAGGATATGGCTTATTACAATAAACAATCGTAGGATCAAGGCCAACCAAAAAGGACTGGGTTCCAAATTGAACAAAACTCAGTCCTCCCTCTCCACTTGACTTTTGTCTATCAAACAGGGGCGATTCGACCATGCGTTGCTTTTTAATTCAATATCGGTATTTCTCCGCTACAATATAAGGAATGACAAAAAAACAACAAACCCCAACCATCCTTGGCTTTTACGGACAATCGGGCATCGGCAAAACTTATCTGGTCAAAAAGATCGTCGCGCAATTGATCAGCGAAGGGTTTCATGCAGCCGTCATCAAAGTCTCCGATAAGGCCGTCAGCATTGACACAGAAGGAAAGGATACTTATCTCTATGGGCAAGCCGGGGCTGAAACCGTGGTCTTTTCTTCAGCCAGCGAAACCACCTTCCTGGTCAAGCAGCCCCTGCCCACCAGCAAAATTGTGCAGTTCCTTTCGGAAAATGAAGAATATGATTTCATCTTCATTGAAGGCGCTCTGGAAGATTGGATCCCCAAAATTCGTTTGGGGGATATGGCGCTGCGCGAGAATACATTGTTTACCTATGACGGAAACTACGAAGCGCTCATCGCTCAGATCAGAAATCACAGTCTATAAAAGTTAGGAGGACACGATGCAATCGATTGTCTTGAAAGTTAATGGGAAGGAAATCCCGCTCACTCAATTTCCGGCCGATATCATCATGCAGACCATTCTGGGAATGTTGAAAGCGCTCAAAGGCGTTGAAGAAGTGAAAGAGGTCGAGATCAAGATCAAGAGCTAGTATTCATCGAAATTGGTGATTTAAATCCAACATTAATCAATCTCCTTCACGCAACTTTTTGCCTTTTTTTTCGTTATACTTAATGTAGGAAAACTAAAGAAAGGAGATTGATATGAAACTCAGCACTCCAACCAAATTAGTTTTTTGGCTCTCAACCGCTTTAGCTGTCTTGGGGATCCTTGGTAAATTCATCGCCATCCCCTTTGTAAGCAGCTACAATTTCTGGTTGGTAGCCGCAGGATTCGTCCTGCTATGGCTTGGAAACGTATTGAAAGGTTTCTAAGCCCATTCATTGAAGCATTTTTTTATTATTATACAGAAAAAGCCACTGCGACTGCAGTGGCTTTCTTTTTATTCGCGAATAAGATAATTTCCCCGCACCACCCATTTATAGGTGGTCAATTCCTGCAAACCCATTGGCCCGCGCGCATGCAGGCGCTGCGTGGAAATGGCCACTTCTGCTCCCAGCCCCAATTCGGCGCCGTCGGTAAAGCGGGTGCTGGCATTCACATACACCACAGCCGAATCCACCGCTTTGAGGAATTGGTTGGCATTCTGCTCATCCTCGGTGAGAATGCCGTCTGAATGAGCGGTGGAATGTTCTCGAATGAAATCTACGGCTTCCGCCAGGTCGGAGACGATGGTGATATTCAAATTTAACGAAAGCCATTCCCGATCCCAATCTCCTTCCTTCATACTTCTAACGAATTCACTGCAGTGAAGGGAGAATTTTTTGATCTGCGGTTCTGGGATGTGAACGACTACCTTTTCCTGCTGCATTCGCTTTAACAGCACCGGCAAAAAGGATGATGCAATCCTTTCATGCAGTAGCACGGTATCCAATGCGTTGCAGACGGTTGGACGCTGTACCTTGGCATTGACGATCACTTCCAACGCCTTCTCAAGGTTTGCCGACTCATCCACAAACAGATGGCAAATCCCGATCCCGCCGGTGATGACGGGAATACGGCTGTTTTTCCGGCAGTAAGTGTGCAACTCCGCTCCTCCGCGGGGAATGAGCATATCCACATAGTGGTCCATGCTCAACAGTTCATCCACCCTTTTGCGGTCCGGATCATCCAGAAATTGCACCGCTCCAACGGGCATGCTGCAGGTTGCCAATGCCTCATGGACGCAGGAGGCCAGAGCTGCATTGGTGTGCAAACTCTCCTTTCCTCCGCGCAAAATGACAGCATTTCCTGATTTCAACGCCAATGCTGCCACGTCGATGGTCACATTGGGGCGTGATTCATAGATCACTGCCAGCACTCCCAATGGCACGCGCTGTTTCTGGACATGCAGCCCGTTTGGCAATATCCGTTCGTCAAAAATCTGATCGAGCGGATCAGGCAAAATTGCGACGGAACGCACTCCGTTTGCCATGCTCACGATCCGTTCATGGTCCAACAAAAGCCGTTCCAGCATGGCCCCGCTCAGGCCTGTTGCTTGTGCCTCGTCAACATCTTTCCGATTCTCCTTTTCGATCAGATCGCAGCGTTCCACTAGAATATCAGCCAAACTTATCAGAAGCATGGTTCGCTGTTTTGCAGAAAAGAAAGGCAGAGAGCGAAAGGCGGTTTTCGCCTGGCTGCATAGTTCAAGCACCGCTTTCATGCTCACCTCCTCTGCCCTGCAGCAAAACCAGATCGTCATGGTGGATCATTTCATCGGCATAGAGATATCCAAGTTTTTCTTCGATCTGATCGGTATGCAGTCCTTTTATACGATCGATCTCATCCGAAGCATACGCACAGCGACCTAACGCGCAAGATTTTCCATGGGAGTCAAAAACGGAAATAACATCTCCCCTTTGGAAATTTCCCTGCACCCTCACCACCCCTACTGGCAGTAAGCTCCCTCCCTTTAATAATGCTTTCTGTGCTCCCACATCGATCTGCACTCCACTCTCTTTAATAGCGCTCGCCAGCAGATAGCGTTTCCGGCTCTCCAACGCATCGAGCGTTGGATAGATCCAGGTGCCAGGTTTTTCTCCTGCGGCAATTTGATACAGGATATTGTCCTCGCCTTTTGCAATGGCAACGGTGGTACCGCTGCGGCGGGCGATCTCAGCAGCTTGGACCTTCGTTAACATTCCGCCCCTTCCAAGACCAGAAACGGACCCTCCCACAGCATTCCAGATCGATTGCGGGATCCCCGCAGAACGTATCTCGCGGATCAATTGAGATTCGCCGCTGGCAGGATCGCCGTCATAAATGCCGTCAATGTCGGTCAGCAGGACCAACAAATCCGCTTCCAACATCGTGGCAACCATAGCAGAAAGATTATCATTATCTCCAATACCGATTTCATCCGTGGCAATCGTGTCATTTTCATTGATGATCGGCAGAATTTGATTTGTCAGCATAGATTCCAGCGTACCGCGCGCATTGATGTAGCTTTTGCGATTGGTAATATCGGTACGGGTCAGTAGAACCTGCCCCACTTTGATACCATACATGGAAAATACTTGTTCGTAGATCGCCATCAGGCGCGGCTGCCCGACTGCAGCCAGCATCTGTTTTGCTGGCATATGCTTTGCCAAATTGGAATGACCCAGCATTTCTTTTCCGGCAGTGATCGCGCCGGACGAAACTAGCACGACCTGGCAATGTTCTTTCTGAATGGCACAGATCTGTCTGGCAAGTTCCACGATGCAGGGATACTGAATCGCATGCGTACCGTGGGTAAGCGTGGACGTGCCAATCTTAACCACCATACAGTGATACTGCATATCGTCCTCCCGATAATTCCCCCAAGTATATCAAAATACAGCATAAGGATAGAGCATAAAAACACGTTCTTTTGACATCAGAAAATCGGTCTAAAAAAGCCACCCATTAAATAGGTGGCTCTTAAGGCGGCGTTTGTCGAAGATTGCTTTGTATTTTTGTGCAACTACCAATAAAAAAACCGGTCTTTGATGACCGGTTTCGCTATTTGCTCCCTGAGATTGTTGCGAAGGGCGATCTCTCAGCCCTCCCAAAGCGACCAAGTTCAAACCTCAGTTCATTGCATTCAATAATTTTTTCGACTACTTTAATATTGTATCACTCTTTCCAATCTTTTCACCATTTTAGAAATCACAGGGATGGCCAGAAAAACCATCCCTGTGATTCATTCCAAGCTGCAGGACGGTCATTCCTTTTTTCTTTTTTCTTTTTCATTTCCCGCATTCATCTGTGCGAAAGAAACCATCTCTTTTTCAGAATTCACAGCATAATCAAGCGCTGCTTGTGCGCGAGCGGTGATCTTGTCAACAGACACTGCATCATTCGGAAAGCTGGCGATACCGGCATACACTGCAGTATTCACCTGCTGTGTAACTCCTTGTATCAAACGCCCAGCAGCGACCTTGGCTTCCTCATCCGAGGTTTCCGGCAAAATCATGCTCAATGTTTCTCGATCGTAACGCGAAACCACATCCAGGGTGCGCAATACTTTCTTACAAACAGCAGCCGTTGCTTTCATCAACTCTTCCGCTCTTTCCGGGCTGCCTGCATTGGTCAGTTCCTTAACCTTGAAAACACGCAACAACATCACGCTGACAGGCTTTTTCGTTCTGCGGCTGCGCAGGAATTCCTCATCCAACTTTTGCTGAAATGGTTTCCATTTTAGAAGGCCCATGGAATCATGCAGGGTAAGCTCTTCGATCAGAACATTATTGGAAGCATATTGATTCACGGAATAATCGACCTTCTTTCGCATCACCCGAGATAGAACAAAAGAAAGCAACAACGCAGCAGCAAAGATACCTGTGCGGAAAAGTACCTGCATCAACTGCCCCGGGAGGGAATATTGCACATATGCATAGGTTAAGATACTGATTCCGCATGCTGTCCATTCCAACCACCCATTAAAGTGCAGGATCGTCAACACCGATACAAAAGCCAGCAAGGAAAGACCAAGAAAAATGGTCTGTTCACCCCCAAAAACGATCATTCCTGAGCTGATGACCAAACCGACGGCCAAGATTGCCACATAGATCAATAAATTGCCCTGAGAGATTCTTTTATTAGCCATGTTTCCTCGCCTTATTCTTTTTTACAGTCTCATCGATAGCTTTTCCAACCACAACTGCAAAAGTAATCACTGCAAATACAATGCCGATCCACAAAGCAAGTTCATTCTTTTCAACTTGCGGCTGAATGGGTTTTTCATCGGATACAGGGATCAATTTTTCTGTATCCTGGATCATTGCAGAGGAAATGGATCCTTCTGCACGGGTGAGAGCCAGATCGCCATAAAGATTCTTGATATTCGTGGTATCCATCAAGGCGTTCACTGCCCAGATAATACCCTGATCCGTCGTCCCGGTAGCAACCAATATCGGATTCCCATTCACATCGAGCAAAGCTTCCAGGTATCCGATATCCGCATTTTTTGTATCGGTTTGAACAATTCCCTCCTGCGCCACGGGGTTGTTGGTGCCTGCTTCAAAAGATTGGGGCAGACGGTCATTGATCTTCGCGATCTCAGAGTTTTGAGTCGGTATACCGATCAACATCAGATGAGAGGGCTTCTCAGAGAGCGAAGCCAATTCTGCAGAGTTGTAAATTCGTAATCCGATCCCCTCGCTGTTTAGATAATGACCTAGGAACTCACTGAGCCGGATCACCAATTCATTGATGGAAACATTCGGTTGATCCGGAAGGACCACTCCGAAATCTGAAAGGTCGGAACTTCCGATAAAGGCATAGGGAAATTCATTGATGGAAAGCACGTCGGTTGACGGTCCGAGCGGTACAGTGAACTCGGTATCTGCATAGATCACCAGCCAGGCAGCGGTGGTATTGTCTTCCAGACAATCATAACGGCTGTCGAGGTAAGCATCGGGTAAATTAATATTGCTGAGAATGGTAATGGTATTATCGCCAAAGTCGAACAGGCGCGCAGGCAGCACAAGGTCGACCCAGGCATCATTGGCATTTTTAGAGCTCAGTGCAATCGTGCCAGCGGGAGTGCCATTCACTTCCACCGTCACATAGGACTCGTCCAAATTAGAGAAATCAGTATGGGCAAAATGCAGCCGCATGCTGACATCATCCATGACCTTCCATGACGACGCAAATGGCAAAGCATACGTGATGGACTGTTCCGATGTACCCCAGGCGGTCACATCTCGATAGCTGTATTTCTCCAATGTAAAAGTAGCTGTGAATGTTTCCTGCTCCGAGACCGATTCGGGCACCTGACCGACCACAGCAAGGGTATCGGGAAGTTGAGCCAAAATGGAATCGCGGGTGAGCGCTTTGGCTGCTTTCACCACTGCAGCATCGCTATCGCCAGTGACGACCAAAATGGCTCGCTTGGCATCCGCATAGAACTGTCCACTCCACAACACCCCGCTATTTTCCGGAAATGCAGTTCCATCCTTTTCTTTCAATTTTCCATCTTCCAAGGTCCATGGAGCATTTAAATTGTTCAACAAAACCAGATGATCCGCACGTCCAACCAGGATGATGTTGCCCTGAATGGCATTGGCATTGAGCTGCACATCTGCTTCGGACGCAAAATGGATATCCACCGTACGCCAGTTTGCATATTGGCCAAGTTTGGCACTGATCAGGGCGGCCGCATTAACCTCTGCAGAGGTAGGATCGATGGGGAGTATAAATGTCACCGAATTCTTGATGATTCCCGAATTGCTGACAAAGGATTGGGGAAATTCATGAAGCAACGGGGTCGCATCCTTAACCTGGTATTGAAAGGAGAAAAAAGAGCCGGCATGAACTGTGAACCACAGCAGGTCATCATCCAGATCCATGCAGTCAAAACTCTCGTATCCAAGGTAGAGAGACAGCCGCACTCGATTATATCCTGCAACCAGCAATTCTTTTGGAATTTCGACCGTCATCTCGCCAGTGTCGCTATTGGCACTGGTAAGTTCGACGCTGGTTAGTAGGGTTCCGTTCACTTCCACTGCGATGGAAGATCTTTCGCTGAGTGCTTTCGCATGGCTAAATTTCAATGTGAGTGTGCTACTTCCCAACGGTTCCCATATGGATGGCCACTGAAAACCGTACTCCTTGACCGTGTTGATCCCTTTAAATGAATCATCCCCGGATAGAATACCCAGCTCTTGAAAAGTGTAGACATTGCTTTGTTCTTGGGCAAACTTACCAACAGGGATGGCTGCCGTACTGGCCAGGAATGTTAGAACGATCAAAATACTGATAAGATTTTTTTCAATTGAGTACTTCATTGGTCACTCCTTAATTTCCAATTTGGGTGGTTTGGTTAATAGTAAACAATCTCCATGGTAACGGGGAGGAAAATTCATGAGCGAAGGTCGTCCATGTTTCAAATCCTTCATAAATTCCCGGATAGTATTTCAACACCTGCGATCTTCCACGGGCATCAAAAGATGGATAAGGAACCAGGATCTGATCAGCCCTCCCGATAGGATTTTCCAAAATATCGAAGAAATCCATATCGGTGGTCATTACAAGGTTCTTGGGATGATCAACCATCAGTGCCAAAGACATAGAAATGGAATGGTCCACGATGGTGATCGTATCATCGGGTTGTGCATTCAGATAATCCGCGATCATCTGCATTTCACCCAACGAATCATTCTCATACGAAACAGACTGTTGTTCCCCGGCAATGATCCAGGATAACAGGAGCTTTTGCGGCATTGGCTCTTCGATGAGGTCCCATTTCTTGCCCACCTCATGGATGATCGGAAACACCATTAATACGATCAATGAAAAGTTCACGGCCAATCGCATCCATTTCTTCTCACAGGAGGAATAGACCGCTCCCGTTACGATCAATCCACCCGGGATCAGCCAGATGAAATAACGGCTGAAGGCAGGGAGATAGCCCCGGTATCCGATCATGCAGGTGAACAGAACAATCGACCAGCCCAGCAAGATAAAATCGAAATCAATCCAGCGTTTCTTGAAAACGATGAATAACAGCAGAGCAATGGATGCAACCACCAGCAGTGGCCCAACAAAGGATACTTCTTCAGTCAAAAGTTTCAATGTACCACCGATGGAATCCATGGCATAGTACCACAGATGATTGGGGCCATACGTTTGCGCCGTATCCGGGGTATTGGAGGTTGCCCCTGGTCCGGTCAGAAAGTAGAGCGGATCACCCATGATCGTCCAGTTCAGGAAAACCCAAAAAATGAATCCATAAGCAGGGGGGACCAGGTAAGATAAGAGCTCCGCTTCCAATTTTTCGGGCGAGGTCTTGCCCGTCCGGAAAAGCCAGTTCCAACAGATACAGACCGCCATGATCGCGGCCCATGCCAGCGCTTCATAACGGCAGTATAGCGCCAGCCAGGCACCCATTCCCGCCATCATAATACCGGAATCTTTTCTCTCCTGTCGCCAGGTCAAATACCCGTTGAGTGAAAACAGCAAAAACCCGATGAAGGGTGTTTCTGACATGCCCAACGAAGCATTGTGCAAGATCAGAGGCTGCAAGCCAAACAAGGCCAGCCAGATATAACGCCAGCCGGTTTCTACTTTAAAACGCTTCAATATGTTGTTCAACTGGACCATCGTGAAACCGGCATACAGGGCACTCATGAAAGTGCCGCCCAATATTTCCAAATGAAATGGGCGCAGCAGGATGATGAAAGGAATATCAGAAACAGCCGGCAACGGCGGCCAAATAAAACCGATTGCGGAGAGGTGCGGATTGCGTCCGAATACGGCAGAAAAGGCTTGCGAAACGCGCGATAAACCTTCATAATCTGCCATGTCGTAGACACGGTTCCCGAAGATGCCGATGATCGCATAGAATGCAAATGCAACGAGAAAGAGATGGGTGGAAGGGTGTTTCAGGAGTCTTAAGAGACTCTTTCCTATGCGAAGCGTTCTTTTCGTTTCGGGAATATAGGCAGGCGCATTAGCCGGAACAGCGGGAGCTGGGTTTGCATTATGCAACATGGTCTTCCCCCTCCCCCGGTTCTGTTTGGGTTTCATCTTCATAATCCTGGCTGAACCCGTGGATTGTCTTCTCCCAATAATGTGGTTT
Organism: Pelolinea sp.; assembly: GCA_012797975.1. Taxonomy (GTDB): domain Bacteria; phylum Chloroflexota; class Anaerolineae; order Anaerolineales; family Anaerolineaceae; genus UBA4781. The sequence goes on along the minus strand of JAAZOD010000012.1, from coordinate 84,054 downwards.
GGTGATCAATTGAACAAAACCTTTCCAGGCACCAACGCTCATGAGTCCCCAATAAACAGGGCTGAGCAGTGCAAAACGCACATTATCATAATGCCTGCGTCGCATGGCGCCGGCCACATTCATATAAGTAAACACAAAATTGCCCAAATACAAACTGAGCGAACTCAGGTAATAGATAAAACCTGGAAATGTTTCTTGAATGAACTGCCATTTGGTTAAATACCAGACTGTGGTGATCGTCCACAAGATCGGATTTACCAGAGCTGCGAAGAAGGTTCCACCGGTGACAAACTGGAAGCTGATGAATCCGTTTAACCCCACTTCTTTCATTAACTGGACAGGGTTGCGCATGTGCACCAGCCAGGTTTGAATATAGCCCTTGATCCAGCGTGAACGCTGGCGCAACCAGTTGTTGAGCCGACTGTTTGCTTCTTCATACGTGGTGGAATCGATGGTACGAGTGTGATACCCGCGTTTATAAAGCCGCATGCCCAGATCAGCGTCTTCAGTCACATTATGTGGGTCCCACGCCCCCACCTCCGCCAGCGCACGCCGCTTAAAATGGTTCGAGGTACCACCCAAAGGAATGGGAGCATTGGATGCGTCCAAACCGGGTAAGAACAGGTCGAACCACATCGAATATTCCGAGGTGAACCATTGGGTTAACAAATTCTGCCGGCGGTTGTAGTAATTCAATTTTGCCTGAATGCAGACCACATTGGGGCTCGATTTTTGAAAAGCGACCACTGCTTTTTTTAACTGGTCGGGGTCCGGACGGTCTTCCGCATCAAAGATGACGATATATTCACCCCGCGCGTGGATCAGCCCATAATTGCAAGCTTTTGGCTTTGTTTTTGGAAGTGAACCGGGCACAATGGTAGCCCGAAAGTGCGGCGGCAAATGCATGTCATAAAAACTTTGGATCGTTTCCTGATCATCCGCTTCCAACAGGATCTTAATATCCAACTTGGTGCTTGGATAATCCAGGCGGCTCAACGATTTCATCAGATCGGGCAAAACGCTCGCCTCTTTATAAACAGGGATCAGCAATGTATAGACTGGCAGTTCCCTTGGGTCGAGCGCATCGATCTCTTCTTTCGACACGGGGACCTCACAGTCATGGTTCATAGCATTGTAAACAAGATAAAACTTGTAGGCAGAGAATCCAATATAAAAGATCGTGATCAACTCGTTGACGACAATCATGAAAGAGGTGAAATCCAAGATCGCCATCATAATGGAAAGGAACAAGAGTATCAAAAAGAAAATGGTTTGACCGGTGCTCAAGACATGAAAAGCGGATTCGCGAGGAGAACGGATCAACAAATTGGAGGTGCTGATGGTCGTGTAATCACCATGATAAATATTTTCCAGTATCTGCTCCAGATTCGCATCCGTGACAACCACCGGCTTTATCTTTTTGCCGGTCAATTCATGCGCCAGATCGACCGCCTTTTGGTCGAAAGGGTCCACGATTGCTAATGTCAGTTCGTTCTTGGTCACCTTGATAGGCATGATGCCATATTCGCGCTCAACCTCTGCGTCAATTAAGCGGGCAGTCTCCTTCGGAATAGAAACATTGTTCAAATCAACAAACGGCAATTCCGCTTGTTTCGCCAGAATTTCATACATTTGTTTTTCTTGAATGTACTGCTTGATCAAAAGCGCCTGTCCGAGCCGTACCCCTGTCTTCTTCGAGAGTTCCAAAGCATCATTCAGTTGTCGACGGGTAATATAGCTGTTTTCCAACAAATAAGTGCCGATGTTCTTTCGACCGAGATTTCGGGCAATTGCATCTTCCAAATCCGACCGAATGGCAAGCGCCGGCAGGATGGGTAAAGAAAAAAGGCCTTTCAGCAATTCAAGATTTTGGGTTTGCACAGGGTCCGCAAAAGCAACCAGGATATGCTGCCCTTCTTTACGAACAGGGAGCAAACAATATTGATTGGCGGTTGTGAGAGCGATCATGCTGGCGGCACTCAAAGCTACCGGATCATGGTAGACAGGTTTGGTGACTTTATTGCCAAGCCCATCGATCTGTTCTGTTTGCTCTTCCACCAAATTCACATCGATTACCGGCACTGAAAAAATAGAAGATAAAACCTGATTCGCCTTCTGCACATCAAAATAACTGGCTTGCAAGAACGCTTGATCAAAGGGCAATCCCTGCTCATCAATGAGCTGCAGCATGTGAAATGCCTGAGATTGAGTAAGAAAATCAGCTTGGATCAACTTTTGAATATACGGATGCGCTTCTCCAGAAACTTCAGGACGTCCCCTTCCCCATTTCTGTTCCAGGATGGCGATAAGTACCTTTTGTGGGGCAAGGATCGGTACGATGTGCTTATTCATCCGCTTTTTTAGTTCATGAAATCCCTTTCCATTGAACGGATCATGAGAGGCGACCCAGATGGTATTTTCCTGTTGAAATAAGGGAAGAAGCTTGAATTTTTCAGCCAGGTCGGCGGGAAAACCTGCTCCGAAGTCTTGCGGCAGGTTCGCATGTTCCAGTAAGACGAAAGGAAGACCAGTTTGGATACTGAGTGCGACCGCCAGATCAATATCATCCAGGAAATTCTGATCTTTAAGGACTTCACCCAATTGATGGTCGTCCAATTCTTCAAATTCCATCACTTCCCGCATTTGTTCTTGAGATACAAATCCTATCGTCAATACGGTATCTTTCAAGGAAAGCAAATGAGGTTTGTTGAAAGTGAAGACATCCGTTGAATAAACGATCTCCATCCAGGATTGTAACCTTCGCAGATCGATGAGAAACGGGAGTACTTTCTTTTGGCCGATAGATTGAACCAGGTCAATCTTTGCACGGGTAATCTGGTTTGCAGCGATGGAAATGGTTGTATCGCTTTCGTCGAACGCAATGATCTCAAGCCGTCTGCCGATGTCCGCAGGCAAACGATCAGCCCAATCTTGGTGAGGTTGAAATCCGCCCTCAAGAATAGGCACTCCAGTCAACTGCGAGTCCACTTCAAGCAGCATTTCCGCAGTGACTATTTTCAATTCTAATAAAGCAGTGAGCAGATCGGAATTGTATTGAGAACTGTAGATTCTGGCACGCTGCAGATCTGCCGGATCCAGAGAATATTTTTCTCGCAGAACTTTCAGCCGTTCTTCAAGGGATATCTGTCTCGGTTTTTCCTGCTCCAAATAGATCGTCCGAAAAGCCGCCTTCCATTGTTTTTCATCACATAAAACCAGCTTGACAGTGAAAGGGAAAAATTTCGAAAGAGAAGCAAGATCCGCAGGTAGTTTGCCGGCGTTACAGCCCAGGTATAGACAATTCCCCATCCACCATAATGGGATAACCTGGAGCATATTTGCTTCCTGCAAAGGAATAAGACCAGCCAGGTTTTTTCCAAGAGCCACCATATTCAGATCAATGTGTGGAATTTGGTAGCGCACACCGAGCGATTCCAGATATGCACGCTCGTGCAAATCCAGTTTTTGGATTTTTTGTTTTCCATCCGGAGAGCTGATCCGGTCATCGACCGCGGTGAAGAATTCTTTTTCTCCACCATGGAGAACCGTATTGATTTCACGAAGATCTATCTCCGGCGTTAGTGGCTGGTCTTCATTATAAATTTGAGCCTGAAGCGTTTGAATCTGCGCGTAAGTTAATAGGTAAGGAATGACCGGTTTCTTTACGATTCTTTCCATTTCTTCGGTTCCTCGAAAATCGGGCTCGGCAGTGCCAATAGAATATTCGTCTTTCCCAGACCATAGTGGGACCACATCATATTGCTTGGAAATATCTTTCGGAATACCCGGGTAGATATTCTGTGGCGTATAATGCGATGAAAGCTGTAAATAGAATCCGCTACTAATACTCATCATGGATACTGTTAATTGATTCGTTCTTCTGATCTTCATACTGATCGCTCAGTGAAAGATCATCACCATTAATCTTCTTCCTTTTCTTCAATGAAAAAAGAATACCGATATCCGAGATCGCCAAAATCAAAGAAAAAGCACCGATCAAAATGATCAGGATCGTGAAATATCCGATCCACATCCCAAGAAACAACGTCATCATGATCCCCAGCGTGAGAAGCACCCTGCAAATCACAACGATCATTAACCAGGTGCGATTTTTTAATTGCATTTTTCTCTGTCTCGGCTTTTATACTCTTTACTTTTTAACACTAAAAACCTATCTTCTTCTCCTGCCCTGTTTTGAAATAGAAAATATCAATGGCTTGTTCGTTTTCAATAGGGTTTCCGGAATTTTTTTAATTATACCTATTAAGATGACAATTTCATTAATTCTTAACGATTGCAGTCATGTTTTTTACAGATCCATGAATCAATGATAAGAAAAGAGCCCACCAAATGGTGGGCTCTTTTTTCATTACAGATTTTTTTATTTATCTTCTTTCTTCTTTCGAGGGAATCCGTCAATCCCTAGCGAGATCCCCAGGCAACCCAGCCCAACGAACATGCTGATCTTTGCGATCTGCAAGTAATTGCTCTGCACTTGAGAAGCCAGGTCAATACCGGTCACAGGGATCAGTACTTCTTCCTCTGCGGTGACAGGGATCAAGGGCGGTACAACAGCTGGTGGAGTAACGGGAGGAGGAGTGACTGGAGTGCAGGTCTTCGAGAAAGTGAAGCTGGTGCTTCCAGTGTTCCAACTGATGCTAAGGGTGTGTGTACCTTCAGGGGTCGTTCCAACCAGCATCGTTCCGGGAGCGATCGTGGTCGGTCCACCATTTCCATATGTTCCACCATCCAGTTTCCAGGTGAAATTCGGAACGGAGAAACCGTTGCCATTGCTCACCGACCACTGCAGACTGTTGTCTGCTAGGCAGTACGGGTCGACACCCAGACTGAAATCATCGGCACTTTCGCAGGCGTCTCCGATTCCATTGCCGTTTTCATCCGCTTGATCGGGATTTGCTAAAGTTGAACAGTTATCACAGGCATCCCCAACGCCATCCCCGTCGCTATCTTCCTGCCCAGGGTTCGAAATGGAGGGGCAGATATCGCACAGGTCGCCAATTCCGTCCAGATCGATATCGGCCTGATCGCCGTTCGCCGTTGTGGTGCAGTTGTCATTGCAGTCCGCAATGGTATCGTCATCCGAATCGGTATCCGGCACACCGCAGCCGCACTGTCCGGGTGCGGTCTTGGTGTAATCGGTCGGGCAGAGATCGAGGCAGTCAATGGTTCCATCACCATCCAGATCCGCATCCGCCACGCCACAACCGCAAAGTCCGGGTTCGGTCTTGTTCGGATCCAGCGGGCAGTCTTCATTACAATCCAAAATCGTATCGCCATCGGTGTCAATATCCGGCACACCGCAGCCGCAGATACCGGCTTCCGTCTTGGAGCCATCATCTGCACAGCCATCCAAACAATCCGGAACTCCATCGCCATCCGAATCGGTATCGGGAGTATCACATCCGCATGCTCCTGGAACGTTCTTTGATCCATTCAATGGGCAGAGGTCGGTGCAATCCGGAACTCCATCGCCATCCGAATCAGTATCGGGGGTTCCGCACCCGCAAACGCCACCGCTGGTTTTGCTGCTGTCAGCAGGGCAACCATCCTGGCAATCCGCCGTTCCGTCGCCGTCCGAATCAGTATCCGGGATTCCACATCCGCAAATTCCCTCTGCAAACTTTCCGGAATCTGACGGACATCCATCGACACAATCTGGATAGCCATCACCGTCCGAATCAGTATCCGGCACTCCACATCCGCAGGTACCTTCTCCAATTTTTCCAGAGTCTAACGGACAACCATCAACGCAGTCTGGGGTGCCATCACCATCCGAATCGGTCTCCAGGTTACCGCATCCACAGGCTCCGGGGGAAATCTTGGCGGGATCTGTCGGACAGCCATCAATGCAATCCAATTTTCCGTCACCATCCGAATCGCCTGTCTCCGCAACGCCGCATCCACAAACTCCAGCAGCAGTCTTCAGAGGATCGGCCGGACAGCTATCCTGGCAGTCTGGCGTACCATCACCATCCGAATCGGTCTCCGGTACTCCACAGCCACAAACCCCGCAGGTGCAGGAGTTGGTACAGCCATCGGAGTTCACCGTGTTGCCGTCATCGCATTGTTCATTGTTATCCTTTACGCCATCACCGCAAACCGGCACCTTACAACCATTTGCCAGAATCTGCGCCCCTGTAACGCCACTAAAGGACATGCCCAGATTCTTGCCGGGATAGGTAACCACCGTATTACCGCATTCATCCTTCACGGTGAAAACAGGGATGATATCCCAGCCGTGGCCGTTATGGCCGGCAACATCCGCCGAGTCGACGCTGGGATTTTGGGAATTCCAGCCATGACCAGGGGAAAAGTGGCATAAGCCAACGCTTTCCGGAACAACCTGGCATTTCTCACAGCCACTTTCACTGGGAACCCCATCTTTCCAGGTGTAGAAGGTTTTGCAAACACAAGCCCCTGCGCTGTTTACCGTGTTGCTTGGATAGGAAGTCTGTACTCCATCGATATTGGAACAAACATCCGATGGTTCTATGGTACAGCTTGAACTACAGCCATCACCGTTGGCCGTATTCCCATCATCACATTGCTCGCCCCCTTCTTTCACTCCATTTCCGCACACTGCACCTCCCCCACCATGTGCGTAGACGATCTTTGAATTTCCCAGTCCAAAGAACACCAGTGATGTGGTCAATGAAAGAACCGCGATAATTCTTAACCCTTTCGAAAAAATTGTTTTTTTCATATTGGCCCTCCGTCTTCCTCCTTATTAATAGAAAAAACCGGCCTTCAATTGACCGGTTTCGCTATTGGCTCCCTAAAATCTATTGGGGTTTAGTTTGATGTGAGTTCAGTGCCCTCTAAGCGACCAATTATAAATTTTAGATCATAGCCTTCAATACTATGTCTGCAGCGGCAATATAAGTACATAGAATTTTCAAAAAATTACAAGATAGGAATTTTCCGAAGACAGGGTACAATTATGCTCAATTCAAAAAGCGCTCCTTGAAAAGGAGCTTGATCAGTCGGGAGCGGTACTTATTCAATCTTTGGACAAACACCGGATATACCAGGTGGTCGGAATCAATGGATACAATATTTGTAAAGGATTTATTATGGACACCCTAAATAAGAAAAGAACCAGATTGTTCCTCATTTTCGCTTTCGGAATTTCATGGGCAACGGCACTGGTCATTTATCTGACCGGCGGATTGACAAACAGCCCGATCATCATTGAGAATGGCAGCATCACCCTGGCGTATATCCTGCTGGCAAGCGCCTATATGTGGGGGCCGGCCATCGCCAATATCTTAACGCGCGTTGTCACCAAGGAAGGAAAAGATAACCTGTTGCTGAAATTGAATTTCCGCAACCATTGGCGTTATATCTGGATCGCCTGGCTGGGCACACCGCTGCTCGTTCTGCTTGGCACAGCCTTGTTCTTTGTGCTTTTCCCAAGCTATTTCGACACCGGCCTATCGATGCTTTCTTCACAATTCGCAGCTTATGGCAGCGAAACCAGCACATCCTACCTGTACCAATTCATTGTCATGCAAATTGCGTATGCTGCTTTGATCTCCCCCATCCTCAATATCATCAGCACCTTTGGAGAAGAGTTCGGTTGGCGAGGGTACCTGCTTCCAAAACTTCTACCGCTTGGAAAGAGAAAAGCGATACTTTTGACGGGCGTAATCTGGGGCATCTGGCACTGGCCGGTGATCTTGATGGGATATAACTATGGTTTCGATTATCCCGGATACCCTTGGTTGGGTCCGCTTGCCATGGTCCTGTTCACCGTAAGTCTGGGAATCTTCATCGCCTGGGTTTCATTAAAATCAGAAAGCGTTTGGCCGGCAGCCATCGCCCACGGCGCTCTCAATGGCATCGCTTCCATTGGTGTGCTGTTCCTCGTGAAAAACCCGCCGGTCCTGTTGGGACCTTATCCAACCGGCGTGATCGGAGGTCTGCCCTTCCTGATCGTTGGAATTCTCATCTTGATCTTTGCATTCCCAAAAGAAAAAACGGATGAGGTGATCACTGCAAATTGAAAATTTGCCTCAAGAACTGCGCAGGACCTTCTTCATTATTCGAAGGGACAATATAATCCGCTACGTTTTTCAATCCTGGAGTGGCATTTTCCAATGCCACTCCAATGCCCGCGAACCGAATCATCTCAATATCATTGTTTCCATCCCCAAAAGCGATCAGCGCTTCACGGGGCAATTTTAAAAACCGTGCGACTTCTTCCAATGCCGTGCCCTTGCTCACCCCGCTCGGCGCCACTTCAAGCAAAATTGGTAACGAAAAACAGGTCTCGATTCCATTGGGAATATTTTTTTCCAACACTTTACCCATGCTTGCCAATCTTTGAAAATCTTCATCGATAAAGACAATTTTCAGGATATGGTCAAGATCACTGCCCACATCTTGCCATTGCCTCACCTCTTTTGATCGGGGACCGCCGTACTTATCCAAAGCATGAGAAAATTTGCCACCTGTTTTAATGATCGTTTCATTGGTCAAATACAACATCATATCCATACCATGCTGTTCCCCCAGCCTGATGATTTGCCGTGTTCGTTCGGGTGCTATCTCTCTCTGGCAAAACACCTTACCAGTCCGGTATTGGATCAGACTGCCATTGGCAAAGATCAACGGGTCATTCAACTGCAGTTGATCGACAATAGCACGGGTCGCTCCCAGATTTTTGCCGGTTGCCAGAATAACCTTGATCCCTCGACTCTGCAATTTGCGTAATGTCTCTTCCGTCATCGGAAGAAGCTGTTGGTCGTCAGACAACAAAGTATGGTCGACATCAGAACAAATCAGTCGAATTTGGTCAATAGAAGGTAAAGTCAATGGTGTTCCTTGATGTTAAATGTAGTCTATTGGGCGGTCGTTTCTGCCAGTGTCACCTGCACGGTCATCTTTTGATTACCACGATAGAACTCCACTGCGATCTCTTCACCGGGTTGGCACTGGAAAAGCGCATTGAGATAGGTGGTTTCTTCCGTGATAGTGATATCTCCGAGCTGCGTGATAATATCATTGACCCGTAGGCCTGCTTTGGCAGCGGGACTGCCGGAGATCACCTCGGTGACATACCCGCCCCAGTCAACGGGTAAATTATACCGCTTCGCAATCGATTCGGTGACATTCTGCACACCAACACCAAAATAAGGTCGCGCAAAATAACCCTTTTGAATGATCTGTTCGCTGATCACTTTTACGGTATCGGAAGGAATGGCAAAGCCAAGTCCTTCGGCAGAGGCACTGCTACTGCTTGAACTTCCACGCACCACCACAGCATTGACGCCAATCACCTCTCCGGCAAGATTTACCAGAGGTCCGCCCGAATTACCGCTGTTGATGGCCGCATCGGTTTGGATCAGATTTTCCATGTTATAACCCTCGCCGGTATCCAGAGTGCGCCCCGTTGCACTGATCACCCCTACTGTCACACTGTTGCGAAAAGTACCCAATGGTGAACCAATTGCGATCACGGTTTCGCCGGGCTTTAGATCCTCCGAGCTTCCCAATTTTGCCACCGCAGGCATGTTCCCGTCAACTTTCAAAACAGCCAGATCAGCATAGACATCACGACTGACGATCTGTGCATTCAGCTCTGTCCCGTCACTAAGAACAACATATAGATCAGTGGCGTCTTCGACCACATGATTGTTTGTCACAATATAGCCATCGGTTGAAATAATGAAACCACTGCCGCTCACCTGAGAATCGGCAGTTCGGCCAAAGAAGGTCTGTGCGCCGGGAATGGTGCCCACCACGGTTACGACAGCCGGTTCGATCTGTTCAACCACATCGGTAATCACCGAATCGATGTTGGAACTGTTGACCGTGATCGTAGTATTGACAACCTGTGCTTGGCTGACATCGACGGTTGGAGTGGCTGCAAGCTGTTCTGTGGGCATTGAGCTCAGCTTCTGCGTGACCATGCTTCCACCAATCCATGCGCCGAATAGACCACTGAATGCAGCGACGACAATGATGAGAATGATAGTTCCGATTCGACTTGAATTATTCATTGCCGATACCACCTTTCATTTTTAACTTACCAAAATTTTAGAATCTCTGGCATCTATCATATCGTAATCATTTTCAAAGGATATAAGACTTAGGTATGATTTCCATTATTAAAAAGAATATCCTTTTTGAAAAAGGATATTCTTTCATGTTTTATCTGCAACAGGATCAGGAGATCAGCAATTTTTTCAATTGATCCAACTGCGCACTGTGGACCAAAATGATGAGCTCATCGCCGGCTTTCAATTCCAGACTTCCATGCGGGATCAGAATATCATCCTTGCGCATGACCGCCAGGATCACACTATCGCTGGGCAATTTGGCCTGTTCCAACCGAATGCCGACCATGCTCGATTGTGGCGCCAGTTTTTCTTCAATAATGGAGAACTTTCCACGGCGAAGTTTCAGCAGGGTCATCATGTCGCCCATTGACATTTCTTCCAGGATCAGGTGTACCATGAGATCTGCCTGATTCAATGCCACATCCACACCCATATCCGCAGTGAACATCCAATCATTTTTCGGATTATTGATGCGGGCAATGGTGCGGGGGACATTGAATTCAAAGCGGGAAAGGTTTGTTACAACCAGGTTGGTCTCATCGCTGCCTGTGACTGCTGCAATGACCTGCATGGTACGGATACCGGCCGACTCCAGCACAACCGGGTCGGTGCCATTTCCCAACATCACATGTTCCGCACCCAACTCACGCTGCAAGCGTTCCAATTCTTCGCGACGTTGTTCGATGACCATGATCTCATGCTTGTCTGCTAAAAGATGAGAGGCAAGATAGGTACCGACTTTTCCACCACCAATGATCAATACTTTCATGGCTTTCCTCCAGCTTTATTTCAACATTTCTTTGACACGGTCGGTCATGCTTGCCACAACCGCCAGATGAACCACATCGCCCATTTCGAGCTGCTGATTGGGAGTCGCGATCATGGTCTTCCCATTGCGGGTCAGCGAGATGGGATGTGCGACATTGGGTATTTCGAGTTGCTCCATCTTTTTCCCTTCAAAGGCTGTGGTCATTTCCACTTCGGTGATCAGCACTTCTCCAGAGCCAATGGTCAAGACGGTTTTCAGATGGGAGAAGGAAAGAATTTCAGATATCCTTTCACCGGCCATGGCCACGGGAGAAATGGTAGGAATTCCCAATCTTTTATAAATTTCTGCTTTGCGTGGGTCATAGACGCGTGCCACCACTTTGGGTACACGAAAAACGAACTTCGCGATCCGGGCAGCCACCACATTTGCCTCATCACTGGAAGTCACGGCAACCAGGGCATCTGCCATATTGATGCCGGCTTGGGTGAGAATATCCCGGTCGAAACCGATTCCGACGATGGTAGTACCGTGGAAAGATTTTCCCAAGTTTTCAAACGTCAGAGCATCTTTATCGATCACCACCACTTCACTACCGCGTTGATCCATCTCGCGTGCAATATTGATTCCCAATCTGCCACAGCCAATGATTATCACTTTCACCGTACACCTCCTTTGCTCGCTCCCTTTAGAGACCTTTTCCTTTCGATCCATTTTCTTATTTCATCAGCAATTATCAATAATGGTGTCCAAGCAAACAGGAACAGCCAATATTTCAACGGGAAACTATAAGTACCGATAAATTGATGGAAGAACGGCACATACACAATAGCAGCTATTACCGTCAATTCAGAAAGAATGCCGACCCAAAGCATCTTATTATTAAACAACGGAATTCTGAAAATGGATCTCGTTTCAGTGCGTTGGGCGAAAAGGTTGCCGACCTGGGTGACCACCACTGCCGCCAGAGCCATGGCCGTTGCGGAGCGGTAAAGATCACCGCTGCCGGGTAAATCAAGCCATTGACCTGCAAAACCGTTCGTCCAATAGTAATAATAGAAAGCTGCCATAGAAGCAACTCCTTGGAGTGGTCCAAGAATGAGGTAGGCGCGAGTAAGGAGTTTTGGAGTAACCACATGTTCGCTCAGGTTACGGGGTGGTTGCTGCATAATGCCGGGTTCTGGAGGTTCGGCACCCAATGCCAGGGCGGGTACCAGGTCGGTTCCCAAATCGATCGACAACACATGCATCACATTCAATGCCAAAGGGATACGCGCAGCAGTAAACGCATACAGGATGAAGGGAACTGCTTCCGGCGCATTGCTTGTGAAAATATAGGTGGTGAATTTTTTGATATTCGAATACACGGCGCGGCCTTCCTCCACCGCATTGACAATGGATGCAAAATTATCATCCAGCAGGATCATGCTGGCCGCTTCTTTGGCAACATCACTGCCGGTGATTCCCATAGCAACCCCGATATTGGCCCGTTTCAGAGCCGGCGCATCGTTCACGCCATCTCCGGTAACCGCGACGATATGTCCAAGGTCCTGCAACGCCATAACCACACGCAATTTATGCTCCGGAGAAACGCGCGCAAAGATCACTTCTCCCTGAAAGGCCTGTTTCAAGTCATCATCACTGATCTTGTCCAGTTCGAAGCCAGTGATGATGCGCGGGTTCGCCGAGGTGATGATGCCCACACGGCGGGCTATGCTCTCTGCGGTCAAACCGTAATCGCCGGTGATCATGATCACGCGGATACCCGCTTGATGACACTTCTCCACGGCCGCGCTGATCTCTGCACGGGGTGGGTCCATCATGGCAACCAATCCCAGGAACGTCAGATCATGCTCCACATCCTCCGCGGTCTGGGATATAAGGTCTTTCGGTAATCTACGGTAGGCCACCGCCAGAACGCGCAGTCCATCCCTTGCCATGGCATCATTCTCTTCCATGGCCGCTTGTTTCCATTCCTCTGATAAGGGATGAACTTCTCCAGAGATGGAGATGTTTGTGCAGAGGTCCAGCAGTTCTTTAGGGGCACCTTTGACAAAGGCAACACGGGGTGTTTGCGTGAAGGAAGTGCCGCGCAGACCCTGTGATTGTTCTAAATGAATGGTAGACATGCGTTTGCGCCGCGAATCAAAAGGGATCTCGATGATGCGCGGATAGCTGCGCAGCTCGTCTTCTTCATTTAAATTGCCCTTTACCGAAGCAACTTTTAAGGCAGCCTCGGTCGGGTCGCCTAAAATTTTCCATGTGGTTTCTTCACCCTGTGGGATAATCAAGCGCGAGTTATTGCATAACAAAATTGCGCGCAAGATTCCCTGCAGGTCTGCAGGTTGTACCGTTGCACCCGATCTGTTCTTCCACACAAAATTGCCGGTCGGATTGTATCCAATTCCATTGACCTCAACTCTGCCATTCAACAGAAAATCATGATCAGTGACAGGGCGTGGAATCCATATCCGACGCACCGTCATTTCATTTTGCGTTAAGGTACCGGTTTTATCGGTGCAAATCACCGTGGTACAGCCCAAGGTTTCAACGGCAGATAACTTTTTAACCAATGCATTTCGTTTCGCCATACGCTGGGTGCCCATGGCCAGAGCAAGGGTCACGGTTGGCAGCAACCCCTCTGGAACAAAAGCAACCACCATGCCGATTCCAAAGATGAAACTTTCAAGCAGGGTGATTTTCGCCATGAGCCAGGCCAGCACAAAGAACACGACCCCAATCAAAACCGCGATCAACGTGACAATTTTAGTGATCGATTTCATCTCGACCTGCAGCGGGCTTAATTCTTCTTTCATGCTCTGGGTTAAATGTGCAATCTTTCCGAATTCGGTATCCATGCCGGTGGCATAGACAATACCCTTTGCAGTACCGGCTGCCACACTGGTACCCGCAAACACCAGATTGGGTTGTTCGGTCAAGGAGATATTTTCCAGATCCGAAGCTTCGGAGCTTTTTCCAACCGGCCGCGATTCACCGGTCAGTGTGGATTGTTCAACCCGGAAAGCGGCTTGCTCCACCAGCCGGCAATCGGCTGAGATCTTTTCACCTTCCGCAAACAATACCACATCACCCGGTATCAATTCCTCTGCCAGGATTTTTTCCTCTTTACCCTCTCGCAGCACGCGAGTATAAGTGGGAAGCAGTTTACGCAGCTCTTCTGATGCTTTTTCGGCCCGAAATTCCTGCCAAAAGCTAAACACACCATTGATGATGTTGACCATCCATACTGCAATCGCCAGTTGAGGCATTCTGGCAAAAATCGCCGCGATACCGCTTACCCAGAGCAATATTGCCATGAGATGGGTAAAATTTGCCAAAAACTTTACCATCAAGGGGGTCTTTTTCTCGCTTTGCAGCAAATTTAATCCAAACCGTTTCTGGCGAGAAAGCACTTCCTCGTTCTTCAACCCACCGGTTGAAGATTCCAAAAATGCATAGGCATCTTTCGCTTGAATCGTTGCAAGCTTAGTACGATCAATATTTATGGCGTTCACATCTTCCTTACTATGATATTACATTCTTTCTGATAATTGGATAATGGATTTTTACCGAAGGGAAAAATGATACTACGGATTTCTAAAATAACAAGATGGTTTCGATCCTGACCGTTTGCCTGTCCTGCTACTCCATACGTCGAAAGATTGATTTCAATTCAGCTTGTGCAATCTTTTTCTTCCATCCATGTTTCATCCTGAACATGACTTACAATCTGGCACAGTCGTTCATACTGAGCCCCTTGCCAATAAACCCAACCACAATCTGCGCAGCAAGAAAATTCGTGAAAATGTTCCCGCGTACCGGCCAATAAGCGATCCGCCACATCTTCTTCCCTTGCAGGTTGAAGGAATCCATTGCACCGTGTGCAGCGGGTGAAAGGTCTGATCTGTTTTGCCAATTGAAACCTGCGTACCACTTCCATCATCTGTTCTCTGGAATCCAGTGCTCTGACCAGGTAGCCATGCTCGATTTGGTTCCTTTTTAGCAATCCGCGATCGCGCGTCAGGCAAATGCGATTTTCTTTTTCCGAGATCTCAGCCAATTCCTGGTCTCCAAAATCATTCTCATAGCGCGTATCGAAACCCAGGATGCGCAAATAAACCGCCAATCTTCCCAGATGGCAATCAAGTACAAATTTCATTTCTCGCAGTGGGTTGGAACGCAACATGGTCACATCCGAGATATCGATGGTCTCAAAGATGGGGAATACGCTGACCCGATCGCCATCCTGCAGTTGATGAGAAAAAGGTATTGAAATACCGTTGACCAAAATTAGGTCCACTTCCGTGTGCGGTATGCCGCAGGATTCGATCAGGTGTTTTACGGTTTGACCGGTTGGAAAGGATATGTTGAAATCACCGAATTTCCATTGTGGCTGGAGAAAATCGTTTAGTTCTGCATAAAACCGGAAGGTGGCCGTATTCATCGTTTGCATCCTTCATGGATGAGACCATTATACGGTGTACCTTTCTCTTTCTCCGGGGAGATTTCGATCTATGGCATCAGGAACGGCTACGAATCAGATCCAGCAACGCCAGCGCAGCGCCTTCAGGGCCTCTTTGTTCCTGCCCTGGAATTCCCAGCATGGTGCGCAACTGGCCGACATACAGGCCCGCATCAAAGAATACATCGAAATATTGTTGTGCAATTTCGTCATGCAATGACTGATATTGTACCGGCCCAAAAATGTTCGCAAAATAGTTTTCAACAATGCCGGTGGATGTGGTAGTGCCTTTGCTCATCACAGCCCCCCGCCTGAAAACATTCAGTGCCTCAGCCGGGCTCTTGAATTGCTCAATGGCTGGTTGATCACCATTGACCACCTCATAGTTGTTGGCATACAGAACTGCATCCACTCGGATCCCTTCAATCAAATATTCATACCGTGTGATCGGCAGGACTACCCGTGCATTCACCTGATCAGGGTTCATGATGATCGTACGGTCCATTTGACCAAAGGCATAGCCAGTTTGCAGGTCATCCAAGCGCACAAAAGCACCCATCTCTGTGCCATATCCTGCGATTGTGCCATCCGATCGTAAAACAAACGAGCCCATATCATCCGCCACGATCAAGATCTCCTGGATATCTTCCGAGCGGATGCGGCGCAGTGCTTCGATCGTCTCCGATTTTCCTGCTCCGGAATCACCCATGATCACCAGCGTACAGGGAGCGCCATTTTTCAGGGTGATGCGCATCATAGCCCCGTGAAAAGGTAAAAACCCGCTTTTCATTCTTTTGATGTTATGCAGTGTCAGGATCATCTTCTTCAAGTATCCAAAGTAGCTGAACTCGGCCTTGTCCGGGATCGCTCCGATCAAGAGATCATTTTCCACGTCCTCGTAAAAAATGGTCTCGTTGCCGTTCTTCTGCAGGGCAAATGTTGGGGGAACGCCGTAAATGAATACCGCGTCTGGTTTTCGTTTCAGATCTTCTTCTTCAGCGAGTTCAAAAAGATTGCAAAGGGAAAAGCCCAATTCAAAGAGATCCAGCGGAAAATAAACCATGACCAGCAAGGTTCCCACCTTGGCCGGATAGCATAACCATTCATTGGGTTGCAGTTTCAGATTGTTCAATGGGTTCTCTTCCACCCTCTCAAACTGCCCGGTGCGTTTGTTCATGGGTGTTTTGAAGATCATGGGGGGATAGATCAACGCTTGCCGGATGACGAAAATATCTTGCAGCGCATCATAAAACCCCTCGGGATATTGAATATGATAGGGCAAGGTGATCGCTCCGATTTCCGCTCCAGCGCTCACCTGACGATAAATCTTAGGATGCTTGCCGGTGGTATTTTCTTGAATGGTGCGGTAGGTGGAACGAATAATGTGCATAAGACTTTCCACAAGATCGTTAAAGGTACGGTAAGGTTTTTGATCAAAGCGGTCGAACACAGAATCGCAAATGATAAGCCGGTGCAACGAACGCCAGTAATTATAGAACTGCTCCACGAACTCGTTGAACAGGAATGGATTTTTGAGAAAGCTTGCTGAGCCATCCACAATTTTCAACACTTTTTCAGCGGGCAGACGTGAGAGATAGAACAAAACGTCCACCAGTGTGTCGATGGACTGATCATTGACCTGCGAATCAGGAAAGATTGCCAACAACGGCGATTGGTGATTTTCAAGATTTTCAATAAAACGCCGCAGCACTTTTGCGAACAATTCGCTTTGTATCAATTCTTCAGAATTATTGCAGACACGGTTCCGCACTCGCAGAACAATTTTTTCATCGTAGAAGTGAAATGATCCGTTTTGCATTTTATTCTCGCTGTCCTACATTTTAGGACATTGTCCTAATATTGAATGGCGTATTATAGTAAAGAAAATCTCATTGGTCAATACTCATCCTGTACTAATGTTTCAAAATTTGTGAGAGAAACTGCTGGGTCCGTTCGCAGGCAGGATGTTCAAAGAATACTTCCGGCGCCGCACGTTCCACAATTTTCCCCATGTCCATGAAAATGATCTCATCCGCCGCTGCTTTGGCAAAACCCATTTCGTGCGTAACGATCACCATGGTCATCCCTTCTTTGACAAGCAACTGCATGACATCCAGCACTTCCTTGATCATTTCAGGGTCCAGCGCGCTGGTGGGTTCGTCAAAAAGCATCACTTTAGGTTCCATTGCCAGAGCCCGTGCGATCGCCACGCGTTGCTGTTGCCCGCCGGATAATTGGGAAGGATAATAATCCGCCTTATCAGCGATGCCCACTTTCATAAGCTGCTGCATGGCAATCCGTTGGGCATCTTCTTTTTTGATTTTCTTTACAATGCGCAGTGCCAGAGTGATGTTCTCTGTCACGGTTAAATGGCCGTACAAGTTGAAATTCTGAAAAACCATGCCGATGTTGGAGCGGATGTCATTGATGCGATATTGATTTTCCCAGAGAGAAATTCCATCCACAAACACTTCCCCTTCGGTGGGTTGCTCAAGCCAGTTCATGGTACGCAGCAAGGTTGATTTTCCCGATCCACTGGGTCCAATGATCACCAGGACCTGTTTCGGGAATACTTTCAGACTGATCCCATGCACCGCTTCCAGGGTACCAAAACTCTTGGAAAGATTTTTCACTTCGATCATGGGTGCATTATTTTCGTTCATTGCTCATTTTCCTTTCAATCAGTTTCACTATTAATGAAAGTACCAGTGTGAGGGTTAAATACAACACACAAAGGATCGAATAGGCTTGTGCAAATCTGAAGGAGTGCCCTGCATACAACCGTGCGATTTGAGTAATATCACGCACTGCCAAAATGGAAACAAGGGATGAATCTTTCAACATGGAAATAAGATCATTTCCAAGGGCAGGTAAAACATTCCGGATTGCCTGTGGAAGAATCACATGGCGCATGGCCTGCCAGTGGCTCATCCCCTGAGAACGAGCTGCTTCCATCTGACCTTTGCTGACAGATTGAATACCAGCGCGAAAGATCTCTGCTGAAAATGCCCCATACGTGATGGCCAAGGAAATAATTGCACGCGCGTTCATGGGGATTGATTTGTTTTCGATGGCGGCTAATTTCGCCCCAATCCCTTCTAACCCGATGTCGGTCAGCAGCGATCCCAGGGCGCTGAGTGCCGTGGTCAAGCCGGGTATCAAAACCAACGCAATGAAGAAAATGAGCACCAGCAGTGGTATTCCACGAATGACCTCAACATAGATTGTGGAAATATTTCTCCATACAACGCTCTCCGACACGCGTCCCAAACCAACCACCAGCCCGATCAAGACTGCAATGGAGTATGCGCAGATGGTGGTTGTGATGGTAACCCCCAGACCGGCGCGGATAATCTCAAAAGCATCCTTGAAATCAGGGCTAACCTGGATCAGCCAGAAGGTGGCTGCGATGATGACGCCGATCGCAACCATCCACCATGGAAAATCTTTTTTCGTCAGCTGCATCTCATCAGCAGATTGCAGCCCATTTTTGTTTTTCGGTGTTACCAATCGATCATTTACAGCCATCATCAGCTCCCAGTGAGATTTTCCGTCAGGTCTAGATTGACCTGACGGAAAGTATTTTTTCCAGCTTATTGAATATCGTCGTAGGTAACGTCGAAGTCAGGACCAAAATATTTCAAATTGATTTCGGCCAATTTTCCATTATCCTTCAGCGCCTGGATGGCAAGATTTACCGGCCCGATGAGGTCGCTGCCCTTTTGGAAGGGGAACGCCAGTTGATCGCTTGAGATCGAGGGACCGATCAGCTCCAGCCCATCCGCATTCTCACCCTGATATCCAAGGCCTGCGGTTTCGTCAATGACGACTGCATCCACGTCACCGGCGATCAACGCCTGCACCGCGAAGGGGAATTGTTCAAAGGCCTGGATGCGTTCTTCGGGCAAATATTTCTTGGCTGTTTCGTAGTTGGAAGTTTGTGCTTGGGTGCCAACAACAAATTCAGGATTAGCCGCAATGTCTTCTATGCTGGCAAACCGATTCTCGCCTTTGCGAACCAGCAAGCGCTGTTCCACATTGACATACCCATCCGAAAAATCAACCCGCTCCAGGCGTTCAGGAAGGATGGTCACGCCATCTCCGGCAGTATCAACCAGCCCATCCTGCACGGATTGGATCATGGCTTCCCAGGATGTTTCGACAAATACCGGTTTGCAGTGCAGCAATTCGCAAATGGCAGGCCAGACTTCATAATCCCAGCCACCAGCCTCACCGGTATCGGATGAAATGTAGTTGAAGGGCAAATATGCATTTTCAACTGCAACGGTCACTTCCCGACAATCCAGGTCGACCAGCGCATCTTCCGCCGTTCCCAAACATTCATACACCTGATTTTCCATACCACTTTTTACTTCTTCACTGGAACTCTCTTCCGTCCCTCCCGATGAACAAGAAGCGAGCAATAAAGCAGTAATAATCACAATAACCATCATAAAACTAATTTTTTTCTTCATTTCTTTCTCCTTTGGCATTTTTACATACATCTTTTCAAGACTGTTCCTCTCTCCGGGACACCTCCTGTTAGCTGATAACAAAAAAGGCCTTCCTTCTTGGAAAGCCTCTCTTTACCAGCAATGATCATCAACATCCAACCATGACGAGAATAGCTCCTCCAATCAGGGAGTCATAAAAGATATTCGGTCGTTTTTCATGGTTATGATGTTGCATATTGGGCGCAAATATACTAAAGAAAAAAGTTTTTGTCAAGGTTCAGTATGAATGTCATGCGCTTAATATGACATTCGTTATTGTGATAATTTAATCATTCGTTCCAAGAAATGGTCCACAAAATCACGGGCCTTTACATCCAGAGCAGCATCGCCATTGGCAGGTTTCTGCTCATAATTATAGAAGTCAGCAAAAGTCTTTCCCATGCTCACTCCATAGTTTGTGTCAACGTCCAATACCAGAGGGGATATCTCCAGCAGGTCTTTCTTAAACAACGCCGCCAGAGCTAATGGATCGTTGAGAGCACAACCCATGATCTCTTGCGATTCCGATAAGTACTCCATCACGTAGCGGGAAGCTTTTACAATAAAATCACTGAGGGGTGTTTTGATTGCCTCGAATCGGCGCAGATCTTCCGCTGTCATCAATGTTTGATAAGTGACATCCAGCGGCACTAGTGTGAAAGGAATGCCGGAGTGAAAGACGATGGAAGCGGCATGCGGATCACAATAGATGTTGAACTCTGCCAACGGGGTCATATTTCCACAGTGATTGATGGCTCCTCCCATGATGTAGATGTGTTCCACCGCTCCCACGATCTGCGGATACAGACGAACCGCCATGGCGATATTGGTTAGCGGTCCGATCGCAACAATATTGATCTGACCGGGGTCTTGCATCACCAGTTCATGGATCAATTCCACAGCATGTTCCTTTACCGGGCTGGTTCGGGGCACAGGCAGTTCCGCATATCCCAGTCCGTTTTTCCCGTGTGTCACTTCCGCGTTGACCACCGGGAGCAACAACGGTTTGTCCATGCCCTTGGCTACCGGAATATGCACCGCGCCCGCCAATTCAAGCACGCTCAATGCGTTGATCACTCCTTGTTCCATCGGGCAGTTACCGTTCACTACGGTAATTGCCTCCATTTTCACTTCCGGGGATGCCAGTGCATACAGGATGGTAAGAGCATCATCAATCCCGGGGTCCGTGTCTAAAATAAAACGTTTCATTCTCTTCTTTCTCCCATAAAAAAGCCCCACAAGAGAGGAGGAGAGAAAAAATCTTGTAGGGCTCTTTCCAAAAATAAGGGTGTTGCTGCTTATCGAGATTCCTTCAGGTATGGATTTCCAATATCAGCCGGGCCACCACTCTTTTTAATGAATCCCGCCAGTACCAGCAAGGTAAGAACGTATGGCAGCGACATGAACAATTCGCGCGGGATGAGCGTATCGGGGATGACGGTTTGCAGTGTTTTTTGCAACGCATCCATGAATCCGAAGAAGATACAGGCCAGGAACACGCCAAATGGCTGCACACCACCGAAAATGACCGCCGATAGGGCAATGAAGCCACGTCCGGCAACCATATTCTCCGAGAAGAGGGAGGTCTGTGAAATAGAAAGGTATGCTCCGCCAATTCCTGCCAGGAAGGAGCCGCACAGCGTGGCCACATATCGGATCCGCACAGGGTTCTTCCCGACCACCGCCAATGCCTTGGGGTTTTCACCGGCTGCTCGCAACCATGAGCCCCATGGGGTTCGGTAGAAAATAATATAAAAAAGCACAGGCAGGAGCAACACAGGAATGGTGATAATGGATTGGTCGTTGAAAATGGGACCCAAGACAGGAACATTTTCAAGGAATTTCATATGCAGGGTGGGCAGTGTATCCACCATGGGTGAGTTACCACCATGTTCAAAGATGATCTGCAGCAAATACCCTGTAAGACCTACGCATAACAGATAGATCGCCAAGCCGGTAATGGATTGATTGCTGCGCAGGGAGATCGCGATGAAAGAAAAAAGTAAACCGATCAACATGCCCGATAATCCTGCTGCCAGCAAGCCGATCCATGGGCTGCCCGAAAAATAGGAACCCAAAGCGCCCGCCAATGCTCCCACCAGCATCGTGCCTTCCACGCCAATATTAAGCACTCCCGACCGCTCCGTGAGCATTTCACCCATGCCAGCCAGCACAATCGAGATGCTGACGCGAACCGTGGAAGTGAGCAATGTCAAAGTAAAGATTGCTTTTAAGGCTTCAGTCCAGTTCATTGTGATATCTCCTTTTGGGCTTCATACGTATCTTTTCCACGGAAAATTCTTGCATACCATCCACCGAGCATATCTTTCGCAGCCACACAGAGCACCACGATTCCATTGATGAGTGTGGTCAACTGGCGGGGAATGCCGGAATAAACGGACATTTCCAAGATACCCGTTTTCAATGCGCCAAATAGAGTGGCGGAAATCACAACACCGAAAGGATTCAATAAACCAACCAGGGCAACCGTGATAGAGTCAAAACCATATCCCGGGGAGAACTGATCCAGGAAGCGATAATGCACTCCAGCCACTTCTACCGCGCCCGCCAAGCCGGCCATCATCCCGCTCAGGAAGAACGCAAAATTCATCCTTTTTTCCACCGGAATTCCATGAAAGCGAGCAGCAGTTTTGTTATAGCCCACTGCGCGCATTTCATAGCCCAACGAAGTTTTATAGAGCAGGTAATAGGCGAAGATGACAACCATGATCATCACAAATACGCCCGCATGCAACTGGGTTCCTTCAATGAGAATAGGCAATCGGGCGGTTTCTTCAATGAAAGGAGTGGCTGGAACCACACCTTCGATCGGGATAACTTTCAACACCAGAAAATGGGTAAAGTAGGTCGCAGGGTAGTTCAGCATAATGGTGCTGAGAATTTCATTCACCTTACGCTTCGTTTTCAACCAGGCAGGGATCAAAGCGTACAACCCGCCAGCCAAAGCACCTGCCAGCAACATCAAGGGAAGATGGATATAGGCCGGTAATTTCACAATATACCCGACCACAGCCGATGCCATAGCACCGAGCAATAATTGCCCTTCAATGCCCACATTGAACACAGAGCTTTGTGCACCAACCAGGAATGCAATACCAGCGATGGTCAGCGGAATCACCCTCGAAATGGTGTCGGTGGTATTGAACATATTTCCAAATGCCCCACGCACAAAGAAATAAACAGCGTTGAAAGGATTTCTTCCTGTCGCAGCAAGGATCAGTCCAACGATGACAAAAGCCAGGAGAACTGCAATGATCGTAATGAATACTGGCTGTTGTTTCAAAAAGAATTTTCGAATTCTATGCATTGTCGTTTCCTTTCATCTACGCAGGTATATGCTCGTAAGAACCACCCAGCATCATCAGCCCCAGATCTTCAGGAGTGACATCATCTTTATTCACGACTGCAACGATTGCACCCTTGTAGATTACGGCAATTCGTGTAGAAAGCAGCATGATCTCATCCAAAGAAAGGGAGAAGAGCAAAACACCTTTGCCTGCATCCCGTTGTTTGATCAACTGTTCGTGTACAAAATCGGTTGCAGCAATATCCAACCCGCGAGTAGGTTGCGAGGCAATGATGGTGTCGGGAGCATGGAAAATCTCACGAGCGACAATGATCTTTTGCTGGTTCCCACCCGATAATAAGCGGGCTTTATGCTCGATATTGGGGGTACGAATATCATATACTTTGACCAGTTCTTCTGCATTCGACCGAACAGCACCCCAGTTAATATTGGTACCATTCGAGAATGGCTGGCTGCGCTGTAAACCAAGGAAAAGATTTTCCTGTACGCTGAAATCTTCCACCAGTCCTTCCTGCAGGCGATCTTCGGGGATCACACCAATGCCAGCCGAACGCATCTTTTTGACCGATAGATGGGTGATTTCCTGATCATAGATAAAGATCTTTCCCCCGCTCAATGGCTGCAAACCGATCAGTGCTTTAACCAGTTCTGTTTGCCCATTGCCATCCACACCGGCCACTCCTAAAACTTCACCGGAGCGCACATCGAAGGTAACATCGTTCAAAACCGGATGGTGATACTCGTTCACGGCTGTAACATGCTCCACACGTAAAATCGCTTCCCCGATCTTTTTCGGTTTGGGAGCAGGTTTCAGGAAGACATCACGCCCAACCATTAAACGTGCCAGGTGGACTTCATCCGTATCTTCTTTTTTAACCGTATCGACCACTTTTCCATCCCGCAGGACCGTGATATTGTTGGATATCTGCATGATCTCCTTCAACTTGTGCGAAATGAAAAGGATGGTCTTTCCATCTTTCCTTAACCGTTCGATGATTCTAAACAAATCTTCCGATTCCTGTGGGGTTAAGAGTGCGGTCGGTTCATCGAGGATCAGGATATTAGCATTGCGGTAAAGTGCTTTTAAAATTTCAACTCTCTGGCGAATGCCAACAGAGATTTCTTCGACCATGGATTTGGGATTTACCGCCAGACCATATTTGTCGGATAATTCCAGAGTTCGTTCATTGATCTTTTTCAGATCGAGAAAAACTTTCCCTAGCGTGGGTTCCTCCCCCAACATCACATTTTCAGCAACTGTCATGGCAGGGATGAGTTTGAAATGTTGATGGATCATTCCAATGCCAAGCTCGATCGCATCAGAAGGGCTCTCAATATCAACCTTGGTTCCATCAATAAAAATTTCGCCTGAGGTCTGTTTGTACAACCCATAAAGGATATTCATCAAGGTTGTTTTTCCGGCTCCGTTTTCACCAACGATGCTATGGACGGTCCCTTTTTCAACCTTCAAACTTACATGGTCATTTGCGAGCACGTTACCGAAATGCTTACATATATCGTGCAGCTCAAGAATATAGGCCATTATTCCTCCAGTAAATGAAATAAGGTGGGAGGTTCTCCCCCCACCTTATTTTTTTGTAACTAGTTATTCAGGAAGCACGAAGGCATTGGCTTCTTCAACGGTGGTCGGAACAACGATCTCGCCATTGATGATGCGCTCTGCAAATCCGTCTACCTTTTCAAGCAAACCAGCCGGTAATTTGTCCTTGGTGTATTCCATCGGGCTGTAACCAACACCACCAGCAGCCAGATCATAGACACTCACGCCAGCTTTGAAGTTGCCTTCATAGGCACTCTTGATCGCATCGAATACTGCAATTTCGACGTGTTTGAGCATGGAAGTCAGAACAGAACCAGGGGCGATGCCATCTTGGTTGGTGTCCACGCCGATCGCATAGAGACCCTCTTCCTGAGCAGCTTCGATGGTGCCCAGACCACAAGAACCAGCGGCTGCGTAAACAACATCAGCACCCTGTCCGTATTGGGTCAAAGTGAGTTCCTTGCCAGCAGCGACATCGGTGAAACTGCCAGTGTAACCAGACAGAACTTTGATGTCAGGATTGATGGCGCGAGCGCCAGCAATGTAGCCAGCTTCGAATTTCTCGATCAGAGCTGATT
Organism: Pelolinea sp.; assembly: GCA_012797975.1. GTDB lineage: Bacteria > Chloroflexota > Anaerolineae > Anaerolineales > Anaerolineaceae > UBA4781. The sequence goes on along the minus strand of JAAZOD010000012.1, from coordinate 58,781 downwards.
CCATACCACCAACGAAACCAATGGTTCCAGTGGTGCTTGTTCCGGCGGCAATTGCGCCAACCAGGAAGGAACCCTGCTCTTCAGCAAAGGTCAAAGAAGCAACATTGGGTTGATCAACAACGCTGTCGACAATGATGAACTTGGTGTCGGGGAATTGAGGAGCAACAGCGGTCATGGCATCGGTGAACAGATAGCCAACGCCCACGACCACATCATATCCTTCACTCGCCATCTTGGTCAGGTTGGGTTCCAGATCAGCCAATTCTTTTGCTTCCAGTAAAGTTACCTCAGCGCCTAACTCGGTTTGGGCTCGTTGAACAGCTTCCCAACCAAGATCTGAGAAACCTTTGACTTCTTCGCTAGCAGCTAAACCACCGAGGTCGGTGAGCATAGCAACTTTGAAGGTATCAGCAGGGGCTGCTTCTTCTGAAGTTGTTTCTTCAGCAGGTGCAGCTTCTTCCGTTGCTGCTTCTTCTTTTGGTGCGCATGCGGTCAATGCTAAGGTCGCAACCAAAACAAGAGAGAGTACCAGATACAGTTTTTTATTCATTGTTCTTCTCCTTAGAATTTTTAAAACACTTTTAACACTAACTTCCCATTATTTTTTGGTGGCTACCACCTCCTTTTGCGTAATTATATTCGGCTTCTCACTTTCACAGAGAAACTATTTTATTAATAAGTGATCAGCTTTTCGCATAACTGCCAAAATGTCTGCAACAATCTTTTCTTCATCAATATGCAGAAGCTCTCTCTGCCACAGCACTGGCTTCCCATCCACAAAAACCGAAAGAACGTCGGTGCCGGTGGCCGAGAAGATTAGATTGGAAAGCAGGCGGCGTTCATCGATCATATGCGGCGTCGGGTATTCAATCACTGTGAGGTCAGCTTTAAACCCGGCTTTAATTTCACCAACTTTCGTATTAAATCCGATTGATTTACGCCCATTGACAGTCAGCATTTCAAAGACCTTTTCTGCCGGGAACATATCCGCTTCCATCGTACGCACTTTTCCCAACAATGAAACCAGTCTGGCTTCCTGAAGCATATCATACGAACCACTGCTGGCTTCTCCATCACAGCCAATGGCGATGTTAACGCCCAGCTTATACAGATCTGGCATGGGTGGCATTCCATCAGTGATCTTTGTATTGGTAGAGGGGCAGGTTACTACACTGCAATCGTACTCGGCGATCAACTGTTTGTCATGTTCGGTCAGCCAGATATCGTGCACCAACTGGCAATCAGGACCCAGTATGCCAAATCGTTCCAACGCTTCCACTTCACTGCAATTGAAACGTTCATACGCATTTTGCGTTTCCGTTTCACCTTCACTGCAATGAGTATGAATGCCAACACCCAGTTCGTTGGCGAGGTCGCGGGAACCACGCATCAATTCTTCGGTGCAGGCAGGCAATCCTACCGGGCTGACACGCACGGTGATGCGACCGCCGTAGGTACCATGCCATTTCTTGTACAAATTCCGCATTACATCCAATGTCTGGCTGGTAGAGAGTTCAGGAGCCGGGTTCTCACCTTCCTGAAAATCGCCAATGGCCGTGCAAACATCAGCGCGCAGACCGCTGTCGGCAATCGCCTGGATGCAGGCATCCAGATGAGGCCCGGCGGTTGCCATTTCTGCCACGGTGGTGGTCCCGGATTTCAAAGCTTCGATGCAACCCAGGTAGGTGGCTTTATAGGCCTCTTCTTCAGTAAGTTGATCGAAGTGCATGCTCATCGCAACCAGCCATTGGGTCAGATGTAAATTATCATAGATCCCACGCCCAAAGGATTGAGCCAAATGAGTATGGCAATCCAGGAACCCCGGAACGATCAGATTCCCTTTCAGATCATAGACGATCATATCTGTCAGCAGTTCTTCCATGGGATGTTCGCTGACATTGATAATTTCATCATCCTCGATGAGGATATGGATCGGTTTTACCTCATAGGTTGGAGGATAGAAACTAATTCCATTTTTCAGCAGTGTTTTCATAGGTTCCTCACTTATTTTTAAAAATATCCACTAATAAACCCCAATGCTATTCATCCAAACCACGCTCTGCCAGCAATTTCGCCGCTTCGATTCCTGCCTTGACCATTTTCACAATATTGCTGTCCCAATCACAATCGTCCGCATCAGGTGTGTAAATAGGGTTTCCGCAGGTCAAAATGGTCCCCGCGCGAATTCCCTGCATGCCAGAGATCACAAAAATGGCAGATGATTCATTCTCCAACGCCAGAACGCCCATATCGATCCAGGGCTGCAAGCGTGCCATATAATCACCGCGCGCCTGGGGAGATTCAAGATAATAGGCATCATGAGTGCGCACAACGCCAAGGTGATAGGGCATGTTCAATTTTTCGCAGGCATCGACCAATGCGCGCACCACCCGATAATCAGCCACAGCCGGATATTCCATACTGATGAATTCTTCACTGGTATGCTCACCGCGCACGGCACCGGTGGCGATGATAAATTCGCCGGGTTTGATGTAGGGCTGAATGACACCGCAGGTCCCAATGCGAATGATGTTCTTGGCACCAATGCGGATCAATTCTTCCACGCCAATCGCGGTGGGAGGGCATCCCAAACCGGTGCTGGTGCAGGTCACCGGAACTCCATCTTTCTTGCCGGTAACGGTAATGTATTCCCGCTTTTCCGCAACCTTGTGTCCCTCATCCAGTAAACTGGCAAACACTTCAACGCGCTGCGGCTCACCGGGGATCAGAACAGTTGGCGCAATATCACCTTTTCCCATATCGATATGGTGTTGTTTTTCTGAATGTACATCTTGACTTGACATCAAAGACTCCTTATGCTTCTCGTTTGAGTTTTGGGTTTTTAACAAGGAACGACATGCCCAATAAACCCGTTAATCCGACCAAACCAGATAACCAGAAAACACCCGTATACCCGAAGGCACCAACCAGCGCTCCACCAATGAACGGCATAATTCCGGATAAAGGGGAAAGCGCGATCTGGCTGGCAGCCGTATAGGCAGGGATCTGATCTGCCGGGCTGAATTCGTAAATGGTATTGAAATTCGTAATTTGAAAACCGCTGACCATGATCCCCGCAAGAATGAATATTGCGTAGAAGGCAGTCAGGGTGGTCAGGTTGGCTGCCATCAATGCAGCCGCAATTCCCAGCACAGCGGAGATTTTGACCACATTGATGAATCCCTTTTTATCTCCCAACCAGCCCCACAGCGGGTTCACGATCGTCTCAGACAGCGACATGATGGTGGTAAAAATGCCAATCTGGGCCGCAGTAATATTTCCTGTTTGTAAGGCAACGATCGTGTAATACGAAGTTCCAATCTCCAGAATCACCATCAATCCTCGAAAAACAAGGTAGGTGGCAAAATTTTTATTTTTGAGTGGTTTGTTATGGGTTTCGGATTTCGTTTGCGCTGCTTCCGTTTGCGGTGGCACCACTTCACGCCAGGAGAGAATGGCTCCAAACGAAATCATGGAAGCCAAAAAACTAATTCCAAAAATAACCGGGATGGCTTGCTGAAGGGGATATGAATCCAGCAGATAGGTCAATAAGGCACCCATACCAATTCCGAGCAGCCCACCTGCGAAATTAGAGACGCCAAACAGCATCCCTTTTTTGCGAGGGATCGCCCTGCCCATGAAATCAATCCAGGCAGGCACATAGAAACCGCTGGCGGTGTTCTGCAAGATCAGCATGGCGAAGAAAATGATCAGGGTTAGGGAGTTGGATAATCCCAACAAGGGTTGGATAATGGCCAGCAGTAAAAAGCCAAGAATTCCAAACCGTTGCAAAAAAGCGGCCGTGACCAAATATCTCTTTCTGTCTGCTTTTCCTGCCAGAAAGCGCGCCATGAACGGTTGCGGAAGTGTATTTCCCAAAATATAGATCGCCGGTACGAACCCTATCAGGACACTGGAAGAAGTGAACTGCTGCACATAGTAGGGGAGAACAGTATAGGGTGATAGACCCATGAAAATGAAAAAGAACATCATGTTGTCCACAGCCATCCAGAAGAAATTCCAACGATAGTTCTTCTCGACTTGTTCTTGATAGTTCGCGATAGACTGTTCCATGAAAACGATCCGCTTTTCTTACCCGAACTTTTGCTTGAGCTTGACTGCCGCATCCAGGGCAATCAAAGACTCGAGTTTGATCGCTTCGGTCAACTGCTCGGTGGAGATCATCTCTTCCGGGAATAAATGATGACCGACAGGAATAAGGATCGTGCCGCTGCGGCATTTGCGAACGGTACACAAGGTAAACAGCGTTGAAGATTCATTTTCAGTGGATAACACACCGCTCTCGATCCATGGTTTATCCTTCAGCAGATAATCACCGCCGGCAAAAACTGATTCAGCATAAAATGCATCGTGCGCGCGGATGATACCGACATGAGGTTCAACATTGCGCTCTTTGGCGGCTTCCAGCAACGCCTCCAGAGTATCAAAATCAGCCACAGCCGGGTATTCCAATGGGAAGTATTCACGGCTTGTCCCATCTCCGCGCACGGCTCCCGTGGCAATCACAACGCTGCCCACCCGCACCTGTTTCTGCAGCGCACCGCAAGTACCAATGCGGATGAAATTCTTTGCGCCAACGTTGATCAGCTCTTCCACTGCAATGGCAAGCGCAGGGCAACCAATGCCTGTGGAGGTAACGCTGACCCTGGTTCCTTTATAAGTGCCGGTGTAGGTGATGTATTGTCGCTTGTGAGCCACAAGTTCAGCATTATCAAAGAGGTCGGCAATGAATTTTGCACGATGAACATCGCCGGGCAAAAAGACTGTTTCAGCGACATCACCGGGTTGTAAATCGATATGGTGTTGTTTTTCCATGGTAATTCCTTTCTAATTCGCTAATCCGCGTTCATGAAGGAGTTTGGCGGCTTCGATGGCAGCCATTACCATTTTGCGGATATTTTCTTCTTCGTGGATTTTTTCATCGTGTTCTTCAAGAATGGAGTACCCGCTTGCCAGAATGGTTCCGGCACGGATACCCTGCATGCCCGAGATCACAAAAATGGTTGACGATTCATTCTCAAGCGCCAGTACGCCCATGTCAACCCACGGCTGCAGGCGTTTGCGGTAATCACCGAGCGCCCAGGGCGATTCGAGATAGAACGCATCATGGGAACGTACGATACCGAGATGATAGGGAATATCCAATTTTTCGCATGCGTCAATCAGAGCACGCACAATGTGATAATCGGCCACAGCGGGATATTCCATATTGATGAATTCTTCACTGGTATGCTCACCCCGTACAGCGCCGGTGGCAATGATCACATGCCCTGGTTCCAAGAAGGGTTGGATCGCTCCGCAGGTGCCGATGCGAATGATATTCTTGGCACCAATGCGGATCAGCTCCTCGATGCCAATGGCAGTGGGAGGGCAGCCCAAACCGGTACTGGTACAGCTAATGGGGACACCATCCTTGGTGCCCGTATACGTGATATATTCACGTTTTTCAGCCACTTTTTTTGCTTCATCCATGAGCGCAGCAAACAGTGTGACCCTTCCGGGGTCACCAGGGATAAGCACCGTAGGTGCCACATCCCCCTTTTGCATGTCAATATGATGTTGTTTTTCAGAATGCACATCCTGGCTAGACATTTTTTCTCCTGTTTCTGGAATCCGGTTACATCCTTTCATTTAAGAAAACGACTTGATGATTTTCTTAAATGAAAACATTTCAGGGAAATGAAAAGGTTATCTCCAGACAGCGTGCCAGCGATAGATTACATGGGGGGATTTTAGGGTATTGAAGAAATGTGATAGGAAAAAATATTTTTCGGTTATTGCAAAATAGGTAGCCATTGCAATGAAACCAATCCTCTCTCTCAACAATTTTGAGGTTCTCTCATTATTGTCGATTAAGACGGCGTATGACGAAAATACGGCCCCTATCCCGCTTCATCAACGTTTTCTATCATAATATGAAACATATTCCATGTCAAGTGGTCTTAACCACTTGTGTATCCGGGACGATTTCCATGAATTCTGTTGAAATAAGGAACTGAAAGGGGTTAGAATGGTTCGTTATACGGTTATCGGAAAGGACTTGAAATGAACCTGTACTCGATTTGCAAACAGCAGGTATATGAAACCACCATGAAATTGGTGGATGCCGATCTCATTCGCTTGTCGTATGGAAATATCAGCATGCGTCTGCCCGATGGAAATATCGCCATCACACCCACCAGTATTCCTTATGACCGTTTGGAACCCAAGGATATTGTTATCACGGACCTTGATGGAAAGAAAATCGAAGGGCATTTTAACCCCTCTTCAGAAAGAGCCCTGCACTATGAGATCTATAAAGTCAGGTCCGACGTCAACGCGGTGGTGCACACCCATTCACGCTACGCCATTGCCTTTTCTTCGGTGTGCATGGAACTGCCGGTGATTTGTATTGAACTTTTCTTCGCTGGAGCGCCGATCCCGGTAGCTCCTTATCAATGCCCCGGAACTGCAGAGGTGGGAACCAGCGCTGCTGCTTATTTCAAAAAGCGCCCTGACTTAAAGGGACTGCTCCTGCAAAATCATGGTCAGGTCGCTGTTGGGAATGATCTCAATGAAGCTTATCAGATGGCATACAATGTCGAAATTGGAGCCGAGATCTATCATTTTGCTCTGCAAACCGGAAAAACTCCCAATATTTTAACCGAAGAGCAGGTGGCAGATATTATCAGGCAATATCGATTGCCCAGAGCTCTTCCTAAATAACAACCTTTTCAAGATTTTTCTATTTGGTTTGTCCCCTTTTTTCTGTTCTTGCGATTAATCATTACAGAAACAAAAGGAGGAACATGACGAAATCTCAAACCTCTGGTTCACCCTCGGATAAACCTCCGATGGATGATGGGCTTGAATTGATCAGAAGGGCCAAGCAGGACCCCGGGGCTTTTGAAGAGTTGTACCGGCAGAATGTTCAGGCGATCTATAAATATTTTTACAACCGCACCCAAAATCAAGCCGAAGCGGAAGACCTCACCGAACAAACTTTCATGGCTGCCCTGGAAGGAATTCAACGGTATCGGGAGAACGGGGTTTTTCTTGCCTGGCTTTTTACGATCGCCAGGAACAAAGCGGTCGATTTTTTCCGTACGAACAAAAATCTAAGTCCTCTCGAAATTCCCGAAGATATCCCCGTCCACAGTGATTTTCTCAACGACATCATCCAGGTAGAACGGCAAAAAGCCATCAGACGCATCTTTCAAACGCTTCCCGAAGAAGAAAAGGAACTGATCCGATTGCGCTATATAGCCGATCTTAACTTTGCCACCATCGGCCGCTTGCTGCACCGCAGTGAAGGATCGGTCAAAAAAGCCACCTACCGCATCATCCATCGAATGAGAATGCAGTTGGAGGAAAAATATGAATAAGGATTTTCTTCTTTTTGAAAGTGAGCTGCGCAACGCTTTCGCTTCTGCCGATGCGCAGCAGGGTTTTGTGGATGCGCTGGCGGGTCGCTTGCGGACAAACTCTGCGACCGCAAAATCGGCACATCGACCCAATATGCGGCTGCGCCCAAGTTGGGTCGTTATTCTCAGCGTGATCGCCCTCCTTATCGCCAGTATTCTTTTCATCGGTCCCGATAAAGTCTATGCAGAGTTCTTGAAATTGCTCGGGTACATTCCTGGTATTGGAATCGTTGATCAGGCACAATCGGTGCGTGTATTATCCGAACCGGTGCGGGTCACCCGAGATGGCGTTGTTCTATCGGTGAATCAGGCATTGTTGACCTCCAGCGGAACACAGATCGAATATGGGGTTTCCGGCGTACCGCTATCCGCCTATCCCCGGCAAGAAGCAATCGCTGGGTGCATGGATCAGGAATACATACTTCTGCCGGATGGAACCAGAATTTCCAGCCACGATCCCATTCCATTGGATGTCGATTCGGTCACTTTTGTGGTTCCCTGCATTTTCAACACGCTACCGGATACCGTTCCAACCGATTGGCGGATCCCGCTCACTTTTATTCCGCTGCCTTCCGACACAACGGTATTTCCGGTTCAAGAACTAACCTCCTCCCCCATGCCCTCAGCGCTCGCGACGCAAGAACCAATTTCCCAAACCTCTGCACCGTTCGAATTTGATAAAGTTGTTACTACAGAAGATGGATATATTTTGATCGGCTGGTTCCGATCCCATCTCGCTGAAAATCAACAGCTCCAGGTCAGTGGTGTACAGTATCTCGATTCCAACAAGAATGTCGTGCGAATTGATTATCCTCAGGATATTGATCTTTCTTCCAGCGGCATGCCGCTTGGAATGGGAGACTCAATCTGGGCAATTCAATTCAAAACCAGCGATGTCGCTTTCCCGCTGACCATCCGCTATACCGGGAAGATATTCACCCGTGTAGAAACCGCACCGCTGGAATTCGAATTCGATGCGGGGCTTGATCCAAAACCAGGGCAGGAATGGACGATCAACCACGACTTTACGGTTGCCGGTTCTACCTTCCGTCTGGTTTCCATCCGCGCCACCGACAGCGGATATTCTTTCCAGTTCGAAAGCGAACCGGAATTGGAGGGGGTTGATATCCAGGTCGAAGGGTATCAGCCAGTGGGTGGCGGCGGCGGCCCGCAGACAAGAAGTTTGGACTTTGAGACCATCCCTACGGGAAAATTGAAGTTGATCTTCTCAAATTTTTACCAATTCACAAAAAATGAGACCTGGGAAGGAACCTGGCAGCCCGATCCGTTGCCTGCCCTGCAGCCCACCTCATCCAGCACTTCCTCGACCTGCGTGGATGTCCATAACTATGCTGCTTTGCCATCCCTGCCCGATGGCTTGGATGGCTGGATGCTGCTGACACAACTGGATCCGGAGAGAAGCCTGATTCTGCAAAGTATGGATGGTAAAGAGATAAAGCTCGCCATTCCGCAAACCGGCAGGGGGAGCATGAGTCCCGATGGCACACAGATCGCTTATCCCGACGAAACGGGCACGGTGATCGTGGATATTGCTACTGGTAAAACCTTTACCCTTCCGGGCAGTGGTGGGATCGATTGGTCACCGGATGGAAAGTTCATTGCCACTGTGAACACTACCGCAGGTTACGGGATCTTTCTTAATGCCCTTGATGGCAGCAGTACCCGCCAGCTTACCAATCTTGGTTATGAAGCCATTGCCGGCTGGTCACCGGATAGCAGCACTCTTTATTATGCAATTCCCGATGCCGGCGGAAAAGGCTTCATGCTGCGCGCAATGGATATCAAGACAGGCAGATCCCGTGATCTGTTCGTTCTGGAAAATTCATCAGGCAAAGGACCATTTGCTGCGGTATCGCCGGATGGAGCATGGGTGGCTTACCGCGCCAAAGACAACAGCAGTCTTTATTTGAAAGGGATGGATGGTAGCCCAGCCCGGCTCTTGCTCGATCGACCCGCCACGGCCATCAGCGGTATTGTTTGGGAAAAGGACAGCCACCTGATCGGGGTCAGTTTGATCACACCCGAAACATCCGATGGGGAGATCATTCTAGTGCAGTTTGAGAATTGCGAAACGTATAAACTGACGGGACTGCACGGAGAGCTGGATGGGATCTACATCCCCTGATATCGAGGCCATGAAAAAGCAACGCCAGAAAAAAGCGTTGCTTTTTCTTATCACAATTACTCTTTCGCCTTTTCTAGCTTTACAAAATGAACGACGGCCTGCTCCATGAATTCTGCCAAACCGGGCTTTACAGTTTCATAGGTTGCCCGGAAAGCGGGGTCCTGATTATACATGTGCCCCAATTGCTCAAAGCGATCAAGACTGACATCATAAAAGAATTGCATGTTTTCCCAATATTGCCGCATAAGGTCAACCACTTCAGGGTTATCATATCCAAGCGGCATGGCATCCGCAATGCGCTGGTGAAATTGGTTTCCTTTAGCGATCATTTCCTTCTGTCGTTCCTTTGATAAGCTGTTCCAGCGCCGTACACTGGTATTCAATGGCTCATCGCCATACATCGCACGGATCTCTTTTTCATACTCTGCTTGTTTTTCCTCTGAAAAACCTGCATAGAAGTCTTTATCTTGCATGCTTCCTTCTCCCTGTAAATAATGGATCGTCTGATCAATGGTACAAATCCAGCGAGCGATCCTTTTTTGTCGATCAGCCAGCAGCTTTTTTTGCTCATTTAGAACCTGTATCACATCGAATTCCGGATCTTCGAGGATGGTTTTGATCTGCTCCAGAGAAAAATCCAATTCCCTGAAGAACAGGATCTGCTGCAATTTCAGCAAATGGGAATGCCCATAGAAACGATATCGATTGCCGGATCGGCGGTCGGGGATCAGCAGCCCGATCGCATCATAATGATGAAGGATGCGGACACTGATGCCTGCCATACTTGCCAATTCTTTTATTGAATATGTTTTCTGCGCAGATTCCATGTAAAGAATCATAAACGATGACGTAAGGTGAATGTCAAGAGGGAAATTATCTCAAAGAGTGGTGCTGCTTAACGTTATTGGGGAATTCGTACGTGGAATATCAGTTCAGAAATTGAACACATAAATCTGTTAATCCTTTTCTTTGGCTAATAACGCAGCTTGCGAAACAGCTTCAAATGGAACATTGTGATCTTTCGCACAACGAACAATATCTTCGTATTCTGGTTTTATTTTAACCACTCCATATCCGCATGATGTTTTCATACGGATCTCACCATACGGGGTATCTTGTGAAGTGATCGTAGATTTCAGTTTATAACGTTTGTAACTTAATTGGCGAACACCAGTAGAGGTAGTGTGCTTGAGCAGCAGCATTGCCAATTCAGAGGTACGATCATGATCACACATACAAACCAACATCTGTCCTGGGCGATTTTTTTTCATTTGAATTGGTATCACGAATGCATCCAATGCACCGTTCTCCATTAAAACTTGCAACGCATAACCGATTGCTTCAGGAGTCATATCATCAAGGTTACAACACAGTTCTGCAGCATATTCGTCAGGGGTATTCTTTTCCGCGCAATCACCCAAATATGAACGCACACAATTAACAGCTTCAAAATCTTTCTTCCCCATACCATAGCCCATCGACGCAACTTTCATAACTGGCATATACGAGAAGCAATCAGCAAAATGTTTAATTAGTGCGGCCCCCGTCGGGGTACATAGTTCGCCATGTATATTCCCTGAATACATTGGAATCCCCCGTAACATATAAGCAGTAGCTGGTGCAGGTACAGGTAATATACCATGAGAAGTTTTTACATGACCATTCCCAACACAAATAGGGGAAACAATAACTTGTTCCGGACCAAGTAATTCCATTAATAAACAAACACCAACGATGTCAACTACCGCATCCAAAGTACCCACTTCATGAAAGTGAATATCATCCATGGAAATAGCATGTACCTGCGCTTCTGATGAAGCGAGTAATTCATAGACAGCCAATGCATTAGATTTTACAGAACCAGATACAGAAAGCCCAGTTATTAGCTCTGTGATCTTCTGCATTGTAGAGTGATTTTGATTATCAAGAGGCTTGTGTTCACGATCATTTAACGATGTGCCCTCGCTACAATATTCATGTTCATCATCATGAACGTGATGATGAACATGATGACTTGGAGCGTGAAATATATGAAGGTCCTCATCATTTTGAGAGATTATTGAATTTCCTTCCTCCGCACCGTTAATTTCTATCAAAATACTGGTGCCCATGATGCCACACTTTTTGACACTACAGCGTTTAACATTCACCCCTGGAATACCCAAAGAATTCATGGTTTGTAAGAATTGATCAGGATAAGGGTAGAGCTCTAACAATGCAGCCATCAACATGTCACCGGCTGCACCCATATTGCACTCAAGATAAAGTGTTTTCATTCTGTTCTTCCCATTTGGTTGATCATGTTTGCAAGGTATCCTGCCCCAAAACCATTGTCAATGTTCACCACACTAACTCCACTGGCACAAGAGTTTAACATTGACAACAGTGCTGCCACACCCCCGAAACTAGCACCATATCCAATACTAGTCGGTACTGCAATCACAGGGCAATCAACTAATCCACCAATCACACTTGCAAGAGCGCCTTCCATCCCTGCAACAGCAATCACTACTCGGCTATTCATTAATAGATCAAGTTGCGCTAACAAGCGGTGAATTCCTGATACTCCTACATCATAGAGACGGGTAACTTTGCTTCCAAGTGTTTCTGCTGTTATTGCCGCTTCCTCACACACTGGTAAATCACACGTACCACCCGATGCAACAACAACCGAGCCGACTTGTGGTGTTTGTATCTTTCGTAATGCAATTGCCAATTTTGGAACAGGATAATATTCAATTGGAACGATCTCATTTAACGATTTTGCTGTTTTTGCTGATATTCGTGTAATAAGAATATTTGTAGCACTATTTTTTTCTAAAGCATTGATAATCCCTGCTATTTGTTCGCTTGTCTTGCTTTGACCAAAAATCACTTCTTGAGCACCTTGACGTATCATACGATGATGATCGATTTTTGCATAACCCAAATCTTCAAAGGGCTGAAGTTTCAATTTTAAAATTGCCTCTTCGGGTTTAACGGATCCTGCTTGTACATTTCGCAACAACATCAATATTTCGGTTTTATTCATTTATATTCGCTCAGTCAATCCCGACATTTAAAATCTAAAAAAACATCATCAAAATATTGAGATAACTTGTTTAATATATCAATCCGCAAAGTACATGCTTTATTAAACTGCGTTTTTTGTAATTGTATTTTCGCATCACCGTTGAAAACTTTTACACGGAAATCACGGAATCCTAGCTCATATAAATAATTCTCTGCTCGTTCTATTTTGACTAATGCTTCTTTTCGAATAGGCATCCCAGTTGGTATACGTGTTGCCAGGCATGAATTCGAGGGTTTATTCCAGGTAGCAAGTCCTTCCTGATAGGAAAGCTCTCGAATCTGAATCTTAGAAAGACCACACTCTCGCAAAGGAGAATGCACTTCTAATTCAGTGAGTGCTCGCATTCCAGGTCTTGCTTTTGCATCATCAGATGCATTGGTACCATCAATTACCAATTCACAATGATCATCATGCGCTGCTGCTTTTATCAGGTTGAAAATGGCATATTTGCAGTGATAACAGCGATCTCCATCATTTTGGATGATTTTTGGTATATTAAACAAATCGAAATTCAGTATCTTTAATGGAGCTCCAATAATTTCAGCAAAATGTTTCGCATCATCCATCTCGTGTTGTGATTGAAACTGTGTGTTCACATAATAGGGACGAATGTCGCATCCGTTTTTCATAGCAACCGAAAGCAGAAAAGCCGAGTCGGTACCACCAGAAAATGCAAGAGCGATTCTACTTTTATCTTGAAAATATTTTTCGATCATCATTCATACCAACGTAGAGTATGCTATCTATTTGGTTTTTAGTAAAAAAATTCTCTTCGCCCATAAAATAATCTAATTTCATGAAAATCCGCTTTTCATGAGAAATATTAAAAATAACACCGATCAGTTTCGACAATCTATTGAACATTAACCTTAATGACTCCTTTTTTCACATATAGAGGAACATTTCCAACAGCCAATTGGGGAGCATGTGCATCATTCGGAAATAAAATAAGAAAATCATTCTTTTTCAAATTTAGGAACTCTATTGAGTTTACTAAAACCTCTGCTGTCCAAATGTCATCAATTCCATCATAATCCGATTTATTTTCGATTTCATTGGCGGGTAATACTCCAATTGTCTCTTCGCCCTCAAAAATAATCTGTATATCAATAAACTTTTTGTGACCTTCAACCTTTACTTGGTCACCATATCGTCGTGTCTCATAACTAGAAAAAATGAATCTACTTCCGTCTTCTAACAAATAAGTGCCTTCTTTAACGAAAGAAAGGTCAATTTTTTCAAATGCCGTCAGAGCATTTTTAATATTTCCTGGTAATTCAGTCTTTTCAATAGAACAACCAAGTGTTTTTTTTATCATTTTGTATTTACATACCTTGAATACTTTTTCCCGACGAAACTGTCGGGGATTTCAAATTCTACATAGCGAATTTCTTTTCGATTGGCTGTGTAGGCAATTGATATTTGTCTTTCAGCACTTTGTATCACAGCCGGATAGCTATATTCTCCTGGTCCTGTCTCAATATCTGCAACAAGACACCAGGTTTCACCTTCATCATTTGATAGTAATATGCTCAATGGGCTACGCGGTCCCCAAACAGGAAAAGAAGGAGATAATATTGCACTGGAAGATTCAGGATCAATTATATTTATTATTTGCCTTGAGTCTGCTTCACATAATTCTTTAATATCGATTTTGTCAGGCCGGTTCTCTGAAGTAACAATTATTGTTCCATCTTTTCCAAGACTACAAGGATTGCATATCAAGGCAATATTTGTTCCATTCAAATTAACCATGTCAATACCGCTATTATTGTTCGGTATTCCAGTAGCCGCAGGTTTCGTCCAGGTAACACCATCATCACTAGATTGGGTTTGATAGAGTACGCCCTCCCATGTTCGCATGAAAGCCAACAGATCTCCATTTTCCTTTTGGATAATGGTTGGCTGATGCAAACGAGCATTCGTTTCAGGGCATTCAATGATTTCCCATTCCTTTCGACCTTCTGGCAAGCGCAGAAAAACCGCCTGCCACCTCTCTTCATATTCGCATGGTACTATCCAAGTGTCAGCTTTTGTACATATGGGTTTATTCTTCCCAAGGATCCCCTTCGGTTCAACGAACAATTCTAGATCTGACCATGATCTGCCATAATCATAGGAACGTTTTACAAACAATCGTGTTCCTCCCTGACACCATTTTCCATAATTAATGGGTGCAAGAAGCCACACTCCCCCATCTGGGCCATTGAACACACGCGGATTACCAGCCGCTCTATCGACCACATTCACAGTTACACTTGCTGGCAACCATCCGTGTTTGTTCTTTTCTCTGCGACTAGTTAGGATAACAGAATTTTTCGAACCTTCTTCATCACCAGCGAACCATGCAGCAAGAAGATCTCCATTCTTCATCTTGCATAATGTTACCGAATGACAGGATTTATATTTATTATTATTTATAAATATTTGCTGCGTGTTCATTCGTTGTTCCGTTGTTTTATTATCTCCCGCACGCGATCCAAATCTTCTTGTGTATCAACGCTAAGGCCTTCATAAGGAATGGTTACTTCTACAACTTTCATTCGTATCCCATTCTCGAGGATACGCAATTGTTCCAATGATTCAGTAATTTCTAACGGTGTTTGCGGCATTGTGACATATTGCATCAAGAATTCTTTTCTATAAACATATACGCCAATATGCTCATATGACTTATATAACTCCCTATTCCGAGGATAAGGAACTGGCGCTCTTGAAAAAAGCAATGCATTTCCATGTAAATCAAATAGCGTCTTTACCACATGCGGGCTTTGGATATCGTCTTCAGACAAGATCTGACGGCACAAGGTACATGCTTTTAAATCCTTATCTTCTAGCATTGGCTGGATGGCCTCATCGATCATTCTTGGATCAATCAACGGTTCATCACCTTGAATATTCACAACAATATCTGCCGCTATGTTTTTTGCGACTTCGGCAATTCTATCTGTCCCATTTTTGTGATTTACGGATGTCATTTGAGCATTTCCGCCAAAATTCTTCACCGCTGTCACAATTCGTTCATCATCTGTAGCCACAATGATCTCATTTAACAATTTTGACAACTGAACACGTTCATATACATGTTGAATCATCGGTTTTCCACAAATATCTTTCAGCGGCTTCCCTTCAAGACGAGATGACCCAAAGCGAGCAGGAATAATCCCTAATACAAACATTTTTCCTCCTATTGATGTGATCGTCCAATTTCTATCATCTTCTCTCGAGCGAATGGATGGATTTCATCTACAATCCATTCACGCATTTTTTGTCCTTCTTCAGTTTGCTGTGGATGATTGATAAAATTCAATTCAATATTTAACCTTTCCGCAACATGCCAAGCAATAATTGGCCAAATGACACCAATGTCACCTATAACAGGAATACTTGTTTCCAACCTGGCAAAACCTGACATTTCCATTCGAAATGGAATTCCTGTTAATTTTGTTTTTGGCAAACCTTTATCAATTGCATTTTGTACTGATGAATCTTGTCGTTGTGCATCCCATGCACGTTTAAGATTTGAGTCAAGATCAATGCGAATTAAGGTCTTATTTTTTAAACTATAGCTTTTATAACCATCCCAATCTCCCCAGACTCCGTGTCCGGTATATGTTTCAAAAGGTCCGTCGTGAATTTCTTGCGTAAGCGCAACGGCCGATTCAATGAGCACATCGGCACTACCTAGCATTTGAGCCATTTTCATGCATCGTTCTGAGATTGAAATGCTATCTCCTATGCACAAACCCACTCCACCCCCTCCAATTAATTGAGGAACGCTAACGAGTACAGGTAATTTTTTTCTAGCTCCTGCTCCGATCATCGTACGAGAATCAGCTCCCCAACCTGCCACTGTTTCAAAAGGTAAGCCATACGCCTTGGCTACACCCAAGATCTCCTTGGCGATTCTTTCAGAACGTAGTCCCATGGGATAGCCCATATTTCCAGCGGCTTTAATGATTACATTCCCGTCCAGCTTGTTTCCACGTTGAATCAGATCATGGTCAATGCTCATTTCGTGATCAATTGTATTAAGCAATTCTTTTGGAAGTTGAGTAATCTCAAAATAATTTCCCTTTGGAAGCAAATTTTCGCTGATTCCAAGTTTGATGCCATTTACTCTTTTTACTTTATCCAAAACACCAGCAAGTTCGTGCGAGATAACTGCCGAACTGGTTGATAAACCATCTATTGCTCCCTTGTCCATCAATTCAGCCATCAAGGTAGTTACCCCTTCATGTATATTGGGGCCACTACCAAGTATCACCACAACTTTTTTCCCGTTTTCTTTTGCTTTGACAATTTTTTCAATTGATTGGGTAACATAATCCATAGTTTCTGGGCTCAATTGAGCCTCATAATTCTCTATTTTTTTATCAGTCATTCCAAACAATGGCATCGATTACGCTCCTAAGAATAGTCTCCGATTTCTATTTCAGTCCAGTAGTTGCAATACCCTGGACAAAATAACGCTGTAAAAATATGAACAAAAGGACAGGGAAAATAATAGATAACAAAGCTGCCGCCATCACTACGCCATAGGGTGGCTGATTAGCAAGCCCCGTTTCCACTTGAAATATGTTCACCGATAAACCCACTGGCAATGTTTTAACCGCATTATCACTACTTGCAATGAGAGGCCACATTAAGCTATTCCAGCTCTTAACTGCAGTAAAAATCACAGATGTAACGATCGCAGGTTTCATCAATGGCATAATAATTCTGAGGAAAACACCCCAATTGGAACAGCCATCCAAAACAGCAGCTTCGTCTAGATCGGGTGGCAATTGTTCGATGAATTGTTTGAATAAAAAAATACTTACACCACTTGTACTCATCGGTATGATCAAACCCAAATATGTATTCTTTAATCCCATTTTTGTGATTAATAAATAGAGTTGAGGAGTATAAGCAAAAAATGGGATCATAATGGTCAACATCACCAAAGAAAATAAAATGTTTTTTCCTCGCATTTTCAAACGAGCAAATGCATATCCGGCAGGCAAACTGATCATTAAAGTTAATAGAACCGTTCCACTTGTAACAAGAAGACTGTTCAGCGTCCACTTCAAAAACGGAAAATTCTGTAAGACGTATTTATAATTTTCAAGAGTAAATTCTCGCGGGATCCATTCCCACGTTCTTGAGAGCACCTGTCCTTCTGGTTTTAATGACGTTGAAACCAAAACAAGGATCGGTATTAGATAATAAGCCGTTACAAGAAACAATAGCAAATATGTAAAAAATTGTGATATTTTTCTCTTTGTCACGCATTTCTCCTTTTATTTGCTCCCATTTGAATCAAAGTAATCATGATTATGATGAGGCACGTAATCACAGATAACGCAGCAGAGTATCCCAATCGAAAGTTTTTAAACGCTTCTACATAACTTTTGTAAACGAGTGTTGTAGTTGATCCTAGAGGACCTCCTTGTGTCATTACATATGCTTCATCGAACATCTGGAATGAATTTGCAGCGCACAAAACAGTAACATACAGAATTATTGGCTTTAGTTGAGGAATTGTGATGTAAAAAAAACTCTGTAAAGATGATGCTCCGTCTACTTGTGCTGCTTGATAAAGTTCCTCGGGAATTCCTTGAATGGCTGCGAGAAAAGTGACTGTATTGAAACCAACGGACCACCAAATATTCATGATAACAATAGAATACAAAGCTATATTTGGATCCGATAACCATCCAACAAAAGGTAATCCGAATTGCTGAAGATAATTATTAATAATTCCAAAATTTCGTTCAAACATCCACCGCCATAAAATACCAGCCACAGCACTGGAAATAACATAAGGCATAATTACGATAGTTCGTGCAATGCTACGTCCACGCAATTTTTGATTGAGCAGAATCGCCAACAACAAACCAAGAACAGACAATATTACAGTAACCAAGATGGTATAAAAAAACGTATTGGAAAGCGTTTTGACAAAATATCGATCATTGAATATTTTTATAAAGTTCTCAAAACCAATGAATTTTGGTGTTCCAACAATACTCCATTCTGTAAAACTCATTGGTAGAATAGATATAGCAGGGAGGAAGAAGAAAATAAAGTAAATAAGGAAATATGGCAAAAGGAACCATCCTGCTGAACCAAAGTTTATCCTCTTTTTACTAAACATCTTCTTCCTCCTTCTTTTCCAAACAGTTATTGACTCAAAAGCTCATTTACCATTATTTCCACTTCGTTAAGAGCTTCCTGTCGAGTTTTTGTATTCAACAAAGTTGATTCCATCAAAACCACAAAGGGAGAATTGGAGTCTCTTCCGAAAACCAGTGACTCATTTTTAATTGAGGGGTAGTAATGAGCGTTGGGTAAGGTTTCTGCAAATGCCTGTGCCTTGTCAAGGGCTTTAAAGTCTGCGCTTTCTAGAACAGATTGTTTCACAGGTAAGTGACCTGCTTTTTGCGTCCAGGTCAAACTATTGTCAGAGAGAAAGCGAGCGAAGCTCATTGCAGCAGCCATACGTGTTTCATCTTTTGTGTCAGGAAGAGCCAACATGTGAGAATCAGCCCATGCAGCTTCTTGATCATAGAAAACCGGGAGTGGCGCGGTCGCATATTCAAGACCATCTACTGAATTGAAATCAAATTGCGACCAAGGTCCAGAAATGACCATACCGACAATACCCTTCATGAAATCCTCATCAGGGCTTTGCTCTTGTTCGGGTATGACTTTATAGGTATAAACAAGGTCGTGTAGAAATTCGAGAGATTCTAAACCTGCCTCGGTATTGAAAGCAGCTGCTGTATTGTCTTCGTTTAGAACATTTCCACCGTCATGCTGCCATAACAATGACATCCAAAGACGGAAAGGAAGACCACCACTGTAGGCCAAACCCATTCCATATTGATCGGTTGTACCATCCCCATTGGTATCTTTTGTTAACTTTTGGGCAGCGCTCAAGAATTCTTTCATGGTGGCTGGTGGATTTGCAGGGTCTAATCCTGCTTCTTCGAACAGACCGGTATTATAGTACAGTGCTAATGGGTGCAAATCAAATGGAACAGCATATTGTTTTCCATCAATAAAACTACCATTCCATGCTGATTCAACAAAATCCTCTTTTTCAAATCCGTATTCAGGCATGAGGTCAGTGATATCAGCCAAAATACCCAGATCTACATTCTGGTAAAGACCACTTTGCTGAATGGTCATAATGTCTGGCGGGGTACCGGTTTCGAAATCCAAGAGGATCTTTGAATATAAGGTACTCCAATCAAGAATTACTTCTTCTACATACACATTATCTTGATTTGTTTCGTTATATTCTTTCACCAATTCAGTCAATACAACATTCTCCGGAGCACCAACACCATTCCAAAATACAATGGTTGTTTTTTCCGCAGGTGCTTCAACTTCGGTTTCCGCTGACGTGGTGTTTGCTGTTTCGGCAGTTTTGGGTGTTTTTGAGCATGACACAAAAACAAGAGAAAGTGCCAAAAGCAGTGCCAGTATTTGGTATTTTTTCAACATAATCTTTTCTCCATTTTTTCAAATTTCCTTAAACCAATCAAAATTATTCCAATGCCACCTCCTTCTTTTCAACTTCAGACTATAACAATTTCAATTTTGAAATCTCGATGCTTAACTTTTCTTTTTCGGATTTACCTAGAGGCAAAATTGGCAAACGCGGATTTCCTACGGGAAGACCTTGGATTTCAGACGCTACTTTGAAAAATGCAATGCTATCTTTCAAGATGGCACGTATATTATTAATACTTACTTGACAGGATCGTGCAGTTTCTAAATCCCCATTGTGATATGCTTCATAGAGTTTTATGAATGGCCGAGGAAAGATATTTGAATTTCCCGAAACTTGTCCACAAGCTCCCAATGTAAGTGCAGGCAAGGTAAGCGCATCAACACCACATAATACAGAAAAATCTTTCCGCGCAATCGTCACATATTCATGCAAACGAATCAAATCGGGATTTGAAGATTTGATCGCTTTCACATTTGGTAAACTATCAATTATTCGCTTCAACAACGACCCTTTAATTTCATACTTTGCATTTCCCGGAAAACAGTAAAGTGATACCGGAATCTCAGGGGCAGTTTTTGCGATTGCTTCATAGAATTGATAAACTTCTTCTTCGGAATAATTAAAAAAGAAAGGAGTTATTGCAGATATACCATCAGCGCCTAATAATTGGGCATGTTCCGTTAATTCAAGCGATTCCTTTGTTGAAAGACAACTCACGTGGACTATTACTTTAATTCTTCTTGAAGTGAATTGGATTGCTGCTTCAGCCAATCGTTTTCGTTCTTCAACAGATAAAAGTAATCCCTCGCCTGTCGTGCCACCCACCATCAAGCAGGGAACTCTTTCTGCAATAAGAAATTCAATTAACTTCTGAAATGCCTCAAAATCTATATCGCTTTTTTTATCAAATGGGGTTAATACTGGGCAAATGATTCCCTCAAATGGATTTGTCTTCTTCATGAGATGTAATACAACCCTAGTATGGTGATTCGCTCCTTAAGTTAGTATATGCTCTAGAATTTATCATGTTAATGTAATCAATTTCTTAATCCAGTGTAAACGATTACTCGATTTTTGTCAACTGCACATTAAATACTTGTTCCTCTTCTGGGATATCTGCATCCATTTGTGATTCTGCCATGTTTTCGGCCGTAAACAAAGGTATTTCCCATTATTTACGCTTGTTTTTATCATTGTCTTGCCTTTCTCTAATATCTTTACAGACACCTTTATCGTTGACAAGATATCATTTATATGATATTTTGTAATGGATTACATTTTTCAATGAAACATGTGATAATATTACATTATGGACAAAAATAGTTTAAGAAAAATAACTGTTCACGATGTGGCAAAACAGGCGGGGGTCTCGACCGCAACTGTGTCACGTGTAATTAATGGTAATGATACCGTAAGCCCCGAATTGCAAACCCATGTTCGAGATGCAATAAACAAATTAGGATATCGCCCTAACAAAGCAGCTCACCATCTTAGATCTGGAAAAACCAACAGAGTGGGAGTTCTGTTCGCCGATATTCGCAATCCTTTTTTCACAAGTGTTTTAGCCGGAATCGAGAATTATCTCCATGAAGCCGGTTACGCATTGATCCTTGGAAATTCAAATGAAGACGCAAAAATAGAAAGTATGCAATTGCAAGCGTTCTTGGATGAGGGTGTTGCAGGAATTATTCTTTCATCTGTTACAAATTCGGGGGAAAATTACCAACAAATTTTAGATACGGGCATCCCCATCCTTGCCATGGATCGTATACCTAAAAACTTTCGAGTGGATTCAATCTCAATTGATAATGCAAGAGCAGCAAAACAAGCTGCTTTACACTTAATAAACTTGGGACACAAAAGGGTTGCTTTCATCGGAGGACCTGAACACATTTCAACCGCTCATCTTAGAAAAAGGGGGTATTTGGAAGCTCTTCAAGAACATCCCGATATTAAGCCGATCATTGAATTGGGTGACTTCACACAACTGGGTGGATACGAGGCCACAAGAAATGTTCTGGCTATCCATAACGATATTTCAGCATTTTTGGTTGCAAATAATCTTATGACACTCGGCGCTTTACAGTTCTTTAATGAGAGCAAAATTCGCGTACCAGACGAAATTGCATTAGTTGGTTTTGATGACATGCCGTGGGCTACTTCATTGCAACCACCGCTCACGGTAGTGGCGCAGCCAACTTATGAAATGGGGAAAATTGCAGCACGTTTATTACTTGACCGGATCAATAATCCAAATAGTCCTATACAACAGGTCACACTTGAAACTGAGCTGATCATTCGCGAGTCGTGTGGAGGATTAAGATTTGCCTAGTTTGCAGAATCATTTTATATGGAGGTTCTATGCTCGTTGGAATTTCACCCTTAATAAGTCCTGATTTACTCTCTACATTGTTTCGAATGGGACATGGCGATGAAATTGTATTTGCAGATGCGCATTTTCCCGGCGATAGCATGAATGCGCATGTTATTCGCGCAGATGGCTTAAAAATAGTTTCCCTCCTAGATGCAATCATGCCTCTTTTTGCGCTAGACAAATCTTTCGATTACCCTTTGATCATGATGGCTCCCACACCAGGAGACCAGATTGATATTCACGTTGAAACTTCATATATTCAATCCGTGAGAAAAATTTGGCCCGAAACTCCTGAAATTCAAAAAATTGATCGTTTTTCATTTTATGACCGGACTAAAAAAGCTTTTGCGGTGGTGATGACCGGTGATACAGCAACGTACGCCAATATTCTCTTGCGAAAAGGTGTTACACCTATTTAGCTTTTTATGAATGGAGCAGCATGATGGAACCAAACGAGAACATTAATACCGCTAAACAGGTAATTCTTTCCGAAGCGGTTGCGCTGAATAATTTAGCAAATCTTTTAGACGATGGTTTCATACAAGCTGTTGATATGATCTTGGCCTGCGAAGGTAGAATTATTTTTTCTGGCATAGGGAAACCCGGGCATATCGGTAGAAAATTAGCTGCGACTTTTTCAAGCACCGGAACTCCTGCCTTTTTTGTACATGCGGCGGAAGCCGCTCATGGTGATCTTGGAATGATTACCACAAAAGATGTTGTTTTTTTATTGTCCCATTCGGGAAGCAGTGACGAAGTGATAAATTTGATACCATACATCCGTCGCATCGGTGCAAAGATCATCGCTATCACTTCTCAAAAAAACTCTCCACTAGCAAATTTTGCAGATCTGGTTCTATTAACCGGTGTGCAAAAAGAAGCTGATCCACGCGGTCAAGCACCTACAACAAGTTCCACAACTTTGCTTGCCTTAGGTGATGCATTAGCTATTACAGTTTCCATGCGACGCGGTTTCACCCAAAAAGATTTCTGTAATTTCCATCCCGGTGGCGCCTTAGGCCGCCAAAATAAAATATAGGTGTTCCAAAAGAAAGAATTTTTATGAAAGATCATCCTAATATTGTTGTTGTCGGAAGTTTCATCATGGATCTTGTTTTTCGTACGTATCGACGGCCTAATCGTGGTGAAACCGTTGTGGGCAAAGAATTTGGAATGTTCACTGGCGGGAAAGGATACAATCAAGCTATTGCTGCATCTCGCTTAGGAGCTAATGTTACAATGGTTGGCTGCCTCGGCACCGATATGTTCGGGGATTCTTTTATTACTTCGATGCAAAAGGATAACATTGACACAAGGTTCGTTGTCCGAGACAACAACATCGGAACCGGCGTCGCATCACCGGTAATTTATGAATCAGAGGGTGATAACAGTATTATTATCATTCCCAGGGCAAATCAAGCTCTTAGGCAAGAGCATATTGATTCTGCTTCTGCAGTCATTAAATCTGCCGATTTACTTATGCTCCAACTAGAAGTACCCATTGAAACAAGCATGTATGCTGCAAACGTTGCACATTCTGCAGGTGTTCGTGTCATGTTGAATCCTGCCCCGTTTACACCTATCCCTTCCAGCTTCTACAAAATTGTAGATATCATTACACCAAATGAAATTGAAGCAGAACAAATGACTGGCAAACAGCTTGAAAAGATAGAAACAGCTAGTGAAGTTGGAAAAAGTATTCTAACTTTTGGACCCAAAATGGTAATTTTAACAATGGGGCAACGAGGTGCATACTATTTTGATTTTAACAGGGAATCACATATTCCCGCTTTCCATATGAATGCTATTGATCCAACCGCTGCGGGCGATGCTTTTTGTGCTGGTTTTGCAGTTGCTATTTCCCAAGGACGTGATCCAATTGAAGCCGTTCGCATGGGAAATGCCGCAGGAGGATTAGCGACAACCATTCTTGGTGCCGAACCTTCTTTGCCCAGAATTGATCAGGTCTTAGCATTGTTGAATTAGTAAAAATTTTTTTGTTCTTTACTGTATTCGGAAGGTAGATACTTGGATTTTGATATATGCTTAATCATGCAGAAAATTTTTTCAACTATTTTTGTTTTTCTTCTCTTTTTTCTTTCTTCCTGTAAGTCAATAAGATCAGACTCATCACAAAATCAAATTGATTATCGTCAGGAAATGCGTCAGTTCGTACAAGAGATCAGCGCTTATGCCCGTTCCATAGACCCCGATTTTTTTGTCATCCCTCAAAATGGACAGGAATTGCTGGTTCTGGGTGATGACATCAGTTCGGAGGTTGATCAGTCCTATCTCGCCAGCATTGACGGCATCGGCCGCGAAGACCTTTTCTATGGCTTTGCGGAGGACGACCTTGCCACGGATCCGGCCATCACAACCCAATGGCTGGGTTACCTCAAGCTCGCCCGCCAAAATGGATTATCGATCTTGGTGATCGATTATTGCTTTTCTCCGGAAAAGATGGATGTTTCGTATGGACGGAATCAGGAACTGGGCTTCCTTTCTTTTGCAGCAGACCGGCGCGAGCTGGACGATATTCCTTCGTATCCTGCCCATCCGTTCACTGAAAACGATGCACCGGTCAAATCGCTGGACCAGGCAAGGAATTTCTTATACCTGATCAATCCGGCTCACTATTCTACAAAAGAAGAATTCATTCAAGCAGTCACGTCCACCAATTATGATCTGCTGGTGATGGACCTGTATCTTGGAGCGGAAGCCTTCACCCGTGACGAGATCGAACAACTGCGCCGCAAAGCCAATGGCGGCAGCCGTTTGGTGCTGTGTTACTTGAGCATCGGAGAGGCGGAAGATTATCGCCTGTACTGGAAGCAGGCATGGAAAGAACAGCCACCCGCCTGGCTGATGGAGGAGAACCGCAACTGGGCAGGCAATTACCGCGTGCAGTATTGGAATGAGGAGTGGAAAGCTCTCATCACAGGCAGTCCCGATTCTTACCTGGGAAAGATCCTTGAGGCAGGTTTTGATGGAGTTTACCTGGACTTGATCGATGCGTTCTGGACCTTTGAAGATGAGCAAAACGCATTGAACGAATAGACCGGTTCAGTCGGAGACCGCGAAACGCTGGTAGCGCGGATTCACCCGCCGCAGCAGACGGTAAGAAAACGGTTGAAAGCCAAAGGTCGGCCAGTAACAGGCCGCTTCCAAATTGGTGGTGCGCCAATCGGTGAACATGGTCGTATAACCCTGTTCCCTGGCCACGTTGAAAATGTGGGTGAATAAAGCCCGCCCAATTCCCCTAGCGCGGTACTGTGGATGAGTAGCAGCCGTTGCAAAATGGGTTGCCTGCGGTGTACCCAAATAATGGATCGCTCCAAGATCGACCGTGTAGATGGTCACATACGAAACGATCTCGTCCCCATCCAGTGCCACCCAGGTGGTGGAAGTGTCATCACTTGCCAGTTCTGCATAGGCGGGGCGAATATTCTCAAGATGTTCCTCCGGCACAGGCTCCCAGACAGGCGCGCCGTTCAAATGGGCAGCGATCCAATGTCCTTTTTCAAAAAGCTGATTGGCATCCAGCGGCTGGACCGTCCGCATGCTGATCCCCTTTGGTAAAGGTTTTTCATCTTTTCTTTCCAAAACCGAAGCAACGGCATAGGCCTGCTCCTGACCAAAGCTTAAGGAAAAACCAGCCTTCAACCATTCATCCAGCGCAGGGCAGACCAGATAGTGGTTCAGAATGCCATCTTTGATCCAGATATCCCCCACCGCTGCATAGATGGCTCTCAATGCAGCATACAGATTGGTTGGAGGTAAAACAGTCCCACCAAACGGCACCCACACATGTTTCCCGAAGAAGGGGCTGTCATCATAATACCCAAGCATGTACCCGACCAGATCATTTTTCTCCAGCATGACCATGCCATGTCCGTCTGCTTTTTCCAGCAGGGCGCGCAGAAAAATCTGGGCAATTTGAACGTCAGCGATCCTGTCAGGTAATAAAGGAAATTGCCGCTGCATTCCGGCCGATTGGGCCGTCAGCAATTTTGCGGCCTCTTCTATATGAGTGAGATTAAAGATTTGAAATTCCATTGGTTTATGAAACCTATTGTATCGAATTTTTCTGCAGAAATAAATGGATGACCGGTTTTCTTCACCTGCACACAGGGATGATTCAATCGTTGTCTTTTGTTCCCTGCACCAAAGGCAGCCGGATGAAAAAGATCGTCCGCTCAGGATCAGGGCTTATGCCAATCTCGCCTTGATGATTTTCAACAATGGTTTTGGCGATCGCCAATCCCAGGCCTGATCCGGGGTAACGTTGGGTATTTTTACCGCGATGAAAGCGTTTAAACAGCATTTCCCGTTCATCGGACGGGATGCCGATCCCGGTATCTTCCACGGTGATCTGGGCCGCTCCATTCCATTTTCGCAGAGCGAGAATGACCTTTCCACCAACTGGAGTGAATTTCACAGCGTTATCCAGCAAATTCCCTACCGCCCGATACAGTTGGCTCTTATCGCCGTGCACATAGACTTTTCTGGATGGGAATTGGAGCTGAAAAGTGATGCCGGCCTGTTCGGCGGCGGATGCGTGCACTTCACTCAGCTCCGCCAGCAGGTCGGCCAGATCGATCTTTTCGATTCTCTCAACTGTGTTTCTTGATTCCAGTTTTGACAGATCCAGCAGGTCGCGTGAGAGTTGATCCAAACGATCCACCTGCTCCAGAGAGCGTTCTACGATCGGCTTGGAGCGCTCTGCGGTTTTCTCCGAAAGCGCCAGATTCAGGTCAGCGCGCAGAGATGTCAGAGGTGTGCGAATCTCATGAGCGGCATCAGAAACGAATTGACGCAAGGTTTCGATGCTTTGCTGAATATGGGCTGCCATTTGGTTAAATGTACCGGAAAGGGATGCCAGTTCGGCCGGTTCAAGGATCGGCGAACGGATTTCATAATTCCCGTCCTTCATTTCCGCAGCCACTTTTTCCAATTCCACCAGCGGCTTGGTTAGCTTGCGGCTCATGATCCAGCCAAACGTGACTGAAACGATCAAGCCGATCAAACTGGCGATTGCCCAACCTTTAAGAACATTCAGGATGATCCGCTGTCCGTAACCAGGACCTTCAGAGAGTTCAACATAGCCGAGCATGATCCCTTCTTCCCCATAAAAAGCTTCCTTCGCAACCACCGAAGAACGTTTTCCTTCCTCGTTCATTGAATCTTCCAGCAAGAATCCGAACATGTTAGGGTTCGCCTGGATAGAATAAGGAGGTGGATTTCCCTCATAATTCTGCCCGCTTTTTTCAATGGAAAAGGAAGGTCGCTCTTCACTTGTTGTTCCGGTTTGCGATGGCTGCTGTGTGCCATCGTTCTTTGGTCGGGGAATGGTGATGCTCCAACTCCGCGAGGGGGTACCGGAATCTGCGACCACATTTCCGTCAATATCCAGTACGCGCATACGGGATTGGATAAGAAATGCTGTGATATTGGCTTGATTCTGAAAGACATCACTGTAATCTTTCAGCAGTTTCGGATCATTGATGTCATTTTCTTCCACGATGCGGGTCAGGCTGTTCGCAGTGCCATGCAGGTTGGAATTCAAATATTTTTCTTCCAGCCCATGATAGTAATTCCAGATGATGAAAAGCAGGACCGCCCCAATCAGCGTGGTAGTGATCAGTGCAATACTGGCATACGACAGCGGAAGCTGGGTACGCAGTGAATTCAATTTTCTCTTGTCTTTCTGTTTTTTCATCTCATTCGTATTTTAGCGCAATAACCGGCTGCAGCGATTGAGCTTTCATTGCCGGGAACAGACCCGATATACTACCCATGATCGTGGAAAACGCCAGGGCAAATAACGGCAGATAAAAAGGCATATAGATAATGCTGCTGGTCATGGTAGTCCCGCTGGCAGTCGCTTGTTCTGTTAAATATGCTCCGCCAACCGCATTCAGGAGGGATCCCAATGCCAGACTGATCAAACAACCACCAACGCCGCCAATCAGACCGATCCCGGCCGCCTCACCAATGAACAGACTGAGAATATTCTTATTGGTCGCTCCCAATGCCTTCAGCAGACCGATCTCTTTAGTCCTTTCCATGATTGCCATCGTCATGGTATTGGCAATGCCCAAAGCCGCCACCAGCAGGGTGATCGCACCAACTCCGCCAAATACAAGCTGCAGGGATGAGAATAAGGAGTTAACATTTTCGAGGAAAGATTGGGCCGTCTGCGTCTGGTAACCCATATCGGTGATCACATCCGCCACATCCAGCACATTATCTGAATCGTCCACCCGCACGGTAAACGAAGAATAACCATCGGTGTTATGGTTCACCCTTTCACCATTGACCCAGGAGACTATGTTA
Source organism: Pelolinea sp. (assembly GCA_012797975.1). Taxonomy (GTDB): domain Bacteria; phylum Chloroflexota; class Anaerolineae; order Anaerolineales; family Anaerolineaceae; genus UBA4781. The sequence continues at coordinate 29,924 of JAAZOD010000012.1, read as the reverse complement.
TCGGCATCGGTCATGGAAATATATGCCGCATAATCCGATTGGTCTCCCGCTTCGGAAAGGACGCCCACCACACGGAAACGCACGGTTTTTGTGCTTCTTCCGCCGGATGACATTTTGGTGATCTCCAGCTTCACTTGTTTTCCAAGCAGATCGGTGGATAAGGTGGCATCGCTGCCAGAATAATTGGGACGGTACATATTCTCGCTCACGCTCGCCCCTAAAACAATCGTTCCGGAACTCAACCCTAATTCCCCTTCCCCCGCGGTAAGTCCAAGATCTGAAAGGTCTTCCACATCCACACCGGTCAGACTGACCCTGCCCTGATATTTTTGATACACCAGCGTTGAATTACCGGAAATGCTTTGGTTGGCATTCACGCTGACCACGTGTTCCAGTGCTGAGATTTGGTCCATGACATCGTTGGTCAACAGCAGCTCCTCCGATTCACTGCTGGTGCGTACCGTGGAACTGCTGCCACCGCCCGGACTTCCCATACTTTCAGGTCCTCCACCTCCACCCATTGAGCTGAATCCACCACCAAAACCAGCATTTACTTCGATCTCCGTTAAGCTGGCATTGTTGGTGAACTGGGCAGTGGCCGATTTCTGCAAACCGCCCACCAGTGCCAGCAGCAAAACAATGGAAGCAGAGCCGATCATCACACCCAGAGAAGTAAGCACCACTCTTCCCTTCTGGCGTTTGATATTTTCATAAATGAATTTAACGAGTTCGATAAAGCTCATTTTGCATCAATGATCACTGCGCGCTTGAATCCGTATTCATCACGCCCGGATTATTTCGGTTCTGTCCGCTGACCGCACTGCTGTCAAATCCGATCATGCCACGGAAGAAGCGCAGCAGAATGCTGCCGAAATTTTCATTGCTGTTGCTGGTCGGAAATCCTCCATTGGGCATTTTTGCCATTTCCGTTGCGACCAGCGCCGGATCAATGGTGGCAACAGCCATTTGATTATCGGTCACAGTGATATTCAGGGTTTGGGTGATGGTTTGGGCTTTTTTGAAATTATCCTGATAATTAATGGTCACCGTCACTGGGAAGGTTCCCGCCTGCTGTGGAGTGATATCCGTATCGATCGTAAAACTGCCTCCGCTTTCCAAGGTACCCACAAAGGTAAGGTTGTTGGATAGCGTGACATTTTCTGCATTGATATAAATATCTCCCAGCAGTACCGAATCGCTTCCGATATTGACCACTTGGATGGGCAAGGTTGACGCTTCTCCCACATAGAAAGGATCAGGCGTTTCATAGAAACTTACCTCGATCGAAGGGACCAGATGGACAAGCAGGGTGATGATCTGATTATCTGTGAATTCGTTCCCATCCTCATCGGTATAGGTAAAGCTCAATGTCAACGGATACACGCCAGGTGTGATTTCCGAATTCACCACCAGAGTCTGCTGTACCTGAATATATTGGTTGACCCCCACATCTCCGATCACCTGCACATTCGAAGAACCCAGTGGAAGGAAATTATCGTCGGCACTCGTGGTAGTCGTGGTGGTTGAACTGCCTGAAGAGGAACTGCCACCAAATACCATGCTCACATTCTGTGCGGTCATGTATCCACGATTTTGCAGATTCATCGATAATACAAAACTGGTGCCCGGTTCCAATGGGTCTATGTCGGTTTCATAGTTCGCCACCACGATTTGTGGCCTGCCTTCTGGTGTGGATGTGTAGTAATAACCGTAGCCGGTCACCGTTATGGATACTGCGAAGGATTGGGTATACGATTTGCCGCTCTCATCACGGTATTCAATATTGACATTCACCGTTACGGGGCTGGAACTGATGCTGCTGCTCACCGTGAAATCCTGTTCCGAAGTAGCACTCTCGCTCGCACCCAGCGAAGAGATCACATCCACCCCGCCATTGTCTTCAGCCGTCAGGGAACTGGCGGAATAAGTGACCACAACGTTATATGCGCGTTGCTGGCCCAGATTCTGGAAAACACAATCCATGCCAAAAACATTCCCGGCATATACCTCCGAGGAGTCGTAAGAGTAGCTGGTCAGGTTCAACAAGGGGCGGGAATAGGCCGGTGTTGTGGCGGTAGGGACAGCAGTGGCAGTCGGGATAGTAGTGGCGGTCGGGGCTACGGTTGTAGATACAACCGTGGTTGCTGTTTCAGTGACTTCAGTGGTTTCTGTTGTTTCCTCTTGAAGAATAGCTTTTCCGCTAAAGGTGTTTTTATAGGAAATTGTGCTTGTAAATCCCGAGAAAACTATCATTCCTATTAATGCGATTCCAATTAAAGTTTTTTTCATATTGCATGATTCCTTGTTTCTATTTTCATTGGACATAGCCATCCAGCATTTGAATAACCCTATGAACATGTTTGGTCATGCGCGGATCATGGGTCACGATCATGATCGTGTGCCCTTTTTCGTTCAGAGCGTTCAGCATCGCCATGATATTTTCACCGCTGGTTGTATCCAGATTGCCGGTGGGTTCATCTGCCAGGATCACAGGCGGATCATTGGCAAGTGCCCGGGCAACCGCAATGCGCTGCTGCTGACCGCCCGACAGTTGGGTCGGCTTGTGATAAACCCGATCTTTCAACCCGACCTCTTCCAACAATCGATAAGCGCGCTCCAACCGCTCATCTCTGGAAACCCCACATAACCGCAAAGGCAGAGCCACATTTTCCAGCGCGGTCATGGTCGCGATCAAATTGAAAGATTGAAAAATGAAACCGATCATCTTTCTTCGAAAGAATGCGAGCTGTTGCTCATCCAGATTGGTGACATCATAGCTGCCAACATTCACAGAACCCGAGGTCGGACGGTCCAGGCCTCCCACAATATGCATGAGCGTGCTCTTTCCCGAACCGGAGGGACCCATGGCAGCCACGAAAGAACCCTCCTCGATCTCCAGACTTACCCCCGCCAGGGCTGTAACCTGGACGTTGTCGTCCATATCATAGATTTTTCTTAATTCGTTTACTCGAATTATGCTTGTCATCTCATCATTGTGCTGAACAAACTGCTGCTGATATTAATGCTGGCAATTTTTTCGAATCCCAATCCAAGCAGTGCCTTGATCATGATCACCATGACCACGCTGATCAGGGCAATTAGAATGGATTTCTTTTTATCCAGTTTCGTCATCACTCCCACACCCATGGCCAGCAGAACTGCCTGCCAGATGGTATAGATATCGATCTGAGCCAGGATTTTCTCTAAGAAAATCGCCATTGCAGTGGTTGAAGTGGTAACAAACCCCGAAAGACCTACTGCATTGATTGTATTTCCAGTAGCAATCACATACATGATCTGCATCAGAGAACGGATCCCGAAGGGAACACACGTCCATGCGGCAAACACGGTTGCCAGCTTGGTATTTCCCTGTCCGCCAAATGAAATGGAAATCAGGTTGGCAAGACTTCCGATCAGTAACCAGGTCAGTGTAAAGCCCAGCAGTGAACCCAACGCTGATAAAATCCGGGAGAGCAGGGTGGAAGAACTTGAGGTGCTTGAAGTCGCTGTTTCATCCGTTGAAGCGGATTCACTGGTTGTGGTTGATTGTGTCGGGCTTCCCATCCCCATAGGACCGCCACTCTGCATTCCTCCCGGACCCATATTCGAAAAACCGAAAGAGGAGTTCGAATTGGATGATTGCGATTGTGTGGTGGAAGCGCTGGAAGAATTGGTCACAGCCAGCAAACTCGCCAGCAAAAGAATCACGGCAATGACTAGGATCGGGCTTTTCCAATCCGCTTTATGATTTTCGCTCTCCAATTCTGTGAAAACCTGGCGTGGCCGAGCAATCATCAACCCAAGCCGCTTGAAATTGATAGAAAAACGCTCTTGTCTTTCTTTGTTTCTATCTTCAGTAAAGGTCTTTTTTAATTTCACGTCGATCTCCGTTGCATGAAAGTGGCAGGATTGAGTAAGTGTAGCCAATCAATATTTCAACCCCCTTTATTGCACATTACAATTTATTCATATTTCCACTTGCGAACAGGATCATTCGTAAAAAAAGCTGCCGGTTTTCGACAGCTTTTTTCCGTTCATGAACTTATCTTTGCTTCCAGCGACTGTAGAAGCGCTTCGATCAACAGTCGCGAAGTGGAGCCAAACCCACCTCCGCCCGGTTGATTCCCACCCCGGCCGTCACCAGGTCCACCATTTCCATTGGCTGGGGTGCCCTGCACCTGCGGCACATTCCCATTTTGATCACCGGAAGGTGTACCCTGCGGCATGTTCTGTCCATTCCCCTGACCCGGCTGTCCACCGCCCATGGCAATGCCCTGTTCTTCAAGGAACGCCATGACCGTTTCCTGATCCAATTCCAATGAGGTAATGGAATTTTTTTGATCAGCGGTTAGAACAGCATTGATCTGTGCGATCAGGGCGTTCTGCTGTTCTTCCAGCGCCGTTTGTTGTTCCTGCAATACAGAAGTGTCAGGAGTTGCCGCTTGCTGTTGTGGAGCTGAATCCTGGTTCTGAGTTTGTTCCTGTTCCAGATAAGAATTGAGGATCGGGATCAGTGCAGTGATCTGATCGGTCGTGAGAGCCAGATCGGTGCCATCCAATTTAAATAAGCCAATCAAGCATTTCGTCAGTTCCGAAACGTACTGTTCTGTCATGGCTGGTTGCTCACCGGAAGGTTGCACGGGCTGTTGACCAGAACCATCATCATTTGCAGAAGTGCTTGCAACCTGCGGTGCAGCCAAATTTTCGATTTCTGCCGTATCGGCTGTTTTTCCTCCACATGCCGCCAAGAGAAAAGCGACCAGGATGAAAATGCTCAAGATAAATTTCTTCATTTTTCTCCTATTATTTTGTGCTGTATTCTTTCCAATTCAAAAGAGCATGCTGACCTGGACGGAAAAGGTAAAAGGGTGCTCTTCCCTTCAAGAACCCAATGAAATCACTCTCTTTGAATTTGCAGATCAATATCGAAGCTAAGTCTACATTCCCCATATTTCAGCCCCCTGTCTGCTTCGTTACAGTTTATTAATACTGTTCGGGATTGATCGAAAGCCGGTAGCCGATGCCCGGCACCGTGAGGATCAATTTAGGATGTGCCGGATCGTATTCCAATTTTTCGCGCAACCGGCGGATATACACCGTGATAGTCTGGCTGTCGTTCACCTCTTCACTTTCGTATTCACGGATGCTACCGCTTAACTGGGAACGGCTGAAAACTTGCCCCGGATGTTTTGCCATGTGCATGAACAGGCGATACTCGGTTGGGGTAAGGTTGATCACGGTCTGGTTGCGCGAAACGGTTGCCTTCAACACATCGATGACCAGATCGCCTACGAAGATCAATTTGGTTTCGGTTGATGAAAACTCGCCATAGGCACGCCGCAGCAAAGCACGGATGCGCGCGTTTAATTCGCTGGGATTGTATGGTTTGGTCATATAATCATCCGCCCCGATCTCCAACGCCAGCACCTTGTCGATGGGCTCATCGCGCACCGTGAGAACCAGAATGGGCTGGTACAGCCCTGCTTTGCGCATCTGTTTACAAAAATCGAACCCCAGACCATCCGGCAGCCGAATATCCAGAATGATCAGGTGCGGCTGGTTTTGTTGGGCAGCCTCAACTCCCCTGGTTCCCGAATCACAAACCTGGACGGAATAGCCCTCTTTGACCAATCCGTCATGCAGACTGCGCGCAACCGCCAGATCGTCTTCAATGACCAAGATGCGGATATTCTGAATTTGCAGTTCCATTCCCTAGATTTTAATATGAAATTCGCTTTCCTTTCCGAGCAGATAAATAATGCTGCACCCAGAGTAGGCGAATTTCGCTCTTAGGTTCGGCATCGCCAATGCGCACCGGCCTCAAAGGCATGCACGTTGGTGGAAAGATTTTCCCCGATGATTTGCCAGGTAGTAGCATCATTGTCGTTTTTCTCAACAAACAAAGCTACCTCTTCACCGGGTCGGACCTCATGATCGTAATTGACCTGCATCCAATCTAGGACATTGTTCCGGTACATTTCCATGGGGAACGCATCGCAAATCCATTCCACATAGCGGCTGTTGTTAACATGCCCCAGCATATCCACCGCCGAATATCCGGCATGAACGCGCAACCGTTCCTCCCCACTTCTTTCGAATCCCAGCTTTTCCAACGGTTCATCCAACCCATACCGGTCCGGAATACTGGGTAATGAAAAATTCAGGGAATAGGGAGATACCATGCGCCGGCTGCCTGCATTGATCACCAGCCAGGCAGATGTTGCCAATGCCAGTGGTTGTTTTTGTTCATCCAGCAGTTCAAAATCGCGAACATAAAACAGTTTTTGCTGGACGGTCTTTGGCCAGGTACGGAGGATGACTGTGTCACCCGCATGGGGAAAATGTAGAAAGCGAATCTTCATGCGCGAATGCACCCAATACAAATTTTGCTCCAGCATGGCGTCGAACCCAACCCCCAATCGACTGGCGCTGATGGTGGCTGCCTCGGTCAAATGTTGAAAGATCGCCGCTACCTTCCACTGCCCCTGAAAATCACATTCAAAGCTGCTTACCCGTTCTTGTTGTTCGTAGAGAATTTCATCCTCATCCATGATTTCCTATGATGGGTTTAGGATAAGCCCAGAATCCTCTTTTTAATTTTCTTTTTAACTTTTTCTTCCTCAGCTATAATGGTTGTTATTGCAGTAAAACCCACCTTATGGAAAAAACCAAGTTCTCTCCAATTTTCACTGATTTTTTCCAGCATTATATCCCGCTCATTTTGAGGTTTGTTTTTTGAATTATCCTCATTCATATGTCAACCCTGTCATGATCAACCCTTTTTTCAGTACTTATTCTCGGAAATATATTTCCCGAGCTTTAAAGTTCTTCTTTAAAGAATACTTTCATGAGGATATTTTTCATCCAACTTCGCCAGCCCATACGAGCAGACAGCACCGAACGCAAACAGCAGTGCACACACCGCGATCGTCCATCCGCTAACCCCACCCGGGATAATGGCCAGCGTGGAACCGACCACAATACCAAGGATCAGATGATACATGGAAGCATAGAATTTTTTGAACAGCCAGGATACCAGCTTGGCGAATGTTAGCACACACACAATGACCCCCACAACCAACGGGATGATCACGCCAAAATCAAGATGCGAGATCCCGCTTGCCATGGGCTGATAGAGGCCAAGATAGATCAGGAAATTGGATGGGCTCATTCCAGGCACCACCACCCCCAGCCCGATCAACGCACCGCTCAGCAGCCAATTGACGAACGTTTGGGGCAGGGTTACATTCTTGACCGTTTCTATCCAGCGCATGAAGAAAAATGTCGCAACAGCCATGACAACCAGGATAGCCCAGTGAACCGATTTTCGACCCTGCTTTCCGGCTGTTTTATACAGTGAAGGGAATGTTCCGGAAATAAAACCGATGAACAGCCAGATGAATTGGGCGGCATAATGAGAAAATGCGAAGTCAACCACGGCAGAAAAAGCCAAAACCCCAAGAATGCCGCCAATGCCGATCGGGATGAAAAAGAGCAGGTTCTTTACGAAATTTTCTTTCAGATTGCCCAAGAACTTGATCAGCGGCTCATAGATTCCCAGCACCACTGCCAGCACACCGCCCGAAAGTCCGGGGACGATAAAGCCAATTCCCACCAGCACACCCTTTAAAAGGCGAATGAACCAGTCAAAGGCGGAAGATTTTTTGGGTGATAATTCATTAGCGGTTGTCATTTTTCTCCTTTGTAACGATCTCATCTTTTTTCAATATGATGAGGAGAATTTTTCAAAAGACCATAGTTCTGAATAACTGGATAGTATACCTGATTATATGGATTCTTAGAAAAAAGCATTATTTCCGAAAGGTTAGCGCTTTGCCAACTTCCAGCCAGAAAGTTCCCAGAAAAGCGGTTCCCAGGATCATCAGCCATTGCTTGCCAGTCAATGGGGTGATCTTCATCAATTGTTGAACTGCCGGAACGAAAGCACAGATCAGCAGAAAGACTGCCACGCCCAGTCCCCAAATAAGCATCATGGAATTGCTTCCCAGCCCTAATTGAAAAAGCGGCTGGCGTTCAGAGCGCATGTTAAAAGCCAACAGCACATGTCCGATCAGCCAACTGAAAAAAGCCACAGTTTGTGAAGCAGTTGCATCTTTGGTACCGTACCAGGTAACCAGATACCCCACGCTTACAGCTGCGAACAAACCCAACGATGAACGAACGATGCTGCTCATCATGGATTTATCCATAAATTTGGCCTGTGGGTTGCGCGGCTGCTGGTCAAGCAGATCCGACTCCGGTTTTTCGATCACAAACGCAGCAGCAGCCATCAGGTCCATGAATAGCTCCATCAGGATGATCTGTACCGGTGCGAAGGGCACCGGCACCAGCAGCAGTGTTGGTAGCAAATTGATCAAGATCAGCGCCAGTTTGCAAGCCAGATAATACCGCACACCTTTCTTCAGATTTTCAAAGATCAAGCGGCCTTCTTTAACCGCACTGACAATGGTGGTGAAATTGTCATTGGTCAATATCATGTCGGCCGCTTCGCGCGCCACATCCGTACCGCCCTCACCCATGGCCACTCCAATATCCGCAGCAGCCAAAGCCGGAGCATCGTTCACTCCATCGCCGGTGACTGCCACCCTTTCGCCCAGCGCTTGCAGTGCCTGCACAATGCGTAATTTATGCTCAGGGGTAGCACGTGCATAGATCGAAGTGTGCCGCACAGCTTCTTTCAATTCCTCATCCGAAAGCATATCCAGTTCAGCCCCGCTCATGATCGCATCAACCTCTTGCAGACCAGCTTGCAGACCAATGGATCTGGCAGTCAGTGGATGATCTCCGGTGATCATGATGGTACGTATTCCCGCGCGTTGGCAGGTTGCAATTGCTTCCCGCACCTCCGGGCGCGGCAGATCCTGCAAGCCGATCAAACCCACCAAGGTCAGGTCGCTTTCTGCAGTTTCCTGGGTCACTCCTGAGGCAGGTAGATTGCTTCTAGCAAACGCCAGCACCCGCAGTCCATTGGCTGCCATTTGAGACACCTTCTCCAAGACGACCTGTTTTACAGGTTCGGTTAAAGGGATCACAGCTTCACCCTGCACTATCAGCGTACACCGGGCAAGAACTGCTTCAGGGGCACCCTTCACCGCCACCCAATACTGCCCCTCTTTTAGATAAATTGTGGCCATGCGTTTGCGGGTGTTATCAAAAGGAAACTCAGCCAAGACCTGAATTGTTTTCCGTTCTTCTTGTATGTTCCACCCCTGTTTCTGCGCTGCACGCAAAAGACCTGTATCCACCGCATCCCCATGGAAATCATCACCGTCGGGAGTGGCATCATTGCAGAACATGGCAAGTTTGAGCAGGTCATCTTTCGCTTCCATTGGTTCATAACAGACAACTTCCATGCGGTTTTCGGTAAGCGTGCCGGTTTTATCCGTAGCAATGACCGTCACTGATCCCAGCGATTCAACGCTGTTCAAACGTCTGGCAATGGCATGGTTTTTCGACAGCCGGAACGCCCCCAATGACAGAACCATGGTGATGATGATGGGCAATTCTTCAGGAATAGTGGCAAATGCCAGCGACAGGCCGGTCAACAGCATTTGTTGGGGCGGTTGATGTGCCAGGAAAATACCGACCAGTGGGACCAGCACGCTGAACCCTAATGCGAACCAGACCAGCACTTTGCTCAACTCTTCCATCATCCCCTGCAGGGGTGTGCGGGGTTCTTTCACCTGGCGGGCCAACCCGGCCACCCGCCCGATCTCGCTTTGCATGCCGGTTGCCACCACCAGGGCTGTCCCTTTCCCGCGCACGACGAGCGTAGAGGAATAGACCATATTATGGCGTTCAGCCAGTGGCAATGCCGTATTTTGCAGCGTATCACTCTTTTTTTCAACCGATACTGATTCTCCGGTCAAGGCAGATTCATCCACGGCTAGCCCAAAACATTCCACCAGCCGCGCATCTGCAGGCACACGATGCCCGGCTTGCAGCAAGATCAGATCGCCAGGAACAACCTGTTCGACGGGGACCTCTTGGAAATGCCCATCCCTGCGCACCGTGGCAGTGGGCTCTGCCAGTTTCCGCAAACTGGCGATGGCCTTTTTGGAACGCTGTTCATTGACCACTTCTACGGTGTTTAGTGTCAGAATGATGATGAAGATCGTGATCGCATCGGAGACCTCACCCCATAGGGCATACAGCACACCGGTCACCAGCAACATCAGCACCATCGGTTCGCGCAGTTCCTCGAAGAATTCCTTCCAAAAGGATTCTTTCCTCTCTTCTATAAGGGTATTACGTCCGATGGTCGTGAGCCGTGTTTCCGCTTCCTCACTGGTCAATCCATCCGTGGGATTGCTCTGCAATTCAACACAAAGGTCCTTCACTTCTACGGTATGAGAATTTTTCACTAGAAACATGCATCTTCCTTGTTTTAAGCGGATATACTCCAATTTCTTGAAAGATCATTGAGCAGCGGTCTGATCAGTCTTCGGCATCCAGAAGATCATCAACAAAGCCGCGATCAACGCCATCGTTCCTCCGAAATAGAACGGTGCGGAAGGGCCAAAACCGCCCCATGAGCCCACGCCCTGCCAGAGGATCCCCGCGATCAGGGAAGAAGGAAATGTCAATAACCCGATCACCGCATGGTAGGTGCCATAAGCGGTTCCACGCATGGCTTCGGGGACCAGATCGGCCACCATGGCATTGGCGGTGCCGAACGCCAGACCAAAATACAGCCCGTAGGCAACATACAGCAGCCATACCTGCCACGTGCTGTGGGCAGTGGCAAATCCGAAATAGACCAGCGCATACAGCAACCAACCTCCGATGATCAATTTTCGCCGGCCAATACGGTCGGAAAGAGAACCGGCCGGAGTGGCGACCAGGGAAACAATGAGGTTATAGACCGCCAGCATTACCAGGATACCGATCACAGAAACGCCCAGGTTTTGTGCGCGCAGCACCAAAAAACCATCGGATGAATTTCCCAGGGTGAAAACACTGACGATCACCAGAAAGATCATGAACGGTTTTCCCATGTTCTTCAACGAAAATTTCGGAGCTTCACGTTGACCCGATACTTCCACATCTTTTGTCCCGAAAGCCAAGGTGAAGACGGCCAGGAATGCGGGAACCAAGCTGATGAGCACAATCGTCTGAAAGGTGGTTTTGGAGAGGTACACGGTATTGGCCTGGGTCAACCAGACTGCCAGGGCTGCGATCAGCAGGCCGATCATGGCGCCGGCTTTGTCCATGGCACGGTTAAAACCAAATGCCAAGCCGCGCGTTTCTTTGGTGGTGGAATCTGCCACCAGTGCATCACGTGGAGCGGTGCGAACACCTTTGCCTACACGATCTGCCCAACGCACACCCGCGATCAGCTCCCAGCTGCTGGCAAGATAAAAGAATGGTTTTGATAGGGCGGAAAGTCCATATCCGACCACTGCAACCCATTTTCTTTTCTTCAATTTATCCGAAAGCCAGCCGGAGAACAATTTGAGAATGCTGGCAGTGGCTTCGGCAACCCCTTCGATCAAACCGATGATACTGGTCTGCACACCCAACACATTGGATAAAAACAGCGGCAGAATATTGATGACCATTTCACCGGAAATATCCATGAAAAAGCTGGTGAATCCCACCGCCCACACGTTGCGTGGTAATTGTTTGATGCTGACTTTTTCTTTTGCGTTTTCGCTTTCCATAAAACAACTTCCTCTCTTATTGCTTGAACCCTACTTCGCTTCTTTGTTCTGATCGCCTGCTTCACCCGGATCGAACCGCATTTTGTGAACATGCTGCTGATCTTCATGGGCAAATACTTCTGCCGAAAAGGTTTGCAATGCGTCGCGGCATTTCCCCAACCAGTCTGTCGCTTCTTCGGCATGTTTTCCACCCAGAAAATCGCGCTGCTGAACCCTGGCGTACCAGGTTTCCAGCTTGTTCAAGTCCTGTTCGTTCTCTTCATACTCGGCAAAGCTGAAGTTTCCGCGCCGGGTTTCTTTTTCGATTTCCTCCAGAAAATCGGCACATTGTTCTTTCAACTCCACATATTCCTCTTCGCGATCTTCCAGAAAACGTTGCCGGATCTCTTTTTCAGTATCCTCATCAAAGGAATTGGCAAAGAATACACGGCTTGTACCACCCTGACTGGCGACATAGCGCTTTATTTCTGCAATGAAATCCTCCGCGCTGGGGGTATGCGGCAGCAGCCACAACCCATTATCCAATCCGAGCGATCCGGCCGAGCGCATGCGTCTCCATACGGTAACCCGCGGGCTGGAAGGGGTGGCCGGAAGTTGAACACAAAACAGCAGCCATTGATATTCCATGCTTTCCTCCGAATGTAACAGTTGTTACATTTTATTCTTGTTCGACGAAAAATGCAATAAGTGTTACATTTTCTAATCTTTTGCTAATATCAACCGCAATCTTTAATGACTTTATTTTTGGAAATGATATGGATTGCTTGATGTTATCTTCGTAAAATAATGGAATGAACCGCAGATCTCCCTTCCCAGAGTATGGGGAGATGAGATGGGCAATCCCGGATCGGTCTGGTGGCGATGGGTCACCGGACCGATCCAATTGTATTCATCGAAATGGTAAAGCTTATTGTCAGACCATCAATATCTTGTTATTAATAATTCAAGCAAATCTGAAAATAGGTCTCGGGCGGGGAATATCCTATTCCTTTTCTCTTTCAAAAATCAATTCGTAAAAGGCAGCAAATGGCCCGGCCGCCACAACGGGAGAAAATATCTGAACCAATCGCCATCCTTCTTTTGCATTCTTCTCAATTACCTTGTGATAATCCTCGACCGGTCTTTTCGGTGGCAAAGCTCCCGTCAACTCAATTTTTACAAAGCGATATTCGACCATACTCAAACCTCCCTTCTTAATAAAGAAGTATAATCTGAAATATTCCTACGAATAAACACATTCACTTATTCTGATTACTTACCATCATCTGGAGGGATAATTTTATGGTAAATCTGATTCGTAAATATCCGATGGCTTTTTTTCTCTTTCTTACGTTTCTTATTAGCTGGCTGCCTTGGTATTCCGGTGGCCAGGGCATCCTAGTCTTTGGTCCTACCCTGGCCGGGTTGCTCACCACCGCCCTGGTGGCAGGGAAAGATGGCATGCGCGAGCTCTGGCAACGGGCGATCCATGGGCGTGTGGGCTGGAAATGGTGGCTGGTGGCACTTTTTTTACCGGCCGGCCTGACACTTATCGCGGTCGGCATCCACTGGCTGGTGGGTGGGGATATTCCCGCCTTCACCTTCATTAAAAAAGAATGGTATTTGCTGCCGCTGTTCTTTCTGATCACCATGGTAGGCGGACCGCTGGGCGAGGAGTTCGGCTGGCGCGGGTTTGCCCTGCCCCGCCTGCAGGAAAAATGGAATCCCTTGTTGGCCAGCGTGATCCTTGGTATGGTATGGGGACTCTGGCATCTACCGCAGTTTTTCAACCCAACAGCCATCCATTATGAGTTGGGACTGGGGCGCATGCCGCTCTATGTATTGGCTGAAGTAGGGCTGGCCATCCTGATGACTTGGGTCTATAACAAAACCAGAGGCAGCTTGCTGGTAGGCGGATTGATCTACCATAATGCCGACAACTTTTGGGGCACGGTGCTGCTCACCCAAGCTACCATGAGCAGCGCCCTGGGCGGCAGCGACATTGCGCATGTCGATCTGCAGTTGTGGATGATCTCGACCCTGGTCGGGTTGGCAGCGGCCGTTATCATTGCCGTTGCAACCAGAGGAAAACTGGGATACACACAAAAATAATTTTCAATGCAGGTCAGGTCTGCACTTTATTTTATTAAAGCACCTTGAACAGGTGCTTTTTTGATCTCGGATCTTTGGGGACTTCCGATCCATAGTATCCTAAAACCCTGCCGGGAACATCACCTGGGCATTAAAACTCATGCAATGAGGATGGTTTTTGATTCTCTTTTCTTGCAGACATACACTGAACGAACCATCTTCACCATTTCAATACACTGAACCCGTTTGTTCTTTCATAAAAAACGAAAAAGCATTCCCCGAATCATTTCCCCGGCCCGATGGACACATAAATCAAGCTAGTGTATATCGCTTTCCACCAAAACATAAACAGTTCGGCGTTTGAATCCCCTTCTCAATTTTCCTACAATAAGGATGTGTATATTTAGTGTATAGTTTCTTTGGAGGTGTCTTTCCATGAAAACCAACAAAGAAAAAGTATACGACTTTCTAAAACTGTACGCTTCTGCCCACGAAGAGAGTGGCGTAACCACGCAGTATCTTGCGGCAACGTTGGATATTCTGCGCACCAACGTGAGCAGTATTTTGAACACGCTCGTCGCTGAGGGGCGTGTGATAAAAACGAACGGCCGGCCGGTCCTGTATACGGTCGCCGATCGAAATAACCTCAGCGAGGAACAATGCTTTGAAAATATCACAGGGGTCCGTGGGAGTCTCAGACATCCGATACAGCTTGCCAAAGCTGCGGTCGTCTATCCCGGAAAGAGTTTGGACACATTGATCGTCGGCGAACAGGGAACGGGCAAGAGTTTTCTTGCCGCCACAATGCATCAATATGCAGTCGCATCGGGCATTTTGCCTCCAAAAGCCCCCTACGTTACATTCGATTGCATGGACCACCTGAACAACAATGCTGGCTTGATGGAAGAACTGTTTGGAACAGATGGAAAAAGCGGGATCTGTTCTGAGGCCAAAGAAGGCGTTCTGCACGTTGACAATGCTCATCTGCTGCCCGCAGGTCTGCGCAACCAATTCTGTTCCATGCTGGAGCAGTATCAGCGCATGGAAGGGGAAGGCTCGACGAAGACCATTCCCATGGTGATCGTGGCCTGCGATTCTTCGAATAAGGATGCCTGCGATGATTTTGGCAGAGTGCTGCCGATCATCATCGAACTGCCTGCCTTGTCGGCCCGACCGTTGGATGAGCGCATGACCCTTATCCAGAATCTTTTCAATGTTGAAGCAGCTCGTGCAAAAAAGACGTTGGTGATCAATGCCGAATTGCTTCGCTGTCTTCTTCTTTACGACTGCAGTTATAACATTAAACAACTGAAGGGGGATATCAAACGTGGCTGCGCAATGGCATATCTGAGAGAACATGACTCACCCGACAATGCTGTCAATGTATATCTGTATGATTTCGAGCCGTACATACGCAAGGGATTTTTAAATTATCTTGATCATCGTGAGGAGATCGAACGCATCATCCCTTCGAACTATGACTATACCTTTTCCGGTTCGACCATGAAAATGAGCGCGGTCGATCGCGCCAAACTTGAATCATCCAGTTTGTATGACGTCATCGATCGAAAACTGAATGAGCTTCAAGAGCGTGGTTTTTCCCAAGAGGATGCAAACATCCTTCTTTATACGGAATTTGAAGAGATCTTTCGCAAGTACCTGAACGACATCTCAAGGAATGTGGTCAATAAAGAACAGCTCATCAAGCTGGTTGATAAACGGACCATTCCGCTTGTGGAAACCTTTCTCGACGAGGCCGGCAAAAAACTGCTGATCGAATTTCCACCTTCCGTATTCTATGGATTGTGTTTGCATATTGATAGCATGGTGAAGGGTAGAAACACCAGAGAACTTTTAACGGGCTACAGGATGTCGGAGATCGTTGAGCAGAATAAGGCCAAATACCTGCTGTCGCAGCAGTTTGTGCAGCAAATTGAGAGTACTTTTTCTGTGAAACTTCCCGCCGAAGAGGCAATTTTCATCACCATGTTTTTGTGCTTTGACGATTCTACAATGGTCAACACAAAAAAGCCGGTGATCTTGATCGCATTGCTCGGGAATAGCGTGGCTGCCTCGCTGGCAGCGATGATCACCCAGATCATTCAGTACAACAACGCATTTTTCTTTGAGATCCCCCTGGAGCACCAACCCTCTGAAGTATATACGGCGCTATCGGATTGTGTGAAGAAGATTGACCGCGGAAGAGGGGTGGTGGCGCTTTATGACATGGAATTCCTGAAAACATATTTCGAATCCATTGCCATAGAAACAGGGGTCGAAATCCGAACGGTGGAATTTCCAATTACATTGATGGCCATTGAATGGGCAAGGCGCGCCACCGTAACAAACAACGTGGATGCTTTGTACCAGAACGTCATGAACAATATGGATTTCTACAGAAGACCGCACAACCACGTCATCGTCACCGTCTGTACTACCGGCGAAGGCAGCGCTCAAGAATTGAAAAAATACATCGAGAAATATGGAAATATCCATGACATGGAAGTTGTTTCCTTATCGATTGCCGATCAGGAACAATTGCGCGATCGGTTGCAAACACTGCAGATGACCTCCATCATTCACTGTCTGATCGGGGTCAATGATCCGAAACTGTTCGGCATCCCGTTCATTCCCATCAGCGATGTGCTCGGCTCCGATCCGACGGCCCTGCCGGAGATATTGAAATTCAAAAAGCGCGAAAAAAGCCGGATCGATTTCGATGAGGTTTTTCATTATCTTGAGGAACAGCTTGAATTTGCCGACGTCAAGAAAATCCAGCGTATGCTGCCTCCTCTGATCGACCAGATCGATCGCGAGGTTTTACACATGTCGCTGGATACGGAAATCGGCCTCTTGATGCACATTGCCTGCTGCATCAATCGCATTCTCGGCAAAGATGCCATTCCAAAGAATCTTCACAAAGATCAAATCCTTAAGACCCATGCTGATTGTTATAAAAAAGTCTTGCGGATCGTAAAACCATTGGAGAAGTCATTCGGCATTATTTTTCCGGATGACGAAATTGCGAACATCATCATGATCATCAATAAATTATAGAAGGAGCAGGATCAATCATGGCTTTGAATAAAAAAATGGAAGAAATTGCGATGCAAATCATCGCCAACGCCGGGGCAGCTCGCAGTAAAGCATTTGAAGCACTTGCAATGGCAAAGAAAGGAGATTTGGAAAAAGCAAAGGAATTATTAAAAAGTTCTGATCGGTTTGCACACGAAGCTCATAAATCACACAGTGCCTTATTGACAATGTATGCCAATGGCGAGTTCGATCAAAGCGACCTCTTGATCGCTCATGCTCAGGATCATTTGATGTGCGCCGAATTGGCCAAGGAATTGATCGTCGAGATCATAGCACTTCATGAAAAAGTGGAAAGGAGGTGATTAAGAAAATGAAAATTTTGCTGGTTTGTGCAGGTGGTGCTTCGACAAGTATTTTAATGAAAAAAATGAAAACCTATGCCGAAGAAAAAGGATTCGAATTGGAGATCGTGGCAAAGGGAATGAATGATTATGACGAAATCGGTCCTCAATTCGATATGATCCTGCTCGGTCCTCAAATTTCCTACAAACAGCAGGAGATCAAGGATATCTCCCAAAAGCCGGTGGCTGTGATCGCGCCGTACGATTATGCCGTGGGAAACGTGGACAATATTTTTAAGCAAATCAATGCGATCTTTCCAAAGAAATAACAATCAGAGAGGTAATTAAATGAACAAGTTATTTGAAAGTAAATTCATGAAAGGCCTGCAAAAGTTTGGTGAAAAACTTGCAAGCAGCAAAGTTTTTTCAGCCATCTCAAAATCCATGATGGGAACCATGGCTATTATCCTCGTCGGTGCAGTATTCCAGATCATTGCAACCATACCAACTCTGTTTGGATGGTATACAACTGAAAGCGCCATCTATAAATTGTTGTATACACCCTACAACATGACCATGGGTATCTTGTCAGTATTTGTGGTATTTATGATCGGATATAACTACGCCAAATCGTTGGGAATGAAACCCATGCAGAACGGTGTGGTGGCGCTCATTTGTTTCCTGCTCGTCGCCGCGCCTGCAACCACGGTAACAGTAGCCGATGGTGCAACGTCTTTGACAGTGCTCAACACCTCTAACCTCGGTGCTGCCGGTTTATTCGTTGCCATCCTGATCGGCATTCTGACCGTTAATGTCACCCACTTTTGTGAAAAGAAGAATATCGTCATCAAAATGCCCGATGTGGTGCCATCTTTCCTCAGCGAAGCGTTCTCGGCTATGTTACCTTTGTTGTTCAACATCATTATTTGGTATGGCATCAGTAGCGTATTAAGCCTTCTTACCGGTGGACAGATGACTCTCCCATTGTTGATCACCTATATCCTTTCTATCCCTCTATCAGCGATCAATACTATACCTGGGATGTTTATCGCAGTACTATTCGCTTGTTTGCTGTGGACTTTCGGTATTCATGGATCCATGGTCGTCTTCATTGCATTGATGGCAATCATGATCCAGAACATTTCTGCCAATGCTGCGGCTGTCGCCGCTGGTAATCAGCCGCAATTTTATGCGACCATGCTTACGGGCGCCATGGCTTGTGCGGGAGGAACTGGTAATACATTAGGGCTTGTCCTACTGGGTTTGAAATCAGCCAAGTCCAAACAATTAAAAGCGGTCAGTAAAGCTGCTATCGTTCCGGGTATCTTCAATATTAATGAACCGGTGACATTCGGTTTCCCCATCATGTACAACCCGATCATGGCCATTCCCTATATCCTGACCCCTCTCATTACCATGTTGGTTTTGTGGCTTGGGTATGCCATCGGATTCTTCAAACCTGCCTATGTATTGATCATGTCATTATTACCTCTGTTCATGGGGGAATTCCTGGGATCCATGGCCTGGCAGAACCTGTTCATCCCGATCGTAGGAATCGTAGTAGGGCTTATCGTATACTATCCTTTCTTTAAAGTATATGACAAGCAGCTGGTTGAAAAAGAAGCTGCTGCCAAGACAGACGAAAAAGCCTGAACGTAAGTGTTTCAATATCACAGCAACCGCCCGAGAAGGCGGTTGCTGTACATTACCCAATTCAAGGATCAGCCATGGATAAACATTTTCCCGAGAAATTTTTATGGGGCGGTGCAACTGCTGCCAATCAGTGTGAAGGTGCCTGGAACGAGGACGGAAAGGGTGTCAGCACGGCTGACCTGTTAACTTCCGGCTCACGGAAAAGCCCTCGCAATTTTACTCGTGAAATTCTCGCAGACTGTCACTATCCCTCTCATGAAGCGATCGATCATTATCATCGTTATGAGGAAGATATTGCCTTGTTCGCCGAAATGGGCTTCAAGGTCTTTCGCATGTCCATCGCTTGGACGCGTATCTTCCCTCATGGTGATGAAGATCAGCCCAACCAGGCAGGCATCAAGCACTACCGCAAGGTCTTTGAAACCTGTAAAAAATATGGCATCGAGCCGCTCGTTACCCTCTCGCATTACGAAATGCCATTCCACCTTGTGAAGGAATATGGCGGTTGGGTAAACCGCAAGACCATCGATTTCTTTTATAAATATTGTCAAACGGTGATGACCGAGTTCAAAGGTCTCGTCAAATACTGGTTGACCTTCAACGAGATCAACGTATTGGCCACCCCATTTGGAGGTCTCGTGGCGGGTGGGATCTTGCCGGAAGCGGACAAACCGCTTGTTTTCACCTCATTTGAGAAGGAAACCCCACAGGCACAGCAGATGCGTTTTCAGGCACTGCATCACCAATTCGTGGCCAGTGCCAGGGTGGTTCAGTTTGCACATGCCATTGATCCCGAAAATAAGGTGGGGTGCATGATCGCCGGCATGCTTCAATATCCCTATTCACCGAATCCCACGGATATTTTGGAAACCCAGAAAAGCATGCGGCTCGGCAACTATCTGTGCGGCGATGTGATGGTGCGTGGTAAATACCCGGCCTTTTCACACAGATACTTCAGCGATCAGGGTATCACGCTCGAAATTTCCGAAGGGGACCTTGAGGTAATTCAAAATGGCAAGGTCGATTTTTACTCCTTCAGTTACTACTCATCGGGCTGCGTCTCCACCGACCCAGAGCTCCTCAAACAGGGTGGCAACATGCTGTTTGGTGTGCCAAATCCCTATCTCAAAGCATCTGAATGGGGTTGGACGATTGATCCCATGGGTCTTCGATTCTTTCTCAATGAGCTGTATGACCGCTATCAGGTCCCGCTCATGGTTGTTGAGAATGGACTGGGCGCCATTGACAAGGTTGAAGGGAATGGCAGCATCCACGATGAGTATCGCATCGAATATCTACGCCAGCATGTAGTCGCCATGCGCGAAGCGATTGCAGATGGGGTTGAACTGATGGGGTATACCCCTTGGGGCTGTATTGATCTCATCAGCGCTTCCACCGGTGAGATGGAAAAACGCTACGGTTTCATTTACGTTGACAAAGACAATGAAGGAAAGGGCACGCTCAAACGCAGCCGCAAAGATTCTTTTTTCTGGTATAAGAAGCTCATCGCTTCGAACGGTGTCGAACTATAATTTTTTTACGCAAATCAGATATTTCAAGGGGTTAAGAATGTAAATAATCCCCATCTAAGTTCCATTTAGGTTAATAAGAAAAATAAAAGTAGAGAAGGAAGTGCCAAAATCAGCATTTCCTTCTCTAACAAAATCAACAGATTACTTTTTTTGCATTCGTGCCATCGTAATTGAGTTGTATATACAAGAATCATAGAAACGATCTGACCATAAAATCATGTTTTTTTACTGATTTTACTAATTATTTAGTTAATTTTGATTATGATCATTGCATTCCAAAGTGCAATTGTGGGGTAAAAAATTAAATCTGCATAGTGATAGGGGCACAAATTTGGTTTTTTATTCAGAGAGGTATCTTTTATTACCTCTCTGAATTTTTTGTTATTGGTATCGATTCATATAGAGCGTGATTCCTGAAAAGAACAATATGGAGAGAAAGCTATAGAAAGGAAACAGGAGTATTGATCCTGATTCAATCACCTCGGTTATCGATAACCCAAACCAAACACACATCATGAATTCAGTTACAGCCATTGTGATTAGTCCAGCCCTGGAAATATCATGAATTTGTTTTTCATCATACCAATCACTTGGTTTTTCTTTACGCTTGGTATAAAACCAATATACTGTAATTAGAATGTAGGGAATCATCAGAACAAGAGTAGAAATAAAAAGCAACCCGGTAACAAAATCCGATGGGATCTGGAAGTGAAGCAAATAAGACGTAAAAGCTAAACCAGTTATTGCTGTAAAAATGCCTATCTGCTGCACCGTCAGGAATACAACTTCATTTTTCAAAGCAGGCTGAGTAGCTTCATGGTCCATTCGATCCTTTCTCTTATAGAAACTCTGCACAATAAAGATCAGAGAGAAAAGGAAATGGATAGCATGATTGAAGAATATGATTTGCCATTCTCCGGAATTATCGTGAGCGGCAAAAATCTCATTCCCGATCTCTTGCAACATCACCACATCCACCAGCAATAAGAAAAGTGAAAACAATCCAAATACAAATGCCATGGATGACAGAATACTTGCATGTTTTGATTCTTTAATTCTTTTTATCACATTCTTGATCCCAAATAAATGGATGCACCCGATCAGGATCAGAAGACCAGCTTCTCCATAGCTTAGATAATCTTGAATTGAAATATGATTTTGGATCTTTTGCTTGAAAAAGATAAGCAATCCAGTACTTGCTGCCGTAAAACAGAATAAAAGGATTCCCCAGACCAATTGGCCATTTTTCTTGTGTTTCATTGTCATCCTCCGATTTCATCATCGTTATCTGAAAGATAGAAAATGTCTTCCACTTTCATGCCGAAGTATTTGGCTATCTTCAATGCCAGCAGTGTGGAAGGTGCGAACTTACCGGTTTCAATCGAATGGATCGTGAGTCGAGTGACCCCTACGGCATTCGCCAGATCTTGTTGTGTGATCTCTCCATGTTTAAAACGGAACATTTTTAAATGATTTTCCAATTTCAATGCTTTTCTCCTTTTGTTTCAAAAAATATTTAAACCGAAACACGCACATGAATTTTCCTTTCGTAATATATAGTTTACTATACATAGTATATAGTATACTATACTTTAAGTCAAGAGCAGTAAGGACAGAGCATCTTCCATCAACCTTCATTCTTGAATTCAATTTCTTCCTGCTCAGTTTTTTAATCTTCGCTCACCCCTTGTCAATAATAAAGAGAAGAGGTGTCAAAAACCTCTTTTTGCTTTCTCAAACCTTGAAATTCATCTTTTGCAGATTGGCATCCGTCACTAGATTCGCCGAGTGATTACCATCTCAAATGTGTCCACGGATTTGAAGAACGGTGATATATATTTTGAACCAATCTATCTGTATTTTTAAAGAAGAATCGTCCGCCGGAGAACCCTGTTGGGAAAAATTAGGGGAATTAACATGCAACAATGGTGTAAAAATTAACTGAACGATAGGTTCTTGTAATTCGTCACGAAATGTCAATAAGTGACGATCTTCGAATTGTGCATTATGGCGTATGTTCAGGTGGATAGAGTAAAATATGAATGGGCTGTCTTCCATTGACTAAATGAACTAAAAAGGATGTTGGACTTCACTTTTTGCGGCTTAATTAATAATAAGGAGTATTTTTCATTGAAAAAAACACTTTACATACTGCGGGTTGTTTTGCTGGCCATTGGGTTTGCGGCCTGTGGCGCACCCACCGCGACAACGACCCCCTCGTTCTCGGCTTCGGCGGTGCCCGCCGTCGTAACGTTCGCCGATCCGGTGCTGGAGGCGATGGTGCGCGCCTCGCTAGGCAGGTCGGAGGGCGACATCACCCAGGCGGAGGCTCAGGCTATTACGCGCATGGACTTCAGCAACGTTTGGTCACAGTACCTCCCAGATCAGGCCGAGCTCATCCACGATCTCGGTGGGCTTGAAGCTTTTACCAACCTCGAAAGCCTCGACTTGTCGGATCAGGCAATCATCGACATTTCCGCTTTGCAGGGGCTGACCAAACTCACTTACCTTTCCCTGGCCGGTAACCCGGTCAGCGACGTTACCCCCCTCGCCGGGCTGACCAATCTGAAGCTCCTGATCCTCACGGGTAGCCAAGCGCAGGATTATAACGCTCTTGCCAGCCTGGTCAACTTGCAAGTCCTCCTGCTCGACAACTCGACCATCACCGATCTCACCCCGTTAGCAGGGTTGGCCAACCTGCAGCAATTGTATCTGACAAACACTCCGACAGAAGATTATACATCTCTCGAGATCATTTATCCAAATCTGAAAAAGAAGGATTTCATCATTCCCTCCACGCTGATAGATCTCGGATTCGGAATGGATAGCAATAACCATGAGGCACATTTTGACAGCGAAGAAGCCACCTTCACCATTAACCATGAGATATGGGGTCCGCCCTCACGAGAAGATAATCTGAACATCATCCGCATGTCATTGTACATGAACGATGTATACAAGGTATCGATTGGTTACTACTCCGTTCACAAAGTTTACGTCGTCCAAATCGATAAAGAAGGCGAGCAGCAGGCAAACTACCTTTACAATCTGGCTGATGGCAGCGCCAACCTCTCGCCTGAAGACCTCACCAATGCCCAGCAGATGGTCCGCGGGGCCATGGATTTACAGGAAGGCGAAGACGTGCTGGCTGCCCCGGTCCATTTTTACAACGATACCGTCAAGAATACCTTCAAAATGACCCCCGAAAAATTGTTTACATTGCCGTATGAACCACCGACCCTCAAGAGTCTGGGTTTTGTCCCAGACGAGACCCCCGGGATTTTCATGTATGAGCAGCATGAAGGTATCTATACCAACATCCGCATCGACCACAACGAAAAAGAAAACAAGGAATATGATGTCGTATTTTTTCAACCGATTACTGACGTTTACCGCGTAAACTTGTCCTATCACACAACCGACAACAAACTTTTTGTTGGCGCCGACGATAATTACAACGGTGGTGCAAGTTTTTACTATTATCTGGATACCGGTGAACATATCGATGAATGGTGCAGCGATCCAGACAAGACTGTGGAAGAATACTTTATCAACGCCTACAATGACCCTGGGATTGAGGATATTTACCTGCATTCTGTGGAGCTAATGGAGCAGTACATCAGGGATACTTTTGGCATGACGATTGAGGAACTGTATGCACTACCTACAGGTGAATAGAGGGCAAAAAGCGGCGGCGAAGCGTGCCTGCCTTATCAGCATAAGCAAATTGGCTGCCGGATGACCGTCTTCAGTTTTTCAGGAGCGCTCCGCCGCACGTCGCTTAGATAGATCTCATGATGCTTTCCGGAAATTTCATAACCGCTTTCGTGGATATAGGAATGGATGCGGGCGACATTGGGACCTTCTGCGGAATACGGTCCGATGTGCATAAGCTGCACCGAAAGACCTTCTGAATACACTTCTAACCTTACTTTTTCTATCGCACCGAGATCGCTTTTCTTCTTCAAAACCTGTTCTTTGGCACTTTCTATCCATTCCTCGTGGATTGCCTCAGGTTGTGCGATCATCATTGTCCAATCCCAGCTTGCTTTATCATCCGTGGTGAACTGGCGCATGTCCTTTACCCACCAGAGCCCCTCCAAGGGGAAAACACTATAATCGATTCCTTGCTCTTTCTTTACCGCAAATTTGAGCGTATAGGACAGGGAAAAAAGCATTTCGACCGCTTCTTGATAGGATTCTTCCTTGTTCGGATCGCCATGGCCATCGATCATCAAGAAATGCAGCGGGGGCACTTCAACCACCACCGGTTGGGCAGGTGGGAAATAGAGCTGCTTGTAAGCTTTTTTCCATTCAAATTTTTCCATGATTACCTCCAGGTTCTTTGATGCGTTTTTCAACACCCTTCACGAAGGAATGTTTTCTTGCGATTGTTCCTTTGAAATTCTAGCGATGGCACCGCTGACCCACTCCAACTCTGCACTCAGGATGGCCATGGAATGACCAAATAATTCATAGGCCGCTGAATTTAACTCCTTCCCCCCATCCGCATGGTATTTCCCGTTTACCTGCTCAAGTTTTTCTTTCAGGGTCGTTTGATAGGAAGTCAAAGCCCGCACCTGTTCTTCCCGATCCAGTGCAAGCAGGTTTGCCAGACCAATATCAAAATCGTCAGAACGGGGATGGGGAGATGTTAGCCGGATACGGACCGCTTCTCGATATTCCGACCTTCCAGAATCCGTCAAGGTATAGATCTTACGTGCCGGTCGCTCTCCTTCCGCGCGTTTTTCACTAACCAGCAGACCACGATCTTCCAGCTTGTTGAGAATGTAATAGATCGAAGAAAAACCGATATCCGTCCACTCCCGCATTCCGCGCTGCAGGATCAGTTGCTCGATCTGATAACCATACTGCGGCTTTTCAGCCACCAGGCCTACAATGACCAGTTCAGGGTTCGTAAGCGCCATCTTATCTATATCCTTACGTTATAGTATTCTAATACTAGAATAGACCACTGTCAAGTTTTTCTATTATTTTGGATCTCTTCATTTTTACTATACGGTTTTTCCATCCTTTATTCATTCCACTTGGCCTATAATGAAAAATGGATGAGGAATGGATGACGCTGAAAGTTACCCGCTACAAAGGAAGCCGTGATATCCGTTTTGTGACAGTTCGACGTGGGGGATTATTGGATGATGCACATCACCGACTGCTGGCGCGCTGGGCAGCGGACTGTGCCGAGCACGTCCTGCCCTTGTTCACCGCGAAGTATCCCCATGACGATCGGCCCAGACATGCAATAGAGACTGCGCGCGCCTGGGCGGAAGGAAAAGCGACCGTTCTGGAAGCCCGCCAGGCAGCGTATGCAGCACATGCTGCCGCCAGAGATGCAAAAGAGAACACCGCTCGTTTTGTCGCCCGCGCCGCCGGGCATGCGGTCGCTACAGTCCACATGGCAGACCACGAATTGGGTGCCGCGGCTTTTGCCATCCGGGCAGTTTGTTCAACAGTTCCGCAGGATAAGGTTGAACAAACTCGTAAAAATGAAATTCAATGGCAGCATGAACATCTGCCCAAAGCAATTCGCGAACTGGTGCTGTCGGATGAGGAACAGCGCAACCAGAAACTTTGGTCCCTTTTTTCCTGAAGTTCGCCGATCCCTGTTCACACTTTCGCAACAAGTGCAAATGGCAATTAAAGCAAACACCAACCCTTTTGTGTGCTATCTTGGGCTTATACCCATTGGCGCGTCCAATCCGCTCTTCTGTCCGTTCATATTCCCCTGCTTGCAAATATTGCGAACGTTCAATTTGCATGGCATGATCAATCAGAACACGCAACAACTTGGGTACTGCTTCAAACCCTTTTCCTGTCATTTCATCTGTGAAAGTATAATCATCTTGGTAAGTCATTTCTGTCCCCTATTTTGGTGTGATGGCCTATTAGGGTACTGCTGATTCACTTCTTTTGTTAAGGTTCTTCATTTTACAGAAAATATGTCACACCTACTATTTTCTACTGAACTCAGAAATTAATGCTTTTCTTTGCCAGTAGGGATATAATTTGAGCATTCGTACATTACAAATTTGTTCAAGGTGACCCGATACCCGGATGTTAGGGCTTAATGGGTGTAAGCTGGTGAAAGTCCAGCACTGTGCCGCAACTGTAACTGGCCACTCGCCAGAAGTCAGGATGCCTACCTTGAAAAAATCCGCAGAATCCTTCTCGAGCAAGAAGGGAGAGATGCGTGGCTAACTCATAGTCAGTTCTCAAACTTCTTAAGCTCAATCTCAAAAGGTTGAGCTTTTATATTCCCTCTATTTGCTTGGTTGAGTGGAAACAAATGGATAAAAACCGCTTTTTAAAGCATCACCGTTTTCATACCACTAAGGCAAAACAAGCTTCATGGAATCATTTACTGGCCGAGAAAAATTATTTATTTTTAGGAGGAATATGAAAATATCGCAAGTAATAAAACGGGATGGTAAGCTTCAGTCGTTCGGCCGTGAACGTATCGAAAATGCTGTCTTTGCCGCTGCGAAAGCTGTCGATTCCAATTTGGGTCGCTCATGGGCAGAAATGATTTCCTTTTCAGTTGTTGGACTTCTGGCACAACGGTGTGAAGAACAAAATGTTGATACACCATCGGTAGAACAAATTCAAGATGTTGTCGAAGAAGTCCTAACCAAGTCCGGCCAATTTAAAATCGCCAAGGCTTATATTTTGTATCGCCAGCAACGTCAAGAAACCCGTGTCACTAAGCGAATTTTATTAGATGGGGAAAAATTGATTGAGGACTACCTGCAAGAGACGGATTGGCGAGTCTCCGAAAACAGCAATTTAAACTACTCATTGCAAGGATTAAATTTTTATCTGGCTTCTTCCATTGCCTCCCAATACTGGTTAAATAAAATTTATCCACCTGAAGTGTGCGATTCTCACACAAATGGTGCACTTCACTTGCATGATCTGGGCGCTCTTTCAGTATATTGCTGCGGTTGGGATCTATTAGATCTCTTGGTTCAAGGGTTTTGCGGTGTTTCGGCAAAAGTTGAAAGCTCTCCCCCCAAACATCTACGCACAGCATTGGGGCAGCTAGTGAATTTCTTTTATACCTTACAAGGTGAATCCGCTGGAGCGGTAGCGGTATCGAATTTTGATACATTATTGGCCCCATTCGTTCGTCACGACGGTTTGGATTATGCACAGGTTAAACAAACAGTTCAGGAATTTGTTTTTAATATGAATGTGCCCACCCGCGTTGGTTTTCAAACACCATTTTCGAATATCACCTTTGACCTGGTAGTACCTGAGATTTTCCGTAACCAACCAATCGTAATCGGCGGAGAATACCAAGATACTACCTATGGCGAATATCAGCCTGAAATGGATCTGATCAATCGTGCCTTTGCTGAAGTGATGTTGGCCGGGGACGCCAAAGGGCGTGTATTTACCTTCCCAATTCCCACATACAATCTCAACCAAAAATTTGACTGGGATAGCGAATTGCTAGAACCAATATGGGCAATGACAGGAAAATATGGGATCCCCTATTTTGCCAATTTTATTAACAGCGATATGAACCCTGATGACGTCCGTTCCATGTGCTGCCGTCTTCGCCTTGATAATCGCGAATTACGCAAACGAATGGGAGGAATTTTTGCATCCACCCCTCTCACTGGATCCATTGGCGTTGTTACCGTAAATTTACCTCGTATTGCTTATCTCTCTAAAGGTGAACAGGAATTTCAGAAAGAGTTATTGCGATTGATGGAAATCAGCCGGACAAGCTTGGAAATTAAACGCAAGTTACTTGAGCAATTTATGGATCAACAACTTTACCCTTATGCTGCTTTTTATCTAAAATCGGTTAAGATGCAAACAGGGAATTATTGGAGCAACCATTTCTCCACAATTGGCTTAATTGGCATGAATGAAGCTTGCCAGATGATTACCGGCTTTGGATTCGACACTGATAAAGGAAAAGAATTCGCTGAACGTACAATGGACTTTATGCTTAAAGAAATCAATCGATTCCAGATAGAAACCGGTCATTTATATAACTTGGAGGCCACTCCCGCCGAAGGGGCATCTTACCGACTGGCACGGATTGATCGCAAAAACTACCCCGATATTATCGCTTCTGGAAGTTCAGAGACACCTTATTACACGAACTCCACCCAATTACCGGTGGGCTTTTCGGATGATCTCTTTGCAGTATTGGATCATCAGGATTCCCTGCAAACCCGTTATACAGGGGGAACAGTTTTGCATATCTTTTTAGGAGAACAAATCGATGATTGGAAACAGGTGCGTCGATTGGTTCGCACGGTAGCTGAAAACTATCATCTGCCTTACTTCACATTAACACCCACTTTTAGTATCTGTCCGGTTCATGGCTACATTCCAGGTGCCCATACTTATTGTCCTTACGACCACAGTCCTGAAGAATTATCCAGGTTTGGTGTTGCCGTACCGGGATCATGATTCATACGTAAAAGGAGAAAAAATGGATACAAAGATGGTAACTCAACCCAAGACCCAGACTGCGCTGAGAGTTCCCTGTGAGGTCTACTCACGCATTGTCGGCTACTTGCGCCCAGTACAAAACTGGAACGCGGGCAAAAAGCAGGAATTTAAGGACCGCAAAACTTTTATTGTGAAAGCCGATAATAAGCAGTGATAAAAGGATGGGTACATACAACCCTGCTTGATTATCCAGGTGAAATTGCTTCTGCCGTTTTTATGGGTGGGTGTTGCTTTTGCTGCCCAATGTGCCATAATGCCAATCTGGTACTGCGTCCACATGCCTTGCCAGATATTCCTGAAAAAGAAATACTTGAACACCTCAAAAGGAATCGAGAGAAAATTACTGGGTTGGTTGTCAGTGGAGGCGAGCCATGTCTGGCAAATGGACTTTTAGCATTCCTTCAGGATATTCGGTTATTGGGAATTAAAATTAAAATAGACACCTGTGGATACCTGCCCGGAGTTCTTAAAGAATTGCTACAAGAAAATCTCATTGACATGGTAGCAATGGATATCAAAGCACCACCTGCTAAATACAAACTCTTATCGGGATATACTGGCGTTGAGATGGAAAACATTAACGCCAGCATATCTCTCATCCGTAACAGTGGGCTTCCTTATGAGTTTCGTACCACTGTCGTGAGCGATTGGATCACAGTAGAGGATATCGCTACCATTGCTGATTGGCTTGCAGGAGCACAATGTTACGTTTTACAACAATTTCGGGCACAAGGTTGCCTTCTTCCCTCTTTAAACCATAAATCTCCCTACCCCATTCAGGTATTGCAAGAGATGCAAGCCATCGCAAACAAAAAGATCGAACGTGTTCTCCTGCGTGGTATATAAGGCAACTTTGTTTGTTCAAATTTAACTTTATATACTCAAGAAATTCAACGCATGTTGAAACCAAAAACGCCCATTTCTGGGCGTCCTAACAAAGGTAGCGGGGGTTGGATTCGAACCAACGACCTCCAGGTTATGAGGGAGGAACCTGGTTTCGGGACCGTTGACCTCCTTACCAGGCGATTTAGCGAGTTAATAGTACTCCGGTTCCGTCGACCATTGCAAACTACGGTTGTTGATCAGCGTTCGTATAGTAAGTCTTTTTGTGGGGG
>JAAZOD010000011.1 GCA_012797975.1 Pelolinea sp. | reverse complement strand
GTTTTTCCTCTGCTTGTTCAATGATGGTCTTCCGTCTCAGTTCCTCTGCTGTCATTGCTATTGTCCTGGTCATGTCTTTCGGTCCTCTAATAGGACATTTTAACTTTGCCAGTTTAGGACTTTACTACTTTGCCGCTACAGCTCACAAAATAACTTCACGCTTTTCCTTTTGGCGTGATATACTCGCTCCTTAAATATTTATCCCGGCCAAAGGAGAATACTTTCATCATGTCTGCAACCCTGCTTAGCGGAGGATATGCCATCCTGGCAGCCATTCTATGGGCTTTCTCATCTTCCATGCTGGAAGATATAGCCAAGAAAATTCCACCCAAAGAACTGAATATTTTCAAAGGCGGCATTGCCATTCTATTACTGACCGCGACCTCCTTATTGCTGGGCGAAGATTTCGGTCATTTACCATGGAAAGATGTGCTCCAGCTTATTTTGAGTGGTGTCATCGGAATTGGGCTGGGAGATACGGCCTATTATGCCGGGTTAAAAGACATCGGTTCGCGCAGGGCACTGCTGCTGTTTGCTCTGGCACCCCCCATGACCGCATTGATCGCCTGGGTCTTTCTGGGCGAAAAATTGGACCTGCTTGCCTGGTCGGGGATTCTCATTACCATGGTTGGGGTGGGCTGGGTGGTGACCGAACGGACTCCGCAGGATGCGGTAAGTCGGGAATCCAAAACATTGCACAGGGGTATTCTGATGGGTGTGCTGGCTTCTTTAGGGCAAGCAGTCGGATTGGTGCTTTCCCGTTCCGCCATGAGCGACGGGGCGATCACCTCTCTGCAAAGTGCTGCTCTGCGCTTGACGGCCGGAGTGCTCTTTACCTTGCTGTGGGTGTTTGCCGGCCGCCAGCCATTGGGAAAATGGCGGCATGATGCTGATCGAAAGAAGATCTGGAAATTGCTGGGGTTGACGGCTTTCATCGGTACCTATATCTGTCTGTGGTTGCAGCAACTGGCCGTGCAGGGTGCTCCGGCAGGCATCACGCAGACCTTGCTTTCCACCAGCCCGGTCTTCATCCTGCCCATCGCGGCGTTGCGCGGTGAGAAGTTAAGCGGAAGGGCAGTGCTGGGAGCGCTGCTTTCCATTTTCGGCGTCATGCTGGTCTTCGGGTTGATCGGATAAAGGTATTGATTATTTTTCGAATTTGTGTGGATTGAAAATACTAAGTATCCGAGCCTGCTTCGGAAAATTCGGCGCTGAATGTGATAGTTCCAGTCACTTTTTCCATGCCTATTTGCGGATGATTCATGGAAAGTGTCAATTCCCCATGTATGGTGTTTTGTGAGATTGAGCCGCTTAATGATTCATTAAGATCTCCAAAAGTAGTTTCACCTGAAAAAGTGTTCTTTTGAATTGGTATTGCGCGATCGGATGGTTCAGACCAGAATTGTGTTACCAATTTACCTGATGGGTTGCTTAGGTTAATGGTGTAACGGATTTTATAAATTCGAAACTGGCCTTCCACTATTTTCACCCACAACTCGATCTGCATTCCCTGACTGGTGGTACCGACATAATGCCCCTCTTTGATTGTGCTATCGATTGATGTATTTGAGCAGTTTGCAAGAATCAGAAGCAATACAATAATTGAGAGATTAAAAAGGGAAATGAAAATGTGCTTTCTATTCATGTATTTTTTCCCTCATAATTAAAAAAGAAAAACCGCTCGATAATTCAATTATATTTCATAAATATTCAAGCGGCAATCAAAAACGTGGCGATATAGTTTCAATATGGTTGATTTGCTAGAAAAAGATCTTTGCCCATTTCAATGCTTTTTGCTTCCAGGGCACGCGGTGACTGACGCCTTCTTCACCTTTGAAAGCGTCTTTATTTGCCAGGTACCAGCGGTAATTGCGGATCAAAGCGTCTTTGTTGGAGTGGCGCGGTGCAAAAGCGATCTGCTGCTGGGCTTTCTCGATGGACACAAAGGAGTCCTTGGATGCCGTTTCATAGATCCAGGGATAGAGCGGCGATAATTTCAGCGCCTCCAGCACTTTCAGCACCGCCACCACCGGTTTGGCAGGAAAACACACCAGACGTTTGCCAAATCCGGCTTCATCGAGTACCGCCTGATAATCTTCGCCCATGGTGGTGAATTCCGCTGCACCAATGTTGAAGGTGTCATTTACGTTCTTCTCCGGCAGGGTCATGCAGGCATAGATGGCTGAGCACAGATCTTCCACATCCAGCAACTGATAACGGTTCTTGCCGTTGCCGATATTGGGGAAGTTCTTGCCCTCCGATGCCCACTCGTAGAAGATAGCGAACACGCCCAGGCGTTCAGGACCTACAAACGATTTGGGGCGGATGATGGGCACGCATATATCTTTCTTTCTGAATTCTTCGCATACCGCTTCCGCCTGCACTTTGGCTTCTCCATAAGGTCCCACACCCTGCACCGGGTCGGTTTCGTACAGCGGGTGATGGGTGGGGACACCATAGACGGCAGTCGAAGAAATATGGATGAAACGTTTTACACCGTACGCTTTGGCCTGCTCCAGCAGATTGCGCGTTCCTACCACATCGGTGGTGTAAATATCTTCGGGTGTATAGAGGGGCAGCGCGGCGGCAGTGTGGATGACGATATCCGCACCGCTCATGCTCTTGCGAACGGCTTCCTTGTCACGGATGTCACCCTGGGTGAACTCGATCTTATCCCGTTCGGGGTAGGTGAAATCGACCAGGTCAATGCCTGCGATATCCGTGATGCCTTTGTCAAGCAGATAGCGCACCAGATTGATGCTGAGAAAACCGCTGATGCCGCTGATGTAGATCTTCATAAAAAGAGCTCCTTGAGATTTGGGATATCTAGAAAATAGCGTCCCTGGGGAGACTCGAACTCCCGCCTCAGGCTCCGGAGGCCAGCGCTCTATCCACTGAGCTACAGGGACATTGGTTGCCACACGATTTTACCACGCTAAAGAAGGGATGGAAAAGTACGAATCGGGTAAAATAGAAAGGTTAGAAATCCATCAGTTTTGGAGAAACCAAATCATGCTTCTTTACTACATTCGCCACGGGCAGTCCATCAATAATGCGCTGTATGACCAGACGGGTTCTTATGAGAAACGCAATGAAGATGCGCCCCTCTCGGAGACCGGCAAAAAGCAACTGCCTTATCTGGCTGCGTACATAAAAAAAGAACTCGCACAGGTGCAATCGGATGGACAGGGAGGTAACCGCAACGTGCCGGTGACCCTGTACTGCAGTCTGATGGAGCGCGGCATTGCTACCGCATCCGCCGTGGCTGAAAGCTGCGACCTGCCGCTGCACGGCTATAAGGATCTGCATGAGGCGGGTGGAGTATACCTGATCGACCATGATAGTGGGGAGCATATCGGCATGGCGGGCAAAAACAAGGCATTCCTTGAAGAAAAATATCCGCTGCTGCAATTTCCGGAAGATGCTCGCGTGGATGGCTGGTGGAACCAGGCCTATGAAGAAGAAGAGGAACGCCATCAGCGCGCCAAGCGGGTGCTTGAGATGTTGCTGCATAAACACAACCAGCCGGATGAAGTGGTCATCTTTGTCAGCCATGCAGAATTCTTCAATTACTTAATGAAACAAATCCTTTCCATTCCGGATGCCTTTCCGGTCTGGTTCGTTCTTATGAACTGCTCGGTCACCCTTTTTGATTTTCAGGAAGACCATCTGCGCATCCCCTTCCTGAACCGGCATCATTTTCTACCCAATGAACTGATCACCGGCTGATGGATCGCTGAACCATCAACGATCATTGATTTGCAGTTCGATACGGAAGAAATCGCAAATTAATGGCACTCAATCTGCCGGATACCCGGTGATGTCGCGAATTTCTTCATAGAGCGGTTTTAACAGCTTGTACATCTTGCAATATACGCGCTGATACAGTTCATCATAGATGCGGTGATTCTGCATATTGGGTTCAAAAGTTTCCCCGATGCGTGTCATGTTGAAGACTGCCGTATCAAAATCAGGGTGCAATTTCAACCCAACCGCCAGATCGATGGCTGCACCCAGACCGGATGCTTCATACGTATGTGGTTTGGCTGCTGGCAGACCGAAAATATCGGCAGTGAGCTGGGTGGCAGCCGGGCTTTGACTGCCGCCGCCGGCGATACGGACCTCGGTGATGGGGATCTTGGTACGTTTGGTGGTGCGTTCAGCTCCTTCGCGCAAACTATACCCCAACCCTTCTAGGATGGAACGGTACACATGCGCACGCGTATGCACATCGCCAAAGCCGATGATGGCGCCTTTGGCTTCGGGGCCGGGTTCCTTTAAACCGGGTGACCAGTATGGTTGCAAGGTGAGTCCCAACGAACCGGGCGGTACGGAAGCCACCAGGTCATCAAAGAGCTCCTCCACTTCCACTCCCCGGTTTTTCGCCACTCGTTGCTCGTTCTCTGCGAATTCATTCTTGAACCAGCTTACCATCCAGAAACCGCGGTAAATCTGGATCTCCAAACTGTAAGCCCCGGGTACGGCAGATGGATAAGGAGGAATGAGCGGGATCACTTCGACGTAATCTTTATGCGTGGTGTTGATGGTGGCGGTGGTCCCGAAGCTCAAACAGCCAATATGAGGGTCGAGGCAGCCGGAACCGATCACTTCGCAGGCCTTGTCGGCGGCTGCAGCAATGATGGGCAATCCTTCCGGGATGCCGGTTTCTAGGGCTGCTTGGTGGCTGACCTCCCCCAACCGATCCGTCGGTTTGACCAGATCGACCAGCTTCTCTTTTTCAACCGGCACTGCTTGCCATTTCCAATCTGATTTTCCACACCAGGTCTGTTTTTTATAATCAAAGGGCAGGTATCCCACTTGGCTTCCCACCGAATCTTTGAATTGGCCGGTAAATTTATAAACGAGATAACCGGAAAGGAATACAAATTTATGAGTCTGTTTCCAGATCTCGGGCTGGTATCTGCGGATCCAGTTCACTTCCGCTTCCGATTGCAGATAGCGGACCGTTTCTCCCATCCCCGATGCTTTTAACAGCGTTCCCCAAAGTCCGTGCACCGGTTCCACATTGCTGGTGCGGCGTTGGTCGAGCCATACAATGGCGGGCCGCAGCGGTTTACCATTCTGATCCAGGTTGATGACCGTGCAGCGCTGGGTGGTGATGGATAACCCGGCAATGGCGGTTTTATCGATCTTGTTCTCTTTCCAAAGTTTTTGACAGGCCTCGCACAGTTTGATCCAAAAATATTCGGGATCCTGCTCGGCCCAGCCATTTTCGGGGGAGACGTAGGGCACAATATCCACTTTCGATTTGGCAACCAGATTCCCCTGCAGGTCAAAAACGAGCACACGCACACTCTGTGTGCCATTGTCGATCGTCAGCAAAAATTCTCCAGACATTCCGGTTCCTCCTTCGATCTGTCAGTTCAATTATAGATTCATTTGGATGGTATCGAATAACAATCCTTCCAAAGTTTTGTGTAATCCTGTATCTCTTTCCTCCAGGTTTTTTCCGACCAATTCAATTCCTGCTGCATGAGGGGTTTGATGATTTCAAAGGTGGCAAGACCGCCTTCCGGGCTGACCAATCCCAACCGGGTACGGCGCAGCAGTAGGTCAGGCAGATGCCAGATCATTTCATGACGGATCGCCCAGCGCAACTCTGCCAGCGTATAGGGGGTATGGGCGAGCGGCTGCAATTCATCAAGGTCGGTTTCCGCAAGAAAATCAGGCAGGGTTGCCCCGTAAATGCCGGAAAGCCGGTTGAAGAGATGTGGGTCAAGTGTTGGCATTGCCTCGTTCCCGGATTTTAAAGGTACTGCGGTCTGTCGTGATGTGCGTTCCGGAAGGTAAGGGCGAATGTGCTTGATCAGATCATCTGCCATGCGCTGGAAGGTGGTGAGCTTACCCCCGGCAATGGAAAACAGGCAGTCATCTTGAAAGATCCTATGTGTGCGGGAAGCTTTGGAAGGATCCATGGATCCCATGGAAATGATGGGGCGCAGCCCGGCAAAAGAAGAAATGATATCGTGCTCTGTAAGGTGCAGGCCGGGGAAAAGTGCATTGACGGCTTCCAGCAGATAATCCATTTCTTGACCGGTCATGAATGGTTCCGGTTTTTCACGCTCGAAGGACTCGGGATGGTCGAGGTCGGTGGTGCCGACCATGGTCATCCCCTGCCAGGGAATGACGAATAATGCCCTGCCATCGGATGGATGAAAGATGGTAAAGGCATATTTGACAGGAAATCGATCTTGGGCGAAGAGAACATGGCTTCCTCGTAATTTACGGATGACCTTTTCGGATTGTACCTGCAGACGCAGTTCATCCGCCCAAGGCCCGGTGGCGTTGACCACCACCTGCGCATGCACTTCCATTTCATTCCCGGTCAGCGCATCAACTAACTTGACACCTTCGATCTTCCTCGAAACATTGCGCAAAAGCCCACTGCAACAGCAATAATTGAGGGTGGTTCCCCCTAGAGCCATTCCCTCGCTCAACACACGAAATACCAGACGTGAATCATCCACTTCAGCGTCGTAATAGTACAAGACTGCATTCAGCTCTTTGTGATTCAGTGTGGAGAAATCGGCGTCGATTTGGGCGCTGGTATAGGAACCGTGGTTCCATTTGGAACCGAAGATGTCATAAATACCGATACCGGCTTTGAAGAATGCGGCGCCATATTTGTAGTGATCATAGATGGGAAGCAAGAACTGCAGTGGTTTTATCAGATGGGGATACTGTTTTTGCAGGGTTTCACGTTCACGCACCGATTCATAGGTGACCCTGAATTGAGCATTTGCCAGATAACGCAATCCCCCGTGCACTAATTTTGAGGAACGACTGGAAGTTCCAAAGGCGAAATCATTCTGCTCAACCAGGAGGACCTGATAACCCTGGGCTGCCAG
Source organism: Pelolinea sp. (assembly GCA_012797975.1). Lineage (GTDB taxonomy): Bacteria > Chloroflexota > Anaerolineae > Anaerolineales > Anaerolineaceae > UBA4781. The sequence continues at coordinate 11,106 of JAAZOD010000011.1, read as the reverse complement.
GTCGCGAAAAATCCCAGCGCCGGTGATGCCGCCACCGATGATGATGGCATCCCATGATCGATGGACGATCTCCGCACGATCAAGGGTAGGTTTTCTGGAGCTCATTGTTTGCCATCCGTATACAATTTGCCCGGATTCATGATGCCGGTCGGGTCGAAGGTGCTGTAGAAATTGCGCATGCCTTCCATTCCCAGAGCGCCTTTTTCAATGGGCAGGTAGGGACGGTGATCGATACCCACTCCATGCTGATGACTGATGGTTCCATGATTTCTGACGATCACCTCACTGGCTGCTTTCTTCAATTTCTTCCAGCGTTCCAGGGTCTGATCAGCATCCGCAGTGCGACGGAAAAGATAGGTGACATATAAACTGGCACCGTCCGTATACATGTGCGAGAGATGGCTGAAAACGATCAAGCGTTCATTTTCATCCTGCAGGCCATTGAAAAGCGCCGCTTCAACTTCATCTTTCACTGCGGCAACTTTGGACCATGGGAAAACCGATTCCAGCGTATCAAGCGCAAAACCGCTTTCCCACAAATTATTGCGCAGGTAGGGTGTAGTGAAACGGGAATCGAACCACATTTTCCCGATCATGCTCTTCTCGACAAAACCGTGATGCTTGCGGGCGATGTGCTGCATTTGGCGCAGTGTGGCATGCGCGCCGGCTGCTGTTCCCGTAATGGCAAACAGCATCATGCAGCGTTCTTCACCCATTCCAAGGATTCTCAATCCTTTGTCGGCCAGGCTGACCAGCTTTTCTTTGCCTGAAAGTTGCAGGGTGGTTTCCGTCTCAAACCTATCCAGCAGGCGCAGCATGGATACATCCAGGCGTGCCTGCACCATTTCTCGCAAAGCGGCAAAACCGCTTTCCCAGTCGGGATAAAAAACTCCATAAAAATGCTCGAATTCGGGCAGGGGGGAGATGCGCACAGTGGCTTGCGAAAGGATACCCATACGCCCTTCGGAACCCAGCACAAACTGTCGTAAGTCCGGCCCGGCGGCTGAAGCAGAGAAGGGTGGCATTTCGAGCGTACCTTGGGGAGTGTGCAGGCGGCCACCCAAAAAGAGCTGTTCGATGCGCCCGTAGTAATAGCACTGCGTGCCGACCGAGCGGGATGCGATCCAGCCACCCAGCGTGGAGAATTCATGCGATTGCGGATAGTGGCCGAAACGAAAGCCATGGGTCTTCAGCGCATCTTCCATGTCCGGACCGCGCACTCCCGCGCCAAAGGTAGCCGTATTGCTGATCGCATCCAGATGGATGAGCTGGTTATAGTTTCCCAAATCCACGCTCAAGGTGGGAGTGTCTGCATCTTCAATATTGATGTGCCCAACTACGGAGGTCCCACCGCCGTACGGAATAAGGTTGAAATGACCTTGCTTTGCCAGACTCAACAGCGCTTCAATCTCTTCTTGGCTGGTGGGAAGGGCAACTGCATCTGGGAACAGATTCACGGTTCCATAGCGCATGGCGACCCAATCGGGAAAGCTCTGCCCGCGGGCATGGCGCAGACGGATTTCTGCATCCGTGGTGCAGGAAGGATTTTCCGGTAAACGGGAGCGGGGAACCTTTTTGAGCACGGTTTCCAAGCTGGCATCCGGCACCTGCTGACCTGCACCGACGATCTTTTCAACGAAGGTTTTGGAACTCTCTGCAAAATGATAGGAATAATCCGTTCTACCCCAACCATTCCATCGTTTCATTTTCCCTCCGAACTTTGTAAAGATTTCTTGAAAAATTGAATGCTTGCCTGCATCATTGTCTGGGTGCATTGGAAAACAAGCGCCCAATCCTGATCTTGGGTGTGCTGAAGAATCTGACGATAAAATACATCGGATGCCAAACGCGCTTCGGGCCGGCTGAAATAAGGTTCGGACATTTTCCGATAAACTTGGTCAAATCCGTTCAAGATCAACAAAAAGACCGGGTTTCCTGATAAGAAAGCCGCTTTTTTGTGCAAATCCCAATCATGCAATCCGGCTGTTTTGGGATCGGAAGCAATGGGGATGATGGGCCCAAGAAATTGAGACAATTGCTCTGCATGCAACCGGCTGGCGTTGCTGAAATAGGTGGGTGCCAGCAACAATCGGATTTCAAGCAGATTTTCCACTATCGAGAGGGATATTTCTGCGTTGGCATTGGCGATGGCATTGAGGACGTTCAGGTTTCCTTCCTGAAGATAATTACGCACGCGGGTCGATTTACCTTGATGAATCTCCACCCAGCCATCCTGGCGCATGCGCTGCAATGTTTCGCGCAGAGTGGGCCTTGTCACCCCTAATTGCTGGCAGAGATCACGTTCTGAAGGTAAAAATGAGTCAACAGGATAGACGTTGTGCAAGATCGCTTCGATCAGGCGTTTTTCAGCAAAGTCAGTAGGTCTTTCGGGCGGTTCCCAGTTCATAATTCCTTTAACTGGTAAGTGGTCTTACCAGTTAAAGAATACAAAATTGGAATCCATAAAAAGCGTAACAAATGTACGTTCATGATGGTGAGTTTTGTCTTAAATCAAGCAGGTTTTGGATGGTATGCAGCAGTTCAGGGGGTTGAGTATGGCTGAAAAGGTGGATTTTTTGGTCACGATCCATCTTCAGAGGTTTCAGAATATGATTGACGAACTTTCGGAAGAGGATCAGAGCGGCATCTTCAGGATAATCTTCCAGCATCAATTGCAGGAGTTCTTGCAGAAATGCGAACACTTCCTCGTTTGAAATAGCATCTCGATCGCGCAAGGAGAAAAGCCATGGATTGGGTAGGGCAGCCCGCCCGATCATGACCGCATCGCAGCCAGTCAGTTGCTGCATGGATTGCACCTCAGCGACGGTATTCACATTACCGTTGCCGATCACTGGGATATGCAGGGATTCTTTGATTTCGCGGATGGCAGCCCAGTTGGCTTTGCCTTCGAAACCCTGTTCCTTGGTGCGGGCGTGCACCGCCAGCATGGCTCCGCCATGTTCCTGGATGAGCTGGGAGATTTCAAGGTAGTTTTGAGAAGCAGCATTCCAGCCCAAGCGAATTTTTGCGGTGATCGGAATGGTAAACGCATCGGTCATGCGGTCAAAGATCTCCGCAATTTTGGCAGGATCCAGCAACAGCCCGGCCCCGGCGCCGCGATTGGCTACCCGGGCAACGGAACAACCAATGTTGATATCAAAAAAGTCAGGGCGATAGTGGACCAATTTTTTCCCGGCTTCCACGATGTTCAGCGGGTCATTGTCATAGATCTGGAAACCAATGGGATGCTCCTCATCGCGTACGCGGGTTGTCTTACGGGTGAAGAAAACCGAATCATGCAGTACGTCACGTGCATTGATGAATTCAGTATAGCAAAGGGCGGCTCCCTGCCTGCGCAGCATGCAGCGGAAAGCGGAATCGGTGATGCCGTCCATGGGTGCAACCACCAATCCCTCACCGACCGGAATGTTCCCTATGCTAAAGCGGATCGAATTTGTCATAAGCGTTTACGGAATTTCAGCGATGGGACTGTGCAGGAATTCCTGTTTATCTGCAGCCAGGCGATCAAGCCCTTTGCTTTGTAACTTCCACCGCCATGGCTGCCAGATGGGCGGGACTAGTGCCGCAACAGCCGCCAATGACCACAGCCCCTTCCTGGATCCATTCTGCGACCTGATTTCCCATATCCGCAGGGGTTGTGCTGTAAACGGCATTACCCATTTCATCCACCTCTGGCAGACCTGCATTCGGTTTGAACCAGATGGGAAGTTTGGTAGCCTGCCTCAGCTCTTTCAAACAGGCCAGATTGTCTTGTAGACTCTTTCCGCAATTGATGCCCAACGCTGCCAGGTTATATGCTGCAAGCGCCTGTGCCATTTTGGTTGGGGATGTACCCATCATGGTTTTTACTCCTCGATCATAACTGAACGAGCATAGGATCGGAGTATCACAAACGGCGCGAGCGCCTTGAACGGCGGCGGTGGCTTCGTTGATATCAAACTGCGTTTCAATGACCAAGACATCCACCCCTGCTTCGGATAATGCTCGTGCCTGTTCTGCATAGATCTGGCGCGCCTCCTCCACTTCCAGCAACCCCAATGGTTTCAGCATCTGCCCTAATGGCCCCATGGAACCCGCAATTGCGATAGGACGATCGCCGATCGTTTCACGGGTGAGTTGAACGGCACGTGCATTGATCTCACTTACCTTGTCTGCCAGGCCGGCATGTTCCAGTCGCAGACGGTTGGCGCTGAAGGTGCAGGTGAGCAGAATGTCCGATCCGGCGTTTAGAAAATCAGACTGCAGTTGCTGAATGGCTTTTGGATTTTCAAAGAGCCAGGATTCAGCCATTTTTCCTTTATCCAGTCCGCGCTGTTGCAGATTGGACCCGGTAGCACCGTCAGAGATCAGATATTTTTTTTCTTTTAATAAATCGGAAAATTTATTGGTCATGGTACCTCTTTGTTAAAATACATAAAATTTTATCAAACTGATGGCAATGCCTGCCAAAACCAGGTAGATAGTTTCAACCTTGTATCTCCAGAGCAGGAATAGGCCGGTCACTGCAATGATGGCTGTAAAGATATCCGTGATGGCCGATTGAAAAATGCGGTAGGCCACCACCAGGATCAACGCCAGTACACCGATGGTCACCCCCTGCAGGAAATCATGAAAGACCCCGCCTCTCTTGATGTTCGGGATCCATTTCATGATAAGAAGAACGATCAGGAAGGATGGTAGAAAAATACCAACCGTAGCAGCCACCGCGCCGGGGATGCCTGCGACCTGATAGCCGATAAAGGTGGCGGTAGAAGAAACCGGTCCGGGGGTGACCTGGCCAATGGTGATGGCATCGATCAATTGCTGCTGGGTCAGCCAGTGGAATTTATTCACCACGTCATTTTGAATGAGCGCCAGCAGTGCCAGACCGCTGCCGAACAGGACCGACCCGGTCTTCAAGAAATACAGGAAGATGAAAGGAACAGAAGTATGTTGATTGGCGACACCCTCCGGCAGGATGGGCAAGAAGTAGAGCAGATTCAACTTTAGGTTGTGTTTTTTGGGAAGCTTGACCAGCACCCATACCGCCCCGGCAAGGATGATCACCAGTGTTTCATTTAGACCCAAGATCGCGGCGAGCAAAAATACAGCAAAGACCACGATTGCTTTCCAGTCTTTCAGCACCTCTTTTCCCATGTGAAATGCAGAATTAATGATGATACTGATCAATAGAGGGTTGATGGCATAAAAGATCGCTTCAACCTGCGGGATGCTGCCGTAATCGGCATACAGGATTGATAAGCCAAGGATCATGAGAAAGGAAGGCAAAATAAAAGCGCTTCCAGCCACCCATAGCCCCGCATTACCTGCATAAGCATATCCAAGGTGAAGCGCCATTTCTACCGCGTTTGGTCCGGGGATCAAATTGGTAATGGCCAGCATATCCAAAAAATCCTGCTGATCGACCCATTTGCGTTTATGGACCGCTTCTTGTTCCATCAGGGCAATGTTGGCAAGAGGACCACCGAATCCGATGGTCCCCAATTTTAGAAAAAGAACCAATACTTCGTATAGCTTATTTTTCGTTTTCACGATACCCTAGGCATGCAACGCTTTCCATACTTTTTCTGGTGTGAGCGGTAATTGATGCAGCCAGGCACCTGTGGCGTTATGGACTGCATTCACCAAGGCAGGGGCCACGCCGTCAATGGAGATCTCGGCTACTGACTTGGCGCCGAAAGGACCGCTGGGTTCATCGGTTTGAACGAAGATCACGTCAGCAGGGGGCATTTCATTGGCGAGGTAAGTGTGGTAAGTCTCGAAGCGCGGATTGAGGATCTGACCTTTTTCATCGATATAGGTATCTTCACAATGAGCAAATCCAAGCGCTTGTGCCATACCGCCTTCCACTTGGCCGGCTGCCGTGATGGGATTGATGACACGCCCGCAATCCACCACCATCAGCATCCGTTCGACCTTTATTTCACCAGTATCCGTATCCACCGCCACTTCTACAAATTGGGCTGCGGTAGGCGGAGGGCTGACGTAACTGCGATGTGACTCGGTCGCCATGATCTGGTGCTGGTTCAACTGATGCAGACTGCTCAGAGCAACCTCTTTCAAACTGACTGATTTTCCCTGTGGGGTGATCACACGGGAATCTTTTAAGATCAGGGTGGCAGGATCATTCCATTGAAGCATCAGGGCGGCCTGTTCCTGAATTTGTTTCTTGATGGTTTCTGCGGTCTTTTTCACCGCTCCACCGCTGATGTACGTGGTGGAACTGGCGTATGCGCCCTTATCAAAGGGGGTGAAATCAGTATCCGAGGAATAAACGATAATATCGTCAACGGTGATGCCCAGCACTTCTGCGGCGATCTGCGCCAGGATGGTATCAGAACCGGTGCCGATGTCGGTCGCACCAATGAGCAGGTTGAACGAGCCATCGTCATTCATTTTCATGGTTGCCGAAGCCATGTCCAAGCCGGCAATACCGCTGCCGTGCATGGCAATGGACATGCCAATGCCGCGGTGAATCTTGCCCTGCTGATTCTTATAGGCCTGGCGTTTCTCATAGTAGCGGGTGGCTTTCAAACCAATATCCACACATTGTGTTAAACCGGATGTGGCCAGCGATTGGTCAAATCCTTCACGACCTTCGCCCAGTTTCTTTGCCATGTGCATGGGTTCGCCGAGCTGCAGCCAGTTCTTGCGTTTGAATTCCACCACATCCACGCCCAGTTTTTCCGCGATTTCTTCCATCAGCACTTCCAGAGCGAAAAGCTCCTGCATGGTGCCGTATCCGCGATAGGCACCCGCCGTAGGAGTGTTGGTATAGGCCACATCGCAGATGAAGCGAGAGTTGAGGGCATTGTACAAAGTTAGGCCTTTGAAACCACCCACCATGCTGGTGGTCAGCCCGTGTGTGCCGTAAGCACCAGTATCTGCCAGCAGTTTCAATTCCACTGCGGTAATCTGTTCGTTCTTGACGCCGATCTTGTAATGAATATAGTGCTGATGGCGGGTTCTTCCGCTGGTAAATTCCTGACGGCGGGAGTATTCCAACCGCACCGGCCTGTTGGTTTTAATGGTCAATAAGGAACATAGATCTTCGAGCAGGATCTCCTGTTTACCGCCAAAGCCACCACCGATGCGTGGCTTGATGACGCGAATATTTTTAATGGGAATATTGATAAGCGGGGAAATGATACGGCGCACATGGTATGGAACCTGAGTGCTGGAAAGAACGATCAACCGGTTATCGGGGTCGAAATAGGTGATGCAAATGTGCGGTTCAAGCTGCGCATGCTGCTGTTTGGGGGTGCGAAATTCGCCGCTCACGACATGATCGGCTTCCGCAAACACCTTATCCGGATCGCCATTTTCTGCTTCGATGTGGTAGACGATATTATGTTTTGCATCGAAAATCCCTTCGGTATCCTCTTCATCATGAATGACCGGTGCACCTTCTTGGATGGCTTCCCTTGGGTCGACCACCGCGTCCAGGATCTCGTAATCCACTTCGATCAATTGCAGTGCTTTATCCGCTATTTCTTGCGTATCCGCTGCAACGACTGCCACACGGTCGCCCACATGGCGCACTTTGTTATCCAGGCATACCTGATCATAAGGTAACGGCTGCGGATAGCTTTGGCCGCCCGATGCATATTTCACTCGAGGAACATCCTGGTAGGTCAACACCGCCCGTACGCCGGGCAGGGCTTTGGCTTTCTCGGTGTTGATCGAACGAATGCGCGCATGAGCAATATTACTGGTCAGGAGCGCTCCAAAGAGCAACCCTTCAGGCCTGAAATCGTCCGTAAAGGCCGGTTTTCCGGTTACCAATTTTTCCGCATCCACTTTTTTATTGGCTGTATTGACCACGCTTGTTTTGGACATGGAGGTGGGAGTATAGACCAGCGGGGGAAGGGGACGTTGACTTCCAGCATTGCGCAGGTAGGCATCCGGAATGCGGATATCCGCACAATTCTCTGGCAGGTCCAGATACAGCGGTCCGTACGCTTCCAGTTTTTCACCACGCAGCCGTGCAGCAGCGCGCATCACACCATCCACGATGCGCACATATCCAGTGCAGCGGCAGAGCACGCCTTTCAATGCAGAGCGTACTCCCTCTTCCGTCGGCTTCGGATTCTTATCCAAGAATGCTTTAGCAGTCAGGATCTGAGCGGGAGTGCAAAAACCGCATTGAATGGCACCTGTTTCGATAAAAGATTCCTGCAGCGGATGCAACCTTCCGTTCTTGTTCAATCCTTCCAGTGTGAAAACAGACTTGTTTTGAATATCTTTTACTTTCAACAGGCAGGAACGGACCGGGTTTCCATCCAGCAGGACGGTGCAAACGCCGCAATCACCTACCTGACAGCCGGCTTTCACACTGTTGAGGTGCAGCGAGCGAAGAAAATCGAGGAGACTCTGGCCTGCATCCACATTTCCAGACCAGGGTTCATCGTTCAACGTGAAGGTAAGCAAAAGTTCTTTTTCCATTAATTCTCTCCGTTCAATTTTTTCAGCATAATTTTTTCTATCAGAACTGCTGCCATTTCTTTTTTATACTGAGAGGTGCCAAGATAGGAATCGGGAGGATTGATCTCGGCAGATAGTTTCGTTTTCAATTCATGGATTAAAGCGGTGGTTAATTCTTTTCCAATGAGGATAGAGGAGCAAGCAACTACATCCAGTGCGGATTTTGAGACGCCGGTGGCTGTAATGCGGGCCTGGCTTACCGTGCTACCGACGAATTTCAAAAATACGAAGACCGATACGATGGAACGATCTGCCGGAGTATTGGCGACTTTTTCAAAGTCAAGCATGTCTTTTTCATCGACGGTGATCTCCAACCGGGATAGATTTTGGATGGAAGAAGCTTCGTCGATGATGAATTCAGACAAGCGAGATGTCTTTCCCCCATTGGATAGCACGGTTGGATCAAGGATCAACAGGGCTGCGATCCATTCTGCAAAATTGGTTTTAGCACGCAGCGAGGAAAGCAGTGAAGTTTCCGCCCGTTTTTGGTAGGTAGTAGAGCTTTCCAGGACTTGAACAAGGAAGTCAGGACAGGTGGAATTTTGTTTGATGGCCTCAAGCGAATCGGAACTTGCGATCGATAGGTTCATATTCATCTCCAAAGTGGATTCTTTGTTAATTATACGAGGGAAAGAACAAAACAAAAAATGAAAGAGGTATTTCTCATAAAGACAGGATTGTCATCAAGCCACGGTGTTTCTATACTATTTGGTCGATAATAAACAAAAGAAGTTATGGTTATTGCTTTCAAGGTATTTTGATAATACAACAAATCGGGTAAAATAAGTGCAAATGGAAAAGATCATTCTTGCTTTTATTACCGGATTAACAACCGGGGGATTGAGCTGCCTGGCAGTGCAGGGGGGATTACTGGTTGGATCGTTGGCGAACCAGGTTGAGCACGATCTCCAGCAATCGGGGAATAAGAAAGATGGCAACCGCAATCAAAAAACCGGTTTTCAGTTTACATATCCCATAGTCATTTTTCTTCTGGCAAAGATCACTGCATACACCATTTTGGGATTCTTATTGGGTTGGATTGGCCAACTGTTTCAATTGTCCATCTATACACGGGCAATCTTGCAGATAGGGATTGGCATCTTTATGCTTGGCAACGCACTGCGCATGCTCAATGTGCATCCTATCTTCCATTACTTTGCTTTTGAACCGCCAACGTTCATTCGGCGTTGGGTGAGAAAAACATCGGGAAGTTCTCAAAGTTCATCCGCCTTGTTACCTGCTTTTCTTGGAATATTAACGGTGCTCATGCCCTGCGGGGTTACGCAGGCGATGATGGCTGCGGCAATGGCTACCGCCAATCCGTTGCAGGCCGCCGTGTTGATGGCAGCTTTTACGATAGGGACCAGCCCGGTGTTTTTTGCGGTGATGTATTTCTCCTTTCAGTTGGGCGCAAAACTGGAAAAATATTTCATGAAATTTGTGGCTGTTGTTTTGCTGATTTTTGCATTGATAACGATTGATAGCGGCATCACGCTTGCCGGTTCACCAATTTCAATAACACGATTCATCAGCGGCTTGGACAATAAAAGCGAAAGCGGGTCAGTGATTTCTCCTTGGTTCACGCTCACGCCTAATTTGACCGACCAGGGGAATCCTACTGCGGGAGTGGTAAATTCGGAGAATGTGGTCACGATCCGGGTAAGAAATGACGGATATTTTCCCGACCAGATCCATGTAAAAGCAGGCAGCCCGATTCAATTGATTCTGGTCAGTGAAAATGTGACTTCTTGTGCACGTTCTTTTATTATCCCAAAGTTCGATATTCAGAAGTTATTAACGGCGACGGGGCAGGTGGTTCTGGAATTGCCGGCTCAAGAGGAAGGAATGGTCATACCTTTTTCCTGCTCCATGGGAATGTATACCGGCACGATCGTTGTGGATCAATAACGGCAGGTTACTATGAAAACGATCATTTTTAGGATTGGTGGAATGGAATGCCCAAATTGTGCCATGCTCATTGAGAGCATTGAAAACAAGCGCAGTGGTATCACAAGGGTAGAAGCTAGTTATCGCAAATCACAGGTGAGCGTTGAATTTGATGACGAAGTGGTCAGTGAAGAAATCATAAAGAATAAAATCACGGACCTCGGATATCGGGTATTATCGCACGTAAAGGGATAACTTGTAGCTTCTATGTTCGGTTAAATAAAAAACCTCTTTCTGCAAAGAGGTTTTGGCGGGAGCGACGGGATTCGAACCCGCGGTCTCGGCCTTGACAGGGCCGCATGTTAAACCACTACACCACGCCCCCGTGATGTGTGCAAGAGTTTAACACAGGATAAACTCGGAGTCAAGCGATTTATTAAACTCTTTTAATTTTTTCCAAAGATCCAGAGATAGTGCGAATCGCTCCAATCACACAGCTCTTCTGGTTTGAACCATAGAGCGATTTCCCGTTCGGCGGTGGCAGGGGAGTCGGAAGCATGGATCAGATTACGGCTGGTGAGCAGAGCAAGATCATGGCGGATGGTGCCGGGCGCTGCCTCCAGGGGATTGGTTTTTCCGACGGTTTGGCGCACGGCTTCAATGGCGTGCTCGCCGGTCCAAACCATGGCGACCACCGGGGCAGCGGTGATATAT
>JAAZOD010000010.1 GCA_012797975.1 Pelolinea sp. | reverse complement strand
GGCTTGTTTCAGCTATTCTGATGGAGATCGGCGAGGAATGGGAATTTGGCAGGTTATATTTGAATTTGGAAAGTAGTTAGGGTATTATCAAATTCTGAAAGGTTCTGTGACTGATTTTACAGAAAAACTGATACACAATCTGTTATTGCATTTATAACCTTTTATGAATCGTTGAAACTAAACAAAGTTCTTATTAACCTTTAAGTCTATTAAAGAATTAACGGTGCAGGCATTCTTGAGATACGGATTTCTTGGAACTCAAACAACCCTGAGAATTCTCCTTTGATGTGTGAGGTCCGTATCACGGTTGGCCATCGTTCCTTCTTTCATCAAGGAGATTATTAACACTTCATCAAACTTGAAAGCGTTGATTGCATCTCTGTTGAAACATGCCTATGATTAGGTTCAGGATAGGATGTATTTGTTCAAGTGGTCCGCGTCTATGAATTTCAGGATTGTTCTGATCGTTGAAGATGTTTTTCGGAGGTAAAAAATGAGTGAAAGGAATCCAAAGGTTGATGAGTTTTTCAATAAAGGTAGCCAATGGCAGGCGGAATTTAAGAAGCTGAGGGCGATCCTTTTGGATTGCCCGCTGAACGAAGAATTGAAGTGGGGTGTTCCCTGTTACACGGCTGAGAAACGGAATGTTGTCTTAATGCATGGGTTCAAAGAATACTGTGCGCTTCTATTTGTCAAAGGTACCTTGTTGAATGATCCGGCCAAAATTCTGATCACTCAAACGGAGAACACACAGGCGGCGCGCCAGGTGCGTTTCACCAATGTTCAGGAGATCACCGAATTGGAACCCATCTTGAAAGCATACATCAATGAAGCCATTGAAGTGGAAAAAGCCGGTTTGAAAGTGGATTTTAAGAAGACCGCGGAATACGCGATCCCTGAAGAATTTCAACGGAAACTAAATGAAAACCCCGCCTTGAAAACTGCTTTTCAGGCATTGACCCCGGGACGGCAAAGGGCCTACCTTCTTTATTTTTCCCAACCCAAGCAATCCAAAACCCGCGAGTCAAGGGTTGAAAAATGGCTGCAGCACATTCTCAAGGGAAAGGGGTTGAATGATTAGAGTCTTGGATAAAGAATTGGATATACCCTTGAACTCTTGCTTCGCACGGTGTTCTTGGTCATGCAAATCAGAAAAATAAATCTGTCAAAAGATGCTCCGGCGCGATGCCAACCGCAAACAATTAATTCGAAGTCAGGCACTCTGCTTACTAAAGTTGGAATGCTTGATGATGTGCTAGATAAAAAGACCTCGCTTATCTTACAAAGGTAAATTTGAAAATTGGGAGATGAAGGGATGTAAAGTGGTTTCTGCAAAGTTTATTTTGAAAGTAGTATGATGGAATGATGAACATGTTTTTTTTGAAGAGGTCCTACGGGCTTAGAAAAGGATAATCAACAGTGGTTCGGTCTCTGAGTACTTTTCAGTGGAGTCGGTTAGGAACCATTTATCTTCTCAATCCATTCATCCTGTGGATCTGCGGCGGAAAGGATTGGGGCTGGTGGCAGGCATGGGTGGTTTCGGTGCTGATCTGTATGGCTGGAATCATGGGACGTATTTTGGCAGAAAAACGTCATCCGGGACTTTTGATTGAACGGAATGAAGCTTTGATGGCTGGAGGAATCAAACCCTGGGACAAAGTACTTGCCCCGTTGATGACGCTGAGTATTTCCTTTCCATTGCTCATCGTCGCGGGTTTGGATCACCGATCGGGCTGGTCGCCTGTATTTCCGATCTGGCTGAATATCATTGGCCTTTTTCTCATAGCTGGTGGGTATTTCATAATAGTTTGGGCTATGGCGGAAAACCGATTTTTCTCCAGTGTCGCTCGCATTCAAACCGACCGCAAGCATGTGGTGTGTGACAGCGGGCCATACAAATTTGTCCGTCATCCGGGATATGTGGGCAACATTTTACCATTGCCAGGCATTGTATTGGCACTGGGTTCCATCTGGGCTGTCATTCCTGCCGTTTTTACGACAATGATCATTCTGATCAGAACTATCCTGGAAGATGATATGTTAAAAAAAGAACTGCCGGGTTATCAGGATTATACACAGCGCGTGCATGATCGTTTGTTCCCCGGGATATTCTAGGGATCAAGGTCTGTTGAGTTATTTTAGAAAATGAATCACTGCTGGCTTCTAAAAACAATGCTCCGGCGCGATGCCAACCACAACCGACGGTTTACAAGTCAGGCAGGAATTGTTCCCAGTGCATCACAGCGTCCATTCACTATATGGAATTAGCGTGATTTTATCCACCCTGTCCACTGTGTTCATGGAATACCCACCGACTTGATACCCCCAAAAGTGACTCGTAATTCGGAGAGGAATTGAGTGAATGACGAAAACATGTATTAAAATGATTCGCATCGATGAATGAAATAACGCTTAAGGTTATCCGGGATAACAGAGAGATCTTTCAAAGTGATAAGCATTGGCTTTTTCCGTTGTTTGATCTGGAGATTTGTGTTTCCAAACACAATCTTGACGTCTCAAAAGCTGAAATATATGACAAGATTGTTGGAAAAGCGGCTGCCTTTCTCATCCTTCGTCTAGGCGTGGGAATGGTCCATGCGGACGTCATCAGTAAGCTTGCTTGTGAAGTTTTCGACCGAACTTCCATTCCCTATTCTTATAATACCTTGGTCGATCGTATTGATTGCCAAACCGAGGAAATCCTTCGTAACATCAACGATCCTGAAATTGCCTACCGTATTCTTCACGAACGCACCAGATAAATAACTACCCTTATTGCACAGTGCCCGCCGGCAGTCAGCAGGATTTGGCCGGCTGGTTTCCCCAGCCGGTCATTATCAGGACTTGGTTCAAAAGCAAAATTTGCGATGGCTCAACCGAGTATTGATTCAAAGGGGACGATCAGCTTGACATAAGGTACCGATAAAATCATTGTTCCAAGCTTCAACCTTAAGAGAAAGGATGATGCCTGACAAATCATGGAGAATCATTGTATTCCCCTTTTATTCCTCTTTCTGCTCGGTTTTTGGTGGTGCACCCCAATTGGGAAGCTTATCAAGAATTGCCTGGAACTGTTTCAAGGCTTCCGGTATATCAATGTTTTGCGGGCAGATGAGGTTACATGTACCACATCCGATGCAGGCAGATGGTCGTTTTTCTGGATCCATTGCATCTACTGCCATCCTTGCGACAAACGATGGTTCAAAACGGCACTCGTTATAAAGTGCAAGCAAATTTGGAATGTCCAGCTCTTGCGGGCAGGTGCTGCAGCAGTAACGGCATGCGGTGCAAGGAAGCAGATCCAGCATACTGGCAGCAACCTGATCCAGTATTTTCAATTCGTCCGCCGTTAGCGGTTTTTCAGTTGAGTAAGTTTTACTGTTATCTTCGACCTGCTCCATTTTCGTCATCCCACTGAGGACAACATGCACATTCGGCAGTGTTTGCAACCAGCGAAATGCCCATGCCGCGATACTCTCATCGGGACGAGCAGTTTTCAGCTCTCTCTCATGATCGGGTGAAAGCGAAGCGAGCCTACCCCCTCTCACAGGTTCCATTACCCAAACTGGAATACCGCGCTCGCTTAAAAGGGCATATTTTGATTTCGCGTCCTGCAATGTCCAGTCGAGGTAATTGAGTTGGATCTGACAAAATTCCATCCTGTCACCGTAAACATCAAGGAATTGCTTTAATGTATCCAGTCGTCCATGGCAGGAGAAACCAAGATGACCGATACGGCCGATCCTTTTCTGCTCGAGAAGATAATCCATGATACCTAATTGAGGATCCAAATAATTTTTAATGGATTTCTCGTACACATTATGCAGCAGATAAAACCCGAAGTATTCTACGCCGCATTTTTTCAATTGATCCTCGAAAATTGATTTGACATCATAGGTTTGAAGGATCTCGTGTCCGGGGAATTTTGTGGCCAGATAGTAGGTATCGGGCACGAACTGCTTCAGCGCCCGACCCAAGACGCGTTCTGATTCACCATGGTGGTACATGTAAGCAGTGTCAAAATAATTGACCCCATTTTCGTGCGCGTATGTAATGATCCTGGTCGCTTCTGCTTCATCGATCGGCGCATCTCTGCCATCGCCGATGGTAGGAAGACGCATAGCGCCAAAACCGAGCGCAGATAGTTGTATCCCCTGAAAAGATTTGTAAAGCATGATTTTATCCTTTTAATTTTCCATAGTTCTTGGTTTGATTATGTGCCCGGCCATTTCGATCGTGAGACCTGTACTAACGGGTATCCAGTTATGCAGATTTCATTTTTATCAAGCCATGAGCACCTTTGATTCCCCGAGCCATCTTTGAATGTCTTTTTCCGCATTTTTAACACTGCTGCCGCGAATGGGCAGACCTTTCAAAATAATTGCTTGCGGGCAGACCCTTTGGATATCATGTTCACTATGCCCCATGCCGCTGCCTTCGTGAGTGCAGAATGGAAGAATGGTCTTGCCCGAGAGGTCGTATCTTTCCAGAAATGTAAAGACCGGCATTGGCAGGGTGCCCCACCAGTTGGGATAACCGAGGAGGATAAAATCGTAATTCTTAATGCTGTCGAGATATTCGGTGAGCTCTGGCCTGGCATTGGCTTGCAAGTCGGCCTTGGCTTCTTCCGTGCACTTTTGGTAATCTTCTGAATACTTCTTGACCGGATTGATCTTGAAAAGGTCACCACCGGTTAATTTCTCAATTATCTCCGCTGCGAATTCGGTGTTGCCGATTGGTAGATTGACGATATTTCCTCCGAAATAATTGTTCCCTTTACGGGAAAAATAGGCGATCAAAATGTTCTTGTTATTCATCGTTTCGATTTCCTTCTTCAGTATAGGATATGGAAAGCGTCACCCTTTGATGAACTCCATGGGAATCTTTTTAAGATAATCCATGGTTTTCAATTCCTGTAAGCAGGTACTTTCCTATTACATGAAGCTTTCCCTTCGATATTTATGATTAAGTGTAATACTTGGAGTAAACTCTAAGTCAAGCGGTTAGTGAAAAATGTTTATTGAAATAAAATATGGGTACGTGCGACCAGAGAGATCTCTTGAAGGTGCTCCCGGCGCGACTCGAACGCGCAACCGACTGATTCGAAGTCAGGTGCGGAGATATCCACAGAGTGTTTCATCGTCCATTATGTTCACACAGTACATAAAATCAGCGTAATTTTGTCCACGCAGAGCATTGTGCGCACACAGTATCACTGGCGTTGCACCCGCGTTGCACCCCAATCGGGAAGGGCGACTTCACCAATTAGGATTTCAATTGAGAAAGTTGAATGCGATTAATATCAATCACGTAGATTAACTATGCTCTAAAACTTCTTTAAGTGGCCAGAAGTGGTTTCCCCCCTCATGAATTAAATCATTAATCAAGTCGGATGTTGCTTGCTTCGTTGCAGGGTATGCGTACAAAATCCGAAATGCCTCTATCCATTTCTCATCTAAAAAGAAATAAAGTGAGTTACTCTTATTTCGTACACCACCCTCTAGTAAATACAACCTTGCAATCTCAACTGTGTTTTTCTTTGACCCTTTTGCTAATGCAACAATATTTTTTCTTAATCCAATATCCCACTTTAGGTATCCGTCGGTTTTGACTAGAGTTTCGGCCAAGTAACTAGCTAGTTCATCTACCTGGAAAATTCCTTTGTCTAGATTTATCCAAAAACCAATTTCCTTAAAAACTCTTGGATCTGGGTAGTTATCCAATAACCAGCACCATATATCCTTTAACTTCTTTCTAGCATTTTCATCTTCATTGATAAACTTTAATATTTCCGGATTATCGCTAGTGATAAAGGAGCGCCCAAGTCTATCAACAAAAGCAATGTGTTTATCTATGGTTCTGGATTCCCAAAAGTAATCGAAAAGTTCATTGCCAAATGTAAAATTAAAATGCATATAGGCTAGGGCAAAGTGTTGTGCAAGTCCTTCATCTGGATTCATAAAATGTTTTTGATTTGGATAATCTTTTACTGTTAGCTCAATTGCCTGAAAGTAAAGCTTCTGAAACTCTTCATCTTCAAATATTTCCCTATAAAGATTATTAGTAAGGTATCCCTCCCATGCAGCTAGACAAAAATATTCTTTTCCTTTTTCAGTTTGAAAAATTCCCATTAGATTATTCTTCAGCCAGTCTCTGTCTCGATAAAAGAAAAATGGTAAATAGCGTCCGAACATAAACATGATTGCACGCGTCTCTTCTTTTGCTAGCAGATGTTCATATATCTTCTTAAAATCCGTGGATAGTTCTTTTTTTTCAGAGCCATTATTATTTTCTGTATCTAGTTCTACTGCTTTCGCAAATAACTCAAAGGTCTGTCCCCGAATTGAATTTATTGCTAATGTAAATGGGTCGCTTATTTGTGGTTTTTGATTCCCAACGGACTCAATCATTTTTGCAGATACAATCTGTTCATCCTCGGGTAGTGGATCGGGATAATCAAACAAGTATTCAATAATCGAGATAATGTCTTGTCTATGTGATTTCCAATCAAAACCGAGTTCTCTACTCTTTGCACCTAGAACCTTTTTTAAGAGATTTACCATTGCTGAACAGACTGCATTCCACCTACCAAGCCATGCATTATGAGCATTTGTCTCGTACTCAAATTGTTCTGTCGGGATTTCTTTCCCTATCTGGATTATTTGTGAACAGAGAGCAATCAACAATCTCCAATCGGTATTTTTCAAAGGTTCTGAATTTCCATCTATCGCATCTTCAAGACCAGATAATAAAGAATACAAGTAATGTAGATCAATATTTGCCCAATCTAAAAATTCATCGGCATGCTTCAGATACTCTGATAGACGAGTTTTCACATCCTCTCTAATTAATTTCCCCATACCTTCAGCATTTAGAGGATTTAAGAAATCCTTTTCGACATCTTGTTCAATCAATTGGGCCGGGGACCAAATACCTTCTAGATTCTCAACAATGATCTTTATTGATGTGTCATGATACTCCTCTTTACCTATAGGCCCTTTAGCTTTGATAGATCCCCATTTCCCCATGCCAATCATTGGTTTCGGAATATATGAGCGATCAATATCAAACCCAGTTCTATTTAGTTCAGCAACTTGGTCGTCTTGTAAGTATTCTCCAATAACAGAGAATATACGTGATCCATACCGTTTTTTTCTTAATCCATCCTCATCATCGGTAATAGAAGAGAGTAATTCCTTCGCCAGATTTATAAACCTAGTTTGATTGTTTATTGTCATTAACGGAAACACTTTTTTCAAAGTTTTTAAATATTCAGTCCCCCTAATAAGATCTGAATAGCGTTCTTCTTTAAAAATTCTAAACAGTATTTCATTCAATTGGGGCATTAACTCCGTAGGACAAAGACTAAGTACAAAAAGACGGATACGCCACATTAGCCAACTATCAGGCAAAGATTCAAAGTATCTCTCATAGATCTCTTTTGCCTTTTCCTTACAACGTCCCTTTAAGACTCGTTCTGCAAGAGTTTTTATTAATGCTATAACCTCTCGCACATCGCTTTGTCCAGAGCCATGATACTCAGATTTCTGGCTAATTGTAAAAACATCCAAATCGTAAAAAGAGTATCGATCTTTCTGCTTAAATACAGAGGAGGTCTCTTGATCCTTATCAAGAGATGTTGTAAGTTTTATAAGGATTGATATTGTTAAACCTATGGTATCCTCAATTTTCCTTTCATCAATAGTAGATAAGTACTGAAATACCTTTGAATATGAAAGATTTGCTAAACAAAAAGGAGTTGCGTCAATATATTCCTCATTAGCCTTAACTTCCCAATCGTCCCTAATTTCGAGAACAGCACTTGCTAATTCTACCAATTCATCATAATGTCCAGACTTCTCCAAACTCTCAAACATCTTTCCATAATCCATACCCCATTGGTCATGATCTTGCATAAGAGTAGGCCATTTTTCAGCCTTGATTTTTCCAATCAACCTTGCTAATTGCTCTCCCAGCAAATGACAACAAATATGTAAGAATTGACTAATCACCTCAGGGTTGAATGTTTCTTCCGTAATCGGAATACTCAATATAATTTCAGTGATTAATTCTGGATTTATCTCTGCCATTCTGACCAAGTATCGCAGCTCTGGCGTTTTATAAGAAAACCTTCTTGGATCTTCTGCTTTCTTTTTTAATACATCAAAGAAGCCATTCTTCCACAGCCATTCCAATTGAGTTTCATCAGCCGTTTCAAAAAAATATTGCCGTGAATCCTCATTTACATTAATGAGTCTATTTGCTTCTAATACTCTTTTATCCTGAATCTTTTTTTTTGCCATATCAATTATTTACTACTCTTTCCAAGTTCAGCCCCGGAGAGAAATTTATCAATTTGGTTATGTATATCAATTTGTCTATCTAATGCCCGCATAAGCACCATTTCGTATTCTTCAATCAATTTTTCATACTCATCGATGGTCAATTCTAGCCGATGATGTGCCACGCTTTCAATTCTATGGCGTATTCTCCCTATTTTTTCTTTGAATTTATCATCATCAGTTGTTACAGATCCAAACATTTTTAACGCATCCACCAATTTTATTTTTGAGTGTTTTGGGCTGAATTGATAAATGATTTCCCTAAGTGAATGAGCAGATTGAGCCATCCAATCAGGATTACTTCGGTATTCTTCCCTGATTGCATAGATTGCACCTCTAAACATTTTTGATAGTTCTTGTCCTTGAATAGTTTTTTGATTGAGCAAATCTAGACGTTTGCATAGATCTTCTTGTTGGGAAGTTAATTTAATTGGGGGAAGCATTCTATTCTTCTCAAATTCAAGTAAGCCATCCGTATTCATGAATTAATAATACACAAGACAGTCTAAATCTCCAATTGTCCGGTATAGTGAATTCTCATTAACTATGAGAATTTGACGTTTGGACTCTTCACTCTTAGAAACCGACTTGATTTTTTAACATCTCTCTGGATGCATTTTTGGTTTCTTTTGTGTTGAATGGACACTTGACGCTTTTGTAGAATATCTCTCTTGCTTACCCATTCAGTAAACTGTTCCATCCTGGCTTTTCGACATACTACCACCCTTGTTAACTCTTGATCCATTTAGCGGGAACGATGGCGTCTATGAAGCCCACCCGGAATCATTATATCAGAACTACAGTTCTATTATAAACTTCCTTTCTTAAAACTTTCTTTTTATTAAGGAATTTTCTCTTCCAAGTAATGTCTAAATTTCATCTTGAATATGGGCAAAATGTTTAATAATACAACACAATTTCCAGAGAATTGGCATAGATCCTCTCGGATGGTCCAGCAATTTACTAATCCACTCCTCGCCCTTAATGGCGAAGGCGATCTTCTCCGACCGGAGGATCACCTGCAAATAGTCGCCTTTTTTCATATTTGAACCAGAAGTTAGCTTTAACCTAACTTGCAGTTCATACGGCGTCGAGTTGTCAAGCGCATCCTGGCAACACGACATGGACGGATCGTTCCGAGGTGTATTCCGGAGCCCAGCGCGCTTTATGTGTTTATATATTTTGCGAGCGAATCGATTGTTCAGGTTCCCCAGAGACTCCACGATTGTCCTTAAAAGAGGACTTCCTGAAAGCCTTATTTCATTAAGGTTACAAATAAGCCGGAAAAAATATATAAAGTGCATAAAGAAAGGTGGGCAATGTAGAATGACTCGGGAAAGAACAAGGTGTATGTTAGAAGAAAACGTGGAGATACAGGTCAAATCCCCAATGGAGGGTAAAACCCTGCTTGTCTTCAGCTTAGAAACCCCCCCCAGGACACAGTCGAGCAACTCTCAAGGAAATACTTCGAGCTGGATCCTGACTTCTACCTAAGTACAGGGGAGATAACAGACAATCCCCTGAGAGCCACATCCCTGGTCAGACCGACCGGGGAAGACCTGAGGATCACCACTCCAAGAGCCCGACCGATATCTCAAGAAACGCGGTTCTGGCCGCGGCCAAGCTCCAGGCGGCCAGGGAGAACCTTCAGCTGACCAAGGAACAGAGGACCCATTTCGATGGAATCATCCAGAACCTCCAGGGAGTGTCAGTCTGGATACGGGAGAAGATATCAACCAGGAAGAACGCCCAGACGGCCTTGGTCCTCTCAATGGCGGCAAGCCTGGTTTCTTCCCAAGAACCAACCACTGTTCCAACCCCGACCGAGCTTCTCGAGTACGCTCTCGACTTGACCATGATCATGTCCCCCGCGCTCAAGACGGACAGGCACAAGTAGCAGGAGGTCGCGCTGTGAACAGAAAGCTGGCCATAGCCTTCGCGAGCGTGCCGATGGTCGCCTCGGTTCTGTCCTTTTACTACCTGCCTTCCGTCAGGAAGCCCCCGATCCCTTCCAGGCGGAGATGAGAGGAGCCTTGCGGAGCTGAATAAGGAGAGGATCGGGATAAAGCGGGACGAATCTGGGATCTCCGAGATAAATGGGGTTATCTTTACTGTCTTCCATTTGTAGTCTTTCGATATCCATTTTGCTGATTCCTTCCCAAGCTTTAAAACAAATCCCTTATATCAGGAGGCAGGACCTTCTTAGATCATTCAACTTTCAAGGTTCAGATATTGCGTGTTTTCCCCTTTTCTCGTTTTATAGCGTCCCAAATTATTACAGCAAATGGCTGCAAGGCTGGCGAGAAACATAGCCGGCATCCTTTTTGGAACGGCAGCTGGGAAGATTAAGGCGTAGAAAGACAGAGGTAATTTGATAACAAGCTTAAGTGTCTGTGGGTACGGATGCTTCCTTAAAGAACACTTTGCCATTGAGTATCAACCATGCCCACAATGGCACATATTCTATTCTTTTGCCGTCAAGCTCTTTCGTTTCAAAGAGGTTCTTAGTGAGTATTGTACCGCTCTTTATATCGAACTCTTCAAGTCCTTCAACTAAACCTTCCACTTCCCGATCGTGCAGCTGGTCAGTATAAGAAACGTTGTAGAAAGTCAGGTTCGGGCTCATGGATACAAAATCCACTTCCCGCTTGCCCTTCCAATAATGAATTGCAGTATTTTGTTTCTTAAGTTCCATATAGACGACGTTCTCGGCGCATTGACCCAAGTCAGGTCTCAGCAGCGGAATGTTGAAATTCCTAAGGCCGTTATCGACCACATAAATCTTTCGCGCCTTCTGAACGTCTTGCGTCTCTTTTGTTTTGTACGAAAAATGCTTGCTTTCGAAAAACAGGTATGCCCTCTGGAAGTAATCCAGGTAGGCTTTGGCTGTTTCCACAGCAAGTTTTTGCGGCTTGGCCAGGCTGTTGTAGGTATGGGTTTTGGTAAAATCTGTCATCACTTGCAGCCCGAGTATCTCGACTTCTTGCTGATTGCGAACACCGTTGGGCACCACGACATCGCGGGTAACCGTATCCCGATAGTAGCTTGAAGCCAGTTCCCGCTTTACTTCTTCATCCCCTGCCAAAACGATCTCAGGGTATCCGCCTTCTTTGAGGTAGTTACCTAAGTGATACAAAATTTGAGTTTGTTTGTCAAAGTTGGCTTGCCGAAGTGAGGCTATGCTGGCTTCACCCTCGACTTGAACACCCTTGATGGACAGATACTCATAAAAGTTCAGAGGATAGACGTCCACCTGGACATTCCTGCCAGTCAATACGGTTGCCGATTCTGACTGCACCAGCGAGCGTCGGGAGCCTGACAGCACGAACTTTACCGGCTCCTGACGTTCATACTTGCTGCTTATCCAGCGATTGAACTCTTTAACACCCTGAATTTCATCCAGGAATAAATACACTTTGCCTTGAGGATTGTAGGTTTCCAGGTAATAGTTGTACAAATCTTCCAAGATCTGCCAGCCTTGTGTCAGGTACTGTTGGACAAGGACATCCTCCAAAAATAAATATACGATATTTTTGGCAGGCACACCCTTCTCATGGATCAGATAATTCATCAACTGGTGCATGAGCGTAGATTTGCCCGCGCGGCGCACG
Source organism: Pelolinea sp. (assembly GCA_012797975.1). GTDB lineage: Bacteria > Chloroflexota > Anaerolineae > Anaerolineales > Anaerolineaceae > UBA4781. The sequence continues at coordinate 138,203 of JAAZOD010000010.1, read as the reverse complement.
CCGGTCAGCGTGAGCACGTGACGAAGTTCCAATAGTTTCTTGAGACGATCCAGATACTTCTCGCGAGGTACTGTTCCCAACCATTTCCCCTTATCAGGGTTCGCGAAATGAGGATTCCAGATGGTCAATAGCATGTGCAAAACATCCCTATCCATGATTCTATTTTAGAGCGACAAGACCAAACTGTCAAGTATAATCTACGGTTTATGCATAAAACCTTAGACTATACTGTATAGTGTGATGTAATTCTCCAAATCCCCCTTGAAAAGCCCGAATACTTTGAAACAATGCGACTGCCTGATGAAAGAGATCGAAAGCAAATATCTGATTGAGAGGACAGACCCGCAGCCGGAAGTGAGAAGAAACGCGGAAAAGGCGAAGGATTGGAAGTTCGCGGAGGAAGCGGTTTATCTGTATCGGATGGTGTCGCTGTTCAAAGACAATCCGCAGATACGTCATGACCCCTGCGAGCAGAAGAGCGGACACGCCGTGTTCTTCGTTCAAGCGGGTACGTTGGAACATACTATTTATAAAGATGCTAATTCGCTCACCATAAAAACCTCAAAAAATGGTCACATTATAGGATTCTGGGAAACGAATTCCGCGCACGAGGATAGAAAAAAGGGGGGATATTTTGTAAAATGAAGCTATATGTATGTCGCAAAATAAAGCTTGTACGACTATTTCAAGAAATAGCATAGATATAAAATGAGTTATCAAGAATTCTATAAATATAGAAACCACCCTCTAGCTAAAGAAGGTTATAAAAGAGCGAAAAAGATCATCCATTTCTTATACTTTTGGTATCCTATAAATAGGAATTTTGCATTGTATAGGACTCAACTGAAAATAATCCGCGATCTTCTATCACTGGAAGAAGAAATTTTATGGCACAAGAAGGAAATTGATAAATTGCGAAAAGAAGCCTCTACAATTGCCCAAATATCCAAATCTAACTTAACAGATCAATTAAAAATTGAAATATCGGAAAAATACTCGAGAGCAAAAGAATTTGAATTTAATGTTCAAATTCTTAAATATTTTAGATGGATTTTTAGGTATATCGGTGATGGAGTTGCATGGAGAGCTTTTGGATATAACCGTGAAATTATCCGAGCGTTAAGTGATAAACAACCAGTTCCTTTCATTTCAAATCCACAGGGATTGGAAAAGGAGATGAATTTCTTCTTGGCAATAAGAAAATTAGGGTCTAGCTGGTTACCTGTGATGCATGATTCAACAAATTGTCTTCGAACAGCTGATTTTTCCGTTTTCAAAAAAGGGAAATTGCATAGAATTATTGAATTGAAAATTCGCAAATCAAGTATTAATAACGAAAAGGAAGTTTTACATGAATTAAAGAATAAAAGAGAAATAAGACAGCAAAAAAGATTAAATGATATATTTGATTTTTTAGAAACCGGGGATTTAGGAAAACTCAGGGAAGAACTTGTCGAGGGACGGTCAATATCTAGTGAAATTCCAGAATTTCATAATTTCGAATATATATCAAACGCAATACGTAATGCAAGAAAAACAGGCTATGGATTTGAAGAACCTGAACGAGGATTGTTATATTTAGCATGGAATTTTACAAAGTATGACACAAATAAAATTATAGAAAAAGCAGTCCAACAATTTCCACATATTTTTAATTCTCCCCTAACTTTTAGATCCTTTGGACCATGCGATGATGAAAAACCATATGGTCTTCCAATCACTTCTATGGATATGAGGCCAAATCACATAATTGATTTACTATTCGGAAATATTTCTGTCATTACTTTTCTTAATTTTAAGTGCCTTGAAGAAAACAGCAAAAAGTTGGGAATCCCCTTATCAATTGAAAAGGGTAATGGTAATTTAAGGTTTTATGTAAAAACCAATCCAGTAGGTGAAATCAGAGAAGGATTGCTCGATAGATTATTGATTGAAGGATTAAGTATGAATTCTTTCTTTGGGTTAATAAATCATATATTGGAAGAATTCGAAATGAAAAGATCAGGGGAGTTGAATTAATGGTCTATCTGGGTTTCCGCAAAAAGCTGGATCAAAACAAATAAAAGAATACTTATATAAATAGTATAGGAAGATAGTAATCAAAATGGAGAGCACCACGGCCCAGATGCTCCCATGTTTTATATATTTCCTGGCCTTCTGAAAGAATTCCTCCTGCATCCATTCACCATAGCAAAACAGACAATGCCAGTCAATACTACTTGACAACCGGTATCCCGTATGTTTAGATAAATGTACTAGACCTTATTTAGTACCAAGTTTGACCAAAGATTTACACGAATCATCATCTAAAAGTTATCTGATTAAATTCCTGGTTCCCAAGCCATAAAAAAATCTCTTCTAATAATTGCCCTTGAATGCAATATCTCGTTATCCGCCTTGTTGAGGATTATTTCATCAGAATATATCAAACATAACCAACCCAAATGATCATTTCCATCACCAGCCAAAAAGGAGGCGTGGGGAAAAGTACGACTGCAATCAACCTTGCGGCCGGACTAGCCATTGCGGGATATAAAGTGTTGCTCATTGACTTTGACCCTCAAGCCAATGTAGCCAATACCTTTATAGTACACCCAATGCCAAAGGATAGTGAGCTGGTATTATTTGTATAGCGATAATACCTTAACTATGGTATTATCTACTTATGATTGGTACAGGCATTTCAGAAAAAGAATTACAGAATCTAGAAACCGCGCTCGCCCGCTATGGCGAGGTGGTTTCCTTTGCGCAGCTTTCGGAAGTCTTCCGGGAGGAACGTCCCTATCTCAGGAAGCGCATCAGCCAATTTGTAAAAAGGGGCTGGCTGTTCCGCATCAAGAAGGGCGTGTACATCATCTCCGACCTGCATTCGCGCGGCTCCCTGTCCATCTCCCAATACGCAGTCGTGAACCTGCTGGTCAAGCCCGCCTATGTTTCCTTCGAATCCGCTCTGCAATATCATGGGCTGTATGACCAGCTGCTGAGCAAAGTGACCAGCGTTGCCACCAAACAATTCGAGGATAAAGACATTGATGGATATACCTTCTCATATATCAAGACGATTCCCGCTTATTTCTATGGCTGGGAAAGCTATCCAATGGATGGTCAAACCGTGAAGATCGCTTCCAGGGAAAAAGCGCTGATCGATCTCATCCAATACCATCGCAGCCGTTATTCCGTTGACCTGGTATTAGAGAAATTGAACAACTTCACGCATGAATTCGATCTGGATAGGTTGATCGAGTTCTCCCTTCAATCTACTATTGCTACCCAAAGAATCCTGGGATTCGTGTTGGATTGCCTCAGCCTGGATTCGGAAAAGCTGACCCAAGCCCTGAGAAAGCACCGCGGAACGTCCAAGATCACCGATTCAGATGAGAATATATTTAACAGCAAATGGAGACTGTACTATGACCGCTATTTCGAACGCTATGTCTGAACGAAATCTCACCCGGGCTCAATTGGAGATCATCAACAAACGAACGCTGCGTTATCCCCTGCAGGTGGCAGAAAAGGATTACTTCCTGGCATTGGCTGTTCGGGAGATTGCCCGATCGTCCCTGGAAAAGAAGTTGGTCTTCAAGGGCGGAACAGCTATCCACCATTGCTATCTCCCCCAATACCGGTTCTCGGAAGATTTGGATTTTACCAGTCTGGACCCCAAGATCACCGCAGAAGAAATTCAATCTGCGCTTGAAGCCGATGGCTTATTCAAAGCACAGAAGGTCTTCACGTCAGACTTCACCATCAAGATCGAGCGCCTGCAATATCAGGGATTGCTTGGTCAACCAGGCAATATCAAGGTCGAGGTGGATTTTCAACAAAACGTCGTTTTGCCAGCAAAATCGGTAGCATACGAGAATGTGTGGGGAGTGAATGCATCTCCGAAAGCGATGGACAAAAGAGAGATATGTGCTGAAAAGCTGCGGGCGGCATCCCAGCGCGCGAGATATCGCGATTTCTACGATTTATACTTCTTTCTCCACGAACTGAAGATCGACCAAACTGAAATGATGAACCTTCTCCGTAGAAAAGAGATCAGGGCTCCTATTACCAGGGCAAATATGGAAAAGAATTGGGAAATTGCCAAGGAACAACAGACAGCGGATATGGGAAGCATCTACTGCAAACAAATCGTGGAAAATCATCTAATCGATAATCTGATAGCGTCTCTGCAATTTGAAGCAATTCTGCCTGAATGATGGCACAATTGGAAACAAAGCAAATAACTGTGACAGAAATGTTTCTACAACTTAGAAGGAATTCGAGCGCGAAAGCTTTCAATTTAAGCAAACAATAGAGCAGCGTTTTGCTGAATTGAAAAACTGGAAGAAAATATATTCAAAAAATACTGTGCTCCCGGCGCGACTCGAACGCGCAACCGACTGATTCGAAGTCAGGCACTCTGTCCATTGAGCTACGGGAGCGTGACCCTATTATACCGTAAATCGAAAAAGTCCCTGATCCGCTCTCAAAATGACCGCGAAGTTTGATCCAATGGACAAAAAGGGGGCTTGATTTTTTCATAAAAACCGCTACAATAGTTGACAGAGTGAGCAGTTGACTCGAAAAGGCAAACTCGGTGAAAGCCGGGGGCGCAAAGCTCTGGGTCTAAAGCTGAAAAGCTATGACCGCCAAGCCGCCGAAAGTCGATTTTTATTTATACGGGAATATTTTTTTTCGGCGGACCTGGCAAAAAGCCAGGTCTTTTTGTTTGGCAGAGCGCTTTACCAAATGAATATTTCTCGCGTGTGAAGGGTTGACCTGCTTCACACGTTCGGCCGCATTCTTACTTTGGTAGAATGGGCGGTTAATGGAGATGCTCAGTCTGATTAACGGCGGCGGCAATCAGACGAATCTTCAGAATACCGTCCATTCTTCATTTAAGAAGGATGTTCTCTCCGGTCGGAAAAGGGCCTATTTCTTTCCTTCCGTCGATACGGTGAATTTCCACCCCTCCTGCAGCAAAGCTGCCACAGGTGGGTAGGTCTTTGTTTCAAAGAAAGTTTTCGTCCCCAGCTTTGCAGCGTTGCGCTGCATGATTTTTTTCGCGATCAAAAGGTCTGCCATCACGGCAAAGGTCAAGATGAACCCGATCATCCACCAGATCGTTCCATGCCCCCAGAAGAAGATCAGCGCCAAGATCGCCCCGATCGCGGCGGCGGAAAGATCGACCGTGCCGGATATCTTCTGCGAGGAATCGTGCATATCTTTGCATTCTTTGCAGCGCGGGATATCGATGTGTTTTTTTACTGCGTGGTACTCGTCGACCATCATCCCCCCGGGAGTGTTGATCACGCTCTTGTGAACTTTGAGTGTGCTGTCTTTGTAAACTTCCTGTCGAAATACGCTTTGCGGGTCTGCTTTTCTTTTCCCGCAAAAATAACAGGTTTCTTCCGGGTTTGTTGACCGTTCTTCCATGATTGTATTTTCTCCTTGTGCGCCTGTGCAGGGTTTTTGATTTCGAAGCTGTTCGGGAAAAACTGTGAAACCGCATTAATTATAGGATCCTTTCGAGGAAATGGTTTTTATCATTTTCATTCGTGAACTGATGAGAAATCAGGGAACTTGTTTTCCTGTGCTACAATTTTTCCATACTACTTACATGGAGAGTTGAAATGGGAATGACTTCTCGTGAACGGGTGAAAACAGTGCTGGCGCATGAGGTGCCCGATCGAGTGCCCATCATCATGGGCGTTTCCAATGCCACCGGCATTAAGATGATCCCTTATCAGGGCGTAAAAAAGTTGGCCGGCATCAACGCCCCCGACGAATATATCTATGATTGGCCTGAATTGGGAAGCGCTAAAGTGGATGAGGCGACCATGCTCCGTTTGCACAGCGATGTGCGCGGCGTGTTGGATCGTTTTCCGAAAGAGGTTTACGAACGCAACAGGAACCGTCCGCCGCACACTCCCTGCCTCGATTGCTGGGGAACGGGGCAGGTGGAGATCGAACCCGGTGTATGGTATCCGGGCGTGCATCCGCTGGCCGAAGCGACGACCATCGATGCCATTGAAAGATATCCCTGGCCTGATATGGATGATCCGTACCGTGTGGCGCATGTCAAGGAACAGGCCAGCAAACTGGCCCAGGAAGATCAGTTTGCCATCATGGGCACCCCCTGGCTGCTCTTCCCGTTTGAACGGGCTTTCGCCATGCAGGGCATGGATACTTTCCTGCTGAATATGGCCATGTACCCTGATTTCGCAAAAGCGCTGCTGCGCAAGATTACCGATCTCTGCAAGACTTTGATGGGTCATTTTCTGGAAGCGGCGGGGGAAAACCTGGACATCATCAAGATCGGCGATGATCTGGGCACGCAGGAGAAGTTGATGATCTCTCCGCGCATGTACCGGCAGATCCTGAAACCTTTCCATGCGGAATTCATCGAGTTCATCAAGGCCCGCACCAAGGCGAAGGTCTTTTTCCATACTGATGGGGATGTTTTCGACCTCATCGAGGATTTCGTGGAGATGGGCGTGGATATTCTCAATCCCATCCAGACCTCGGCCGGCAAGATGTCTGACCTGCAGGGGTTGAAGGAACGCTATGGGAAGAACATTGTTTTCTGTGGCGCCATCGATACCCAGCGCATCCTGCCTTCCGGCACTCCGCAAGAGGTGCGCCAGGAAGTGAAGCGTGTCATCAATATCCTGGGGGAGGGTGGGGGTTACATGGTGGCTTCGGTGCATACGGTCATGAACGAGGTGCCGCCGCAAAATATCCTCGCCATGGTGGATGCCGTTGAGGAATTTGGGTACTACCCTCTGAAATAAGAACAGGCGACCGTGAGGTCGCCTGTTTTGTTTTGTGAGTTCTTTCCTTTAGAGCGATTCTTTCTCGTATGCTTTGCCTTCGGCTGCGGGGGCATTGCTCTTTCCAACCACTCCCGCCAGCACTACGATGGTGGCGATGTAGGGCAGCATGCCCAAAAAGTCGGATGGGACGGGCACTTTCAGAATGGAAGCCTTGGCTGCCAGCGAATCGAAGAAGCCGAACAGCAGCCCCGCGCCCATTGCTCCAAACGGGTAATAATTTCCGAAGATCATGGCTGCCAGAGAAATGAAGCCGCGACCGGCGGTCATTAATTCGTCGAAACGGCCGGATGAGCCGAGCGTGAAGTAAGTTCCGGCAAAACCAGCCATCATGCCGCCCAAGATGACGCCCATGTAGCGTGTTCGGTTGACCTGGATGCCCAGGGTATCCGCCGCTTTGGGGTGTTCACCGACCGAGCGGAAACGCAGTCCCCACCGGGTGGAGAAAAGGGCCACCGTCAGCAGTGGGACCAGAATGAACATGGCATACACATACAGGTTGTGGCTGAACAGGATGGGGCCGATGAAGGGGATCTTCGACAACACCGGAATATCTACCTGCGGGAACATGCCCGGTTCGTTCAAATACTGAAATTCGGTTTTTTGAATGAATTTCGAAGACAGGAAGGATGTGATCCCCGTGGCGAAAATGTTGATGACCGTACCGGAAATGGTGTGGTCTACTTTGTATTTGATGGTGAGTGTGCCGTGGATGAAGGCCACCAAAGCACCGGCCAGGATCCCGGAGAGCATGCCGATCCAAAGATTGGTCATGCTGGCGATGACGGTGCTGACGAATGCAGCGATCAGCATCATACCTTCAATGGCGATGTTGACCGTGCCGGAGCGCTCACACAGAATGCCAGCCATGGCGCCCAGCGTCAAAGGGACCGCACGGATTACCGTTACCCGCAGCAGGCCGGCCAGGTTGAGCGTTCCTCCGGAAGATGCCCAGGAAAGGAAGCTGAAGATGAAAAGGACTGCGACCAGTCCCAAAATAGCATTGGTGAGATTCTGGAACCCTCGGATCAATTGATATGCGCCCGCCACCGCGCAGATGATTGCCAGAGCAGAAAGCACTTTGGCGGTTGGAAAGACCCAATCGGCCATGCTGACGGTTGACCCACCAGGTACCATGGTGTAAGTGGTCAAAGCGCCTGCATCGAGCGGGCGGACGAAGACGAACCAGATGACAGCTGCGATCAGCAGAAAAAGAATTCCCATCGTGGTTTTGCGGGATTTTGATTGATGCTTGTGAGTGGTTGTTTTCGCATCCATTGGAGTTTTTTTCGGTTCAGCCATTTTATTTACCTCCCCATCCACTAACTCTTACCCCTTCTTCTTCGATATCAGGTTTTTTCAAGCGGTAGATGGTGCGAATGATGGCAGGTGCGGCAATGAAGGCCAGGATGAGCGCCTGCAGAATTGAGACAATGTCGATGGGTACGCCGGCTTTCAACTGCATCTGCCGGGAACCGTTTCGCAAAAAGCCGAACAGCAGGGCGGAAAGGACCACCCCCAGCGGATGGTTTTTCCCCAACAGGGCCAGCGCAATGCTGTCAAACCCGTATCCCGAGGAGAAGGAAGGTACCAGCCGGAAGTTCAAACCCAATACCTCATTGGCGCCTGCCATGCCGGCCAGGGAACCGGCCAGTGACATGGCAATGACGGTTGATTTGGTGGTATTGATCCCTGCGTAACGCGCTCCATTGGGGTTGGAACCGACCGTGCGCAGCTCAAAGCCCCAGGTGGTCTTGAACAGCAGCCAGTACACCAGGTAAGCCACTCCCAGCGCGATGAAGAAACCGATATGAAAGCGGATGGGATCCGCGAACAGGTGTGTGAGCTGGGCGCTTTCCTGGATCCAGGGGGTTTTGGGAGTATATTCGTTGGGATCCTGCATGGGTCCGTTGATCATGAAATCCGTGAATTTGAAAGCGATATAGTTCATCATGATCGTGATGATCACCTCATGCGCCCCTGTTTTCGCTTTCAAGAAACCGGGCACAAAGCCCCAGATTGCGCCGCCCAAAGCGCCTGCCAGCATGGCAAGCGGTATGTGGATGAAAGCAGGAAGACCTGTGATGGCGTATCCGGCATATGTGGCGGTCAGGGCTCCGATGAAGATCTGGCCTTCCGCGCCGATGTTGAACAAACCAACGCGAAAACCCAATGCCACGGAAAGGCCGGCGAAAATGTATGGGGTGGCTTGAACCAGACTTTCAAAGAATGGATTGATCGCGCGCCGGATGGTCAGGGCATCACCACCTTGAAAAGCGGCGACAATATCTTTCGGATTTCCGAAGGCCCCCATGAATAAGGTAGAGTACGTGGACCACGCGGTTTTGACTATTTCTTTGATCCCGCCCCAAAAGGAAACAGAAAAGGCCTGATAAACCTCGACGGTCGTGAAAGCCACCAGCAGACCACTGATGAGAATGCCGGTCAGGATCGCTAAAAAGGTTACCAACCCCGAGCTTTTCGATAGCTCCTCAAAGAAAATTGCAGTGGCGCTTTGTTTTTTCTGAACTTGTTTTTGCTTTTCCATACCTGCATTCCTTATGTTGTAATGAGCTGCTCTTCTTTTGTGACCTTATGCTTCATCTCTTCACTCGGTTTGATGCCAGCCATGAGCAGGCCGAGAATCTCTTTGGAAGCATCTTCGATGTTCAATATATCGAGGATCTTGCCTCGGTACATTACTGCGATGCGATCGGAAAGCTGGATGATCTCATCCAATTCGGTCGAAACCAGCAAGATCGCACAACCTGCATCCCTCTTTTCCATCACCCGTTTGTGGATATATTCGATGGAACCCACATCCAACCCGCGGGTGGGCTGTGAGGCGATCAGCAGTTTTATGGGACGGGAGAATTCCCGCGCCACGATCACTTTTTGCTGGTTGCCGCCCGATAGATTGCTGACGGGGGTATTGATTCCGGGCGTGCGGATATCGAACTTGTCTACCAGTTGTTTGCCATTCCGGTCGATTTCATCGAATTGAAGGCGGATGCCTTTGGAGAATGGCTCATGCTGATAAGAATTCAACACCAGATTTTCTGAAACAGGGAACGCCAGGATCAGACCGTCTTTCTGACGATCTTCCGGGATGTGCGCAGAGCCCAGTTCGGTGATGAAACGCGGTTTCTCTTTGGTGGTGTCTTTGCCCAGAATCTTGATTTTTCCTTCTGCGGGGGTGAGCAGCCCGGTCAAGGCACGCACCAGTTCCGTTTGGCCGTTTCCCTGTACGCCGGCAATTCCCAACACTTCGCCTTCCCGTACCTCAAAGGATACGCCGTCAACAGCGAATTGCTCCTGATTGTTTAAAACCTTCAGGTCTTCTACCTGCAGGATGGCATTGCCGGGTTTCGCTTTGGTCTTCTTGACCTTCAGTTCAACCTCACGTCCAACCATCATGGCAGCCAATTTTTTGGTATCGGCTTCTTTGGGTGTGGTCGAACCGACCACTTTGCCACCACGGATGACCGTGATTCGATCTGCGCAATCCATCACTTCGCGCAACTTGTGGGTGATAAAGATGATCGACTTGCCCTGATCGACCAGAATGCGCATGATCTTGAACAATTCATCCACTTCCTGTGGGGTAAGCACGGCAGAAGGTTCATCCATGATCAATATTTCCGCTTCGCGGAAAAGGATTTTTACGATTTCCACCCGCTGCTGGGCACCGACCGGCAGATCGCGAATATACGCATTGGGATTGATGTTCAATTTGTATTGATCGGAGATCCGCATGATCTTTTGGGCAGCTTTTTTTCGGTCCAGGAAACCTCCGACCTTTACGTCCTCTTCACCGAGCATGATATTTTCTGTCACGGTGAACACCGGGATCAGCATAAAATGCTGGTGGACCATGCCAATGCCGGCTTTGATGGCATCCGTTGGTCCCTGGATGGCTACTTTTTGACCGTTGACGAAAATTTCCCCTTCATCCGGTGAGTACAAACCGTAGAGAATGTTCATCAAGGTGGTTTTCCCTGCACCGTTTTCTCCCAGGAGAGCATGGATCTCGCCCTTTTCAAGGGTCAGATCGATATGGTCATTTGCCAGCACGCCGGGAAAACGCTTTGTGATTCCTTTTAGTTCGAGTAATGGCGCCATATTTCCCTCAATAAAGAATTAATTGTCCAACAATTGCATGAATTTTACCATATTGTCATTCAAAAAAAGAGCCAAGAAAAAATCCTTGGCTCTTTTTGTTCAGTGAATTAGCTTCATCGATTAGCGGGTGGGCATTACAGCGATGGACCCGTCAATGATTTGAGGAATGAGGGCTTCGATTTCAGCAGCCAGATCAGCGGGGATCTGATCAACCCAGGCGGTTCCATAGACCAGTCCTACACCGTTGTTTTCGAGGGTGAGGGCGAAGTCTTCGCCACCTTTGTATTCACCATTGATGACCTGAGAGATCGTGTCATAAACGAAGACGTCGATCTTCTTCATGGTGCTGGCGAGAATGTAATCGGCCTGATCGGGATACTTCACAGACCAGTCATCATCCACGCCGATCAAAAGACCAGTTCCTCTTTCCTGCATGACAGCCAGAGTACCGGCGCCCACAGGTCCGGCAACGGGCATGATGATGTCAGCGCCTTCATCGAGCAGGGTTTCGCCCATGGCGCGACCGTCATCAAGACTTTCGAAGTTGCCGACTTCCAAACCTTCCTGGGTTTCCATGTCCCAGCCGAGAACTTCTACAGCGGTTCCATGAACCTGGTTGTAATAGGCAACGCCCATTGCATACCCGTCCATGAAGGCCTGGGTGGAGGGGAAGAGGATGCCAACATAGGTACCGACTTTGCCGGTCTTGGTCATGCCGGCGGCTAAGTAACCGGCCAGGAAGGTAGCTTCCTGAATGTCGGAATAGTTGCCGCGCACGTTGGCCAAGCCCATGTTGCCGTTGTCGATGATTGCGAATTTCATGTCAGGATTGGCGGTTGCCACTTTGGAGGTTGCATCTGCCAGTAAGAAACCGACGGAAACGATCAGATCGCACTTTTCTTCGACGAAGGCATTCAGGTTGACTTCATAGTCGGATTGCTGCTGTGATTCGAGGTATTTGACTTCAACACCGAAATCAGTCGCTGCCTGTTCCATGCCCTTCCAGGCGGTCGCATTGAAGGATTTGTCATCAATGCCACCCATATCAGTAACCTGGCAGAATTTTAATTTTGGTGTTTCTGCCGCTGGTTCTTCTGCTGCAGGTTCTTCAGCAGCAGGTTCTTCCGCTGGTGCTTCTTCTGTGGCGGCTGCTTTGCAGCTGACCAACAGGACGGAAGCAATGATCAGAAGACTTAAAAAGAACGAAATTTTTTTGGTCATTATCTCTCCTCCTAGAGAAATTAGATTCGAGAGATGACGCTCATCTCTCTTGGTCTTTAAGTATAGCTTGTTTAAAAATCAAAATCAAGTTTTTGATGATGTGCCTTCCATCATGTTCTTTTGCTTACTTTGAAGACCCTAGCCTTCTCTGATCTCGCCGCGTTTGACCCCAAATATGCTGATCAATGCGCCTGCCAGGAAGATCGGGCTGATGATCATCAGTAAATTGTATTTTCCCTGGCTGAATTGGATGATGAATCCGTATAGAATGGGACCCAGAATGGCAGCCAGCGTGGAGAACAGATAATACAAACCGGTGTATGTGCCGATGCGGTTTGCGTCGGTCATATCCACTACCATGGGCAGCGAATTGATATTGATGAGCGACCAGGCAATACCGGTGATCATGAGGATGACACCGATGACCGGCACTTTACCCAGCAGCGGCAGGGTGGTGAGCAGGGTGGTCAAGACTCCGGTCGGCAGGAAGAATAAGGAGGCGATGCAGGCGGCCATCAATACAATGCCGGCGATGATGGTCTTCTTCCGGCCCACGGCTGCGCCAATGTAACCCGCTGGTAGAGAGAACAGAACGAAGAAGGTGGACAGTTGGCCGAGCAGTCTGGATGCGTCGGATTCACTGATGCCCAGATAGTTCTTTCCATAAAGGGTAAAGAAGGCCTCGATGCCATTGTATGCGATGAACCAGAAGAAGATTGCCAGCAGGATGCGCAAAGTGTTCCGGTCCTTTTCCTTAAAAATGCCTTTGACTGATTCGATCAACGAAGGCGCTTTCTCTTTGGAATGCTCGAATTCCTTGGGCTCCTTGATGAAGATGAAGACCAGGATCGCGGCCAGCGTGACCAGGATGGAACCCAGCCAGAAGGGATAGGCGGGATTCATTTCATATAAAGTTGCGCCGAACAGAAAGGCGATGATGGCGCCAATGCCGCCCATGAAATTGATGATGCCATTGGCTTGTGAACGATATTTGGAGGGTGTGATGTCGGGCATCAATGCCACCACCGGCGTGCGCCAGAGAGCCATGGCAAGCAGCAGCAAGCTGGCGGCGAAGAAAAAGACCGGCAGCGAAAGGGCTTTGGGCAGCACAAAGAACGCCAACGCTGCGATGGGAGCACCGATTAAAATGAAAGGCATGCGGCGGCCGATGGGTGTGCGCAGCCGGTCGGACCATGCGCCAACCGCCGGTTGGATGAAAAGCGCGGCGATATTGTCGAGGGTCATGAAGAGGCCGATGAACCCTGCGGAGAGCGCAAATCTGGATTCAAGAAAGATGGGAACATAGGCGTTGTAAACGCTCCAGATCACGCTGACCCCAAAGAATCCCAGGCCAAGTAAAAATGTTTTTCCAATGTTGTATTTCATAATTGATTATTCCTTTCTTTTTTTGATGAGATTGATTATAGGATCAGATGCTGCTGTCTCTGATTCCTGTACTGCCTGTTCCAGATAGTCAAGGTCTGCATCAGAAAGATCGGCTTTGAACAGAAGATCGGGACGTTTTTGCAATGTACGCAACAGGGCTTGATTACGCCTCCACCGGTCGATTGCCCCGTGATCGCCCGATTGCAATATTTCCGGCACTTCCCAGCCGCGGAAGGCCGGTGGGCGGGTGTACTGGGGATATTCCAGAAGCCCGCAGCTGAATGAATCATCGAACGCGCCTTCCGGATCTCCCAACGCGCCGGGAATAAGGCGGGTGACCGCTTCGATAAGAATAAGCGCTGGCAGCTCCCCTCCGCTGAGGACGTAATCTCCGATCGATATTTCTTCGCTGACCAGGTGTTGGCGGATGCGCTCGTCAAATCCTTCGTATCTTCCACAAATGACAGCCAGATGGGGGAGTTCGCTGAGCTCCTCTGCTTTCTGCTGCGTGAGAGTTTGACCCTGCGGGGTGAGCAGGATGAGCGGGCAGGAGGGAGGAATTCCGATGACCTCTTCCACTGCTTTGAAGATCGGTTCTGGCTTCATGACCATTCCGCCGCCACCCCCATACGGGGTATCATCGGTGGTACGGTGTTTATCGGTAGCCCAATCGCGGATGTCGTGCAGGCGGACTTCCAGCAGATCATTTTCTTTCGCACGTTTCAAGATGCTTGTTTCAAGATAAGCGGGGAATACTTCGGGGAATAAGGTAAATACATCAAAAAGCATGGTTTCATTCTAGCTTTAACCAAAACGATTTGCAAGAAAAAGGAATCCGCTCCCGGCCAGCGCTTTTTCCCTTTCTTGACGCAATTTTTAGCATGATGATAAGATTGCGGTATGTACATCAAAGGAAGAAATTGGAATATGCGGCGGAAAACCCGCCGATCAAATCCCCTCCGGATTCTCATCTTGGTTGTGATCATTGGTCTGCTGGTGTATATCGATCGCAAAGTGGAGCCGTTCTCTCCCTATATTTTCCTCCCTTCACCAACCCCAACCATCTCGGCAGAAACGTTCATTGCAGAAGCACAAGGTTACGTGGCAGAGGGAAAATACACCCAGGCACTGCAGGCGTATGGCAAAGCCATCAAGGCCGACCCCCAAAACCCCTCCAACTACATTTCCTCGGCGATGATTAACCTGTATCGGGGTGATTATGAGGCATCGCTGGAAGATGCCGGCAACGCACTGCTGCTGAATCCTGAGAACAGCCAGGCGTATGCCATCATGGGCGTTTCCCATGGGTTGCTGGGCGATTATCTGGATTCCGAATCGAACTTGAGTAAAGCGATTGAGTATGATTCGTCCAACTATTTTGCCTATGCCTATGACGCCATTGTGAAAGCCAAAAAGATACTGGAAGGGGCTGAAGCGCAGGGCGACCTGGACCTGGCCATCGAGGCATCGCGCAAAGCGGAAGCCATTTCCCCATCCGCACTGGAGACCCACTGGGCAAGGGGTGCGGTGCTAGAGATTACCGCCAACTATGAAGATGCCATCACCGAATATGAAGCGGCCATCACGGTCAATTCCAATGTGGCTGAACTTCACATTTCACTGGGGCGCACTTATGCCAGCATGCTGGATTACACGATGGCGGTGGAGGAATACACCAAGGCCAACGCGCTTAACCCGGCCGACCCCATCCCGGATGTGTTGATCGGGCGTACCTATTCCCGCACCGGTGAGTACAGCAAAGCTATCCAGTATTTTCAGCAGGCGATCTCGGATGATTCACAGAATCCGTATTACTGGGGCTACCTGGGACAGGCCTATTATAAGAATTATCAGTTTGGCGATGCCATTCTTTCCCTGCAGCTTGCCATTCAAGGAGGGGTCACGTCCAATGGCTCGATCGTGGAAGGGCTGCCGCTTTCCTATGATGTGGTGGATTTTTACTATGTGTATGCCATGTCCTTGATGGAATTGGGGTACTGCGATGATGCCGTTCCGGTTGCACAGGCGATCATTCAAAGCATGCAGGATGATGAAACCGCTGTTTACAACGCGGAATACACGCTGAACCGTTGTTATGAAAAAATGAACAACCAGCAGTTGCTCAAACTGCCGACCGCCACCATGATCCCCACCTGGACCCCGCAACCCACATTGACTCCCACACCGCTGCCCTATCCCATTACCACTCCGACCGTCTCGGGAGATTAAGATGAATTTACCACACCGGGATTCCCTGTTTCAAAAGAAGAAACATCGTTCGAGTCCTTATAGTATCGTGCTCTTGCTTGCCATGATCATCGCACTTCTGCTGGTCATGCGCGATCAGCAGCAGGGGCGCATCACCCCGCTTTTTATGGCAACCCCCACCGCCACGCGCACGGTGGAATCTTTTGTGCAGGAAGCGGAAGTTCATTTTGTGGCCGGCGATCTGGCGAAGGCCCTGGAGGCGTTTCAAAACGCGGCCAGCGTGGATCCGAACAATGTTGAACTGTGGGTTGAGCTGTCAAGAATCCAGGTTTATTCATCCACACTGCTGGTTTCGAGCGAAGATAAATACAACCGGCTCAATGAGGCTCTGGATTCGGCCAACCGTGCTCTGGAAATTGAAAATGAAAACAGCACGGCGCATGCTGTGAAGGCCTTTGCGCTCGATTGGCTGGCGAGCTCGGCGCTGGTTGGCGACCAGAGAGATTCGTTGTTGACCCAGGCGGAACAGGAAGCCGTCTCCGCGCTGCAACTGGATGGAAACAACACCCTGGCGCTGGCTTTCTATGCAGAGATCCTTACGGACCAGATGAAATGGACGCAGGCAGGGCAGTATATCGATCAG
The DNA here is from genome assembly GCA_012797975.1 of Pelolinea sp. GTDB lineage: Bacteria > Chloroflexota > Anaerolineae > Anaerolineales > Anaerolineaceae > UBA4781. The sequence continues at coordinate 121,805 of JAAZOD010000010.1, read as the reverse complement.
GCGCTGGAGCAGGATGATACCCTGATGGATGTGCACCGCATCAGCGGTTACCTGCAGGAATCCATCGGCAACTACAGTGCCGCCATCACGGAATATAAGAAGGCAGCCGATATCAACCCCAACCTTACTTTTCTGTATATGTCGATTGGGGTGAATTACCGTGAATTGGAGCAGTATGATTACGCGCTGGATTATTTTGCGAAAGCGGCGGATATCAATGAACAACTGGGTGTGAAAGACCCCATCCCTTACCAATCCATCGCAAAGACGTATGTGCAGCAGGGTTACCCTCTTTCCGCCAGTTTGAATGCCCGCAAAGCGGTGCAGTTAAAACCCGATGATGCCTACGCCTACGCGTTCCTGGGCGATATTTATCACAAGTCCCGCAATTATGAGAGCGAGATCCTTGCCTTCCAATGCGGGTTGGAGGGCTGTACCGCTGAGGAAAGCTGCGAGGCGCGCCAGTGCGATTCGACCACGGATACCATGGTGGCCATTGAAGGACTGCCGCTCAACGTGGATACCAAGGATTATTATGCCGAATATGGGGCGGTGCTGGCTGCCCTGCATCGCGAATCGAACGGTTACTGCGAAAAGGCCATCCAGGTCCTGGAGATGGTGCGCAAAGCTTTCCCCGAAGATACCGTGATCATGGGGGTGGTGGATGAGTCGGAAGGCATTTGCGAATCGTATGGATACCAAATATTAAAATAATATTAATTTTCCTGGATTTTACTTGACTTGCACTTGAAAGCCAGATAAGATTGAAATTAGCACTCTCGGAAAAAGAGTGCTAAAATGATGATTCGATAAAAACTATCAGGAGGATCTTATATGGCACTCAATATCAAACCCCTCGGAAGCCGATTGGTTGTAGAACCGATCGAACGGGAAGATGTAACTGCCTCGGGCATCGTACTGCCTGAAACCGCAAAAGAAAAACCCCAAAAAGGAATCGTCCTTTCCGTCGGACCAGGTGATCGCGATGAAAAAGGTGAACGCATCCAGATGGACGTCAAAGAAGGCGATACCATTCTCTTTGCGAAATATTCCGGCACCGAAATCAAGATCGATGAGAAGAAGCTCTTGATCCTAAAAGAGAGCGACGTTCTGGCGATCGTCAAAGACTAATCAATTAATCTCGAAAGAAGGAGATACGTATGTCAGCAAAGCAACTTGTATTTGGAGAAGATGCGCGAAATAAACTGCGCAATGGTATTGATGTCGTGGCAGAAGCCGTCGCCACTACCCTGGGTCCTAAAGGCCGCAATGTAGCCCTGGATCGCAAATTCGGTTCCCCTACCATCACCCATGATGGTGTGACCGTAGCAAAAGAAATTGAATTGGAAGACCCATTTGAGAATATGGGCGCCCAATTATTGAAAGAAGCAGCGACCAAAACCAACGATATCGCCGGTGATGGAACCACCACCTCCACCGTTCTGGCGCATGCCATGGTCACCGAAGGCTTGAAGACTCTGGCAGCCGGGGCAAACCCCATGCTCTTGAAACATGGCATCGAAGCCGCTTCCAAGAAAGTGGCCGATGCGATCAAAGCACAGGCAATCGATATTTCCACCAAGGAAGAGATCGCGAATGTGGCCACCATTTCGGCGCAAGATCGCCAGATTGGCACCCTGATCGCGGATGTGATGGATAAAGTCGGCAAAGATGGCGTCATCACCGTCGAGGAATCCAAGGGTTTGGAATTCGAGCAGGAGTATGTGGAAGGTATGCAGTTCGATCGCGGTTACATTTCCGCTTATTTTGTGACCGATGCCGAGCACATGGAAGCTGTCATCGAAAACCCCTATATCTTGATCTATGATAAGAAGATCTCTGCCGCACAGGATATGCTTCCTCTGCTGGAGAAGATGGTTCAGGTTGGCAAACGCGACCTGGTCATCATTGCTGAGGACGTGGATGGTGAGGCACTGGCTACCCTTGTTTTGAACAAACTGCGCAGCACCCTCAATGTTCTGGCTGTCAAGGCCCCTGGCTTTGGCGACCGTCGCAAGGCAATGTTGCAGGATATTGCCATTCTGACCGGCGCTTCCGTCATTTCGGAAGAAACCGGACGCAAATTGGATACTGCAACCGTTCAGGATCTCGGCACTGCTGAAAAAGTTCAATCGGATAAAGACAACACCACCATCATCGGTGGCAAGGGTGATTCCAAAGAAATCAAGGCCCGCATTGATCAGATCCGCGTTGAAATCGACAAGACCACCAGCGATTATGATCGTGAAAAACTGCAAGAACGGCTTGCCAAGCTCTCCGGCGGAGTTGCCATCATCCGTGTTGGCGCTGCAACCGAAACCGAGCTGAAAGAAAAGAAACATCGTGTGGAAGATGCTCTTTCTGCAACCCGTGCAGCCGTTGAGGAAGGGATTGTGCCTGGCGGTGGTGTGGCACTGCTCAACGCAGTGGACGTGCTGTCTGAATTGAAGATGAACAATGATGACGAACAAACCGGTGTCAATATTGTCCGCAAAGCTTTGTATGTCCCAATGAAACGGATTTCTGAAAATGCCGGTTTTGACGGACCTGTTGTGATCGAGAATGTCCATCAATCTCAGGAAAAAGAAAAGAATAAGAAGATCGGTTTTGACATCCTTTCTGAGAAGTACGTGGATATGGTCAAGGAAGGCGTGATCGACCCGGCTAAGGTGACCCGCGGTGCCTTGGAGAATGCAACCTCCATCGCAGCCATGATCCTTACAACCGAAGCCCTCGTCACCGATATCCCCGAGAAGAACCCACCAGCTCCACAGCAACCCATGCCTGAGTATTAGCATGATGAGCCGTAGGGATTTATCCCTACGGCTTTTTTATTTCCGTTTATAATCAGCCCTATTATGAAAAAAATACCTGCTCCTTTACTCCTGTTGAGCTTGTTGACCTTTCTGTTCTCTGCCTGCCATCCCCAAGAAGCGCAGTTGCCCACAGAAACGGTGGCGGCACCCACCCCAACCGAAGAACCGATGGCGGTGCGGGTGAATGGCACGGGCATCACCATTGCCGAGTTTCAAAATGAACAATGGCGGCTGAAGGATGCGCAAGCGGCCACCGGGGAGGAATTGGATGAGGAGGAACAGGTAAACCTGGTGCTTACCGAGCTGGTGGGGCAGGTGCTGCTGGCGCAATCTGCCAGCAGCGAGGGGTATTTTGTGGATGATGCCACCCTGCAAACCCATATTGATGAATTGATCGCCCAAGCCGGTGGAGCGGAGCAGTTCATGAGCTGGTTGCAGACCAATCATTATGATGAAACCGGTTTTCGCCAAACCTTGCGTCGACAGTTGGCGGCTGCCTGGATGCGCGATAAGATCGTCAGCGGTGTGCCAACCACGGCCGCACAGGTGCACGCCCGCCAGATCCTGGTAAGTGATCGCGCCACAGCCGATTCCATCTATCAGCAGTTGCAGGCGGGCACCGATTTCGCCACCCTGGCGAACCAGTATGATGCCCTGACCGGTGGCGATCTGGGATGGTTCCCGCGTGGCTATCTGTATGTGCAGGCGGTGGAGGATGCCGCTTTCGGTTTGAGCGCCGGGCAATACAGCACGGTCATCGAAAGCGATTATGGTTTTCACATCATTCAGGTTATCGAGCGCAACGAAAGCCAGCCCCTCAGCGCTGATGCGTTGCATGTGTTGCAGGAAAAAGCAGTGCAGGATTGGATCGACGCGCACTGGGCTTCTTCAACCATTGAGGTGCTGGTCTAGCCGCGCGGTTTTATTGAAATATTCTCCCCTGCGATGAGTGGGCGGCTGATGCCGGAATAAGGATAATCCAGCACTTTCCCCTTGGCGAAATACGGGAAGTTGAATTCGATGGCATCCCCGGCCTTTTTGCCCGGTATGGGCATGAGCCGGGCGGTGAGGGGTTTGTTCAACCGCACCGCCAATGCTGCCACATCCAGCAGCAGAGCTTCTAGCTTCTCTTCTTCTACATCCCCCGCTAATGGGACGGTATCCAATCCTGTCCCACAGACACTGGAATACTGCAAGACATCATAAATGGAGAGGAATCCTGCGCCGCTGCGTTCGGCCAGCGTATTGTCTTCCAGGATTGGCATCATCAAGCCGTTGAAACCGGCTTTCTTCCATTTGCCCGAATCCAGCGCTCCTGCCAGAATGGCGGCGGCCGCCAGACTTCCTGCGGATCCGATGCGCGATACCCCCATGGCTTCCAGCGCTTTTCCGAAAGAACACCATTCTTCAGGATAAGGCGCCAGGGAGAAATCGAAACCCTGAAAGACAGGAGCAGAGCGGAGGGAGGATTTCTCGATGATCGCTTCGATCGTGCGCGCCTGTTCTTCCAGGGTGGCGATCAGTGATTGGCAGCCGCCGGGAATGTGCGCGGCCTGTGTAAAAGCTTGCAACGCGCAATCCGCACATTCCATGGCCAGGGAAAAGGCGAACGCTCCGTCTTCACCGTAAGCCGCCGGAAAGAAGGGGGTAAAAGGTTTGCAGTTTGCCAGCCCCGCAAACCGCAAATTGGCAAAACCATCGGCTTGGATACCTGCATTCTGCTTGATCACCCTGGCACAGGCACGGATATCGGGCAGGGAAACTCCATCCTGCAGATCGGAAAGTTGCATACTGACAAAGAGGATATCCGACAAAGATAGCAGGGAAGGGATGAGCGATTCCATCGCTCCATCGTGCATGCGGCAGGGGCCCAGCGAAAGGTAATCGAAACTTGCACCCTGCACAAGACTGCACAGATCGCGGATGTTCTCACAAACTTTTTGCTCATTCTGCACGTCCAGCCAGCGCGGAAAAGGGGTGGTTGCCAGCCGCACACTTTGCACCGCATAACCGGCGGAAGAGAGATTCTCTTGCAGGGCATCGCGGTGGATGTCGATCGAGTGCAACGCAGTTTTGGGTGAAAGCCGGGCCGGGTCAAAGAAATAGGTGATGGAGCGGATTCTCATGCCGACCTCTGGCGCGCGATCTCATACAGCAGAATATTGGCTGACATGGCCGCGTTCAAACTTTCCATCGCTCCCGGCATGGGGATGAGTAGATTTTGATGGGGAAGCTGCCGGATGGATTGCGCGATGCCAAATGCCTCGCTACCGATCACAACGGTGATGGGCTGGCGCAGATCTGCCTGCCAGCAGGGAATTCCAGATTGCGCTTCGGCAAGGTACAGGTGGGTGTTCTGTGCTAGCACCTCGATCTCTGCGGGGTTGGTTTGGCGAAGGGGGAGTTGAAAATGTGCCCCCATGGCTGAGCGCACCACCTTGGGCGAATAAGGGTCCACGCAGCCGGAAGTATACAGAAGACTCTGCAGCCCGAAAGCCGCTGCGGCGCGCAGGATGGTTCCAAAATTTCCGGGGTCCTGGATCCCATCCAGCACCATGCAGCAATTGATTTGCTCTGGAAAGGAAATTTCAGGAAAGGGGATCACGAGGAGCAAGCCCTGGGAGGTTTCTGTGGCTGAGATCCTGTCCAGCAGTTCAGCCGCCACTTCCAGTTTTTCACAATCACATTGTTCCAGCAGCGCTTTCCCGCGCTCGGTCAAAGCGGAGCTGTAAAAAGCCAGGAGCGGCCGCTGCTGATGCCGGATGGCTTCTTCTGCCAGCCGGATCCCCTCACAGACGAATGCTTTTTCCTGATGGCGTTCTTTCTTGTGGGCAAGCAGGGTGCGCACCCACTGGATCTTGGAATTCTGCATGGAAGTAAGCATGATCTGGCTCAATCCGTTCTTCGGAATTCATCCAGGAAGGTGAGCAATGCTTCCGTGTCGTGCAGAACCATGCGCACCACATGCACCCTGGTTTGCGGATTTTTTTCAAGAAAGCGGAAAAGCTCTTCTTTAAAAACAGGAGCGGCTTTTCGAATGGGAAAACCGTAGATGCCGGTGGAGATGGCTGGAAAGGCAATGGATTGCACGGCCAGTTCTTCTGCCAGAAGGAAACAGCCGCGGATGGTCTCGCGCAGTTTGAATTCCTCGTCACCTTCCCCCCAGATAGGTCCGACCGCATGAATGACGTAACGGCAATCGAGCGTGCCGGCATGCGTATAGGCCGGCCTGGCATGTGTGATGGGACCATGCTTGCGCACCCATTCGTCGCTCTCCTGCTGGATGGTTTTTCCGCCCGCACGCGCAATGGCACCTGCCACTCCGCCCCCATGCTGCAGATGGCGGTTGGCGGCGTTCACGATGGCATCCACATGTTCCAGCGTAAGGTCGCCCTGCACAAGCTGCAGGGTATTGCCTTCGTGGAACAGCGATTCATAGAAAACTTGAGCGGAGGTATCCATGCATTCATTTTAATGGATAAATTGGAAATGAAAACAAAAATGGAATGGATCGAATCCACTCCATCATTTGCTTACTTAAAGGAAGACTTTCTGACTAGATGGCTGCTTTTGCCTTTTCGACAACAGCCGCGAACGCTTGTGGATCACGAACTGCCAGATCTGCCAGCATCTTGCGATTCAAGGTGATATTGGCTTTCTTCATGGCGCTGATCAAACGGCTGTAGCTGATCCCGTTTTGGCGGGAAGCTGCGTTGATACGGGTGATCCAAAGTTTCCGCAAATCGCGCTTGCGCACGCGACGATCGCGGGTGGCATACCATAAACTTTTCAGCATGGCTTCATTCGCACGCCTGTACAGTCGCGAGCGAGTGCCAAACTGACCTTTGGTTATCTTTAATACTTTTTTATGATGCATGGTCCGGCTTGGACCATTTTTTACACGGGTCATTTTCTCTCCTTTGCAAACCCCTGGGCGTCGGTTTTACACCAGTTGTGAACACCCAGCAGCCGCAAACTACGATGGATTAATTGTTCTTGTCAATATAGGGCGCAAGTCTCTTCACGCGTTTCTGATAACTCTTCCCTTCCACCGGGATCATCTCGGTGAATTGCGCTTTGGTGCGCTTGGAAGTGTTGAAGCGAAGATGGCTTTTTCCGCCTTTGGTGCGCAAAAGCTTGCCAGAACCCGTTGCACGGAATCTCTTGGCTGTTGCTTTGTGCGTCTTCATCTTATATTTTGTGGTTTTAGCTTTTCGCGGCACAGCTTTTCTCCTTAAAAAATTAAATACTCCTTAAGTAAGGCAAGCGTCCATTATACTGGAAAAACCTCAATTTGCCAATAAAGGCAGGAAAAGATTTTCGGTTATTTGGATTGTTTTTGCGGAGCGAGCAGCATGTTCATGGAACGGCCTTCCATGGCAGGCGCTTTCTCGATCACTGCCACATCCATCAGATCTTTGGCGATCTCTTTCAGATCTTCCAGAGCGATTTCAGGGTAGGTGACTTCGCGACCGCGGAAGCGGATGGTCACCAGCACTTTCATGCCGTGTTCCAACCAACCGCGCGCATCATCCACTTTGAAGCTGCGATGGTGCTCGTTGGTCTTTGGTCGCAGACGGATCTCTTTGATCTCAATTTTGGTTTGGGCTTTGCGTGCCTGGCGTTCCTTTTTATTTTGCTCGTACAGATATTTTCCCAGATCGAGAATCTTGCAAACTGGCGGCTCGGCATTGGGTGCGACTTCCACCAGGTCAAGATTGGCTTCGCGTGCCATTTGCAGCGCTTTTTCTCTGGGAACGACACCAACATTTTCCCCGTTTTGGTCGATCAAGCGAAGGGTCGCTGACCGAATGTCCTCATTTGCTCGAACGTCTGAAGTAGCTATATGAAAAACTCCTTTCTTCCTTTCAATGGTTTGATATTACCATACATTGAAAACACAAGTCAACAGCAAAAAGCTATCTGTGGTGGTTTCATTAATGACAGGCAGACATTGCCAGCAGCAGAAATTCTTCCTCCTGCTGCTGGCGTGTATCCCTTTCTATATCTTTGCGTCGATCTCCATGTGCGCCCGTTCGAGAAAGGCGGCCAGTTCAATGGCGCCCGGGTTCTCCCCGTTGCGCAAGCGCAGCGATACCTGTTTGTTCTCCATTTCCTGATCACCAACGATCAGCATGTAGGGTATCTTCTGATTCTGCGCATCACGGATCTTGGCGTTCATGCGTTCGCTGCGGTCATCCACTTTCACATGGATTCCGGCTTCGCGGATGGTTTTCTTCAATTCCAGTGCATAGTCCATGTGCCGGTCGGCGATGGGGATGATCATGGCTTGTACGGGCATCAACCACACCGGAAAAGCACCGGCATAGTGTTCGATCAGTACGCCAAAGAAACGTTCCAGACTGCCCAGCAGAGCACGATGGACCATATAGGGACGGTGCGGTTCGCCATCCTCTCCAATGTAGGTGAGATCGAACTTTTCAGGTTCGTTGAAATCGAACTGGATGGTTGAAAGCTGCCATTCGCGTTGCAGGGCGTCTTTGATCTTCAAGTCGATCTTTGGACCGTAGAACGCACCGCCGCCTTCGTCGATGTCATAAGCAATGCCGGCGCGCTTCAAGGATGCTTCCAGGGCGGCCTCCGCGTCTTTCCAGCGTGCGGGATCGCCCACGGCTTTTGCCGGGCGGGTGCTGAGATATGCGGTGAATTCATTGAACCCGAATGCGCGCAGCATCTTCAAGCAGAAGTTCAGCACAAAATCGATCTCCTGCGGCATCTGTTCGGGTGAGCAGAAATGATGGGCATCGTCCTGGGTGAAGCCGCGCACGCGCAGCAGGCCGTGCAGCACACCGCTGCGTTCGTAGCGGTAGACCGTTCCGGTTTCGGCATAGCGCACCGGCAGTTCTTTGTACGAGCGGATCTTGCTTTTGTAGATGTGCAGGTGAAAGGGGCAGTTCATCGGTTTGAGATAATATTCCTGTCCTTCGATGTCGATGGGGGAGTACATGTTCTCTTTGTAGAACCCCAAATGTTCTGAGGTCTGCCAAAGCTGCGCTTTGCCGATATGTGGGGTGTAAACGAAGTCGTAATCGGCTTTTTCATGCTCGTCACGCCAGTAGTCTTCGATGATCTTGCGGATCTTGGCGCCGTTCGGGTGCCACAGGATGAGGCCGGCTCCAACTTCATCAACCGAGCTGAAGAGTTCCAGTTCCTTGCCCAGTTTGCGGTGATCGCGTTTCTTGGCCTCTTCCAGCAGGTCAAGGTACGCTTTCAGGTCCTCGGGGTTTTCCCACGCGGTTCCGTAGATGCGCTGCAGCATAGCGCGCTTCTCGTCGCCGCGCCAGTAAGCCCCGGCCACATTGAGCAGCTTGACGGCGGAAGGGTTGATCTCCGAGGTATCCGCCACGTGCGGCCCGCGGCACAGGTCGGTGAAAGCTCCGCTGGTGTAGGTGGAAAGTTCCAATTTCTCGCTTACCGGGTTGCCATGCTCGTCGAACTGGCCCTTTTCAAGGTCCTCGATCAGCTCCAGTTTATAGGGCTGATCATGGAAGATCTGCTTGCCTTCTTCAGCCGTGATGACCTTTTTGTCAAAACGGATGTGTTCCTTGATCAGCTTGCGCATGCGCGCTTCAATCTCATCCAGGTCTTCCGGGGTGAGCGGGCGGGGCAGATCAAAATCATAGTAAAAGCCGGTGTCGATGGCAGGACCGATGGCGATCTTGGCGTTGGGGAATCTTTCCAGCACGGCAGATGCCATGATGTGGGCAGTCGAATGGCGCACCTTGTACAGGTGTGAATCTTCGTAACGTTCTTTTTTCTCGTTTTCCATATGAACCTCCAGGTTTCAAGTTAAATAAAAACCCGCTCCATTGCTGGGGCGGGAGTTTCTCACGCGGTTCCACCCAGTTTGACAGGTTCTTTTCTGTCATCTCTGGTGGCCGATAACGGTGCCTGCCGTTTCCCATACTGGGCGGTGCTGTTCAGGGTCAAGCTCGCAGATGGTTTTCGCTGAATTCCCTCGCAGAGACCTCTCAGCCGTTGGGTCCCTTTTCCTGTCGATTTCTTTTCAGTTACTTGTCCTGGTCAACGCTTTCTCCTATTTATACCTTTTTTCTTTCTTTCCTGCAAGGAGACAAACCAACCATATTCCATTTTTCCTAACTAATCGATATTCAAAAATGGAGTGTCCGCGGGGGTTATTGGGGTGATTTTAGTTATAGCAAGCCATCAAGCGTAGTGTTTATCAGCCAGCCAGCGGTTTGAGCAGAACGCCAATGAAATAAGATACGGCCGCCGCCAATCCTCCTACCACCAGCATTTCCAAACCGCTCATGAACGGATTCCGTTTTGTGATGAAATATTTGGCCGCTCCCAATCCAAAGAGCGACAGTCCCGAAAGGAGTATGGAATACAGGAACATGCTGGACATGGATAGATTGGTATGGAAAATGGAATCCACCATATACACCAGCAGTGGAAGCAATCCAAACAGAACGAAGGATCCAAAAGTCATGAGAGCCGCATTGCTGGGTTTGCGGTCATCTTGCATCATCCCCAGTTCGTTGACCATCATTTCGTCTACGAAACGCTCCTGATCGCGCGCATGGATTTCAACCAATTTTTCAGCATCTTGTTCTGAGTAACCACGCTTTTTGTAGATGGCGATCATTTCATTTTTCTCGCCTTCCAGATAGTTTTCCGTTTCCCAGCTTTCACGCTCTCGCTCTTTTTTGTAATATTCCTTTTCGCTTTTCATGGAAAGATATGCGCCGATGCCCATGGAGATGCCATCCCCAAGCAGATTCGCTGCGCCCAAAATGAGCAGTATGCCTGATGTCAGATTGGCCCCTGCCACTCCGCTTACCACTGCAAAGACGGAGATGATGCCGTCTAACCCACCGTAGACCATGTTTCCAATGAATTGGGATGATTCGGATCCGTGCTCCTCGGTGGCAGCTTCGATCGTTTTCTCCTCATGCGCCTTTCTGCTGGCGCTGAGATTCTTTTGTGCATAAGCATCTCTCGCCTCATCCAATCGTTTTGAAATTCTCATTTCGGGCTCCAATTTATGAAATTGAACTGATTATAATCCCCAGGTGGAGAAGTGGATATCTTCCCTTGAATAAAATGTGTTGAAATGATGGATCGGAAAGGGAAAAAGGAGAACTGCAAAAGATTTTTGCTGAAAGATCATGCAGGAACGCAACAAAAAAATGGGCGGTATAGGACTCGAACCTACGACCTTTGCGATGTCAACGCAACGCTCTAACCAACTGAGCTAACCGCCCAAGTGCAAGCAATTATACAGGATGGATGAAAAAAGCGCAATAAATCCGGCGGGGAATTTTGAATTTTTCTATTCTACCATCTTGCAGGAAGAAACCCGTCCGTTCATGACCGAACATTCGGCGAACGTTCCATCGAAATCGACCGCCACTGTGATCTGCGAGATGAATTCATCAAACGTAGTGATCACCAGGCGGTGGGGACCCTGAAAATTGACATCCAGCTTCGTGAAGCGTTTGATCGCCCGCTGTTCCGTTTCGCTCAGTGTTGCCTGGTTCACCGTGGCCACATAGTCCAGTTTTTCGTCCAGCGCTATCAGCGGGGCGCGCAGGTCGGCGTTGAAATTGCTGTCAGCGGTGTAGCCGGCCCCGCCAAAGAAGAGCAAAAGGAAAATTGCGGAAAAGAGCATGCCCACGATGCCGCGCGAGTTGCGGATGGAATCGTTCACGTTCTCGAAAATGAGTCCTGCGATGAAAAGGAAAATGATGGTCATGACGATGGTGATGAAGCGGCGGGCGTTGATCGCCGCCGGCGCGTTATACAGGATGCGCTCGCTCAACTCAGGAAAGGACCAGCGCAAGAAAACGGGCGAGATATTAAAGGGAATGAGACTGGTCAGATAACTGAAGAGGATGGCCACGGCGATCCATAACGCCATGCGCGCAAACATATTGTTGATCTTCATGGTCAACCAGCCGGCCAACCCTCCCACGGCGGCACAGATGGGCAGCCCGAGTGCCAGCTTTAACCAGGGCAGGGCGGCATTGGCATGGGCCAGTAAAAATCCATCATAACCCCAGGCCACTGCGGCAAAGACCACTCCGCACAAAACGCCCATCCAGGTTTCCTGTTTATATTGATTTTTCATCGAAAGCTCCACTCTCTATTTTAATATTTAACACCATTTGCCTGTGGATTCATAGATACATTGATCTCATCTCCCAAAAAGTTCCAGCCAAAGTTGAAGAATACCAGCATGAGTGTGATCGGCAAATAGACCCACCAGTGGCCAAACAGTGACCCTCCCGGCCCGATGATCCATTTGCTGCCCAGTTGCAGGATGGTGGCCCATGCGGAATCGCCGCCCAATCCGATATAGGTGAAGGTGGCCTGAAGGGTGACCATGCGCCCGATATCGCGGGTGGCCAGGACGATGATGGGGGTGATGGCATTCGGGATGATATGCCGCCAGATGATGCGTCCTTTTTTCGCGCCCACCACTTGGGCAGCATCGATGTACTGCGTTTTCTTGATCTCCAATACTTGGGTGTGGGCGATGCGCGCATAGGGCATCCAGGAGAAAAGCACCAACGCTAAAACGATCGGGTTGGCATTAATGACGATTTGCTGGAGCAGGGTGGGTTCGGCTACCACAACGATTCCCCATACCGAAGGAGTCATGGTGAATTGTTCGGGTGCCAGAAGCGATTGTAGCTGGGTGAAGAGGGCTATCGCGCAGATGGTGGGAAAGGCAAGGAATGCGTCGGTGATGCGCATGATGATGTTATCAACTTTCCCGCCCATATAGGCGCTGAGCGTGCCGATGAGCGTGCCGAGCAGCGCGGTGAGCAGGGCGGTGGATAACCCGAAGATCAAGGACTGGCGGGTGCCCCAGATCAGGGAATAGTAAATATCGAACGAACGTCCCACGGTGCCCAGCCGGGCTTCCGGGCTGGGTGGTTGGGGAAGACGGGAGACACTGGTGCTGATCTGTTTGTAATACGATGGATTCTTTGCATCCTCTGCAGGGGCCAGCCAAGGCGCTGCAATGGCAACGACAATAAAGAAAGCGCAGATCGAGATCGCCAGGATGCGTTGCCAGCGCATCCTGCGCATCTTCCGTTTGGGTAGGGTTGCTTCCAATCGATCAACCATTCTCGATCGTCCCCTCTCTGACCCGTGGCAGCAGCAGGGCCTGCAGCAGATCGAGGATGAACATGAGCAGCAGAACAAGGATGATGCAGTAGACCCCGAACCCCAGCACGGCAGCCGCATCCGGGACCATCGGGCCGAACATGCTGATCATTTCTGAAATGCCGTTGATGTTGAAGATGCGTTCCACCACGAATACGTTGGTGATGAGCATGGCGGTGGAAAGTGCGCTGCTGTTGAGTGCTGGCCCTAGCGCATTACGGAAGGCATGTTTCCAAACGATCTGTTTCTCCGAAAGGCCGCGTGCGCGCGCCGCGTTGGCATAATCCTTGTTCATCTCTTCGATGGTGGAATTGCGCGTGATCCTGCCCAGCGTGGCCCACTGTGCAATACCCAGGGTGAACACTGGCATGACCAGGTGGCGGAAAGCATCCAGCGAAATATCTGCTCGCTGGTTGAGAAAGCCATCGATGGTCAGAAAGCCGGTGTAATTGATGAAATCTGCCGAATGCACGATCAGATTGTTCTGCACGTTCAACCGTTCCGGTGCGAACCACCCTTTGTTCACATACAGAATTGCCAACAGGATGATGGAAAGGATGAAATCAGGGATGGCTGCCCCGATGAAAGCGGAAAAGCGGAATAGATAATCGGGTCCTTTTTCCCTCTTGTAAGCCGCTTGCACTCCGGCGATCAAGCCCAGAGGTATGTAGAGCAGCATGCAGTAGAACAGCAATTCCAGAGTGGCCGGGGTGCGGTTCAGCAATTCCGGGAGCACATTGTTATTCAAGACCGGGCTGTAACCCCAGTTGCCTTTCAGCAGGTTGCTGAGCCAGAAGACATACTGGTTCAGGTAGGGTTCATCCAGATGATAGCGTTTGATGATCTGCTGCTTTATGCGTTCCATGAGGACGGGGTCGGAGGATATTTTGGGCGAGTTGGGCATGTACAGGTCGATGCGCGATTCAACCGGTGCCAGCATGATGACGCCATACAGCACCATGGTGATCAAGATGAATGTTATGGGAATGGCGAGAATTCGTCGCACCAAGAATTTTCCCAATGATCCTCCGCAATCGTCCGGAATGAAAAAGTTAGTTCAACGATAATGGATTCTGCCCGGAAGGGCAATTAGACAAATATACCATTAAAGGTCGCTTGACATGATCTCAATGTCGTCGCGCAGGTTCCATCCGGTATGCTTCCAGAAAGCGATGCCCGAAGTATTGTCGGAGATGACAAAAAGATGACATTTTTGAATGTCCTTCTCCCGCAGTGCTTGCAGGCTTTTTTCCACCAGCGCTTTCCCGATGCCATGCTTGCGATATTCCAGATCCACTGCCAGATGATACAGGTAGCCGCGCCTGCCATCTTCGCCGCAGAGAATGGTCCCGACCAGACTGCCCTCATCGAACGCAGCAAAACACAGCGAGCTGTTTTTTGCTAGGAAATGTTTGATCTCCTCCTTTTCATCCGCCGCGCTCAATCCCATGCCGGGCGTGCGCTTCCACAGGTCGAGCGCCTGTTCGTAATCGTCGATCTGCATTTCTCTGATGGTGACTGTCATCGTTTGCCCTTTCTATCCTGTATTGATCCGCAAAATGAATGTTTGTTTTCTGGTTTTAAATAACTCATGATATAATTTCGCGGCACAATTTCATATCGTTTTTGCAAGGAGAGGTTGCGTAGTCCGGCCTAACGCGCACGCCTGGAGAGCGTGTGTACCGCAAGGTACCGTGGGTTCGAATCCCACCCTCTCCGCTCTTATTTTAATATTGATTTGGCCTTCTAATTCGTGCAAGTGATTACTTTGGAAAATATTTTTTCCTCTGCCATATATTCCAATTCGTTAATAGTGCTCTCGTCATGATGAACTAGATGTGCATTTTCACACATAATTTCCAGTAGATAAAAACAATTGATAAAGCTATGAAAGCATTAATGTAATATCCACAGACAAAGAAAGAAGAGAAGAAAGAAAACAAAAAGCCTAGCGAAAAAAGCCAGGCTTTCCTATCTCCTATTGTGAAAGCGTGTTTTTTAAGCGTATTCTAGTACTCTCTCAAATTCTTCTGCTGATTTTCCAATGACTGTTTGTGTTGCTTTGATGATTTCTAGTGCAATGATATGTTGTTGTTCTTCAATTTTGATGGTTAAATCCCAGATGTTTTCATTATCCACTACAAAATCGCGTAAGCACCATGCTCTTTGTAATTCCGAATACATTGGAATGAAATCGGATTGAAAGTCCTCTATCTGTAAGCCTACAATTTCATGATCTTCAGGAGTATATAATATTGCAACGTACCGATCAAGGTAATGGACTATGGTTTCATTTTCTGGAGAAATAAATAAAATCATTAATGTATCTGACAGATTATCATAATGAAAAAACAATTTGCTTTGTTGTTCTAGAGTAGATAGATAAGACGTTTTTAATTGATTTGTATCAATTAATTGTTTGATCTTGTCCATATTATTTTTTCGCCATCCTTTCCTGAGTCTGTAGGAAAAGCAGCAATAAGGTATCCTTTATTATTTGAACCTAATTTTATTACAATTTTTATATATTTATTCTCTTTGTATTGGTGAAAATAATAGTAGATTTCACGGTTCTCTTTTTCAACATCTCTGCAAATGAAATGGGGCTTCTCAATTGCTTTTTTTACCAAAGGCAACCAATTCTTCATGTAGGGACGAGAGCCTAATATTTTACCAAACCACGTTTCTTCGGAACAACTAATTTTAATTCCCCTACAATCAGTAACTTCAAATACATTTGTCGAAGAGTTATAGCCACCCATGTACAAATTATACTTTAGTAATAAATCGGATGCATTGTTTTACGAAATATATAATACCAATTATTTTATCCCCACGACAGTTCATTCAAACACGAAAGATTGGTATTGAGATGGCCGGTCTTAAGGAGAGGTTGCGTAGTCCGGCCTAACGCGCACGCCTGGAGAGCGTGTGTACCGCAAGGCAGCGTGGGTTCGAATCCCACTCTCTCCGCTCTTGTTTTAATCACAGGATGTTTTTGATAAACTGAATTGAAGTTATTTGATTTAGAATAAAGTGAGGGGTGTTCTTTCAAACAAACCATTCCCTTAGAAACAGGAGGGATGATTCTGGAATGGGAAAAGGAAAATTCTTCAAGGAATATACAATCCTTCTTGAACGCAACTGTATACTGCTGATTGGTTCACATGCAGCATATTCTTTGGCAGATATTGCCTTCGATTTTTTTCTTTCCTGGCATGTCTATTCCGTTACAGGGGACATCATGAATCTGGTGGCCGTGCTGGGAGGTTCTGTATTTTTCAAGGCGTTGCTCTCATTAATCACCGGCATCGTCTCTGACCTTGCAAATAAGAAGTACATTTTAATTCTTTCGATTTTGGCAGGCATACTGATCATTTTCAGTTCTTTCTTTGTATTAACTTATTTTCCAGATAGCGTATGGCTTTACCTGGTTATCATTCTGTCGAATGACATTTTCAATGTGCTGTTTTCAAAAGCATTTCTTACCTTATCCACCGAAATGTTTGATGGAGCCAGATATGTCACCTTCCGTTCTGCTGTCAGTGTGTTGAATCAGAGTATCTACGTGCTGGGGCAGGCAGTCATGGGTTTTGTGTTGGTGGTTTTGGAGGACGTTCAGATTATTGCCTTCATCATTTTGCTTCTTGCATTCACGGCTGTTCTTCTGCTGTTTTTACCATATAAAAATCCTGCTCAATCTGCCGAACAGGAATCCAAACAAGGCAAGGCAGACTTCACAGAAAGTGCTGGCGCTTCGATAAAGAACCTTGTCGGTACCGCAAAAGCGAAAGTGCTGCGGGATCCTTATTATCGAAGCTTTTGTCTTGTTATTTTCACACTGAATTTGGTCTATGGATATCTTGCATCTGTTTTTCCTTATTCTCTTGCTGGAATAAGGGATGAATCATCCATTTATATCGGTACGGTAAAAGCTTTGACCGCAGTGGGGGGAATTCTTGGGATGCTTTTTGTTCCGAAAATAGCCAGACAAGTTACCCGTAGCTTTCAAGTTGGGTTGTTGGGATCGCTGATCAGCGTGGTTTTCATTTTCCATTTTGCCGAAAGTTCAATAGGTTCAGGAATTTTCTTCTTTTTGTTTGGGCTTTTTGATTCGATCACGCAACCCTTGTATAGCTATACCGTTAAACGCATTGATAGTGCCGTACGGGGTAGTATGATGGGGGTGATCGATTTTATCATTTTGATGGCTTCTCCGATCGGCATGTTCATCTGTGGCGCTTTAGCCAATAAAAATTTTCTGCTGGCGGAGGGATTTGTGATCGGCGTTTTTCTGTTGGCATTCTGTTTTGTGCAGAGGTCCAAGGAGTTGAATCACATTGTATTGGAGTAGATTTTTAAATCAGAGAAAACATAAAAAAGGCAGCCACATTAGGGCTGCCTTTAACTACTTATTTATTTACATTTGCCATCCAGCTCTTTAAGGTAGAAATCTTGATGATTAGGTGTATCAATATATACCTGAATATCTACGTCTACCAATTTATCAGCTCCCGGTACGGGAAATACCATATTGTAGTAAATTGTTTGTGAACCAGCACTTGTGAACGGTTTTTCACCATTCAACTTACCAGCACTGTACCCATTAATATCGTATAAGTTGTATGTTACTGTTCCTGCGGCGTCAGTCGTAATATAAATTGGAATTGGATTTGAGGTGGAACCATCACAAGTTAAATTGCTAATGCTGCTTGGATAGGTAACACTTGTCACGGAAAAAGGCGCGGCAGTGGCAACACCGACATAAATGCTCACGGTAAAGTTGCCCACGTTCACGCCGCCATCGGTCTGCAACTGCCAGTTGCCGGTGTACCAGCCATCGGTGCTGGGGGCGGTCATCTTGATGCTGACATTGGTCATGGTGCCCGGAGCCACATTCTGGGTGAGGGCCACGCTTTCGCTGGTGGCGCCCAGCAGATCGCCGCTCTGGAATACCATCTTGTAGCCGGTGTTCCAGGTACAGGTCCCGCCGTTGGTGATGGACCAGGTCTTGGTGAAAGTAGCGCCTTTGGCAACGATGGTGCCATCCGGGATGGTTTCGCTGGCCAGGCCTGCGATCAGGCAGTTAGTGGGCAGCGATACGGTTTGCACCGTGGCGGTCGGCAGACCGGCCGAGGTGGTGGCGGGGGTGATGGTGGGAACGACCGCAGAAGTTGCGGTGCCGGCCAGGGTGGGTGTCACCTGGGCGGTTTGAGTTTCTGCCATGACTTGCATGGTCTGTGCAATGGAGGTGGCGATAATGCTGGCGTTATCCACCGTGGGGGTGGGTTCTTCTTTGGCACCACCGCTGCAGGCAGTCAGCAAGAACATGGCAAAAATGAAGATACATGTGATTTTTTTCATAGTTTGTGTACGCATTTTTTTATTATAACTGGTTTTTATAAGGATATTTGTTTTTTTTTGCAAGGGGGAAAAAGATGAAAAATTGCTCAGAAGGATCGTGCATGGGGCAAGAATTCTCTTTCTCGGGAAGATTTACGCGATTGACGGATGGCAGGGCGTCTGATAGAATAGGCCCGTTTGACGCGTTGTACCCTTCGCGTACATTCACAAACAGAAAGGGCTTGTACACATGAAAGTATTATTGATTCGAGATGTCTATAATTTAGGCAGGGCAGGGGAAATTAAAAAGGTTGCCAACGGTTACGGAAGAAATTTCCTGATCCCCCAAAAACTGGCGGTCATGGCGACCCCCGGAGCATTAAAGCAGGTCGAAAAGATCCAGCTGGCTGCCGAAAAGCGCCGCCTCGCTCTCAATGAAGAAATGTCAGGCGTTGCCGAAAAGATCAAAGGGCTGGAACTTTCTTTCACTGCCAAGGTCGGCGAAACCGGTCATTTGTATGGTTCCATCACCCAGCAAATGATCGCCGATGCCATTGAAGCGAAGAGTGGTGTCAAGGTTGA
This sequence comes from Pelolinea sp., assembly GCA_012797975.1. Classification (GTDB taxonomy): domain Bacteria; phylum Chloroflexota; class Anaerolineae; order Anaerolineales; family Anaerolineaceae; genus UBA4781. Next base: position 102,903 of record JAAZOD010000010.1, on the reverse strand, counting down.
TCGCCACTGGATCGAATCGCAGCCATTGCGTGAAGTGGGTCTTCATCATGTCAAGGTGCGCCTGACCTTCGATCTGATCCCTGAGGTGAATGTCACCGTGGTCAGTGAAGAAGAGGTAGAGAAAGCCGCCAAGGCGTTGAAAGAGAAGGAAAAGGAAGAAAAGAAAGAGCAGAAAGAAAAAGAAAAGGAAAAGAAACTTCCCACAATTGATGAAATTCCTTCCTTCACCGAACCTGAACAAAAGGTCGACCAGGAATAAGATCATCAAAATGAGAAACCGGTCTGCGAGGGATCACAGGCCGGTTCTTTTTTTTATTTCTGGTTATAATCAAACACAATGAGCAAAACTGTTGGTCAGATCTTAAAAGATACCCGCACTCTGAAAGAGTTATCGCTGCAAGAGGCAGCCAGGGCTACCCATATCAAGCTGCAATATTTGCAGGAGTTGGAAAATGACCGCCCCGAATTGCTGCCCTCGCGGGCGCAGGCGCGCGGTTTTTTACGTTTATATGCTGCTTTCCTTGGGATTGACGCGCAACCATTGTTGGAACTTCTGGAAAAACCGGCTTCAGAAGAAAAAGAAATTGAGATCCCCAGCGAATCAGCGCTGCGCGAGGTTTCTGCAGGGGAGGAAGAAAAATCCGTGAAGCCCCCCAAAAAAAGTGGCAGGGTCATGGATAAATTGCATGCGCTGTTTGGTCGATTGCCAAAATTGAACAAGAAGGAAAAGGCGACGGAGGAAACCTCAGCAATGCCCGAGGGTTCCGAAACCGCACAGGAATTGCAAACGCAGAAACCGGCGCAGGAGAGCACCCGCAAAGGAAAAACCCATAAAGAAAAAACTGGGCAAAAAGAAAAAGGAAAAACAGCGCCCAAAGAAAATGCCCCGCTGCGTTCCTCCGCCGATATTTTCAAAGAGGTTGGGCAGCAGATGCGCCAGCGCCGTGAAAAACTGGGACTGTCGCTTTCCGATGTGGAACAGTTTACCCGCTTGCGCCGCATGTATGTGCAGGCTATTGAAGATGGCAACTTTGAAGACCTGCCCTCCTCGGTGCAGGGTCGGGGCATGGTGTCGAACTATGCCCATTTCCTGGAGATGGATCAGGACGCTGTGTTGACGCTGTATGCCGAAGGTCTCGAAGCGCAACGCAAAGAAAAAATGCAGGAAAAATGGACCACCCATGAGCCGGCGGTTCGCGTCAGCATCCATTTGCCGGAGAAATTGCGCCGCATTCTTTCCCCCGATCTGCTGTTCGGGTCATTGGTCGTGATCGCGCTGTTCGTCTTCATTTTCTGGGGTGCTTCCAGAATTTTTGGTCAGGATAGCAAAGCCACTCCCACCGGCGCTCCTTCGATCTCGGAAATGCTGCAAAGCACGCTTACCCCCACGCTGGAGATGCAGGAAACGGCCGGCACGCTGACTGTGCAGAGCGAACAGGTGACGGCCACTTCAGCGGCAACACAGCCTGCAGCCCTGCCTGCCACGCCGGTGGCAACCGCCAATGCCGCACCGCTCCAACTGTATATCGTGGCGCAGCAGCGCGCCTGGATGCGGGTGACGGTGGATGGCGAAGTGGAATTCGAGGGACGGATTGTCCCCGGCAATGCCTACACTTTCTCGGGAGAAGGAAACATCCAGTTGATCACCGGGAACGGTGCCGCGTTGGAAGTGTATTTCAACCAGAAATATCTGGGCTTGCTGGGTGATTTTGGTGAGGTGGTGAACCTTGATTTCAGTGCCGAAGGATTGAGCAGGCCAACGCCCACCATCACACCGACCTTGCTGCCAACCTCAACACCCACACTTACGCCAACGGCCACGCCAAAACCGTCAGCTGCTCCCACGGTTGAAAAATAGGACGGGTTAATCCAGAATATCCTGCTTGAGCGCCGTATAGACTGCTTCCGCCGTTGAATGTGCTCCTAGCCGGTCGCGGACTGCGCTCAAATGGACGCGCACCATCCGTTCGGTAATGCCCAATTGGCGGGCAATGGCGCGCGCGGTCAAACCGCTGGCTGTCAGACGCAGGCATTCGTTTTGCCGTCTGGTAAGGGTGGTTCTTGGCGGACCATTTTTTATTGCCTTTTTGCGTGTTGTCATGGGCTGTATGCTGGTCATGATTTCCCCATTCTATTATAGAAAATATTTTCTATAATAGAATACCATGAAAGAAGGCCGCATGCAAGTGTTTTGATCGCCGGACCTGCAACGTTCATTTGAAGAAAGATATTTTATAATGGGGTTCCTATGAAACGATCATTTTTCATCCATTCCCTTGGCTGCCCCAAGAATACGGTGGACTCTCAATCGATGGCGGAACTGTTGATGAAACAGGGTTATCGGCTGGCAGAGGACCAGCAGCAGGCGGATATCATCGTTGTCAATACCTGTGGTTTCATCCAACCAGCCCGCCAGGAAGCGCTGGATTTATTGAGAGAGATCATGCATGAAAAAAGATCCTCGCAGCAGGTGATCGCTGCCGGCTGCCTGACGCAGCGAGAACGAAAAATGGTGATGGCAGAGATCCCGGGGTTGGATGCGCTGATCGGTACGCGGCGCTGGATGGACATCCTGCCGGTGGTACGCCAGCTTGAGTCGGCGGGTGAGCGACCCATCACCAGCATTGCCGAGACGGCGCTGGCAATGGAAGAGGGAAATATCGTACGCGCTTCGCACCTGGGGGGCTACGCATATTTGAAGATCGCCGATGGCTGTGACCGCGGCTGCGCATTTTGCGCTATCCCGTTGATCAAAGGCGCCCAGGTTAGCCGGAAGATGGACGATATTGTGAACGATGTACGTTTTCTACAGGAACAGGGGGTTCAGGAACTGATCCTGATCGCCCAGGATGTGACCGCATATGGGCGTGACCTGGGAATGAAGGATGGCTTGCCTGTCCTTCTCAGGGAAATCGTCCGTTCCGCTCCTGATATTCCCTGGGTGCGTCTTCTCTATACCTATCCGGGTGAGATCAGCCAGGATCTGATCGACCTGATGGCGGAGTATGCGCACATCCTTCCCTATTTGGATATCCCCCTGCAGCATGCTGCCCCGCAGGTGCTGCACCGCATGCACCGCCCTGCGGATATGGGAAAAGTGACGGCATCCATTCAGGCCATGCGCAGCCAAATACCGGCTCTTGCCATCCGCTCCACCTTCATCGTGGGTTTTCCTGGAGAAACGGAACAGGATTTTCAGACTCTGCTCACTTTCATCCGCACCATGACGTTTGATCGCGTGGGCATTTTCCCCTATTCACATGAAGCGGGCACTGCCGCTTTCCAATATGCGAATGATGTGGCGCCGCAGGAAAAAGAAAAGCGGGTTCAACGATTGGCCGCCACCCAGGAGGAAATCTCACTGCAGAAGAACCGCACCTATATTGGAAAAGAAATGCAGGTGATCGTGGATGGGGTGGGGGATGGCATCTCCATTTGCCGCTCTTACCGCGATGCACCCGAGATTGACGGCATGGTGATGGTCAATGGTGAACTGGCGGTGGGAAAAATAACAGCGGTGAAGATCACCGCTGCATTGGTTCATGATCTGGTGGCTGATCCTTTGGGTTGACCAGCCCCTGTCATCCCTGTGTTCTACGATCAAGAAGGGTCATTCGGTGGGTTCAACGGTCACTTCGCTGGTCGGCGTGGGCGCCAGCGGTTGTGCGGTGGGTCCCTGGCAGTAACTGGCCGCTTCATTTAACAGGTTACCCACTTCTTCATCCGCTTGAATATTGTAGGATAACTGCAGATTTTCCTGGGCCTTGCAGTATTCTTCAATGCTCATCAGGTATTTTCCATACTCGCGCAGCCCAACACGGTAGCGGTCTATTGCTGTCCAGCCGGAGGTGTCGTGCAGGTAAGGGAATGCGGCATAGGTCTGGCTGAAATAGGCCACCACCTGTGCCCAATCCACATCCCAATAGCTGGCGCCGGTGACATAAAGCCGTGCCCAGGTGGAGTAGTTCACCGCATCGTGATCGAGCGGTGCGAATTTTTCTGCCAGCGAGAGGTAATACAGCCCTCCCTCCAGATCACCATCGCTGGATATCTTCTTGATGGCGCAGTTGCGCAGGGAGGTCCATACCATGCCGTCCACGGTGAGGGTTTGATAGGTATGGTCTTCATCGCGCAAGCCGTTCAGCGTATCGACTGCTTTGCACCAATCCTGATTTGCCATATCGGTTTGTGCCTGCTGAAACAAAGCCTGTGCCCCCTGAACATCCAGGGTGGGGGTCTGGGTGGGCATGACGGTGGCTTGCTGTGTTTTGGTCAGGTTAATGATCACTTCACTGTATTTTTCGGTAATGTCCGGGAAGCTGGGGTAGATCTGGATCACGTATTCAAACTGGATGCGCGCCACTTCATAATTGCCGCTTGCCATGGCTTCCATGCCATATTTGTAATGCGTGGTAGCCAGGGTGAGGCGCTGATTTTCTTCTTCCGTTTTGCGCTGCCGGATGCCGGAATAATATCCCAGCGAGCCGCTGATCAGCGCAGCCACCAGCACCATCAGAAGACCCAGCAGCACGGCGCGCACGTAATGCGGTCGTTTGCCCTTCGGTTTGGCGGTTTTTGCTACCGATTGGGTATCTTCTTTGTTCAATTGCTGATCGACTTTTGCTTCAGCGGTTTTTTCTTTGTTTTTCTTAGCCATGGGCGTTATTATACCGTCCTTTTTCGCTCAAGCTGTCCTTTATAGTTTGAGAAATACCTTGAGTTCTTTCCGGATAAAAGGCAGAACAAGGACGATGCCGAAAAGAAAACTGGCTAATCCTTGAATGAGTGAAGGATATCCTGCACTGCGTTGCAGTACCACCCAGGCCACCACCCCGGCGACGGCGCTGCCGATCAGGGTGCGCAGGATGGTTTCATGCAGCTCCCCATTCCGTGGGCGTTTTGCAGGGATGGGACCTTCTGCCTGCGTCTGTTTCTTATTGCGCAGGGCGAACATGATCAGCAGCAGGGCTGCCTGGCTTGTAAATGCGATGGAGTCTGCCAGCGCCACCCCTGTCACATCCAGACGGGCAGAAAGCAGCTTGCCGGCGGCGATATAGATTCCCAGGTTCACTGCCGATGCGATGAATGGAATGACCGCATTTTGCTGCGAGAAGAAGATGCGCGATCCCAATTCCAACAGGCAGTGCCCCAGCAATCCGATCAGAAAACCGCGCGTTACCCACAAAAGTTGATTGGTGGCGGCTGAGTCAAACCCAAAAGCGGTTTCGAGGAATGGACGCAGGGTCAACGAAAGCACCACGGTGATGGGAATGGCGAGCGCCACAATGACCCGTTCCACCTTTTCGATGGTGGTTTGGTAACCTGCCTGATCATGGCGGGCGAAAAGCTCGGAAATGGTTGGCAGCAGGGCGGTTCCAAAGGCGGTACCGATCAACGTTTCAGGCACCTGCTGGATCATCCAGCCGTAGGTTAAAGCGGTTGGTGCACCTTCGCTGAGATACGAAGCGATGTTATCGCGGGCGATAAAGGTGAGCTGGTAACACAGCATGCTGCCGACGCGCGGAGCCAGCATGGCCAGGATTCTTTTTACGTAGCTGTCTTTCTGCCCGAAGCCGGGGAACCATGTGAATTGGTATTGGAAAAGGCCGGGGATGAGTGTGATGAGGTAGAGCAGAGAACCGATCAAAACACCATAAACGATGCCATACACTCCCATGCCATACGCCGGCAGGGTGATCGATCCGATGGTGATGCCTTCCGTGGGGGCAAGGATCAGGGCGCCAAAGATTTGTCCCACGTTATACATGATGGGGGCGATGGCTGGCAGTAAAAAGTGCTGGTTGGCCTGCAAGCCGGCCACCAGCAGCCCTGCCATGGAGAAGATCAGCGTTGCCACCAGATCCAGGCGCATGATCCTGACCACCAGCGCTTGTTGTTCAACCGAAAAACCGGGTGCAATGCCGAATGGGCTCTTCACCAATGGTTCGGCGAAAATACCTACCAGCAGCGAGATGATCGCGGTTGCCAGAAAAGCGATATTGGCCACTTTGCTGAATACCTTCCAGGCATCTCTGCGGCCCTCTTTGGTCAATACTTCCGAGAGCACCGGGATGATCGCCATCGCCAATGCCCCGCCGGATATGAGCGAATAGAGCATATCCGGCACGTTATTGGCCACATTGAATACATCCAATTCTGCGGAAAGCCCGAACTGCCGGGCGATGATCAACTGCCTGACGATTGCCAGCACTTTGTTGACCGCAAAGCTCAAAGAAATAAGAATGGTTGCACGCGATAATTTGCTCAATGTCAATCCTTTTTTCTTTGATTTTATCCTAAAGCCACATCCAGGATCATCATGACCGCAAATCCGAGCATGGCACCCCAGGTGGAAATATCCGTGCTTTCACCCTGCTGCGCTTCGGGGATCAACTCTTCGATCACCACGTAGATCATGGCCCCAGCTGCAAAGGAAAGTGCGTATGGCAGAAGATGCTGCATGCTCACCACGGCTGCCGCCCCCAGAACGGCGCCCATCGGTTCCACAATGGCGGATAATTGCCCGAAGAAGAAACTCTTGAACGGTGAGAAGTTTTCTCTGCGCAGTGGAGCGGAAACTGCCAGCCCTTCCGGAAAATTTTGGATGCCAATGCCGATGGCCAGGGCGATGGCGCCGGAGAGTGTGGCTCCCTGCACGCCGGCTGCGGCCGCTCCGAAAGCGACTCCCACCGCCAGCCCTTCAGGAAAGTTGTGCAGGGTGATGGCAAGCACCAGCAAAACGGAGCGCTGCCAGGAGGTCTTGATGCCTTCCGCCGATTCCATGGGCATGTTCAAATGCAGGTGCGGCAGGATCTTGTCGATGATCCACAGTATCAGTCCGCCCATCAAAAAGCCGATGGCCGGTGCCAGCCAGGCGTTGGAGCTGAGCTTTCCCGCCACCTCGATGGCCGGTGCAAGCAGCGACCAGTAGCTGGCTGCGATCATCACCCCTGCGGCGAACCCGAGCATGGCATTTAGTACTTTCTTGTTGACCTCTTTGGATAAAAATACCCCCGCTGCACCTACCGCGGTCATCCCCCACGTATACAGGGTGGCAAATAATGCCTGCATCACAGGACTGAAATGATTGAAAAAGGCAGCCATTCGATTTACCTCCAGTGCTATTTTTTACTGTTCCGTTATTATTGTATGCGATGTAAGCCGGATGGCAACTAGGAGAAGAATCTATAAAAAAAAGTTAAGAAACTGTACCGATCATCATGCAAAAGAGAAAAAACCATGCAGTGCTATAATCGACAGAGGGAGATTGCTGGATGAAGATTTTAACTAAACCACAAGAAGCCATTTTACAGCGCGAGCGCAATTTTTTAAATGACCTGCAGCTCGGTTTTGTCGAGAATAACGTCTCGAAAGACGACCTGGATTCTCTGAAACAATCCATCCGCCAGTTGGATGATCTCTTTCTGCTGGTCATCGTGGGTGAGTTCAATTCAGGGAAAAGCGCCTTCATCAATGCGCTGATTGGCCAGGCCCTGCTGAAAGAAGGGGTGACCCCGACCACATCGCAGATCAACATCTTGCGCTATGGTGAAAAAAGCGAACAGCATCTGGTGGAAAAGGACCAGACGGTGCTGCTCTTTCCGGTGGACCTCCTCTCGGAACTGAGCATTGTGGATACACCCGGTACCAATGCCATTATGCGACAGCACGAAGAGTTGACCAACCATTTTGTGCCGCGGGCTGATCTGGTTCTTTTTGTGACATCCGTGGATCGGCCGTTCACCGAAAGCGAACGTAATTTCATGCAGAGCATTCGTGATTGGGGAAAAAAGGTGGTCATCATTTTGAATAAGATCGATATCCTGACCAGCGATGAAGAACTGGCACAGGTTGTTCACTTTGTGCAGGAAAATGCGCAGGCGTTGATGGGCAGAACCCCGGAGATTTTCCCGGTCAGCGCGCGCTTGGCGATCAAGGCGAAAAATGGCGAAGTAGCTCTGTGGAATGCCAGCCGGTTTGAAGCGCTGGAAACCTATATTCACAACAGTCTTGATCAGACCAGCCAGATCCGCCTGAAATTCCTGAATCCCTTGGGGGTGGCTTCACATCTCATCGATAAGTATCTGCAATTGGCAGAGACACAGCGTCAGATCCTGGCAGCAGATATCCACTTGCTGCAGAATATCGAACGCCAGCAGACGATCTATCTGGAAGATATGCACAAGAATTTCAATTATCGTATGACCGATGTGGAAAAGATCTTCTTTGAGCTGGAACAGCGCGGAGATGAATTCTTTGAAGATCGTTTCCGCCTGGAAAAAGTGTTGAAATTGCTGAAGAAAGAAAAGGTTCAGGCAGAGTTTACCGAAGAGGTCATTGCGGATGTTCCCCAGCAGGTGGAAAAGAAGGTCAATGCGCTGATCGACTGGCTGGTGGATTCCGATCTGCAGCAGTGGAAAACGATCACCCGTTGCCTGGCCGACAGAGAGAAGGAGCATAAAGAACATATCCTGGGCGAAGGGATCAATACCGATTTCGTGTACAATCGCCAGCGCTTGCTGGATGCGATCGGCCGGGAAGCGGAACATGTGGTGCAAAGTTATGACAAACATGCCGAGGCAAACCAGATTGCCGAAAATGCGAAGAATGCCGTGACCGCTTCGATGGCGGTGGAGATTGGCGCAATCGGGCTGGGAGCATTGATCACCACACTGGCCACCACTGCCGCAGCGGATGCCACCGGTGTCATCACGGCAGGGGTGATCGCAGCTCTGGGTTTATTCATCGTTCCCGCCAAACGGCGTAAGGCAAAGAATGAATTGCACGAGAAACTGGCTGCACTCCGTATCAAACTGGTCACTTCCTTGACCACTGAATTTGAGAAAGAGATCAAACAGAGCCAGCAACACATTGAAGACGCGATTTCTCCCTATACCCGTTTCATTCGGGCTGAAACGAAGCACATCGACACAGTTCAGGAAGGGTTGAACAAAGCGCGTGTGGAGATCGGCGAACTGCAGCAGGAGATCGAACGCTGGTAGGTAACGGAAATTGATCGGCGCTGCTGATTCGTATCCTTCAACCCTGTAAAAAACCGATCGAAAACGGCTGCAAGACTTTGTAGCCGTTCTTTCTCGCAGTTCTTCGAACTTATAATACAATCAGCGCAAGAAGAGGATGAAACATGCAATCTGGAATTCTGTATATCGTAGCCACGCCGATCGGGAACCCGCAGGATATCACCCTGCGCGCTTTGGAAATCTTGAAGAGTGCCGATCGCATCATCTGCGAAGAACGGCGCATTGGCAGCACCATCCTGCGCCAGTTGAAGATCGGGGAGAAGCCACTCGTCGAGCTAAACGAGCACAATGAAGAGCAGCAGGCTCAGGAACTTGCCATGGCGCTGTTGAACGGAGAAACGATGGCATTGATCTCCGATTGTGGCACACCGGCTTTTGCGGATCCCGGGGCGCTGCTGGTGCAGCTTGCGCTGGATTATGAGATCAAAATCGTGCCGGTTCCGGGTGCCTCTTCGCTGATGACGCTGCTTTCCGTTTCTCCTGCACCGCTGAAAGAATTCTATTTTGCCGGTTTTTTGCCCCGCAAAGAGGATGAACGAAGAAGAAGGTTGGATCAATTGCGCAAGCTGAGGGTTCCGGTGGTATTGATGGATACACCCTACCGGCTGGAAAGAATGCTGCAGGATGTTCAATCCGCGTTCGGTAAAGGGCGCATGATCACCCTGGGATTGAATCTGACCCTGCCGAATGAAAAGATTCTCCATCAACCGGTCGGCGAGATCATTAGACAGTTGAAGGGCCAGAAATCGGAATTTATCCTGATCGTTCATTAGGGAAGGAATAAAAATAATGGTGAAAAGAGATGCTGAAATGGGCATCTCTTTTTTGTATACTTAATCTGGGATTCCATTATGGAACACGATCACTCAACCGGTTCGTCAGCCAAACGATTGAAAGAACTGCAGAAGCGCCTTCCGCAGAGCGAAGCAGGGCTATATCTGGTGGGTAAGAAATATTTGCGCGTGGAACAGCAGCCGGACGGGGAACCAACGTATGTCAGCGAACAGAAGAATGTGGTGACCAGCTTTCTGCTTCCCAAGCGCTATGGCAATCTGGGGTATCTGGCGCATAGCAGTCTGGCGGGCAGTTATTTTGCAGCCATGTCGGTGGGGGATGAGGTCATCCTGCTCCCGGAGCAGGGAGAGTACCTGCGGTTTCGTGTGACCTCCATTTATCGATACCGGGCGCTGCAACCGCGCAATCCGCGCAGTAATTTCATTAACTTGCAGACCAACCAACTGTGCAGTGCAGGCGATGTGTTTCGCCAGGTTTATATGGGCGATGAACATGTGGTGCTGCAGACCTGCATCGAAAAAGGGGATATTTTAGCGTGGGGCAGGTTGTTCGTTTTTGCAGAATCTGTTGAAAGGGGTGAACGGATGGTCGATTCTGCCCATGCATGATCGAACGGTGCCCGTAGAAGAGAGGACAATATGGAATTTTGGAATGCACAAGTTTCACCCTATGTCCAGGATTGGCTTTTGCAGAATTCCGATGCTGCCGTGCGTTATCTGGCACTGCGCGATCTCATGGGTCTGGATGCCGGTGATCCTGAACTGTTGGAAGCGCGTGCGGAAGCGCATGCCAATGGAAAGATCCCGGAGGTCCTTTCCCATATACAGCCGGAAGGTTACTGGGATGCGCCCGGCGCCGGGTATCTGAAAAAATATTTTTCCAGCGTCTGGTCGCTGATCACACTGGCGCAATTGGGTGCGCATGTTCAGGAAGACGCGCGCATTGGGCTGGCATGCACATATTATCTTTCTCAAGCGCTCACCGAACATGGTCAGATCACCGCCAGCGGCACTCCGTCTTCCACCATCGATTGCTTGCAGGGGAATATGTGCGCAGCGTTGCTCGATCTGGGTTTTGAGGATGAACGATTGGAAAAATGCTTTGATTGGATGGCGCGCAGTGTGACCGGGGAGGGAGTGGCGCCGGCCGGCACGAAGGACGCGGCTCTGCGCTATTACGCCGGAAAGGTCGGGCCGGATTTTCGTTGTGGTGCGAACGCTGGTTCACCCTGCGCCTGGGGCGCGGTAAAGGTCATGCTGGCGCTCAGTAAAACTCCGCTTGAAAAGCGTACGCCGCTGATGAAGCAAGCCATCGAACGAGGTGTGAACTTTTTCTTCAGTGTTGATCCGGCTACTGCCCAATACCCCTGTGGATACGCTGCTCAACCCAGCCGCGATTGGTGGAAGTTCGGGTTCCCAATTTTCTACATCACGGATCTTTTACAGTTGGTGGAGGCGCTGGTGAACCTGGGTTACGGGAAGGATGAACGCCTTGTTCCTGCCATTGACATCATTCACGCGAAGCAAAGTGTGCAGGGTGCCTGGAACCTGGAATTTTCCTATACCGGAAAAGTGTGGTGCGATTTTGGAGAGAAGAACCAGCCCAATCCCTGGGTGACGCTCAGGGCGCTGCGTGTACTGAAAGGGATCGGAGAAACTCCGAACGGCTCAGGTGGATAGCTGAGATAGTTTTTCCGGGCGAATTTATTTCCGTGTCATAGAAACCTGCCGGCTCTTTTTTCGTAAAAGATAGCAGAAAGGATATCATGAACACGGAACGACCTGGCTGTTTATCTGGATTGATGAAATTGTTTTTCCTTGATCGCATCTACGATTGGTCGCAGCGTCATTTTGGCTATCGCAGCGGCGGGTGCTGTGGTTGTGGTTGCGGCACGCTATTGTTTATCGTTTTTGTGTATTTTTTTGTAAGGATTGTCTTTGGCACAGATTGGCTGCATGTGGGCTTTTAAATGAAAGGAGAAAAAATGGACAAGATATTAAAACTGGGAATGGTCATTTTGCTGACGGCCGTGCTGGCTGCCTGCAATTTACCGATCCGCAATACCAATATTCAAGGATCCGGGCAAGTGGTCAGCGAGCAGCGCGAGGTTTCTGACTTCAACCGTATTGCATTGGAGGGGGTCGGCGATCTGGAAATCGTTCAGGGCGATGTGGAATCCCTGACGATCGAGGCGGAGGATAACATCATTGGAAAGATTGAAAGCTATGTCTCCGGTTCGACCCTCCATATTGGCATCGAACGTTTTATCAACATAATTCCCACCAGCGGCATCACCTATACGTTGACTGTGAAAGATTTGAACAGCATTGAGGTTTCAGGATATGGCGATGTCTACATGGCTTCTCTGACCACCGATCGGTTGGAGGTGGAAGTGAGCGGTGGCGGAAGAATTGCGATCGATAAGCTGACGGCTGATTCGTTGGATGTGGAATTGAGCGGCGCCGGCGATTTTGACCTGACTGGTGTGGTTGATCAGCAGGAGATTACCTTGAGCGGAGCCGGCAGCTATAAAGCGGCCGACCTGCAAAGCCGGATGGCGAATATCGATATTTCCGGCGCGGGCAGTGCCCAAATGTGGGTCACTGATGAGTTGGACGTCAATCTGAGCGGCGTGGGAAGTTTGCAATATTATGGAGATGCGGTCGTTCAGCAAAATATCAGCGGGATCGGGAAGGTGATCTCATTGGGAGCACATGAATGAGGTCGCTTGATTATTAATAAAAAAGAAGGCCAATCCATTTTGGGGATTGGCCTTCTTTTATTAGTCGGGATACGCTGCCAGACCGATGGTCCCCGGCCCGAAATGGGCTGCCAGGGAAATGGAAATCTCAGCGAAAGCCACTTCCGTACAATGGAAGGTCTTCTTTGCCTCTTCCATCACCATTTGCCCGGTGACCGGGTCATGCGCGTGAATGACGGCAATTTGCACGGGTTGATCGCCAACTTTTTGTTTCATCCGGTCGATCAGCTTTTCCAGGGATGCTTTTCTGGAACGTACTTTCTCTTTGATTTCAAGTGCTCCATCCTCCAGTTCGATGATCGGTTTAATGTCCAGAATGGAAGCCAGCGTGGCTTGGAGCGATTTTATTCTGCCGCTTAGTTTGGCATATTTCATGGTATCCACCGTGAAAATCAGCTCCATTTTTTCGCGAATGGATTCCAGTCTTTTAAGAATATCATTCAGGGATTTTCCATATAGATCCATCTCTCGGGCTTCTTTGCACATCATACCCATGCAAATGGTGCCGGATGCGGAATCAAAGGGGATGATGTTATAAGTTCCCTTCAATTCCTCCGCTGCTTGTCGGGCTGAATTCATCGTTCCGGAAAGTTTATCGGTCACATGGATCGAAAGAATGTTCTCCCCCGGTTTGGCGATCTTTTTATAGAATTCGATGAATTGATAGGGGGTCGGTTGAGAGGTGGATGGAATGCTGTGGTCCTTTTCCACCAGTGCATAGAAATCATCGTAATGAATATCGATCCCCTGTTGATAAGAAACTCCATCATGAATGATATTGATCGGGATCAGGTCAATACTATATTTTTTTTGCCAGCCAGCGCATAGATCACCGGCTGAATCCATAGCGATTTTTAACATAAGTCACCCTTATAAGTTTTGAATACTATAACCCCCTTCGAATGAAAAAAGACGTGTTCTGTGACCGGGGTGATGACTTCTCTCACCGTTTTTTCACAAATTGCTGTCAAAAGTAATCGGGGAAAGCTCCCAAATGGGGATGCGGCCGTGGTCTGGCAAGCAAAAGGGTTCTAATCGATGTTGTTCACCCATGTATCAAAATCATGCTCACAGGCGATATTGTTGTAGATGTTTGCGATCTGTCGTACCATCCCCTGCCAGGGATAGCGCTTGGCGTGTTCCAGCGCATGGACCGACATGCGCGCAAGGTCAAGGTTTGGAATTTGCAGGAGCGCTTTCTTCAATCCCTCCGTGCCGGGTTTATAGAGGTACCCACAGCTTTCATCCAGCAATTCAGCGAAAGCCCCAATGGAGGGCGCGATGACCGGGCAACCCAGGGAAAGGGCGGTCATCAGTGCACCGGACCCCAGGATGTCGCGATAGGGCAGGATGACTGCATCGGCGGCGCAAAGATAGAGTGCCAGTTCTTCGTCAGGCACATATTTTAATTTGGCATGGATGCGTGGATCATGTGTGGCAAGGGCGTTGATTTCCTGGCTTGCGGCTTCTCCGGCATTCCCGACCACATGCACATCCATGTTCAGATCAGGCAGCTCTTTGAATGCCCGCAGCAGTTCGGGAACACCTTTGTAAGGTCTGATGAATCCGAAATACAACAGCAGGGGTCTGTGATTCTCAATTCCTAACAATTGTTTAGCTGCTAATGGCGGCGTTCTGGTGAAGAATGGAATATAGTTGCCGTGAGGGATGACATCCACGTCTTTTGTACGGAAAAACCGCTTTGCGAGCAGTTCCTGGCCCTGGCTGGCGTGCACAATAATGGCATCCGCCTGGTGTGCCATCCAAAATCTTTCCAGATAATGGACCCAAACGGCGTGGCCTTCGTGGGGAAGGTAGTTGTGCATGGTCCATACGATCTTGAACCCTTTTGCCTTTGCCCGGCCTACTTTTGCCATGAATTTCATCAAAGATAGAAAGGTGCTGATAGTGGAACCGCCTTCATATTGATAGGCGGTCCAATGGAAATGAAGGATATCGGGTCTGCGATTTATGGAGATGTTCAATAAATCGCGGGTCAGGTAATCGCCATTTTTATCCGCGGCATAATCAACCTGGATGCCTTGATTTTCCAGCTCTTCGGTCAGTTTGGAGATATAGATGATTTTTTCACGCCAGCGAGGCGAAGAGGGAAGGTGACGGACGCGAATGGGTGGTTGCGAGGCTCTGGTCATGGGATGATCCACTATATCATCCCCTCACGGATTGGCATTCGGGCGCAGGGAGGAACTTTTTTGGAAAAATCTCGTGCTGCAGTCGGGAAAATGTTCGAAAATAAAAAGATCCATCGAGAAAAGCTTCTCGATGGATCATAGGGATCAAAGGAATTTCTTTTAGTCTTCGATCTTCACATAGACGCGTTTGTTGATCTTGCCCTTGCTCTTGTAATCGACGATGCGGATTTTTCCCACTTCATGCGTGTTGGCAACATGGGTTCCTCCGTCCGCCTGCAGGTCCAACCCTACGATCTGCACCGTTCTGATCTCGCTGATATGCTCCGGGAGCAGGTTGATCTTGGTGCGGATCAGGTCGGGGATCTGGAAAGCTTCGGCGCGCGGCAGGATCTTGACCTGAATGGGATGCCCGAGCTGCACTTCTCGATTCACCGCTTCTTCGATCACCGCCACCAGCTCTTTGGTCATGGACTCAAATTCGAAATCCATGCGCGCTTCCAACGGCTGCATATCCCCGCCGGTGACCAGCGCTCCATAATCTCGAAAAATGACCCCGCACAGGATATGCATGGCGGTGTGGGTGCGCATTAAGCGGTAGCGGTTCTCCCAATCGATCATGCCATGTACGCTGCTGCCGGTTTCGGGCAGCGGCTGTTCGGCAGTCAGGCAATGCCAGTGTTCACCATTGGCCATGCGCGCGCGGGTGAAGCCCAGCTCAGCGTCGTTGCACAGCAGTTTGCCGGTGTCCCAGGGCTGGCCGCCCCCACCCGGGTAAAAACAGGTTTTGTCCAGTTGGACGGCATGCAGTTCGTCATTTCGTTGAATGACCTCGGCATCGAATTCCTTTTGGTAACTATCCAGTTGATACAACAGTTTGGTCATTTATGCCTCCTGCATCGCTTTGGCTTCCGGTTTCTTTTTGCCGGGAATGAACAGGACGAAGATGACCCCGATCAATCCCACAATTCCACAAATGGTGAAGGTTGGCTGGGCGCCCAGCCGGTCATACAGATAACCGATGGTCATGCTGGCCACGGACCCAATGGTGAATAAGAAGGCCTGGTAGATACCGGTCGCAAAAGAACGATTTTCGGGAGAATATTCCTGAACCATGGCCAGAGCCACGGGCAAATACAACCCGGAAAAGAAACCCGTAAAAAATAATGCTGCGATCTGCAGGAACTGCGTCGAATAGAGGAATAGAAAGAAGAAGATCACAGAACCGACCATGGATGCGAATAGAACGGGTTTCCCTCCCACTTTGTCTTTATAAATGCCACCCGCGATCGCTCCCAACACTCCGCCGCCGGTCGTCAGGGAAAGGGTGGCGCCGGCCAGCCATAGATTCGCTCCCATTTCAGTCAGATAGGTGGGCACGTAAACGCTGGTGGTGGATTGGATCATGGATCGGGTGATGGCGAGGGCGATCATGGGGACCAGAATGGGAAGCGTGGCTTTCAGTGATGCGCTCGCTGAGCCGTTGGTGATCTTGACGTGGTTGCGGACGCCGTCGATCTTCTTCAAACGGAAATAGAGCAACGCAGTGATGAGGGCGGTGGGGATGATCAGGTAGGGGATTTTCTTGAACGAGAAAGTATTGATAAATGCAATGATCAGAATGGGGCTCAACATCCAGCCCACTTCTCCGCCGACCATCCACAAGCTCAGTCCCTTGCCGGTATGCTTTCCGGATACTTTTCCGGCTACCGGTGAGGCAACGGCATGAAAGGTGGCAGAGCTTAACCCCCCAATGAACAGCATGATGGCGATGAGCGTGGTGTTGGGTGCCACGCCGATCAGACTGATGAATATACCGGTTATCAACGGCAGGATGAAGATATATTTTTGCAGATTGGTCTTATCGGCCCATCGTCCGACGAAAGGTTGGATGACGGAAGGCCATTGCAAGAAAGCATTCAATGTGCCTGCCTCGAATTTGGTCAATCCAAAGTTGGTGATCAAGATCGGCAGAACGGGTGAAAGGAAGTTTGTATAGAAATCGTTCAGCAGGTGCGTTGAGGCCAGGATTGCGGTTTGCCAGAGAGGGTGCGTCTTAATGGCGTTGCGGGTTTTTACGGTGTCGATCTTGAGCATGATATCGTCTTTCTGGGAAAGAGAAAATTAAGTTGCTCAAGCATATCACTAAATTCTCTTTTTTTTCAATATCCGGGCCTGATTGCTTGTACAACTGTCCAATTTTCACCGTGGAGAGGAACAGGTTACTTGACAGCCAACTAAATTCTGGCTAGAATTTAGTTACGTATAAACTAAAACAGGAGGTTGAGAACAATTTATGAGCGACTATGAGCTTAAACGCGATGTTGAAGACACACCTCCTGTGTTGTATTCCTGAGAAATTCCCGTTTCGATAAAAAATGACACAGCCACAGGTGTGATCCTATCCTGTGGTTTTTATTTTCCCCTGCACGTTTCGCCACCAGGATGGGGCCTTATCTTTGATGTCTCTTGATTTGGAGCTCGCTTCAAGCAGAAGGAGAGGTGGAAGGAAGGATCATGTGCACAGATTATTTGCAGGAAAGTATGGCCGATTAGGGCTGGGCATTTTTGGATTTATAAGACAAGGAGAATAGCATTGTTCACAAACATTCGCAATACATACCAAAAATTCAACAGGAATTTTTGGATCCTGGTTGCAGCATCTTTTATTGATAGCGTGGGGGGAGCGCTGATCTTCCCATTTCTGACTCTGTATATGACCCGGAAGTTCAATGTGGGTATGACGGAAGTCGGTACCATGTTTCTGGTCTGGGGATTGGGGTCGGGGCTGCTCGGCAACACACTTGGTGGAGCGATCACCGATAAATTTGGCCGCAAGAAGAGCATCATCTTCGGACTTATTGCCAGTGCGACCAGCGCACTTGCCATGGTCTTTATCAAGGATATCGTTCTGTTCTATATCGTGATCGGCGTGATCGGTATTTTTGAAGATATTGCTGGTCCGGCCAGGCAGGCCATGATCGCTGACCTTGTGCCGGAGAATATCCGCACGGATGCCTATGGTGTAATGCGCATAGTTTTTAACCTGGCTGTGACCATTGGACCTGCCATCGGTGGTTTGGTGGCGGCAAAATCCTTCTCGCTGCTGTTCATCATTGACTTCTTCATTAGTCTGGCGGCCGCAGGATTTGTGCTGCTGTTCCTACCAGAATCAAAACCGCAGGTTGCGGAACACCAGCCAGAGGAAAGCCTGAAGGAAACCTTCCGGGGTTACCGCAAGGTCTTCAAGGATAAATTGTTTATCGCCTTTGTGGTGGTGGGTATTCTGGAGACCTTGATGTATTTCAATATGAACAGCACGCTTTCCGTGTTCCTGGTCAATTATCGCGGGATCAATACCACCCAATGGGGCTATATCCTCAGTTTGAATGCCGTCATGGTGGTGGTGCTGCAGGTCTTCTTCTCGCGACTGGTCTCCGCTTGGAAACCGATGCTGACCATGGCCTTGGGCAATATTTTGTATGTCATCGGGTTCAGCATGTACGGTTACGTTAACTCGTACGGCATGTTCCTGGTAGCCATGGTGATCATCACCGTCGGAGAAATGATCATTGCACCGGTGGCGCAGTCGTTGGTGGCGCATTTCGCACCCGAAGATATGCGCGGCCGCTATATGGCGGTCAATGCCCTGGCATGGATCATACCGGTCTCCATCGGCCCATTGGGGGCGGGGTTCATCATGGATAATTTCGATCCGCGCATTCTGTGGTTCGTGGCCGGTGGCATTGGCCTGCTGGATGTGGCTGGATTTTTACTGCTGCATTTTAAAGCCGGAAAGAAGTTCGAGGAGAAGCAAAATGGGTATAAGAAACGGTTAGCAGAGCAGTCGGCGCAGGGTGAAACAGAACCGCTTATCACTGAATAGAGAAGAAGGGTTTGAGGAGTACTCAAACCCTTCTAGTTTTAAGAGAAAGAAATGTGAATTTAACAGTAGGCGTATTCCAAATTCCGTCTGCTGTCCAATTGCATAATAAATAAAGGAAATCATAATGGATAAATGTCATCATTAAATATGATAAAATTAACGTTTAAATTTTGACAGAGGAGGTGTTTTGCCAAAGTATTGATAGAAACTGTTGACCAACAAAATTGAATGAAAAAAAGGAAGGAGAAAGAATGAGTGTACCAAAAACATTAAAAATGATGGCACTGCTTTTACTGGTAGCTTTGCTTGCAGTGGCATGTGCTCCTGCAGCCACTACTGAAACCCCCACAGAAGCAGCGCCATCTACTGAAGGAACTTCGGAAGAAACAACCGCAGAGACTTCAGCTGGTCCTTTGTGGACGAAAGAATTACGACAGGCCATTGCAGCCGCGATCGACCGGGAGGTTATTGTTGATCGTGTATTTGAAGGTCGTAATACACCTGCCTATGGAATGGTTCCCCCAAGCTATCCGTATGCAACGGAACCATTTCTCGATAAATATGGCACGCGGGATTTGGAGCTTTCTAAACAGTTGCTTCAAGACGCCGGTTATTCGGAAGAGAATCCCTTTGTATTCGATCTCTGGTATCCGCCAGAACATTATGGAACCACGACAGCTGATGTAATGCAGGTTATTAAGGAACAGCTTGAAGAAACCGGAATGATTGTAGTTAATTTAAAATCCGAAAACTGGGCAGAATATGTTGATGGTTTCGTAGCCGGTGAAGCGCCCTTCTTTATGTTGGGTTGGTTCCCGGATTTCACGGATCCTGACAACTGGTTGACCCCGTTTGCTTCTTGCTTGCAGTCACCTGATAATGGTGTGAACTACTGCAATCCTGAAATGGATGCACTGTTGACTTCGGCTGCTACCGCTACCGATCCTGCAGATCGTGAAGATTTGTATCAACAAATCGGTGAATTGTATGCCGAAGATGTTCCGACCATTCCTTTATTCTGGGAACCTGAATTCATTACGTTCCGGAAAGGAATTGAAGGGGTCGCGATCGGTGGATCATTCGAGTTCAATTACAACGTTCTGAGCTTCACCGATGAAGCTGTCCCGGCTTCGGGCAGCCCTGATACCATCATCATTGGAACTACGGATGAGGTAAACAGTCTGGATGCCAATGATGCTTATGCAACCCATGACTGGGAAATCATTAAAAACACAGGAACCGCTTTAATGAGCTATACACCCGGAACGACTGAACTTGTCCCTGGTGCGGCAGCAGATTTCCCTGTGATCAGTGATGGTGGATTAACGTATACCTTCACACTCAAAGAAGGATTGAAGTTCGCAGATGGAACTCCTCTCACTGCCCAAGATTATGTATATTCATGGGAACGTTTGAACGCGTTGGAAGGTCAGGTTTCGGGCTTGGTTCAGGTTTATGTACAAAGCGTCGAAGCACCGGATGATTTAACCGTTGTCTATCATCTGAACAGTCCGATCGGCTTCTTCAATGCACTTGCGGCTACTGCACCATTTGTTCCGGTCAATCCCAATACGTTCACGATGGATGCGATCAATGCCTATCCGGAAACATTAGATGGGATCGGCGCCTATCGGATGGTGTCGAATGTACCTGGTGAACAGCTCGTTTTGGAAGCCAATCCTTACTACACTGGAGAAGATGCTCCAAAGATCAAGAATGTCATCATCAAGTATTTCGCAGATCCCACCACCCTGGGCAATGCTGTCGAAAAAGGCGAAATTGACATCGCTTGGCGCACTCTAGGTCCGGTTGAATCCACACGTCTTTCGAGCATTGAAGGTTTGACGGTAATGAAGGTAGATGCACCTTCGCTTCGGTACATGGTTTTCAATCACACCTATGTACTGGATACTGCTGAGTAGAAATACTCTCTGAATTGAATTGGTGAGGGTAGAAATGCCCTCACCAAAATTTACCCTTTTCAAATTCTGGTAGGAAATAACTGTTTCACGTCTTCTTGAATCGGAGTTAGTAGAATGTCGTCATCATTGAAAAAATTTCTGGTCACCCGCATCCTTTTGACCATCCCCATGGTCCTCATCATGATTACACTCGTTTTTTTCATCATGCGAGTGCTGCCGGGCGATCCAATTCGTTCGCAGCTTGGACCGCGGGTTAGCGAAGAACAGGCAGATCGTCTCCGGGAACGCCTTGGTTTGAATGACCCAATTCTTGTTCAATATGGGAATTATTTAAAAGATATGCTCACTTTCAATTTCGGAAATGCGTTGACCAGGGGCGAAAGACCGATCCGTGAGGAATTAGGGGAAAAACTTCCGGCAACATTGGAACTTAGCATTCCCGCAATGCTTATCGCGGTTGCGCTGGGTATTGGTTTGGGTGCATTCTCAGCGAAAAATAGGAAAAAACCGGTCGATTACGGGATCCGTTTGTTCAGTATATTTATTTATTCCATTCCAATATTCTTTTTAGGACTTATTTTTCAAATAATTTTTGGAGTACGTCTGAATCTATTGCCACTTTCGGGAAGAATGGATCCGATTTTATTGACAACCTTTGAGTCAAAAACAAATTTTTATATCATTGATTCAATCCTGTCTCAGAATTGGGCAGCGCTAAAGTCAACCTTGCTTCATTTGATCTTGCCATCTCTCACTTTAGGATTATCCCTCACGGGTGTTTTCATCCGGTTAACCCGCGTGAATATGATCGAGATGATCAAGTCAGATTTTATTACGGCTGGTAGGGCACGCGGCATTTCCGAAACACAGTTGATTTACAAGCATTCTTTACGCAACACATTCATTCCCATATTAACCATGATCGGTTTGCAGATGGCATTATTGATTGCCGGTGCAGTTTTAACCGAAACGACATTTTCATGGCCGGGAATGGGGCGCTATCTGGTCGATCGGATCGCCCTTCGCGATTACACTGCCGTTCAATCCACCATTGGTGTTTTTGCTTTTTTTGTGGCAATCATTTCATTGGTGATGGATATTTTATATGCACTCGTGGATCCGAGAATTCGTTACTGATTTCAAAATAGAAAATTAGGATTTGGAAATGAATAGTCAAAAAGAAAAGCAAAATGATTCGGTACCGGAATGGCAGCTTGAACTGGACAAAGTGGGATTTGTAAGACGGCTGTTCCTGGCCAGGAAATGGTATAAAGGCGATTGGTGGTTTGTTCTGATCAGCGCCATTCTTTTGATATTTATTATCCTGGTTGGCATCTTTCCGCAATGGTTTGCTCCCTATGACCCGCGAGAAGAAGTGGGTCCGTCATTATTGAAACCTGGTGAAAAAACCCCGGGATTCATGTTGTTGACCAATATTGCCGATAACGTGGGTTCGTTTCAGGATATTGCGGGCGCCTCGAACAAAATCGGATACATTATGGGCAGCCAGGCGACACAAGCATTTCGCGACAGTCTGGATATTTTAAATGCCCAATCCCAGCAAGAGGGTGCTGGATTAATGTATCAACCTAGAGGATATCGATATGAAACTGCCCAGCAAGGGCTGGACGCTCTGCAAGCGGGAGAGATTGATGGATTCATCGTGGCCGAATCGGAACTGGGTGATCTTCTGGCAGATTATCCAGGCATCCAATTTCTGGAGGAAATTCGCAGCAGCAAAGCCGAATCATTTATTTTGGGAACCAACCAGCTTGGACAAGATATTCTCAGTCGTATCATTTGGGGTACCAGGATTGCACTGATCGTCGGTCTCAGTTCGGCGCTTATCTCGTTTGTGATTGGTGTGCCACTGGGCCTTTTCAGTGGATTTATCGGTGGCAAGATCGATCGTTTTTTAACGATGATCATGGATAGTTTGTATGCATTCCCGGGTTTGATCCTGGCTATTGCCATCGCCTCTGTGCTTGGTGCTGGCATGGGAAATATTATTGTGGCTATCGCTGTAATTTATGTGCCAACCTATTTTCGCGTGGTTCGTGGTCAGACCTTGACCGTGAAGAATGAGTTGTATGTAGAAGCGGCTCGCAGTCTTGGAACAAACATGATGACCATTTTGACCAAATATATATTTCCCAATGTGTTGCCATCGGTTGTGATTATTTTTTCTGTAAATGTTGCCGATGCGATTCTGACTGAAGCGGGCTTGAGTTTTATCGGGTTGGGACTCCCTCCAGATACACCGGATTGGGGCATCGATCTGGCACGTGGGCAAGATTATCTGCGCAGTGCCTGGTGGTTGATCACCTTCCCCGGTGGCATGGTCAGTTTGGTCACCCTGGCGTTCAGTATGCTGGGTGAAAGTCTTTCGGAGATCCTTAATCCACGCTTATCGGAGTTATAAATGGAAAAAGAAATTTTAGCAGAGATCAAGGATTTATCCGTGACCTATCCGACTCGCATAGGTTCGGTGAGCGCCGTGGATCATGTGAATTTCAATATTTACAAGGGTGAAATCCTTGGATTGGTCGGTGAAAGTGGTTGTGGAAAAAGTACGCTTGGAAAAGCCCTGCTGCGTATGATCGATCCACCCGGAGAGATATCCAATGGGAAAATTGTTTTCCGTGGTGAGAATATCATGGAGTATGACTATAACCATTTGCGCGATTTTCGTGGCAGACATGTCAGCATGATCTTCCAAGACCCCATGACCTCTCTGAACCCGGTTCAACGAGTCGATGAACATCTGATTGAAACGATCCAGGTGCACGAACCTCAAACGAAAGAGGATTCCGCCCTGCAACGTTCGAAGGTCATGATCGAAAGATTGGGTATTGGAATAGAGCGGTTATACAGCTATCCACATCAGTTATCTGGAGGAATGCGGCAACGCGTGATGACCGGGATTGGTTTGATCCTGAATGCTGATTTGATCATAGCAGATGAGGCAACGACTTCTCTGGACGTGATTGTAGAAGCAAAACTGGCTGACCAATTGCGAGAAATTAGAGATGAATTCGGGGTGAGTTTACTGCTGATCACCCACAATATCGCCCTTGTCGCAGAAATGGCTGATCGCATTGCAGTGATGTATGCCGGGCATCTGGTTGAGATCGGCGATATCTATAAGATTTTCGAAGAACCAAAACACCCTTATACCCAGGGCTTGTTGGCTTCTGTCCCGAATATTCGTTTTGATACAAATGAACATTTATATAAAATGCCAGGCGAACCGCCCAACCTTACACATCCACCCTTGGGATGTCGGTTTCACCCCCGCTGCCCGCATGCTATGCCCATCTGTTCACAACGGGAACCTTTATTGGTGGAAATCGAAGAGGGCTGGTCTGTGCATTGCTGGTTGTATCAGGAACAGTCTAGTTAAAGAAAAGTGGATCATATGATGAATGCAATGGAAACCCGCAAAGAGAGCGATGATTTCATCCTTGAATTGCATAATGTGAAAAAATATTTTCCGGTTCAAAAGACCTTGCTCGATCAAATCTTTGCCGGGCGGATTGATTATGTCCGCGCAGTAGACGATGTATCGATTAACGTAAAAAGAGGAGAGGCGTTTGGATTAGCCGGAGAAAGCGGGAGCGGAAAAACCACAATTGGCCGATTGTCGATCGGCCTCGAACCGTTAACCGAAGGGAAAGTAATTTTTAATGGAATGGATCTCTCTGCTTTAAAAAAGGAAGAATTGCGAAAACTGCGCCAAAAAATGCAGGTCATCTTCCAGGATCCAATGGCCTCCCTCAATCCACGCATGACGTTAGGGACATCCGTGATGCAGGGATTGCTCATTCACTATCCCGAAATAGCCGATCAGCATCGCGACATGGTTGTATCCATCTTTGAAAAAGTTGGATTGACCCCTGCCAATTATTATTTCAACAAATACCCGCATCAAATATCGGGTGGGCAGCGACAAAGAGTGGTCATTGCGCGTGCCTTGATAACCCGCCCTGATTTGGTGCTGGCAGATGAACCGGTAGCGATGGCGGATGTGAGCGTACGTGCCTTATTGCTGGACCTAATGGTGCAATTGAAGAAGGAATTCAATCTGACATATTTGTTCATCACGCATGATCTGGCAACTGCCAAGTATATTTGCGACCGAATTGGGATTTTATATTTAGGAAAATTAGCCGAGGTGGCTACCGTGCAGGAGGTTTATCAAAAACCGCTCCATCCGTATACGAAAGCACTTCTGGCAGCTGTTCCAGTTCCTAATCCCCGCAAACGGCGAACCGAACCCATGCCCGAAGGTGAAATCCCTAACCCGATCGATCCCCCCTCTGGCTGCCGTTTTCATCCGCGCTGCCTGATTGCGAGTGCGGAGTGCTCACTGACTGAACCGAAATTAAAGGAATTGGAGCCGGGGCATTTTGTTGCCTGCCATCACGCGAAATTGGGTTGAAATCATTAAAGAAGTTCTGTATTTTTACATAGCGAAAGCGTGGTTGTTTATATTCATTTCCTAATGAAAACAAAAACGATTGGCCGGGGAAAAAGGAGGGGACTGCTCTTTGTTGCACCAAGCAGCCATCGAGGCGAAGACTGCCATCCTGGAATGAACGACAAGAGCTGACCGTCAGGTCAGCTCTTGTATAATGGAGTCAGAGGATTAGCCAGAGGAGGTTGATGATGAAACATTTTATGCTTGTTCTTTTAATGGGTGCCTTTTTGACCGCCTGTTCTCCCGCACCGCAACCCACTCCAACCCCCATTCCGCCTACCAGCACTCCAGCTTCCGTCATTGTGATCGCAGGGAATGGTGTTGCGATCACGGTGCCGGATACCTATATCGGCGGTAGCGAAGAAGATATGACGTTGATTCTGCAAACGCTGAAAGATATGGGCGGCAATTTTGAGCAAGCTGCCCAGGTGATCGAGGAGAATCCGGATATGTACCTGCTCTTCGGTTATGATACACAACCCGCTTCAAGCGGTTCGCTCACTAATTTTAACGTCACCACGCTGCAAATTTCTTCCGATGTGACTCTGGAAAGCCAGGTTCCTTCCTTGACCGATTATTATGAGCAGATCGGCGGAACCGATATTGAATCCGGAACCTGTACCTATGGAGAGCTTGATTGTTACGAAGTGTATGTAACCATCACTGCCCAGGGAAAGACCATCCGCATGGTGCAGTATTTGATCAAAGAGGGAGTGGACGTGTACGCGGTGACCTTCGGGACGGATGTTGCCGATTTTCCTGCTCACATGCCTGAATTTTCTCAGGCCTTCAGCACATTCCAGATCTTGAGGTGATTTTTCCGCTTTCCTTTTGCAGTTAGAAAGTGATATTGGCTGGCTGCGGGTTCAAATTGTGCAGGATTTTTCCTATGAAGCACGAAGTTTCAACGACCTTATCGATATCCACCATATCCACAGTGTCTTCCGCCGTGTGGGTAACGAATGAAGTTAGGTACATGAATTTTTCTGAAGTGATGGCGATGGCCGGCACGCCAACCTGCAGGAAAATGGAATGATCACTCTGGTACCAGGCATCACCTTCCAGAAAATCGCGATCGTTGGGGAGCGAAGAATGAACTGCCTGCCGAATGGAATCCGGACAGTTATAGAACGAGTAGGCGCTCCTCCCATCTTTGTATCCAGCGGCATCGATATTGATGTTAAGAAGGATATGCTCGAATTTTCCATTCTTTGAACGCAAATACTCTTTTTCACCCTGAGCGCTGTAATGATCCTCGCCGTTGAGCACCACCAGTTCGATCAGGGATGGACCGTGATAGTCACGGAGGATTTCAGCCAGGAGAAGCAGGATTGCCACCCCGCTGCCGTTGTCGAGCGCTCCGGGTGTGTCATTTTTAGCATCCACATGCGCGCTGATCACGATGTGCTTCCCGGCCGGATCCCCTGCTAGCCCGATCACATTTTCACCACAAGAGGGAATGCGTCTTGAACGAATGGTCAGGGCTGCCTGGCTGCCGGTAAAGTTTGCCAGTTTCTCCCCGTCCACATCTTTTAGATAAGCATTGGGAATGCCAAAATCCCCATCCTCGATCAGCGGGAACGGATACATTCCACCTGCCAGTTCCGGGTTGCGTCCGGTGGCGGTCAGGATGGCTGCCGGTTGTTTCTTCTCTAATAATGCAATGAGCTGTTTGTGCGGTTCCGGATTGTAAAAGGTGAAATTTTTCGGCATCAATTGCTCAACGCAGAGTTCTCCCTGCAAAAGCAGGATTTTCTCCTTGCTGTCCGCCTTCTCCAATTCGGCAAGGGTGGAGGCACATACCAGTGGAGCGGTGACGGCACAAGCCAGACTGTAGGGGCTGGTCTGGATCGAAAAGTCGGATCCGTTGATCGTTAAGCTTGCCCCGTTATTTTCCCAGTCAATGCAGAAAAATTTCTGCAGGTCTGTTCGAAGACCCAGCGATCGAAACTGATCGGCAATGTAGGCTGTGGCTTGTTGGTTGCCGCCCGATCCGACCCGCCGGGTGGGTAGCTGGTTGCACAAGAATTGAAGATACTCCTGCGCTTTCTGGTTCAGCATCTCTTTTTGCATGGCACCCTCTGTGTGTAAGGTAGAGGTTGATTTTAACCTAACTTTTCGACGGATCGGTGAGATCATTGGGAATTGCATGTGCTGCCTGCTCTCCATCAATGCCCGCGATGATTTCCAGCGCCACGCTTTTCAGGATTTCCCGATCGTTCCCTGCCGCATTTTGCAGCGCATGGATCATTTCTTCCTTTTCCCTCAGCGACCACCGCGTCAACAAGCGAATATAGGATGGGATGGCTCCGGCAGGCAGTTGCATGAGCTTTTGATATTTTTCCAGGGGGCTCTCGCAGATGCCGATGTAATTGCCGGCGCTTTTTGACATCCTTTTTTCACCGTCGATTCCGACCAGAATGGGAAAGGTAAGGCAGATCTGCGGTTCCATGCCAAAGAATTCCTGCAACTTGCGACCGGTCATGAGGTTGAAGAGTTGTTCGGTGGCTCCCAGTTGCACGTCCGCGCGTAATTCTACCGCATCATAGGCCTGCGCCAGTGGATAGAGGATTTCTTGAAAACGGATCGTATCCTCTTTTTCCATCCTTTTTCTAAAGTTCTCACGGGTGAGCAATTGCTGCAGCGTAAATTGGGATGCCAGATTGACGAAATCCATCAAACTCAATCTGTTCAACCATTCATGGTTGAAGCGAAGTTTTGTTTTTTGCCGGTCCAGGATCTTGAAGGCTTGTTCTGCATAGAGTTTGGATTCTTTTAGGATCATTTCCATACTGCGCGGTTTTCTGGCGGTCTCGCGATCGCTTGGATCTCCGATCAGGGATGTAAAAGTTCCAATGACAAAGACAACCTCGTGCCCAAGATCTTGGAATTTGCGCAGTTTTCGCATGGTGACGGTATGACCCAAGTGAAGATCAGGACCGGTTACATCATAACCGCAGTAGACACGTAAAGGTTGTCCCTCCTTTTCCCGTTGGCGCAGTCTCTTTTCCAATTCAAATTGCATGGAGTTCTTCAGGTTTTCATCCCCATACTCGGTGCCGTCCATGAAAATTGCGATTTGCTCGGTGACCGAATAATTCTTCATTTAGTCCCCTTTGCTATGCATTCATTTTATCAGATGAGTGTGTACAAATTGGAGTGAGGGATGGATTCTGTTAAATAAAGAAAGCCCAATTTGGGCTTTCTTATTTGGTGCCCCCATGGAGATTCGAACTCCAGTTTTAGCCTTGAAGGGGCTGTGTCCTAGGCCTCTAGACGATGGGGGCAGAGAGGTGTATTTTAACATTTGATTTTCCACAGGTCAAGCAATTGATGGGTTTTTTTCGAAGAAAATTGCCGCCTGATTTATAATCAAGAAAAAACCAGAGGGTAAAATGGACAACTTCTTGTGGTGGCGCGACGGTGTGATCTATCAAATTTACCCCCGTTCGTTCATGGATTCCAACGCGGATGGGATCGGGGATCTGCCCGGTATCATTCATCAACTGGATTATGTGCAGAGTTTGGGTGTCGATGCGATCTGGCTGTCTCCCATTTATCCTTCCCCTGATGTGGATTTCGGATATGACGTCAGCGATTACTGCGCGATCGACCCGAAATTCGGGAATATGCAAGATTTTGAGGAGCTGCTCGATCAGGCACATAAACGCAACCTTCGTCTTATCCTGGACCTGGTATTGAACCACACTTCCGACCAGCATCCCTGGTTCCAGGAATCCAGGAAGTCGAAAGACAATCCATACCGCGATTACTACATCTGGAAGGATCCCAAGCAGGATGGGTCTTTTCCCAACAACTGGCTCGCGATTGTGGGCGGTTCCTGCTGGCAATTGGATCCTCAGACAGGCCAGTATTATTTTCACCATTATTTCAAGGAACAGCCCGATTTGAATTGGCGCAACCCGGCCGTGCGCAAAGAAATGCTGAATGTTTTCAAGTTCTGGCTGGATAAAGGCGTGGACGGTTTCCGGTTGGATGTTTTTTCTGCTTACTTCAAGGATGCGAATTTTACCGATAATCCGAAAAAATGGTTCGGAATTCGTCCTTATGACCGGCTGGAGCATATCTACGATACCGACCGCCCCGAGATGTTTCCGCTGCTGAAAGAAATTCGTGCACTGCTTGACCGCTACCCGCAACGATATGCGGTTGGGGAAACATATCTTCCCACCATCGAAAAAGCAGCGCAGTATTGTGGAGATGATCTTTTGCACGCTGCTTTTTCCTTTGAATTTCTTGAGTGCAGATGGAGAGCCAAAAGCTTCCTCAAGATCATTAAAAGATGGGAAAAAGCGACTGCTGGTAAATGCTGGCCCAACTATGTCTTGAATAATCACGATGTGATCCGTTCTGCTTCGCGTTATGGGCGGGGAGAGAACGACGATCGGCTGAAGGTTGCTCTGGTGATGCTTTTAACGCTGCGTGGAACACCCTTCCTTTACGATGGGGAAGAGATTGGGTTGCGGGATATAAAACTGAAGAAAAGCGAGATCCTCGATCCGGTGGGGCATCATTACTGGCCGCTATATAAGGGCCGCGATGGATGCCGTGCCCCCATGCAGTGGGATGATTCCCTTAATGCGGGCTTCAGTACCGCCAGGCCCTGGCTGCCGGTCAACCCCGATTATGGAGTACGCAATGTGCAGGCGCAGGAAAAGGATGACCGGTCGCTCCTTTCCCTCTATAAAAAGATGTTAAGGATCAGAAAAGAGCATATTGCCTTGATGCGGGGTGATTTTGAGGTGGGCACGAAATATCCCGCGAACACTCTCGTATATTTCCGCTGTACGGCGGACGAGCAGATCATGGTCGCTCTGAACTTTGGCAGCCGGCGGAAGCAAATCGATTTGAATGCCCTGTGTGCGGATGGTTGCGAATTGTTGCTCTCAAGCCATCCGCTGACGGAAACCAGGCTGATGGATGGAAAGTACCTTTTGCAGGGCAATGAAGCTGCCATCTTTTTGCTGAAAAAGATCTAGGGAAATGGTTGTTTTTCTGTAATTTGTGTTGGATTCATCACTTTGCATGGCTTGCAGGACTGGTTATACTGACCGAAAATGTGTGATGGGATGCTATGAACAAAATGAATGATGAAAGAGAACGCTGGGAGGCCGAAACCTACCGGCCGGTTGTTGGAAAGTATCCGGAACGCCGCAAGGAATTTTTAACACCTTCGGGAATTCCTGTTCCCCCTGTGGCTACAGCGGGTGATGCGGCTGTGGGAGAGGAGGCGTATATGCAGGCGCTGGGATTTCCGGGAGAATATCCCTTTACGCGCGGTGTTCAGCCCTCCATGTATCGCGGGAAATTCTGGACGATGCGCCAGTATGCCGGATATGCGACAGCGCAGGAATCGAACGAGCGCTATCGTTATTTGCTGCAGCAAGGGCAGACCGGGCTTTCCGTGGCGTTTGACCTGCCCACCCAGATCGGATATGACAGCGATGAGTCGATCGCAGCCGGAGAAGTGGGCAAGGTGGGGGTGGCCGTTTCTTCTTTGGAGGATATGGCGCTGTTGTTCCACGAGATCCCCTTGGATAAAGTATCCACCAGCATGACCATCAATGCCCCGGCGTCCGTGCTGCTGGCCATGTATGTGGCGGTGGCGAAGAAGCAGGGCGTGGAACCCGAAAAGCTGCGCGGCACCATCCAGAATGACATCCTGAAAGAATATGTGGCGCGCGGCACATACATTTTCCCACCCAAGCCCTCCATGCGCCTGATCACCGATACCTTCCAATACTGCCAGCAAAGCATCCCGCGCTGGAATACCATCAGCATTTCCGGTTACCATATTCGTGAAGCGGGTTCCACCGCGGTGCAGGAAGTGGCCTTTACGCTGGCGAATGCCATTGCGTATGTGGAAACGGCCATCAAGGCCGGCTTGCAGGTGGATGATTTTGCACCGCAGCTTTCCTTTTTCTTTGCCTGCCATAACGATTTTCTGGAGGAGATTGCCAAGTTTCGCGCTGCCCGGCGTTTGTGGGCGGTGATCATGAAAGAGCGCTTTGGTTCGCAGAATTCCAACAGCATGCGGCTGCGTTTTCATACACAAACCGGCGGTTCCACGCTGACCGCCCAACAGCCGGAGAACAATATTGTGCGCACTACCATTCAGGCGCTGGCGGCCGTTCTGGGGGGCACACAATCCTTGCATACCAATTCCATGGATGAGGCGTTATGGCTGCCCACGGAGAAATCGGTGCGTATTGCGTTGCGCACCCAGCAGATCATTGCGCATGAATCGGGCGTGGCGGATTCGGTGGATCCGCTGGCAGGTTCCTACCTGGTCGAGTATTTGACCAATGAGATTGAATCGCGCGCCCGCCACTATATCGATCATATCGATCACATGGGCGGCGCATTGGCTGCCATCGAAAATGGCTTCATCCAGCGCGAGATCCAGGATTCGGCCTATGCCTACCAGAAGAGCATCGAAAATCACGATCAAACTCTGGTGGGCGTGAACGATTATCAGATCGATGAAACGGTGGATATCGAACCGCTGAAAGTGGATCCGGCGGTGGAACTGGGGCAGATCAGACGCCTGAAAGAGTTCAAGGAAAAACGGGACGGTTCACGTGTTCATGAACTGCTGCAAACTTTGGAGAATGCGGCCAGGTCGGATGAAAACCTGCTGCCGCTGATGGTCCATTGTGTCGAGCAGAACATCACCCTGGGTGAGATCTGTGGTGTATTGCGCCAGGTTTGGGGTGAATATCAGCCCCCGGTCTGGGCATGAATTTGAAATAAAGGGTAAAGAGATGAAGGTAACAAAGATCAATCATGTGGCCGTGGCGGTAGAAGATATCAGCCAGGCGAAGGTGTTTTGGGAATCGATTTTGGGTTTGAAACTGGACCACATCGAAGAGGTGGAAAGCCAGCATGCAAAAGTGGCCTTCTTCCCCTGCGGTGACAGTGAAGTGGAATTGGTGGAACCTACCGATGCCGAAAGTGGTACGGCGCGTTTCATTCAAACCAGGGGACCGGGCATTCACCATCTTTGCCTGGAAGTGGAGGATATCGACCAGGCGCTGGAGGAACTGAAAGCCAGGGACGTGCGTTTGATCAATGAGACTGCGGTGGTCATGGAAGGGCGCAAGATGGCTTTCGTCCATCCGAAAAGCAGCGGGGGAGTGTTGATCGAGCTATATCAGCTTCTTTAAAACAAAAGAGGGTTCGTCTTGCAAACGAACCCTCTTTTTCTTATGAAACCGTGATCATGCGTTCGTCTTCTTCTTTTGCGGTCTGAATGCCGCGTTCCACATTCACTTTTGACAGAACGATCATTCCAAGAATGAAGAAAATGATCAATGAAACAATGCTCAGGCGGCTCTCGCCCATCAGCGTGGAAACCAGGCCAAAAAGGAATGGTCCGGCGATGGAGGAGAATTTTTCAAAAACGCTGAAGAATCCATAGAATTCTGCACTTTTGCTCTTGGGCATCATGCGGCCGATCAAAGAACGGCTGAGCGCCTGGCTGCCGCCTTGAACCATGGCGACCGCAAAACCGAGCGCCCAGAAATGCCAGGCCTCGCTCAAGAAGTACCCGCCAATGGCGATGAGGGTATAGATCACCAAACTCAGGTAAATGGATTTCTTCGTGCCGATCTTCTTGGCCAGTGCGCCGAAAGCGATTGCAAAGGGTGCGGCTACGAACTGTACCATCAATAAGGTACCGATGAGGGTGGTGGTTCCAATGCCAATCTCCTTGCCATAAATGGTGGACATGGTGATGATGGTGCCGATGCCATTGGCATACAAAAAGAAAGCGACCAGGAAGGTGAACAGATCGCGATAATTCCGGATCTCTTTGAAAGTTTTTCCGAGCCGCTGGAGACTGACCTTGATCGGGTTCAGCCCCTCTTCGTCTTTCTCGATACGCCGGGTGGGTTCTTTGATGTGGCGGAATAACGGCAGAGAAAATACCAGCCACCAGATGGCAACGCTCACGAAAGACAGACGTGACATGAGGGTGGGATCAATTCCGGGGAAGATCTTTTCACCGAACATGATCATGACCACATTGATGGCCAGCAGCAAACCACCGCCGATATACCCCATGGCAAAACCTTTGGATGAAACCTGGTCGATTTCATCTTCAGAGGCCACATGCGGCAGCAGTGCGTCGTAAAAAACCAGCGAACCCGAAAAACCCATGTTCCCGAAGATATATAAGATCGATGCGAGCAGCCAGTCGCCGGTTTTTACGAAATACAGGAAAGCCGTGGCGGTCACTCCAATCCCCATGAAAAAACCCAGGAATTTTTTCTTGTTCCCCTTGAAATCCGCTACCGATCCAAGGATGGGTGCCAGCACGGCCACCAGCAATGCGGAGAACGAGGTGGTGAATCCCCAGCGTGCAGTGGCGACGTTCGGCGCCAGCGTTGAGCCGGCCACCGAGGAATAATAAACCGGCAAGACGGCTGCCATGATGGTGGTGGCAAAGGCGGAATTGCCCCAATCATACATGGTCCATGCCCATATTGCTTTTTTCTTTGTTTTGTCTTCCATCCCAGTTTTCTCCTTTTTCATATCTCAGCATGAATCCTATGATTCATTAATCATATATCGGATTTGGTGAAACATATCCTCTTTTAAAAATGATTTAGGAAAAAGATTATTGATTCTTAACATTTAAATGAAAAGCGGATACGAAATCCTCGCACCCGCTTTTCTGTCAGGTTTGCTTTTTCTCACTTGTGGTTTACTTTGCGCAGGAACTGGATTAATTCCACCAGGGTTCCGATGGGGATGACCACCAGCAGGAAGATGAATGCAATTTTGACGATCTGACCCCACAAAGCCGCTGGAAATGCAAACGGGAAAATGCTGTACAGAAAATAAATGGAGAGCCAGCTAAAACAATTCAAAATGGCCTGCATGAGATGATGGAACCAGGTTTCATCAAAGAAAATGTAGATGAAGTTCACGAAAATGGTTGCGCTGAGCGATAATCGAATTGCCCATAGGCATCCCTGGAAGGTGGGGAGAAGATAAGGGATATTCCAGTTTGAGAGATGGTTGAATACGTACAGGAGGGCAGCGTTGATGAGCATGGATAACACATAACCGAATTTTTTGCCGCCAGAAGCTTGTTTGTCCATAATCTATTATTCCTTTCATCGTACATACGAAAAAAGAGCTTCCACGTTTCACGAAAATCATCTTTCTTGCAGCTTTCGGGCTATTTCCCCGAATGGGTCAAGCATGATCATTGACGATTTTTCCATGGAAGCTTATAGTTAAGTAAATTAACTATTAAGTAAATTAACTAAAGGATTGGCCATGGCAAATGATGATCTCCTGCGGCAAACGATCGAAAAGTTCTGGGATACCATTCCGCCGGTGTGGGGACGGGTGCGGGGGAATGTGCGTTGCAATGCTACGCATGATTTTAACCTGACCCTCATTCAATTTCATATTTTGCGCCATATCTGGCACGGTGTTCGTTCGGTGGGTGAATTGGCTGAGGAACAGCAGATCAGCCGGCCCGCAGTGAGCCAGATCGTGCAAATTTTGGTGGAAAAAGGGTTGGTGATCCGTCAGACGGATGCCCATGACCGGCGCTATGTGCACCTGGAGATCACGCAAAGCGCCGCCGAATTGCTTGAAGCAGTTTATGGGAAGAACCGCCGCTGGATGGCTGAAAAAATGGCTTCCCTAAATGAAGAGCAATTGAAGACCATCCAGGCTGCCATGGAAATGTTAAAAAAGACTTTCGATCCTGCTGCTGACTAGAATCGAGGATTACATCCAAGCATGAGCATTGTTCATCGCATTTATAACTTCGTAAAACCGTACTGGAAACTGACGCTACTTTCTATCGTGATGCTGGTCTTGATGGTGTTGTGTGAATTGGCAATTCCACGGCTGATCGGAACGATCATTGATGATGGCATTAAACAAAATCGTATGGATGTGGTTCTGCACACATCCGCTGTCATGCTGGGGGTTGCTGTTTTGGATACCGTGGCAGCCATCATGAACAACATTTTCTCCGTTCGGGTGGGTGAAAAGGTGGCGCGCGACCTGCGCGAAACGATTTTCGTCAAGATACAGCACTTTTCGTATGGCAATCTGGATCGCTTCAGCACTGGGAAATTGATGGTGCGTTTGACCAGCGATGTGAGCGCGGTACAGCTTTTTGTGAGAATAAGCCTGCGCATCGGTGGCCGTGCTCCCCTATTGATGATCGGCAGCATCATTCTCATGTTTCTGACCAATCCTCATCTGGCTGCGACGATCATCCCGATCCTGCTGATCACAACCGCCATCATTGTTTGGTTCAGCGTAAAGATGGAGCCGCTGTTTCGAGTGGTGCAGGAAAAATTGGATGTTCTAAATACGGTGCTGCAGGAAAATATTGCGGGTGCCCGCTTGGTAAAAGCTTTCGTGCGGGCCGAGCATGAATCGCAACGTTTCCATGAGGTCAATGATGACCTGACGCAGCGGACAGTGCATGTGATGCAGTTCATGTCCGTCATGTCGCCGGCCTTGACCATCTTCGTGAATATTGGCATGGTGGTGGTGATATGGTATGGCGGTTTGCAGACCATCGGGGGTGCCATGCAGATCGGTCAGGTGGTTGCATTTACGAACTATTTGCTGACCACCATGACCCCGCTGATCATGATGACGCAGCTTTCCAATACCTGGGCGAATGGCTTTGCTTCTGCCAAACGCATTTTTCGGGTTCTCGATACCGAACCGGAGATTTCCTTTCCGCAGGAAGATGCTCCATTGCCCGAATCCTGGTCGAACAGGATTGATTTCAAGAACGTGTCCTTTCACTACAATGGGAATAGCGATCTGGAGGTGCTGGAAGGGATCGATTTGACCGCCGCACCGGCACAGATCGTGGCGGTGTTGGGCGCTACCGGTTCGGGAAAGTCCTCTCTGGTCAACCTGATTCCGCGTTTCTATGATCCGACCGGCGGTGCGATCAGCATGGGAGATTTGAATATTAGAACCCTCAAGGAAAAGACTTTGCTAAGTCAGATCGGCATCGTGCCGCAGGAATCCATCCTTTTTTCGGGAACGGTGCGCGAAAATATTTGCTATGCAAAAGCCGATGCTACCGATGAGGAGGTCGAACAAGCTGCGAAAGTTGCCCAAGCACACGATTTCATCATGGGCTTTGCAAAAGGATATGCTGCCTATGTGGAGGAACGGGGCACGAACCTTTCCGGCGGGCAAAAACAGCGCATTGCCATCGCGCGCGCCATTCTGACCCGCCCGCGGGTTTTGATCCTGGATGATGCGACCAGTTCCGTGGATGTGGAGACCGAAACCCGTATCCAGGATGCCCTGCGCAGCTTCATGCAGGGTTCCACCATTTTCATGGTTGCGCAACGCATCAGCACGGTATTGAACGCTGATAAGATCATCGTTTTGGATAAGGGTCACCTGGTGGCCGAAGGCTCTCATTCAGAACTGATGAGAAGCAGTCCTGTTTATCGGGAGATCTTTGAATCTCAACTTGGAAATGGTTTCCATGAGGAATAGAAAAGAGCAATGAGCATGAATCGTTCCACCGATGTTCGTTCCAGCATGCAGCGCAGACCCATCCATTCCATACCCATTGAAAAGGCGCAGGATCCGCGCCGGTCTCTGGGCCGGCTTTTCCTGTACCTGAAGGAATATAAACCCCAGATCGGCTTGGTGATCGTATTGATCATCCTGTACACCCTGATGGGATTGCTGGGGCCTTACTTGATGGGTGTGGCGATCGATCAATTCATCGGCGGAAAGGATGTGGCTGGGTTGGCGCACACGGCCCTTTTTATGTTGGCGGCCTATCTTCTCAGCAATGGATTGAATGTGGCTGCCAACTGGATCATGGCGCGCGTTTCTCAGCTCGCCTTGCGCAATTTGCGGCGAGATCTTTTTACCCATCTGCAAACCCAATCGATGGGTTTCTTTGACACTCATCCGGCTGGTGGTTTGATGAGTCGTTTGACCAATGATATTGATGCCATTAATCAAGCCATTTCACAAAATATTACCTCATTGATCGCCAGCACTCTTTCAATGGGGGGGATCCTCGTCGCCATGTTTGTGTTGAATCGCTGGCTGGCTTTGGGCAGTTTACTGGTGGTGCCGATCATGGCCTGGTTCGCCCGTTTTGTGGCGAAATACACCCGCAAGGGCTTCCGCTCGTTGCAGAAAAACCTGGGGGAGTTGAATGCCATTGCAGAGGAATCCATCAGTGGTCAGAAGGTCATCAAGGCATTCCAAAAGAATGATAGCGTGATCGATGCCTTTCGCAAGAAAAATGAAGAGGTGTATGCAGCCGGGGTGTATGCCAATTCTTATGCACTGCTCCTCATGCCGCTTACCAATGTGTTGGGAAACATTTTTGTCATTGTTTTAGCCGCATTGGGCGGATGGCTGGCTTTGCAGGGTTTGGTCAGCGTGGGAATGATCGCCACTTTTATCAGTTATGGCCAAAATTTTGTCTCGCCGCTGCGGCAGATCGCAAATCTGTACAACTCCATTCAAGCTGCGTTGGCGGGAGCGGAACGCGTTTTTGAGATCATCGATAATCCGCCGGAAATCCCAGATGCACCCGATGCGCTCCATCTTGAAAAGATCCACGGCGATGTGCTTTTTAAAGACGTGGATTTCAGTTATCTTCCGGGAAAGCCGGTCATCAAACACCTTACGATTGAAGCCAAAGCCGGACAGACGGTCGCCCTGGTGGGCCCGACGGGCGCGGGCAAGACCACGATCATCAACCTGTTGAACCGGTTCTATGAGATTCAAGGCGGCAGCATCAGCATCGATGGCCACGATATCCGCACGCTGTATAAGGATGATCTGCGCAGGAATTTGGGCATGGTGCTGCAGGATACTTTTCTCTTTTCCGACACCATTTTGGAAAATATCCGTTACGGCCGCCTGGAAGCCACGGATGAAGAGTGCATGAAAGCTGCCGAATTGGCTGATGCCGATCATTTTATCCGCCAGCTTCCGCAAGGTTTTCAAACCAGTCTGTCTGAACGGGCCGGCAATCTCAGCCAGGGGCAGCGCCAGTTGATTGCCATTGCCCGGGCCATTCTGGCTGATCCAGGCATTCTGATCCTGGATGAAGCCACCAGCAGTGTGGATACCCGCACGGAAGCGCGCATCCAAAAGTCGTTGCTGCGGTTGATGAAAGGACGCACCAGTTTTGTGATCGCCCACCGCTTGAGCACCATTCGGGATGCCGACAAAGTGGTGGTGATCGACCATGGGGAGATCGTGGAACAGGGCACCCATCAGGAGCTGTTGGAAAAGAAGGGCTTTTATCATCACCTGGTTCTCAGCCAGTTCAAGGGGATTGCGATCTAGAACTTTCCTGCAACCACAGGGTTGGTTTTAAACTCGGAAGCCCCTTCGATAACAAGGGGCTTCCTCAGTAAAGGGGTTGGCGGACAATAATCGATTTATAAGGAGCCGGCATTTTTGGGGGCTGGTGAAGCTTCCGGCTGCATGGTCTTCATTTTGGTTCCGAGAAAACCGATGGCAGCGATCAGGCACAGCAGGCCGCCTGCAAACCAGACCCACTGTGGATGGGAAGATTCCAATCCGTATCCGGCGATTAATGGGCCGAACGCTGCGGAAAAGCTGTAGCTGATGTTGAGAAAGGCCATGTACCTTCCGCGCATATCGATCGGTGCAAATTCGGCAGCCATCGATTGGTAGAGCGGGGCGCTGATCATTTCTCCAACCGTTACGATCACTATGGCAAGCACGAAGAAAGAGAAGGTGCTGCCCAGGCCGATCATGCCAAATCCCACCGCGTAAAGCAAGGTTCCCAGGAACATCATGTGCGCCAACTTGTATTTGGCGGTGAGACGGCTGACGCTGAATTGGAGCACCACCACCATCACAGCGTTGAGGGTGAGCAGATAGCCGAATTGCCTGGCGCTGATGCCGTGCATGCGGTTCAGGTAGACGGAAAGGGTGGTGTTGTAATTCATATAAACCATCATGGTCAGGACGATCAGGAAGACCAATGTTACAAACAGGCGGTCGCGCAAAACTGCGCCATAACCGCCGAAGGTTTCCTTGAGACTCTGTTGGGAGGCATGGCTGGCCTCTTCCGGTTTGGTTTCCGGCATTTTGAAGAGGAGGAAAATACCGGTTGCCACGCTCAACACGACATCCACGATGAACAGCGGCAGGAAGGAACGGCCTACCAGAAAACCTGCCAGGAATGGGCCGATGGCGGCGGAGAGGTTTCCGATAATGCGCAGGATGGCATAGCCCTGGGAACGTTTTGCGGATGGCAGCAGGTCGGCCATTAGTGCATTGAACGCGGGGCCGGCAAAATTGCCCATGAAAGAGGTCAGCAGGCGAAAGAGGATGAAAAGCTCCCACCGGTTGGTGAGCCCTAATGGCAGGGTGATCAGGGCGCTGCCGAACAAACCGATGAGAGCGATCGTCTTGCGCCCATAACGGTCTGCTAACGCGCCACCAATGCTGGTGCCTACCACGTTCACCATTGTGCTGACCACCTGGATCCAGCCAATGTCGATCAGGGAGACGCCAAATTTCTGGGTGACGTACAGGGTAAGGAAAGGGAAAAGAAGGGAGCCGCCGATGTTGTCGATGAACATCCCCAAAATGACATTCCAGAATGCTTTGGGAAATTCTTGGTAGGTTTTTTTGATCGATGCCAGCATGCTTCCTCCAAACATTAAAGCGAAGTTGTTAATAATGCAGAAATAATAGCAGATAATTAAAATATTGCAATAGTACATTTGAATAATATTGATATAAAAATTTATAAAATTAATTATGGTATAAGTAAAAAGACTGTTTTAACCTAAAATCCCCCAAAGACCAGCAGGGATAAGTTCTCACAGCATTTTTTGGTTTCTTCGGGTATGATTTCTCCAATGGAAAAAACAAATATCCAGCAAGTGATTATTGACCGGCTTGCGTATGGCGGAGACGGGCTGGCACGCCTGTCTGACGGCAGAGCGGTTTTCATCCCCTATGTCATTCCCGGTGAAAAGGTAGCCATCCGTATTGTGGATGACAAGCAAAAGTATGCGCGCGGTGAAATGGTGGAGTTGCTGTCTCCCTCGCCGCAGCGTGTGGCGGCACCCTGCCCGCATTTTGGAGTGTGCGGCGGCTGCCAGTATCAGCATATCGATTATCCTGCCCAGATTGAATATAAAGAGCACATCCTGCGCGAACAGCTCCTGCGGCTGGGGCATGTGGACCTGATCCAACCCATGCAGGTACTCCCCTCTGACCTGCCTTATGGATATCGCAATGTACTGCAGTTTCATCCGCTTGCTAGCGGAAAACTGGGGTTCATGAAACGCAATTCCAATGCGGGCTTTGAGCTCTCCCGGTGTCTGCTGCCGGGTCAGGCCATTCAGGAGCTCTGGCAGACTCTTGCACTGGAACCGCAATCTGGCATCACGCGCGTCGAAATGCGCCAGAATGAGGCGGAGGAAGTGTTGATCACCCTCGAAGGGGAGGAAGGGGATATTCCGGAAGTTGAGCTGAACGTACCGGTGAATCTGGTGTACTGCAGCAAAAATGAGAATGTGGTGCTGAGTGGGGAAGACGCTCTGACCATGGGTGTGAAGGGCGTACCTTTCCATCTTTCGGCTGGTTCCTTCTTTCAGGTCAACGATGGCGTGACGGAAAAGATGGTTTCGCTTTTGATGGACATTGTTCAAAAGAAGGCTTCCCGCACGGCGCTGGATCTGTTCTCGGGTGTGGGTCTTTTTTCCCGTTTTCTGGCGCCCCAAACCAGCGCACTGGTGGCGGTGGAAAGCGACCCGCGTGCCTGCCGCGATTTTGTGGTGAACCTGGATGCTTTTGCACAGGTATCGTTATACGAGGGGGCTGCCGAAGCGATCCTGCCAGCTTTGCAGTGGAAAGCGGATCTGGTGGTGTGCGATCCGCCGCGGGCTGGATTGCATGAAAATGTCTTGCAGGCACTGGCACAGAGCGATTGTACTGCGCTGGTGTATGTATCCTGCGACCCGGCGACGCTGGCCAGGGATATCCGCCGCCTGATCGACAGGGGTTTTGCGCTCGAGAGCATCGTGCTGTTCGATATGTTCCCGCAAACTTATCATTTTGAGACGGTGGTTTTACTGAAGCATTTTGAGGAGTAGATGAGAGGAGATCAGTTTGCATATTCACTTGCGTCTTGAAGAAGAAAAAGATTTTCGAACGGTTGAAAACCTTACCCGTGAGGCCTTTTGGAATGTATACAAGCCCGGCTGTGACGAACATTTTCTCCTTCATCAAATGCGCCGTTCTGCAGATTTCATTCCGGAACTCGATTTTGTCGCGGAGATGAATGGGGAGGTGGTCGGTAATATTGCCTATACCCGGGCAAGAGTTGTGGGTGAAGATGGTACGGAGAAACCTGTGATCTGCTTTGGCCCGCTCAGCGTTCTGCCTGCCTATCAGCATAAAGGAATAGGAAGCCGGTTGGTGGAGCATACCTGTGCAGTCGCCCGGACCATGGGTTTTAAAGCCGTTCTCATTTTTGGCAACCCTGCCTACTATCGGCGTTTTGGATTTAAGAATGCAAAATGCTTTCAGATCTGCACTGCCGATGGGAAGAATTTTGATGCATTCATGGCCAAGGAACTCTATGAAGGCAGTTTGCAGGGAATTTCTGGAAGATTCCTGGATAGTGGTGTGTTCAAGGTCGACCAAGAACAATGTGAATTGTTCGACGGCCAGTTCCCGCCGAAGGAAAAGTTGGTTACGGATACGCAGCTAAAAGAAGAGGATTTTCAATAGATGGTTTGCAGCGGCCTGTCTGTGTGTCGGAATGTAAAGCATGGTATTGAAACAAAGTTGATTATGATAGTATATGGGTGATCGAGGAAATGATAATGAAAATGAAGAAAAAGATTTTTCTGGTTATTGCGCTGCTGGTTCTGATCACGGCCTGTAATTTTCCCTTTTTCAAAGAGGAAGAACCGGAAAATATTTTTGATCAACCTGCGCAAACCCTGACCGCCATGTTCGCTGCTTTCCCTACCCCCACTGCGGCGGCGACAGGCCAAAGTGCTACCGCGGCTGTTCAGGCATCCTCTACTGCCATCCCTTCCGCCACCGCAGCGAACGATCAACGCGGCGCTCAGCAGGTGGTTGCGAAATACCTCTCCAAGAAACCGGTGCTGGATGGCGATTGGGGGGATTGGAAACAAAGCACGCTTGCCTACCCGGCCTATTATGTGGTCTATGGACTGAAGGCCTGGGAGAATGACTCTGATTGTGAGGGTTCATTCATTCTGGGTTGGGATGAGAGCTTTCTTTACGTCGGTGTGAAAGTGAAAGATGATACGTATGTTCAAAACGCCAGTGGCGAGTTGCTTTTCCGTGGTGACAGCATTGAACTGCTGATCGATACCGACCTGGCGGGTGATTTTCATACCGCCAGTTTGAACGAAGACGATTACCAGATTGGGATTGCCCCCGGCAGGGGTAGCATCAACGGTCCGAAAGAGGCCTATCTGTGGTACCCGATCTCGAAGAAGGGATCGATCACAGATCAGATCGATATCACCTCGACCAGTACGGCTGGCATCTATCGGTTGGAGGTGCGTATTCCCTGGAGCGTGCTGGAGATCACCCCGCAGAAAGGGATGCGCTTGGGATTTGAATTTTCCGTTTCTGACAACGATAATCCGGCAGAAAACGTTCAGCAGACCCTGATTTCCAATATCCCAACACATGGCTTTTTGGATCCGACCACCTGGGGTGAAATGATTCTGGATTGATCGAGTTTTTGAGAATTAGAAAAGCGCGCTGGCGAGTTCGCGCCGGTATTGGGAGGTGAGGGGATTCCCTTCACCCAACAGTTCGATGATCGCCAGTGCGATCTGGTGGGCTTTTCCATTTTGATAATGTTTATTGCGGCGTAAAATGCCAATGATCCCGTCCATGGCGGCTTCCAGATTTCCTTTGCTGATCAGGCGCAGGGCGTTGCGAAAAGCGGCATCATTCTCATCCCCTTCCGGCACTGGTTTCTGCATGGAGTTGCGCATGCATTCTGCCAGGGGGAGCAAGGCCTGGGCATGGCTGAATTCGCGGCTGGCCGGGAATTCGCGCAGCAGTTCCAGCGCTTCACTGGCTTTTCCCTGTGCCAGTAGAGATTTGCATAATCCGAGAATGCTCGAGCTGGAATTGGGTTTATTGGTCAACGCATCCCGGAAGATGCCCTCGGCTTCTGCCCAATTTCCCAGG
This sequence comes from Pelolinea sp., assembly GCA_012797975.1. Lineage (GTDB taxonomy): Bacteria > Chloroflexota > Anaerolineae > Anaerolineales > Anaerolineaceae > UBA4781. Next base: position 59,625 of record JAAZOD010000010.1, on the reverse strand, counting down.
GTCAACAGGTTGGATGCTTTCTCCACGGCCAGGTCGATCGGGCTGGGGGGAGTGAGCTGGTCCAGGAACGCACGCACCCGGTCGGGAGGTTGCATGCCAACGAATTCGGCAACTACCGCACCTTGCACGAATGCCTTGACCGTTGGGATACTGCGCACTCCATACTGGATGGCCAGATTGGGATTTTGGTCGATGTTCACTTTTGCCAGGCGGATGGAATTGCCGGCTTCCTGGATGGCACGCTCCAGAATTGGCCCCAGCGTCTTGCATGGCTGGCACCATTCCGCCCAGAAATCGACCACCACTGGGGTGTTCATCGAAAATGAAATCACTTCATATTCGAAATTAAGCTCATTGGCGTGAATGATGAATTCTGAAGTCATGGCTCCACCATATTGATTTTTTTAATTGTACCCTTACAAAGGGAAAACGAGTGTTAGTCTTCGTCGCTGGCCACCGGTTGGACGATCTCCAGAATATCTCCATGCACGTCGATCCGTACTTTGAAGCCCATCATTCCCAGATATTCGCGATTGCTCGTGGGCAGCCCGGTGTTCAACAGCATGTCCATCTGTTTGTCCACATCTTCGAGCTGGTTTTCGATCACCGCTCGTGAAAAGATATCTTCCTGCCCTAACATCTTGGTGGCCTGATCAGCCAAGATGTCCTTGTTCTGCAGGATTTGTTCTTTTAAAAAATTGAGCACCTGGCGATCAACATATTCGCTGGCTATATGGCGCATAAAACCGTCGTCATCCACCACGTAGGTTGCTTCCGCACCCACATATTCGGTGGCTACCGATCTATCTTTTTCATCGACGATCAATCCTTCAAAAACCGCTCGCTGACTCATTCGAAAACCTCATAGATGCTGGAAATTCTAACCAGAAAGAGCAGGCATGTATCTTAACGAAATCTAAATTTTTTTAGATCACTTTTACCCTGGTGCCGCTGTTGGTGACATACTTCTCCTGCCCGAAGGGGACGACCGGTTGGCTCCACAGATAGATCCATTTGGCAGCCGGTATGGGCAGGTTCACACAGCCGTGGCTGTGCTGAACGCCGAAATCGTTATGCCAGTACGTGCCGTGAAAGGCAATGCCGCTATCGGTAAAATAACTTACCCAGGGCACTCCATACAATTCGCTGTCATCATCGCCACTTTTATCGGTGTGTACCATGTGGCGGGAGGGGCGTTTGTAATTGATCTGGTAGTTTCCCGGGGGTGTGGAATAATCGAGTTCGTTGTTGAAAAGGCCGGTGGATGCCTGGGAAAAGAAAACGGCTTTTCCATATTCGTAGGCGATCACCGCCTGGTCGGCGATGCTGACCTCCAGGGTCTTTTCTTCCGCCGGTACCGCGCTGGCAAAAGCCTTCAACTCGTCCTCTGTGATGATCTCAATGTGTTCTGCCAGAACATAATAAATATCCCCCCAGCGATCTTCAACGATTTTGTAATAGATGTTCCCCTTCGCATCGGTGTAGTTTCCTCTGATCCAATGGGTTGACCCGTAATAAAAGTACTGGAAATCTTCCGATACGGAAGTCAGGTCTGTACGCCAGGCTTTGGTATAAGGCACCGTGATGGTCCCCAATTCGCCGTTGGAGCTGATCTGTGTCTTGGGTGGATTGATGCGCTGCCGTACCGGCTGGATGCTGTTGGCGGGGATGTAGCCGTAATCGGTGACCTCGTACCACAATTTGCTGTGTTCATTGATGGGGTCGCCGATCACCTCTTCGGCCAAAGGAAGCACATTGTTCGCTTTCAGGATGTACTTCGTGCCTGAAGAAAAAGAGGGTTGTTTATAGAGGATGGCATCATCTTTGAAGACCCTTCCCAGCAGAGGGGTAGCCGGATCGGTTTCCAGAAAACTGGCATGCTTTGGAAAAGAGTTGACGAGAAAGAATCCGCCACATACCCCTTGCAGTGCATACTTTAGGAAATCTCTTCTGTTGATGTTCTTTTTCATACTGTATCTGTACATCATCAATCATGGACATAGACATAGGTGCCGATCGGGGCATTTTCATATACCCATTCGGCATCGCTTGTTCTCATATTAACACAACCATGGCTCATGGGGGTGCCGAAATTGCTGTGCCAGTAGGTGCCGTGCAGACTGTAACCCTTGTAGAAGAACATGGAATAAGGCACATCGGGCAGGTAATACCCATCACCAACCATGAGATAGGCGGGATATTTGGCATAGATCTTGAAGGTGCCGGTTACTGTGGGGTGTGCGCTGGTCCCCGTGGATACCAGGAATGACTGCAGGAAAGTATCACCACGGTAGGTATATACCATTTGTTCGCTCAAATCCACTTCGATCCAGAATTTATCACTTCCGCTCACCTCATCCGGGATATCCCAGGAATGGGCAAAATAGTCCATGTATGTTTTTTCGGTCGGTTTGGGCGTTGAGGTGGGCAGCGGGGTGGATGTGGCCGTCGGGGTCAATGTGGGAGTGGGGGTGGCTGTGGCGGTGGGTGTGAGGGTGGGTTTGACCACCACTCCCGCCGGGCGTGGATCCTTGATATCCTTGGAAGTGGAATTCAGGATGGGTAATCCATACCAGCTGAAAGCTGCCAGACCGGCCAGGACGATGGCGGAAAAGAGCAGGATGCCCCAGATGGAGGAATGGCTGCCGTTCTTTTTCTGGGGTCGTTTTTGCGCTGCTTTTACTTTGATCGCTTGCGTATCTTCTTGAGCAGAATTTTGCTTCTTTTGTGTTTCTTCCTCTTTTAATTTTTCGGCGACCCAGCGCATTCCGCTGCGCGCTTTTTGGTTTTTCGGATCCAGCTCCAAAACGCGCTTCAGATATTTCAAACTTTCCTTGGGTGCGCTGATGGATGCCAGGATTAGGTACGCGTCCACATTGTCTGCGGATGCGTGTAAAACTTTCTGTGCCCAGGCGCGCGCTTCTTTTTTATCCCCGGCTTTCAAAGCGCTTTGGGCTTTTTCAAGCATAACAGTAATGGTTTGTTTTGTGATTTCACTCATTGGGCAGGTTCCAGCGTATCCAGATAGCATTGAATGCCATTGACAATGCCGTTGGCTACTTTTTCAGAATTTTCTATTAAAACCGATTGGTCATACAGCAAAGACCCCATTTCAAGATAGATCATGGGAGTGTTCGGATTGACCATTTGAAAATAGGTGTACGCCGGCTGATCCGAAGCGATGATCTCATAACTGAAATCCAGATTGGTGGCCGCCTGATAAACCTCGCCCATGCACACCGCCAGGGCATTGGAAGAATTCAGGTCAGTTGCGGATAGGGTGGTCCCGATGCTGAATCCGCTTTTATTTTCGGGTGTATCTTCGCAGGAGCCGGTAAAGATGGCGATCAGCAGCGGTCCGCGGAAATTGACCAGATCCAGATCCGTTTGAGCCAGCAGTTTCACAGGATAACCGAGCGCGTTCAATTTTACGCTGACCTGATTGGCTATGGCTTCGGTAACATTGGCTTCCACAATATCATTTTCGCAAATGTTCCCGCTGTCAACTTTCCAGTGCCCTACCAGAATTCCAATGGTGGAATATTCGGCAGAACTTCCGTCGGCGTTGACCGGATAGGTGGCCTGGGTCACTTCTTGCTGAGAAAACAGTTTATAGGGATTCCAGAAAGTGAAAAGGGTGGCCAGCACGGCCGCCACCAATACAATAGTTTGCAGAACCCGGCTCGTATTGAAGGAAGAGCTGGTTTCTTTTTTTTCAGAGCTCGATTGCACTTCAGGATCTTTTCGCATCGTTGTTTTGATAAGCTGCCTTAAACCTTGATCTCTCCATGAAAAATATCCATTTTGAAATTATACTTTAAGGAAGGTAGAGGTAACATGATTAAAAAGCCTGAATTGACCCAGTCGGAAAGAACGATTCTGCTGCAGATCGCTCGCACTTCCATTGAAGCGGCGGTTCGAAACTTGCCGCTGCCGGAGATCGATCTTGATACATTGACCCCTGCGTTGCGCGAGAACGGAGCCAGCTTTGTGACATTGACCATCGCCGGCCGGCTGCGCGGGTGTATCGGGACGCTGGAAGCGTACCAACCGTTGGCGAAAGATGTGCGCGAGCATGCCATTGCTGCTGCGCTGGAGGATTATCGTTTTTCTCCCCTCTCGGAACCGGAATTGGAAGAAGTGGAGATCGAGGTCTCCCGTCTGACGCCCACCCAGCCGCTCTCCTATCAAAATCCGATGGACCTGCCCGGCTTGCTGCAGCCATTCAAAGATGGGGTGGTGCTGCAGGATGATCACCGGAAAGCCACTTTTTTGCCGCAGGTATGGGAACAGCTCCCTGACCCGCAGGAATTCTTGACCCATCTGTGCTTGAAAATGGGCTCGTCAGGCAATGTTTGGAGAGAAAAGGTGTTGAAGGTGGGGATTTACAGCGTGGAAGAATTCCGCGAAGTAAAAAAAAAGGATCTAGCTGACCTCAAACCGTCTTCAAGCTCGCCGGGCTCCTCCTCCATGGAGTCAACCAAACAGATTCCGCGCAAGGAGCGGACACGCCCCATTCCTGTAAAAAGAAAAGAATCTACACATTCTTTTAAAAGAATATTGGATGCTTTCAAGAAGGGCATCCATTCCTGTATGTCTTTTTTGAAGGCCAGTTTTAACCGATGGAAAGAAAAACGGAAAATAAAAAAAGAGCGGCCACGGGAAGAAAAAGGAAAGGGTTGTTTTCCCAAAGCTCTCATTGGAGGGCTGCTGGGGCTGCTGATCATTTTCGCTGGCTTTTCTGTTTTTCTGCTGGTGCAGTATTATGCCATTGCAGCTACGTTGCCCAGCGTGGAGGACTTGAGGGCAAATGCTTCTCAATTTGAAACCACCCGCATCTATGATCGCAATGGGAACATGATCTATGAGATCCTGGACCCCAATGCCGGATTTCGCACTTATGTTTCTCTGGAAGATATGTCGCCCTATATTGTGGCTGCGACCATTGCAACGGAGGATAAGGATTTTTACAGAAATCCCGGCTTCGATTTCTTTGGCATTGTGCGCGCGCTGTGGCAGAACTATACCTCCGGGGAGATCGTTTCCGGCGCGTCCACCATCACCCAGCAGCTTGCGCGAACGCTGCTGTTATCACCGGAAGAACGCAATCAGCAAACGGTTCAACGCAAAGCCAAGGAGATCATTCTGGCGGCCGAGATTACCCGCCGCTACAGCAAGGATGAGATCCTTGAACTGTACTTAAATGAAATCTATTACGGCAATCTGGCCTACGGTATCCAGGCAGCGGCCGAAACCTATTTCAACACTTCAGCCGATCAACTGAACCTTGCCCAGGCCTCTTTCTTGGCTGGGTTGCCCCAGGCGCCCGCCGTCTACGATGTTTTTGCCAACAAACAAGCTGCTTTGCTGCGCCATCAGGATGTTCTTAACCTGATGTATCAATTGAGCGCCGAAGAAGGCTGTATCGATGTGAGCAACAGCGCAGCGCCCGTTTGTGTCAGCATGGATGAGGCGGTTGCGTCCGTACTGGAGATCGAAGGGTACCCGTTTCAGCAAAAACAGATCAATATACCCTTCCCGCATTGGGTCAGCCACATCCGCGCTTTGCTCGAGAATCAGTTCGATGCACAGACCATCTACCGCTCCGGTTTCAGTGTATACACGACGCTGGACCCTGATCTGCAGAAGTATGCCCAAAATGCGGTGAAGGAACAGGTGGCAAAACTGACCGGGAATAATGCTTCCGATGGGGCCTTGGTGGCCGTGCAGCCGCAAACGGGGGAGGTCCTTGCCATGGTTGGTTCGGCGGACTTTAATAATGAAGCGATCGCCGGACAGGTCAATATGGCAGTTTCTCCTCGCCAACCCGGTTCTTCCATCAAGCCGCTCACCTACGCCGCGGCGTTTGAAAAAGGATGGACTCCTTCCACATTGATCTGGGATGTCAAAAGCGAATTTCCCCCCTCCGGGAATGAAGATGATCCCCGCGATCCTTATATACCGGTGAACTATGATGGAAAATACCACGGGCCCGTGCTGGTGCGCACTGCTTTGGGCAGTTCCTATAATATTCCGGCTGTAAAGACCTTGCAGTTTGTGGGCATCTATGATGATCCGGATACACCCCAAGCCGATGGATTTGTCAATTTTGCAAAGAGAATGGGTATTACCACCCTCACCCGTGACGACTATGGTCTGGCGCTTACTCTGGGTGGGGGAGATGTTTCGCTGTTGGAGCTGACTTCGGCGTATGCCATTTTTGCCAACCAAGGGGTCAGGGCGGAGCCGTTTGCCATTTCAAGGATTGTGGATCATGCGGGGAATGTCGTTTATGAACATTCCGCGAAAACGGAACAGGTTATCAGCGCCGAACATGCCTATTTGATTAGTGATATATTGGCGGATAACTCCGCCCGTACACCGGCTTTCGGTGCGAACTCGATCCTGAAACTGCCTTTCAAGGTGTCGGTGAAAACGGGGACGACCAACGATTTTCGCGATAACTGGACCTTGGGATACACTCCCGATATTGCGGTGGGTGTGTGGGTGGGTAATGCCGATTACACGCCCATGCAGAATACCACCGGCCTTACCGGTGCAGCTCCCATTTGGGCGGATGTTATTCAATATGCTGTTCAGCATTATAAGGGGGGCACACCCAGCAACTTGCCGCAGCCCGCAGGGATCGTCAGCGAGATCGTGTGCGCTGTCAGCGGCACCAAACCATCGGAAAAATGCCCCAATGAAAAAAGCGAGATCTTCAACAGTTCTCAACTGCCGCTTTCTGCGGAAAACGATTTGTGGAAGAAAGTGAACCTGGATACCTGGACGAACAAAGAAGCTTCCCTTTACTGTACGGAGTTCAACGAAAAGAAATGGACATTGAATATCAGCGATAAATGGGGGCAGAAATGGATCACGGACACTGACGCCGGGAAAGAATGGGCGGAGGAAATGGGTTTCTCTGATCCGGTTATCTTCACCCCCTCCGAAAAATGTTCTGAAAAAGATTCTCAGCCCACTCTTGAGTTTGTGGGGCTGAACAATGGCATGGTCCTCAACCAAAGCCCCCTGGAGATCAAGGTCATTCTCGATGCTCCTTCTCATTTCGAAAGCTACCAGTTAATGATGGGTGAGGGGAGCGATCCGAAAGCATGGAAAGTGTTGATCGAAAATGGCAGGATGACCTACCCGGATGCGACGGTGATCTATACCCTGGACCTGTACGAACTCGGCAGCAAGACCATCACATTGCGTTTATATGTGGAGAATGACATGAACGGCTATGCGGAGAGGAAAGTGACCCTGTCTTTCACACTCCCGACCCTCACACCAACGCTCACACCAACGCTTACCCCTACTCTTACAGAGACTCCCACGCCGGAAAATACGCCAACGGAAACACCGTTGCCGTCGGATACGCCCATGCCAACGGAGACACCCACCCCGACCGAGACCTCAACGGCAGCTCCAACGAGTACTATGGGCACATAACCAAATGTGATGTTTTCTGATTTATTAAGGGACATGTGATAAAATTGATTCCCGTGATCCTGTATGGTTGCGGGATTTTTTAAAATGGTGTTTGCCGATTTTTGTCGGTTTATTATTTTGATTTTTAGGAGAAGAAGATGAAGGAAGCCAAAGTCGTCGTCAATAACAAAGTTGGATTGCATGCTCGCCCCGCAGCACTCTTTGTACAAACTGCATCCAAATTCCAAAGTGAGGTCAATGTTTCGTGCATCGACCCCAAAGAGAACAAGTTACGCACTGCCAATGCCAAAAGCATCTTGGGTATTTTGACATTGGGCGTTTTTCAAGGGATTGAAATTACCATTAAGGCAGAAGGCGCGGATGAATGTGAAGCGGCCGACGCTCTGGTGGAGCTGGTGAAGAAAAATTTTGGAGAAGAAGCATGAAAAAGCTGAATGGCGTTGCAGCTTCCCGCGGAATTTGCATCGGTCCAGCTTTTCAATTTCACCGTATAGAATTAGACACAGAAAAAAAAGAGATCAGTGATCCGAATGCTGAAGTAGCCCGTCTGGATGCTGCTCTTGCTTCTGCCAAGTCCCAAATCGATTTGATCTATCAAAAAGCGCTCACGGAAGCCAGTGAGGCCGATGCGGAGATTTTCCAGGCTCACAAGATGATCCTGGATGACCCGGAATTGATTTCCACCATTAAAAATCGTATCCAGTGTGAAAGGATCAACAGCGAATGTGCTGTTTCGGAGACCGCCGAGCAGTTCGCTGCAACCATGGCGGCCATGGAAGACGAGTATTTTGCCGCCCGCGCGACCGATATCATGGATGTTGCCAACCGGGTGGTGCGCGTCCTGATGAACGTGGCTGATTCACCGACCGCCGACCTGAAAGAACCGGCCATTATTCTGGCGGATGATCTGACTCCATCCGATACGGTTTTGCTGGATAAGAGCAAGGTATTGGGCTTTTGCATTGCACGGGGTTCAGCCACTTCCCATACTGCCATTCTGGCGCGCGGCCTCGGGCTGCCGGCTGTGGCAGGTGCTGGGCTGGACGTGATGGATGTCAAGACCGGAGCCACCATGGTGGTGGACGGAAGTAATGGCGTGGTGATCATTGAACCCGATGAAGCCATTGAAAAACAATACCATCAGCGTATGGAAACCAGCAAGAAGATTCAGAGCGAAGCGTTGAAATTCGCTCAGTCAAAAGCGCATACCAAGGATGGTATCGAATTTGAGGTGGTTGCCAATATCGGCAATGTGGAAGATGCAAAATTTGCGGTGGAAAACGGCGCAGAGGGGGTTGGTCTGCTGCGTACTGAATTTTTGTATCTCGAGCGAAATGCGCTCCCTACCGAAGAAGAACAGTACCAGGCCTATCAAGCGATCATGGATGTGTTTGGCAAACATCCGGTGGTACTGCGCACTCTGGATGTGGGTGGGGATAAGGAAATTCCGTATCTGCACCTGGAAAAAGAGATGAACCCATTTCTGGGTGAACGCGCCTTGCGGCTGTGCTTGAATCGCCCTGATATTTTCAAACCGCAACTGCGCGCTGCTTTACGCGCCGGGGTGGGGCATAATCTCAAGATCATGTTCCCCATGGTGGCAACCGTTTCCTGCGTGCGCAAGGCCATGAAGGTCGTCAATGAGTGTAAGGATGAAATGAGAAAAGAAGGGATTCCTTTTGCGGAAGATGCGGAGATCGGCATCATGGTCGAGATCCCCTCTGCGGCGGTCATTGCAGACCAGCTGGCAAAGGAAGTAGATTTCTTCTCCATCGGTACCAATGATCTCAGCCAGTACACCATGGCGGCTGACCGAACCAATCCAAAAGTGGCGGAGCTTTCCGATGCCTTTCACCCCGCCGTTCTGCGGCTGATCAAGATGGTCATCGATGCTGCCCATGCGGAACATAAATGGGTTGGCATGTGCGGGGAGCTGGCAGGCGAACCTCTGGCTGCTCCTATCCTGGTCGGGCTTGGTTTGGACGAGTTCAGCATGAGCCCACCCTTCATCCCGCTGGTGAAACAGATCATCCGCAATTTAACGGCAGAAGACTTGGTCAAACTGGCAGAGAACGCTCTGCAGCTTGGTTCACCCAAAGAAATCCAGGTTTTTGTGAAGCGGGAAATACCTTTCATTGCGGAAGTGATTTCTTAGGAAGAAAGCATTTTGAAAAAAGAGAACCGGCCGGTTCTCTTTTTTTTAAAGGAATTTCAATTGTGCAGGGGGGTCCCACAGGGGCGGGTCAACATCCAGGATGTCCTGCCAGGCCTGCAAGGTAAATTGTTCCTGCTCTGTTATCTTGCGGATGTGGCGGAATTTGACAAGATGTCCTCCTTGCTCGATCGTTTCGCTCAAGAATGGATTCCGTCCTTTTTTCAGCACGATCAGGCGGGAGCGGCTGGCTGGAAAAACAAACACCGGCATACCCTGATCTTTTCCAACAAAGGTGCGCATTAGTTCAGAGAAGATGGCTGTGGTGGATATGTGGAAACGATAGAGGGGTTTCCCTTTTGCGTCCAGCCAGCGAATTCCTTGGTCGAACTGGACCGTGACCCCGATTTTTCTTCCGATCTGGCCGATCCACTCGCCGATCTCTTTTTCTTCCCGCGCCCTTTTTGCCGGCTCTTCATCCTCGTCTCGCTCGTATTCCTGCAGTGCCAGATTGGTGCGGGTCGCATACGATTCAAGACAGGCTTTGCAGTATTCGCGGTCAGGGGTGAGAAAGCCGGGGAACACCTGGCAGAGATGAGCATACAGATCGCGAAAGTTCAATTGGGCATTTTGACGGATGGCATTCACGATCTCCTGTTCGATGCGGTCATCCAGCGGTTGGCTTTCATTTTTTCGGTCTGCCAGCATCCAGCGGGTGGAGGAGATGTTCGATCCTGTGATGGAACGGTACAACGCTGTATTCCCCAGTTCGCCGTGCAGATCATTGAGCACTTTATTGTAATAGTCTGAGGTTTCCCCTTCGGAGGTGACGGGGGAGGCGGCGTGGATGGCGGGGGAGGTGCAGTAAACGGAGAAAAGCTCGCGAAAGGTGGCTGGCTCGGCCCGCTCATCTAGGTAACGGATGAGCGATGGTCGGGCCGTTTCCAGTTCGGCGGATGTTTTCGCTTCGCCCTCTTCCTGCGTGTATTTCCAGACCAGTTGCAGGACGTTCGCGCTGCTCTGAAAAGCGCCGCCGGTCAATGTGAAACCAGCATCGCTTGCCCCTAGAAGGATAGCCAGCAGGTAAGAGGGAGTGAAGTCTGTGCAAATTCCAAAGACGCTATCCTTTTCCGTGATCTCATTTTTGACCGAGGAAAAACTGGTGGCGATCGCCTGGGCGAACCAGTACCATCCGTAACGCTGGCGGGCAAGGGTTGAAAGCATGCCTGTGGCGGCTTTTTTGCCGAACAGCCAGGCAGACCAGATGGCGGAAAAGGTCCAGAACGCCTGGTTGGGGCGGGGAAAGCTGCAGAAGACCGGCAATCCCTGTTGATCGGTCTGTATGGAAACCAATGCGTTGGTTGTTTTTCTTTCAAAAAGGCAGATGCTGCGCGGCTGGTCAGGGATGACCGGATAGTTTACAACTTCGCAGGTTTTCTTGAAGTCCGTCCAGGTCCGGATGGCTTGAGGGATGATGCGATAGATGTTCTTCTCAAAATAACTGCTGGGCAGCACAAGCTGCTGCGGTCGAAAATCACGGGCTGGCCAATGCCAGAGCGAGGTGGCCTGGTCGAATACCTCCAACAATACCGCCGAGATCATGGAGCGCTCTTCCGCTGGGATCATCAATTGGTCCAGCGCGTTGAAGAGAATGACTACCAGGTGCAGGGCGCGCGGTGTATAACAGGCCAACGCATATTCCAGGTTCTTCTGAACATCGATTCCTTCTACCAGACAGCGCTGCAAGGCCCGCAAATGGTAGATGGCCGTGTTTCCAAGCTGCTGCAGGTGGGCGATGTCTGCTTCATTGGTGGGGTAAGTGCCGCCTTCTCCGCAGTATGGGCACAGGATAACGACCGAGGCGGGTTCTTTCGAGTCCTTCTTCCAAACAAAGCCTTCTGCATCGACGGATTTCCCGCAATTCCTGCATTCGGTGCGATACGCTTTTTGAATGTAGTTTCCCAGTTTTTCCCCGTGCCATTCCTGATCCAGCAGCAAACGGATGGCATTCTGGAACTGTTTTTCGCTATACCCTTTGGCAAGCACCTGGGTCATGAGCTGCAGGATGGGATTTTTCTGGGCTTGAAAGACGCGAAAACCACCTTCAGCGGCTTCCAGTGCATAGCAGGGATTGGAACCCAGGGGGTCGAGCACATTTCCTTTCGGTTTTGAATTTTGTTGCAGCCAGTTGGAAATGACCCCTGCATGATAGAAGGGAAGATATCGTTTCAGTGGGTAACGGAAATTGGTTTCCCCGGTTGGCAGGAAGGGTATCGCTTTCATCGCTAGATATCCTCCATTTGTAGTATACAGGAAAATGAAAAACTATTGCAGCAATTTCTGGTGTTAAAATCAGTTTAGAAAGGCACTGGAATGCAAAAGAAATTGGAGCTCCCCGGAAAAGTAAAACCATATCTGATGGCACATCGCGGAAACCAGGTGCTTTGCCCTGAGAACACGCTGGCATCTTTTCGTCATGCTTTTGAGGATGGGACGGATATCCTGGAGACGGATTTGCACTTGAGCAAAGATGGACAGTTCATTTGTATCCATGATGGCACGCTTGACCGCACGACCGATGGCAGTGGTGCCATCGCTGATCTGACTGTTGCAGAAATTAAAAAAGTTTCTGCCTTCAACCGGAAGGCAGGTTTTGAAAAGGAACGCGTTCCCTTGCTTGCTGAGACCGCTGAGATCCTTCCGCCGGATGTGGCGTTGGCTCTGGAATTGAAGACCGATCGCTTTCTTGAAGAGGCGGTCTGCCGCAAGTTGGTGGATGAACTGAAGAGTTATGGGGTATTGGAGCGCACCATTGTGCTCTCTTTCAACGCCGAACGCGTTTTTTCGGTCAAGAAAGTGGAAGATGGGATTCCAGTTGGATTGATCACCATGAAAAAGCTGGGGCCTCCGCTTGGGTTTGATATGGTGGGTCCATTTTTCCCGATCCTGTGGATGAACCCCTGGTACATCCGGGCGGCCCATCGGAAGGGGGTGTTGGTGTGCCCGTTGGACCCAACTCCTGAACCGCGGCTGGCAGGCTATTTAAAGAGGGGCTGCGATGCGATCATCACCAATAATCCGGCGGTGACCCGCAAGGCAGTGGATCACTGGATGCAAATGCATCATCCGGAATAAGCAGGAAGAAAACGATTCGAGCGAAACGGTTGCCCATGAAATTGAGAATCCTTGAGCGATATCCCCGTATGACCATCCTGCATCATGTCGATGGCGATGGTCAACTGTGGGGTACATTCCATCGACATGTTTGCGTTCGAAAGGATGGAAGCTGGCAACGGGTGGCACAATTTCCCTTTCATGCCCCGCGCGATTATTTCGATTTTTCGCGTCCCACAGCCCGTCTTTTTCGGGCAGATAAATGTAATGTGTATCGCAACCGCTTGGGAGCCGTTTTGGGCATTCGTGCCGGACAGGTGTACCGGATAAGCGTGGGGGTGGTTCCGCAACCCCAACCCTTGTTTACCATCCAGGGTGATTGTGTGCTGCATGGCTCTATTGGTGAAGATGCTGCTGGGAACGTCTATTTTGGAGAATACTTCATGAACTCGGAGCGAGGTGCCGTGCGTATCTGGCGGGTGGCTGCGGCGTTGGATACATGGGAGATTGCCTATGAATTTCCTGCCGGAAGCATCCGCCATGTTCACGGAGTGTACCGTGACCCGTATGACGAAGAAGGGTTGTGGGTGGCGGTGGGTGACTTTCGCGGGGAATGTTTCATTCTGCGCACAAAGGATGCTTTCAAGACCCTGGAACGCTATGGTGATGGAGAACAGATCTGGCGGGCGGTGAAACTCTTTTTTACCGAAGACCATGTATGCTGGTTGACCGATTCCAATCTGGAGCTCAACCATGCCTGCCGCATGCAGCGCCGCACTGGCAAATTGGAGATCGGTATGGATATCGCCAATTCCGGGTGGTATGGCACCACCACCCGTGAAGGATTGCATGTGGCTTTCACCACGGTGGAAAAAGGTCCGGGTATCACATCCCGCTTCAGCGAAATACTGGTCAGCCGAGACGCTTTCCATTGGGAGTCGATCTATGCCTTTAAAAAGGACTGGTATAGGCCGGTGCAGCTCTTTAAATACGGTGTGGTCAACTGTCCTTCAGGACTGATGAGCCAGCATGATCTGTATATCAGCGGCGAAGGGTTGGTGGGTTTGGACGGCAGCAGCATGCGCATAGATATTATGGAGAGGAAAGGGGATCAGGGATGGGATTGATGGGCAGGTTTCTACTCTCCCTCAGCAATGCCTTTTCCGAAAAATACCTGCGATCCGATCAGATCGATGCGTTCGTGCAAAGTGAAAGCCGGTCGCTGCTTGGAGAGATACGACAAAAGGGTTTTTCTTCCTTTTTGCCTGCGGAGCAGGAGAGGATTTTGCGCATTCAGCGGCTCATGCCAAGTTTGGGGGTGGAGTTCTCTTTGCCTGATCAGCCCGATAAAAAAAATGTAACGAGTACTGTGCCGGAAGGGGAGAACTGGCGGACTGCCCTGCCCGATGGCAGGGTGATCAACAAAGGCGTTCTCGTCTATCCGTGTGCCGGAAATTTGCTCGCCATATTGGAATCGGGGAAAGGGAAGAACGTTTTTCTTGATGAGAATATGGAGCTGTTGCTGCGCCATGTGGAGGTGAAACGGGAGGGGGCGCTTGCTCACTTTTCTCGATCGGTTTCCAAAGAAGAACACTGGCAGGAGCGCTGCAGTTTTGTGGTGCTTTTCTGCCGCTATGCCCAACGAAAGGATGATTGGCGCTTTTTGAACGCTGCCCTGAAATTGAGCGGATGGCTGTGGGAGGAATACCGGCGGCCGTTCTCTACGCTTGATGCGCTGGATCTATTGATGGCTTTGGTGGAGCAGGAAGCCGCTCTGCAGGAGATGCAGACATGCTGAAAGTGATCCTTTTTTCACCGATTCAGAGCAGTCTGTATTCCCGCCTGGTGCTGCATGGCCTGTTGCAGGAACCGGACGTGCAGGTGACCGGTGTGGCGGTGCGCACACCCTGGAATGTGCAACGTGCTCGATCGGAATGGCAGCGCGACGGAAACCGTCTGGTGCAAAAGTTCATCCGCAAATATTTGCTGCGTGAGAAAGCATTTGCAGGCCAGACATGTGAGAATCTGGCGCACTTGGCGAGCGAGGTTCATTTGCCGCACGGAACGCTGAGGGATCTGGCAAGTGCGCAGGATATGCCGTATCTCGTCTGCCGTGATCTCAGTGATCCGCTATGCGAGGATTTTATCCGCCGGCAGACGGCCGATGTGATCGTTTTCACCGGTGGCGGATTGATACGGCAGAATATTTTGCAACTTGTTCGCTTGGGCGTGTTGAACTGCCATACCGGAGTGTTGCCGGCTTATCGTGGAATGGATGTGGTGGAATGGACTGCCATGGAGCGGGCAGTTGGGACGGCTGGTTTTGGAGTGACCCTGCATTACATGGATAAAGGGGTGGATACCGGCCCGATCCTGCTGGTCAAGAAAATCCAGCCTGCGGAGGATGATACCTTTTCCACCATCCGTATGCGCCTGGAAGTGGAGATGGTCAGGACCATGCTGGAGGGTGTGCGGCAGATCGCTGCAGGCACCCTGCAAGGCCATCCGCAGCACATGCAGCAGGGCCGGCAGTACTTTGTCATGCACCCGCGGGTAAAGGCGATCGCCGAGGAACGGTTGCGCAACCAGCTCCCGAAGAATTAATACCCTCTTTCCTTACTTTCCCTCAATGGCATAATCATACACTGGCTGGAGCGGTTCGAATTGCACTACGCCCAGCGCTGCGACCGGCACGCTAAGCGGCAGTTTTATCCGCATGCAAATTTGAATGGCTTTGTGCAGTTTTCTGGGAGGAAATTCCATTGCCAGCGAACAGTGCGGCACCCAGTTGCCCGGAAGGTAGAGCTCCCAGGCATGTGTGGCATGCCCTGCCAGCATGCTATGCAGTTCAAGGTGGCTGGCAAGCAGCTCCTGGGTAACGGTGGGAGCCAGATATACGACGGGACTTTCCGTATGGAAGATGCCCACCGAAACGAATTCCAGGTTGACCCCTTTTAATCGTTTTGCCAACCCGGCAACTTTTGTCTCGCAGGTTTGGCAATCGAGTGTGTCAAAGATCGCCAGTGTGATGTGGGGCTGTATGCCCTCGCTCTGCAGGAGCGGGGCGATCTTTTTTCGCGCCAGTTCCTGGATGGTGTGGTGGATGGGCAGCGAAAGGAGGGGGTCCAGATAAAAGACAACCGCGTAGGTCATGGCTTAGTGGTAGTCCAAACTGCTGCCCCCGATGAATTCACGGATGACCGAATCGCTGGGGACGATGGAATCGTCATCCAACGGCTCGATTTTTTGCAGCAGGGAACAGATGCGTGTGGAACGTTCGAACGCGTCTTCCCGCAGTGGATCATCTTTGAATTTGTCGGGCCATTTTTCAAAGAGATGCACCAGTTTGGGTTTGTAGATGGAAAGCTCATAGGGCATGGCACTGTTGATGACGTAGTCAGCATAATTGATATGGGGGATGATGTTGCGCAGTTCGCTGGTGCGCACGTAATGCCAGTGGGTGAGCGTGCCTTCGGGATCAAGCGCGCGGAAAGCGGAATCGCGCAGCATGCGCCGCATCAAGCGGATGTCGGTCCAGCGGATATATTTTCCTTCCTCATCTTTCATCTGCAGGAGCGGTTCAAGGAATAACTTGAACTTGCGGTTTTCCTCCACCCCTTGTGTCATGGCGGGAAACAGACCATGCAGGCTGTCGATCAGGATCATATCGTTTTCTTTCAACTTCATGGGGGTGTGGTTGAGCAGGCGTTTTCCGGTTTTGAAGTTGTAGAAAGGAATGAACACTTCTTTCCCGGCGATCAGATCGACCAGATGCTCGCTGATTAAATTGAGATCCAGTGCCTGGGGGGTTTCATAATCGTAATCGCCGAATTGGTCCTTCGGGTGTTCTTCCAGATCAAAGAAGTAATGGTCCACGTTCAGGGTGACCAGATTGATGTTGCTCTGTTGCAGGATGTTGCCCAGTTTGATGGTGGTGGTGGTTTTGCCGGAAGAGGAGGGGCCGGTGATTAAAACGATCCTCACCACATCGCGGCGTTCCAGGATCATGCGGGCAGCGATCTTGATATCTTCCTCATAGAAGATCTCGGAATCGCGGATGATATCGTGAGCTTCGCCATTACGAATACGCTGATTGTAGCGTTCGACCGTATGCACATCACACGATGAAGCCCAGTCAAGCACCTGCCAGATTTTTGCCCAGGGAATGTTTTGCGAGGGCTGGATTGTTTGCTCTTTGCGCCCCGTGCGCATGCGCGCCCGTTCGTCCCGGTACAGGATGTAGGCTTTGGCGACCTTGGAATGTCCATTTTCGATCAGGACCTTTTCGACTGCGTCCTGGATCTCTTCAACGGTGGGATACTTGGGTGCTGTGTAGTTTGTTTCCAGATAGGCAACCACTTGTTGGGCAAGGTTCTCTGCAATGGCTTTATCCCGCCCTCCCACTGCAACGGCTGCCCGATAGATGGCATTGCTGATACGTTGAGGGGTGAAGGGAACAACCGCCCCATTTCGTTTGATCACAAATTCAATTTTGCCCATTTCGTCCTCTTTTTGAAATCCGTGGCAAGGGAACTGATTCTTTTCCCTATTGTATAAGAAAAAAGGGAAATAATGGAAAGGAGAAAAAAGAGAATTCCGCAGCTTTAATAACGGATCGGGTCTGTGAAAAATTCCGCTTCAATGTTCTGCCAGTTCTCGGTGGACATGGTATAGAAATATGGCTTGAACAGGGTCATGGTCCGCCTGATCTCTTCCGCCATGCGGTTTGCTACCCGGCGAATGGCAAAATGAGCGTTCGGGGCGGTGCGTAGATTGACGAAATGGATGGCGCTGCGCAGATTGAGGCCTGCCAGCACCTTGCGGTTATAGCCGTTGGGGATGACATACGAAGCCACCGCCGGCAGGGTAGGCGCGATCGCTTCATAGGTCGATTTTGCCAGTTCCATCGCTTCGATATAGTCCGCTTGCAAACCGGCCTGATGGATCAACTTTGGCACAGCGTAACCGTAATGGGATGAAAGGGGTTGCGCAGTCTGCGTCATCATGCGGTGACGCTTGAATTCGAAATATGCCCCCTGGTCCATGAGCAGGTCGAAGAGGAAGTGGCTGTATTCCAGTTCCCGCAGTGGAATATCATGGCTGTCCAGTTTTCCGAATAGGATATTCAGCAGTGTCTGTGTTTGTTCTTTGGAAAAATTCTGCAGGCTCTCTTCCATTTGACTGTAGCTGGCCTGGCCGTAACGCAGCATCAATGCCGAAAGGATGTGCGTTTCAAACTGGCGGTCATAATCGACCAGGGTGCACCAATCCTCATCTTCGATTCTTTCAGAATCCTTGGCACAAAGGTCTCTGGTTCGCTTTTCTGCCTGTGTCAAATAGGGAACTTCATCCACATATTTGATCAGGGTTGGCAGGTGGGTGATGGCAACTTCTTTGGTCTCCCGCCCAAGCTGGCGCACTTCTTCGAGCGGATGGGAGAGCATCTTTCGCAAGGCGTGCTCCAAAGCGCGCGCGTTGATGGTGATGCCAACATTGGCGGTGGCGGCTGCGGGCAGATAGTAGCGGCAAACATCCATGCAGCGGGTGTGCAGCTCGCGCTCGCTGAGCTGTTCGCCTTCCCACGCTGCCATTTTTTCAAGGGTCTCCTGTACCATGGGCAGTGCGTGTGTGTACTTCTTGAAGAGCGTGCTGATCGTATGGCAGTAAGTTTCTTCCAGGTTGGTGCCTTTGATCTCGGGTGGGATGAAAAAGCAATCTTCATCCCATACCTGGTAGCGCGAAGATTTCTCTGTGTAGGAAGCCAGGCGGTTCGATTCAAGACATTCCACTGCCAGGCGCGAGATATTTTCAACGGCGATATGCAGAACAGCGTGTTCGGCTATCGAAGCGTGCCCATACCCCACCACCCAGCGTTCATGGAATTGGGCGCTTTTTTCATCCGATAATTCTTGGGCTATTTGGTCAAATGATTCGGAAGAGCGGGAGGTTTTGGCAAAGGTGACGGCGATCGTTTCAGGGTTCAGCTTTTTGTTATCAAGGAGATAGACACGCCGTTTTTCATTCATGGTTGATGATTTCCCTGGTTGCTTGGATATCCTTTTGAACTTGAGCAGTGAGCGACTGCTTGTCTTTGTATTGTATCTCATCCCGCAGTTTGCGTACAAATTCGAGCGTGACGGTTTTTCCATAGATGTCGCGCTCCCAATCTAAAATGAAGGCTTCCACGGTTTTGATGGTTGGTGTTTCGTAGAATGTTGGGCGGAATCCAATATTGGTCGCGGCGGGATGTACTTCATCATCGATATGGATGCGAGCGGCATAAATGCCGTTGGGAGGCAGCAGCTTCTGCGGTTCGTAGGCGATGTTCGCGGTTGGTATGCCCATTTTCTTTCCCCTGCCATCTCCATGGGCCACTTCACCGGTCAGTGAATACCAACGGTTCAAGAGCGGGTATACCTCGTCCATCTTGCCTTCGGAAATAAACGAGCGGATTAAGCTGGAAGAGACGGGAATGGAATCACGGCCAACAGGTTCTTGAATATGGACCTCGAAACCGATTTGCTTGCCGAACGCTGCCAATGTATCTCTATTCCCCTCGCGATTTGCTCCAAAATGGAAATCATATCCAATGTAGATCGCATTGAAGGGGATCTGTTGGTATAGGTTTTTAATGAATTGTTCGGCGCTGCATTCCGCCAGTTCTTTATTGAATGGGAGGATCAGGGTTTGGTCGACACCGAACCGCTGCAGCAGCGCGGTTTTCTCGCCATTGGTGGTCAGGTAAAAAGGGGTTGTGATCTTTTTGAAGTAGATTACCGGGTTCGGGAAGAAGGTCACCAGCACTGCTTGTTGCCCGGCCTGGTGTGCATCGGCAACAAGACGTTGGATGATCGTTTGATGGCCTGCATGCAGGCCATCAAACGATCCGATCGTGATTCGAGAAAGTGATGAAGGATTATGGTTGGGCACGTCTAGGAGAAAAATACTTTTTTCGGTTGATACTCTCCGCTTTCTTCATCGAACTGCATCAATGCCACCAGTTCGCCTTGCTCGGTGATGGCTCGGGCCATATCGCCGATCTTTTCATCGCGGTGGATGCGATGACCATGTCTGACAAGGTCCACTTCTTCTGCGGTGAGATAAATGGTAGGCCATTCACCCAATGCGTCGGCTGCAGGGATGAGATACTTGTACCAGGTTCCATCCTGAAATGCCTCGCTCAATTTTCGAAGAGGAATGGCGTCGTTGAGTGTGAACTTGCCGCTCTTGGTACGGCGCAGGCCTGCCAGCATGGCTCCACAGCCGAGTTTTTCACCCAGGTCGTTGGCAAGGGAACGCACGTAGGTCCCTGAGGAGCAATGAACATCCACCAGTGCTTGTGGAGGATCCCATTCGAGAAGTTCCAGGTTATGGACATGGATGATGCGCGGTTCCAATTCCACTTCTTCCCCTTCGCGGGCGAATTCGTACGCTTTTCGTCCGTTTACTTTCACGGCTGAATAGGGTGGTGGAACCTGCTCGATTTCACCGATGAATCCTTTCAGCGCTTCCTCAAATTGCTCGGCGGTGATATCCACCGGAGCGGTTCCGGTGATGGAACCTTCTTCGTCGAAAGTATCCGTTTTCTTCCCAAGTTGGATAACGGCATGATACCGTTTATCTTCCGCTGACACATACTCACTCAAACGCACAGCAGGACCTAACAAGATTACCAGCACTCCCGATGCGCGCGGATCCAAGGTTCCGGTGTGGCCGGCTCGTTTGATATGGGTCCCGTTTCGGACAATCTGAACTACATCATGGGAGGTAATTCCGATCGGTTTATCAACTACCAGGACACCGGAGACGGTGTTTTTGAGTTGAGTTCTTCTATCATCCATTCATTCACTCCTGATTTTCATATTGTAATAAATAAGATTTGGTTACTGCTAAGACTTTTTGCTGAGTTTCCTGCAATGATAGTTTGATTTCAGCTCCGGCCGCAGCTGGATGACCACCCCCGCCAAATTGCGATGCGAGATTGGCCACATTCACATTCGAACGAGAACGCCAGCTTACTTTTACTAAATTTTCGTTTTGTTGATTGAATAATATTGATATTTCTGCTTCTTGGATACTGCTAAGAAAGTTTGTGAGATCGGCATCATCTCTGCCTGTGAACCCGGATTTTTTACGATCTTCACAGGTAATAACAGTATAAATGATTTTCCCTTCTTTTTGAAGTTTATTTAATGCAAATCCCCACAACAAACTTGCTTCCCAGGTCATGTCGGATAAGGAGCGCTGATACATGTCGGTAAGGGATGCGCCTTTTTCGATCAGGGCTGCGGCGGTGTTCAGGGTGTGCGGGGTCGTGTTCGGAGTGCGAAAACCGATGGTGTCGGTGATGATTCCCATCAGCAAAGCGTTGGCGGCGGTGGGTGAGATAGGCATTTCCCATTCCATCAGCAGGTCCGTGATGATTTCGGCCGTAGCCGCTGCTTTTGGATTTACGTAATTCAATTCCCCAAAATTGGTGTTGGTGGCATGATGATCGATATTGATGTCAATATGCTGCTCTGCAAATGCTTTCGGCAATCGGCCTTGATCTGCACAGTCTACAGTAAGGATGATCCCCTTTTGTGCCGATTGCTTCTTTTCTTCCTTTTCCTTTAGAAAACGAAAACGGACCGGCAGGGTCTCTTCAAATGCAATATGAACTTCCTTGCCGTTTCCACGCAAGGTTTCTGCGAATCCGATAACAGAGCCCACAGCATCACCATCCGGCCGAATATGAGTAACCAGGGTGATCAGCTTGGCGTCATCGATCTTTTGCTTGATGCTCTGGCTAATCAAGGGACTCTTGCACATTGTCAGATTCTTTCTTTTCCCTTTCAGCCTGGATGGAGTCGATCAGTTTTTCAATTCGTTCTGCTCGTTCCGGGGTGGGATCCCAGAAAAAGCGCAATTCTGGAAAAGTGCGCAGCTGGATCTGGCTTGCCAGTTGTTTGCGTAGAAAACCCTTTGCGTGGTTTAAACCATCCAGCACTTCGTCTGCGCGTTCCTTCCCTTCGAGGGCAGAGACGAAAATATTGGCATAAGCAAGTTCGCGGTCAACGCGAATATCGGTGATGAAGATCCCTTCCAATCGTGGATCATGGATATCACCGCGCATCAGCATTTCAGAAAGGTCCTGCTGCATGCGGTCGGCAATCCTTTTCAATCTGGTTATTGATGGCATTTCTTTTTGTTTTCTATCCCTTAGATTGCCGGCTTTTCTTCGAAGGTGTAACAGACCAATGTATCTCCTTCGGCAAAATCATTGAATCCTTTCACTCTAATTCCACACTCAAAACCTTCACGCACTTCACGTACATTTTCTTTTTCGCGTCGTAAAGATGCGACTTCATTATCTGCAAGCACTGCTCCGTTGCGCACCACGCGCATCATGGCATTTCGGCGTATCGTTCCTTCGATTACCTTACAGCCAGCTATTTTACCAACTTTTGAGAAAGAGAACACCGTTAATATTTGTGCTTTTCCAAGTATAACTTCCTGTTTTTCCGGTTCAAGCATGCCTTTGAGCGCCTTTTCGATATCTTCCGTAAGCCGGTAGATGATGTCGTACAGGCGGATAGAAATGCCTTCGCTTTCTGCCAGCTTATAGGCAGCGGATTCCGCTTCTACGTTGAAGCCGACAATGATGGCATTGGAAGCGGAGGCGAGCATGACATCACTCTCGCTGATGTTGCCGGTTTCGGCATGCAGGATGTTGATCTTGATTTCTTTTTGATCGATCTCATTGATCGTGGAAATGATCGGGTCCAGCGAACCCTGCACATCGGCTTTGATGATCAGGCGCAGTTCGCGCACTTCGCCTGCTTGGAAACGGTTGAAAAGGTCTTCCAGGCTGGCTTGTTTTTTATTTTGTTTGGCTTCGTTCAATTTGGCTTTACGATCGGCAACGATCGCCCGTGCGTCCTTTTCCGATGGGACCACCTGGAAAATATCTCCGGCTTGGGGGACTTCGTTCAATCCCAAAATTTGGATGGGTGTGGAAGGTCCGGCTTCCTCGATTTTTTCACCGAGGAAGTTGTACATGGCCTTGATATTGCCGTGCGCCAGTCCGACTACCACGGTTTCACCCTGATGCAGGGTGCCGTTTTGTACCAGCAGGGTGGCGATCACGCCGCGCGCTTTATCTATTTTCGCTTCGATCACCGTCCCGATCACTTTTCCTTTGGGATTTGCCAGGATCTTGCTGGAATCTGCAACCAGTGAGATGGCTTCCAGCAGGTCGTCGAGGCCTTTTTTGGTTTTTGCCGAGACGGGCACAACCATGGTATCGCCTTCCCAATCATCGGGCACCAAGCCGTTATCGGCCAGTTGCTTTTTCACCATGTCCGGATTGGCGTCATCCCGGTCGATCTTGTTCAATGCCACAATGATCGGCACCCGTGCGGCTTTGGCATGGGCAATGGCTTCTCTGGTTTGCGGCATTACGCCATCATTGGCAGCCACCACCAGGATCACGATATCGGCGCCTTGGGCTCCTCTCGCCCGCATGGCTGTGAAAGCAGCGTGCCCGGGTGTGTCCAAAAAGGTGATCTTTTGATTTTTGTGAACGATCTGATAAGCACCAATATGCTGGGTGATGCCGCCCGATTCTTCCCCGGCGACATTGGTGTGGCGGATGGCATCCAGCAGGGTGGTTTTTCCATGGTCTACATGCCCCAGAATGGTGATGACCGGAGGCCTTTTTTCAAGGTTGGCAGCGTCCTCGTCTTCGATCAATTTTCTCCACAGGGGAACTTCACCGAACTCTTCCTCTTTTACTTCGGGTATTTCCAGGGTGGCATCGATGCCCAATTCGGCGCACACGATGGCGGCGGTGTCGAAATCGATGATCTGATTGATATTGGCCATCACACCGTTGGACATTAAAATCTTGATGATCTGAATGGGGCTTGAGCCAATTCTTTCACCCAGATCTCTGATCGTTATACTGGTAGGTAGTTCCACAGTCTTTTTTTCGTTTTCACTCATATTTACCTCCGTTGATGCTGCTCCCCTGAACTTGCATGATTTCATGGGTTATTCGTGAGCAAGGGTTCTTGAGTGGAAGACTGTGTTTAATCCTGCAATCTCGAAGTGCTCTCCGGCAGGTTCAGTTCATAAGCTTCCAGATATTTTTTATCCTGCTCACTCAGTTCGGTTTTCAATGCTTTCGACAAGCTTCCCTTCAACGCCCGTTCCCAACATTCCTTTTGCAGGTGGATGTAAGCACCACGTCCATTCAGTTTTCCCGTTGGATCCACCAAAATCCCTTCGGAAGTGCGTACGATGCGGACCAGTTCCTTTTTTGAGAGAACTTCTCTGCATCCAACGCAGGTCCGTTGTGGAATATGTTTTCTTGGCAGCTTTTGTTTTTTCACCACCGTTCTCTTTTTCTAGCTTTCGTCATCCATGCCCCAGTCACCGTCTCCACGTTTGTGTTTCTTTTTGACAAGGGTCATATCACGATCGGGATCATACTCGATTTCGTGGTACTTTCTTTTCTTTTTCTTTTTGTCTTCTTTGTCGGAATCCTCGTCGGGCTCTTCCTCTTCTTCAAAGGGTTTTCCGCTGATCTTTTGGCTTTCCAATTTGAACATTTCTTCAAAGGATAATTCCTTATCCTTGACCTGTCCGGTTTCAGCTTCTGCTTCGACGGTTTCTTCCTCTGGTTTGGTGACGCCATCCAGTTTCTCTTCGGTGGCCATTTCCAGTTCTGTTTTCTCAACAGCGGCTTCTTCGGGAACTTCCGCTGTTTCTTCAACAGGTTCGGGTTCAGCCGGGATGAACCGGGCAATGTCCTTTACCACGTCATCGATCTTTTCAAGCGCTTTGGGACCGATGCCGGGCAGACCCAGGATGGAATCGGGATTGGTCTTGTATTCCAATGCCAGATCACCCAGGTTCTGGATGCCGCTGTCTGTCAGGATGGTGAGAATTGCCTGCGGCAAGATCTCTGCGCTCAGGGATATGTTGAAGGCAGCTTTTGGAATGGTTTGCAATGCTTCCTGCACTGCTTTTTCTCGAGCGGCAATGATCTCCTGACGTTCCGCGTACAGACCTCTTTCCATCAGATCGACAAATTTTGCCAGCCTATCATAATCATCCATGTTCAAAATACGACCCTCGGTCTTGCGGGCCATGATCTCTTCAGCTTTGGCAATTTCATCCTTGAATTGTTGTGCCTTTTCTGCGTACTTGTCTTCATTTTTCAGGGCGAACAGCCAGTCGGATACCGCTTCAGAGAGGCTCTTGATGTCGATTCTCCACCCGGTCAGGCGTGCTGCCAGGCGGGCATTTTGTCCGTCCCGGCCGATGGCAAGAGAAAGCTGATCTTCGGGCACCACTACCAGTGCGGTCTTTGCTTCATGGTTGGTTTCATTCAAGTACACGCCGTTCACACGTGCCGGGCTGAGCGCCTTGGCGATGTAAATGCGCGGATCTTTGTTCCATTCAATGACATCGATCTTTTCATCGTGCAGCTCCCGTACGATGGCCTGGATGCGCACCCCGCGCTGGCCAACGCAGGCGCCCACGGGGTCGATACCCTGCTGGGTGGCTGAAACGGCTACCTTGGCGCGCTGCCCGGGCTCGCGGGCGATCGAACGAATTTCGACGATGCCGTGAAAGATCTCGGGCACTTCATTTTCCAGCAGGCGGCGCAGGAAATCGCGGTGGGTTCTGGAGAGGATGATTTGCGGTCCGCGCGGTGAATCTTTTACTTCGGCCACCAGAGCGCGCACGCGGTCATGAATGCGGAAACGTTCGAAGGAGATCATTTCTTTGCGGGGCATGGTTCCTTCGGCTTTCATCTCCAAACCGATGGTCAAACCGTTGGAACCGGTGGCTTGGACCACACCGCTGATGATCTCGCCGATCTGCTTGGCGTAATAATCAAGTTGCATCTGGCGTTCGGCTTCGCGGATCTTCTGTTGAATAACCTGACGGGCGGTTTGGGCCGCCACACGGCCGAAGTTCTCCGGCGTGCTTTCCACAAGCACCATATCCCCGAGATTGGCGTTGGCATCGTATTCCCTCGCTACCTCAAGAAGAACCTCGGTTCGGTCATCCTGTACACTTTGCACCACTTCTTTTTCTGCAAAGATGCGGAAATCACCCTTATCAAGGTCTATTTTCGCCACAACCTGTTGGGCGCTGGATGCGTTTACAGATTTGCGATAGGCTGAAACCATCGCAGATTCCAGTGCATGATAGATGACTTCTTTTGGAAGCCCCTTCTCTTCAAGCACCTCGTTGAAGGCCAGAATGATTTCATTCTTCATGACTTTTTATTCTCCACTTTGATTGCTCTTCAATAATATGAAGAAA
Source organism: Pelolinea sp. (assembly GCA_012797975.1). GTDB lineage: Bacteria > Chloroflexota > Anaerolineae > Anaerolineales > Anaerolineaceae > UBA4781. The sequence continues at coordinate 33,581 of JAAZOD010000010.1, read as the reverse complement.
AGTGGGGGTTGCCCACTTTCCGGTATTTACTACGATGCTGGAACGAACAGTGTTTATTCTAACATGGTTTGACAGGTGCGGCAAGTTTTCCACGGAAAAAACCTGCCCATTGGAACGGACGAAAAATGGCGTAAAGCAGGTTGTGATTCGATCGACCTGGTTCCATTGTCTAAAGACCCTTCTTAAAGAATGGCTTTGCTTTCAAGAAGCAAGGCTTGAAGTTGGCTGACATTGATAAAAGTGGGTGAAACGCTCTTTTTTATGGAGAGCGCCGCGGCTGTTCCTGCAGCTTGGCCAAGTGCCATCACCGGCGCGGTAACACGCAGAGAAGAAAATGCCTCGTGTGTGCAGGATACAGCCCGACCGGTGACGAGCAGGTTTTTGATCTTTTGAGGAAGCATGACCCTGTATGGAATGCCATAGGAGGTTTTAAAATCGACCAGTTTCATGCTCGCATCATCCGGCATGTGAATATCAATAGGGTAACCACATCGTGCAACCACATCTGGAAAAAATGGGCCATTTATTACATCGGTTTCATTCAAGCTATATTGCCCCACAATTCGACGGCTTTCGCGAACCCCAACCTGAGTTGCGGTTTCAAGAAGATAAGAATTTTCAAAACCGGGTAGAGAATCCTTCATGAACACAGTGAGCTGTTCAACCTGCTGCCTGCCGCTGATCTCAGCTTGGGTGATTTGCTCCGGTTGCGTTGGATTGATATCCAGTATTCTTGTGGTATTGACCGTGATTTCGTCTTTGCGTGGTCCAACAAAAAACAGAAAACGGTCTCTGGGTATGCCTGCGGGTGCGTTTTTCCAGTGTTCAAAGAACCCTGAAACTCCGGTCAAGGGAAGCTTTTCTCGATCGATGGGAACTGCAGGGGTATAGAATTCATCGGGATGTTCAATGTAATATCTTTGTATGGGTTCCGTTTTCACTCCACCCAATCGAAAGATCAAAGAAAGGGCTTGCACTTTCCCATCGCCAAAACGGCCCAAGGTGACTGGCGCTCCTGATAAGAAAGCGATATCGGCATCTCCGGTCGCATCGATGATTATTTTCCCTTCCAATTCCGAATTTCCGTATTTCCCAACGGTTTTTAACTTTGTGATGGTTTGATCAACGATCTGCACTTCGGAAACGAAGGAATGGAGCAAGATATCCACATTTGAGTTGGAAAGCATGCTTAGAACCACGGATTTGAGGGTTTCTTTATCAAAAGGGGTGATCGACCAGACGAAGCCGGAACTATCCCGCATATGCCCTGGCGATCCCCCTTTCATCTTCAGTTCATCAACGATCTCTTGGGCAATTCCGTTGATGACCTGATTCCCGCTTAAATCGTGAAAAGTGAACCAGGGATAAACCAGGGCAGAGGATGACATACCTCCCAGGAATCCATATCTTTCTACCAGAAGGGTCGATACATTTAAACGGCCCGCCGCAAGGGCAGCGGTTATACCCGAAGGGCCTCCACCGATGATAATCACATCATATTTGTTCTTCATTCTGTGAACTCCGTTGATCCTCTTTTGTAAATTAACCTTGACATTGTTTTTGATCATTATTATACTATGTTAGTAAGTACAATGACTTTACAATTACCGGTAGAAGAGATTGCAAGACCGATCTCCTGCAAAGCAAAAGAATGTGCTGGCTTTTTTGACCATGAAAACGATCATTGGATGAAAACATTGACAACTGTAAAACCTTTACCTCAAAGAAAAAATTATACAATCGGTGTCGATATTGGGGGTACAAAGATAGCTTTCGCATTGATCGATGATACAGGATCAGTGATTGAAAATAAACGAATCCCGACGCAGTTAACAAGTGGACCGGAAATGATCCTCGTTGAAATTGGAAAACAGATAAATCTGTTAATAAAAGAATACGGAGTAAATATCTCAGGAATTGGTTTGGCGACGCCTGGATATGTTGATACAAGAACTGGAATTGTGAAAAATGCTGTGAACTTGAACTGGAAAGATGTGAATGTGGTTGCCATTTTGAAGAATTCGATCACAGCGTCAATTCCGATCTATTTGCAGAGGGATACAGCGGCCGAAACATTGGGTGAACATTATTTTGGCGCTGGAAAAGATTGTCAGGACTTTGTGTTTTTAGGCATTGGTACAGGCTTCGGTGCAGGTGCAATGACCTCAGGCCATTTATTAACCGGAGTGAACAATATGGCGCTGGAGATCGGACATCTCTCGGTTGATCAACATGGACCGGTTTGTGCTTGTGGGAATATGGGCTGTATCGAAACAGTATTGTCGGGAAAAGGCCTGGTAAATCGTGCCAGAGATCTATATTCTTCCTCATCGAACCTGGAATATTCGCAAATGCTTGATTCCATAACTGCTGAGTGGATACTGGAGCGTGCAAAGGAACATGATCCGATCGCAGAAGAATTGTTGCAGCACATGTCGAAATCACTGGGTTTTGTCTGCGCAATGTTGAAAACGATCCTTGATCCTGAACGTTTCATTATAGGGGGCGGGCTCGGAAAAGCTATTTTTCATTTTTTACGATTCGAAGTTGAAAAAGAGATGTACAGTCGCGTTCTTAAATTGGATAATCGGAAGATTCAATTTTTCCAATCGAGTCTGAAGACAAGTGCAATGGGCGCGGCCGCTATGGTTTGGTATTTCAATGGACTTTTGCCGAAGTCGATTCATAAAAATAGTTCATGATCAAGGAGGATGCTTGGGAAAAAACTTATTCATCGATATATCGAAAAAAATGTTATGAATATTGCTATTTGGAGGAAAAGATGAAAACAAAAAAGAATAGATTGATTAGTATCTTGGCTGTTTTGATTGTGGCATCTATGCTCTTTTCTGCATGCAGTAATTCCAAGACAGAAACAACAACGGTCGAGCCCGCAGTTGAATCTGCTGCAGAAGAAAATACGGAACCTGTAAATATTAAATTCACATTATGGGGAAGCGATGCTCATATCGCACTTCTGACGGAGATTGCTGAAGAATACCGGCAGACCCATCCAAATGTGACCTTTGAATTTGTGAGCATTCCCGTTACCGACTATGTTTCTAAACTTGCCGTACAGTTGGCAGGAAATGACCAACCCGACATGGGTTGGATGCTTGAATCACCCGCTCTTGGATGGGAAGATGCGGGGGCACTGGTTGACCTCTACCCATATTTGAAAGATGATGCAGAGTTCAATCTCGCAGATTTCTCTGATTCTTCCCTTTCCCTTTGGAAACAAGATGAAGCCCTGTATGGTATCCCATTCTCTACTTCGCCGATGTTCATCGCGTATAATGCTGACCTTTTTGAAGCTGCAGGATTGGATACTCCCTCAGAATCATTTGCAAAAGGTGAATGGACATGGGAAAAATTTGCAGAGGATGCGAAAGCGATCACGGATCTTGGGGATGGTAATATCGGGTATGTGCATATTGATGAGATCAGCACCAATCCCTGGCGTTTATTAGTGCCCGTGATGCAGGCATACGGTGGTGGCTCGTGGAATGCGGAAGGAACAACTTGTTTAATGAATACGGATGAATCCGTCGAAGCTGCAACTTTGATCCATGACATGATGTATGTTGATAACAGCATTGTGAAGCCAAATGAAAAGGTCGATTTTACGTCGGGAAAAGTTGGTATGACTATGCGTCAGTTAAGTTGGCTTAGTTCTTTGGCAGACGTTTCATTCCAATGGGATTTTGCACCGCTTCCCAGTGGACCGGACGGGGCAAAACCAATTGTTGGTCAGGCCGCAGTGGTTGTTTTCAATTCCAGCCCGAACAAAGAAGTGGCGATTGATTTCTTGAAATTCTTGATGAATTCGGAGAATAGTGCAAAATTATCTCAATTCTTCCCGCAAGCGCGCGCATCTGTTCTTGATGCAGGTTCGATCGAAGCTACCAATCCCAACCTCAATCCTGAAAGCATTCGGACCGCAATTATCGATCAGATCAAGAATGGAACGGTCCTGCCCAGCCATGTGGAATATTCCAAGATCGACTTGGCTGTTCGAGCAGAGTTGGACAAATTGTGGACTGCGGATGTCGATGTCACAGCCATTATGAATGCTGCCTGTGAAGCGATGACCCCCTACTTGAATCAATAAAGAATTGCAAACGGATAGTGTATCCGGGTAAAACCGGATACACTATCATGAATTAAAAAAGTCTTATTTCTATGGTCAGAGCGAGGAAGGATGAAACACAAGTCACTTTCACAATCACAACAGGATAATTTGGCTGGCCATCTTTTTATTGCTCCACAATTCATTGGATTCCTTCTGTTTGTAGCCATTCCCATCATCACCGTGATCGTTTTTAGTTTTCAAGATCGAAATTTGCTGACCGGTAAATGGGAATGGATTGGGTTGGATAATTACACGTTCATGTTCACCCGGGATCCGTATTTCTACAAAGTGATTGGTAATAGTCTGGTTTTTTCTTTTGGCCTGATTGCCATGAACGTTTCACTGGCGCTGTTTCTTGCATTGGTCTTATATCGGAATATTCAGGGGATGGTTTTTTTTCGTACATTGTTTTTTTCACCGGTCGTGACGTCAACGGTTGCCTGGGTACTGGTGTGGAGCTTTATGCTCCAGGGAGAACAGGGCACGATCAACCAGTTTTTGAAACTTGTTGGTGTTCAGGGGCCTAAGTGGTTGAGCAGCCCGGAATGGGCGATGTTCTCGGTTATTTTTGTCCGCGTTATCAAGAATGTTGGTTTGAACATGGTTATCTTGATCAGCGCGTTGAAGGATGTGCCCCATGAAATGATTGAAGCGGCGAAAGTTGATGGAGCTACCACTTGGCAGTACATTCGCAAGATTATCATTCCGTTGATTGCACCAACAATTCTGTTGGTCGTGATCATCACGCTGATTGGCTCGATGAATGTGTTCGACCATATCATGTTGCTCACTGCTGGTGGGCCGTCCAATTCAACTTTGGTGCTTTCGTATTATGTTTATTATCAGGCGTTTTTAACGAACGAAATTGGATATGCCAGTGCTTTGGCCGTGGTGCTTTTCATTGTGATCCTTGGCTTAACTTTCTTGCAGTGGAATATGAGAAAGAAGTGGGTATATTATGAGCAATAAACCACACCACCAACTGAAACTGTTGCCAAAATGGTTCCGTAGGTTCCTCTTCTACCTTGGTTTACTGTTGTTGGCGATCCCATTCATCTTCCCATTTTGGTGGATGGCTACCAGTTCATTTAAGACGTATAAAGAGATATTTGCTTATCCGCCGGCTTTGTTCCCTGAAGAGTGGCATTTCGAAAACTTCATTACGGCTTTTACCTATCAACCATTTGCAAAACAATATTTTAATAGTTTGTATATCGCGCTGTTGGTGACAGTGGGCGTTCTGATCATTTCTTCTCTTTCCGGGTACGCTTTTGCACGAATTGATTTCAAGGGGCGGAATTTCTTTTTCATTTTGTTATTAAGTTCTCTGATGATGCCGCCGGAGGTGACGATCATTCCAAATTACCTCATTATGAACAAGCTGGGTTGGACCGATACTCATCTTCCATTGATTGTGATACCGATCTTGGGTTCCGGTGGTGTGTTTACAACGTTCATGATGCGTCAATTTTTTATCACGATTCCAAAGGATATGGAAGATGCAGCAAAGATTGATGGATTGGGCTGGTGGGGCATCTTTTGGAAGATAGGCCTTCCTTTGGCTAAAGCGCCTCTTGCGGCTGTTGCAATTATTACTTTCTTGAACAGCTGGAACAGTTATCTTGAACCATTGATTTACTTGAGTGATTCATCAAAATATACTTTGCCATTGGCGCTTACCGGATATATCGATGCCTACGGAGCGCCGATGTGGTCAGTGCAAATGGCTGCCACTACTTTGTCCGTGTTGCCAGTTTTAATTTTCTTCATCCTTGCTCAACAACAGGTCGTTGAGAGTTTTGCCATGTCAGGGGTGAAAGGTTGATGAGAAACGAGGAGATTGTTTACATGAAACCTGAAAAAAAATATTCCATTGGTGTGATCGGTTTGGGAGTGTTTGGAGCACGTCATGCATCCGTTTGCTTGCGCCATCCAAATTTTCAGCTGGTTGGGGTGGTGGATGTTCGGCAGGACCTGGTGGAAAAATATTCGAAGGAACTGGGTGTGCCCGGTTTTGTCGATTACCATGATCTGTTGGCAATGCCTGGTATTGAGGTGGTCACAGTAGCTACCTCTGACCAATTTCATCATGGTCCGTGTAAAGATGCGGCACAAAAGGGGATCAATATATTTCTTGAAAAACCCATTGCAGATACCAGTATGCATGCAAAAGAGATCATTCGGGATCAAGAAGCTCATCATATTAAACTAATGGTTGGGCATACCCTTCGGTATGATCCCCGTTATGTTGCCATTAAGCAAACGATGCTGGATGGAAAACTGGGGGATATCATTCATGTTTACGCGCGAAGGAACGCAACAGTAACCAGTGGACGGCGGTTGCAGGGGCGTGTTGATGCGATGATTTTTCAAGGGGTCCATGATCTTGATTTTTTGCAGTGGTTGACGGATTCCAGGGTGGTTAAGGTGTATGCAGAAGCCACTTCCAATGTCTTGAAAGATTTGAATGTAAACGATACCACCATGGCAACTTTGCGCTTTGAAAATGGAGTGATCGGGTTGCTGGAGCAGTCATGGGCACTGCCTGCAGGTGTGCCATCTGCGCTGGATGTGGAATTGGAAGTGGTGGGCACGGAAGGTTCCGCTTACCTTGATTTGCGGTCCCAGTCTATTTCAATTTTCTCGGGTGGAAAGTTGAAACAACCTGATTTGATCTACGAATTGCCCGATCAACATTTTCTGTTTGACGAATATACCCATTTGGCATGTTATTTGGATGGCCGCGCGGAACCCAAGATCAGTGGAGAAGAAGCATTAAGCGCATTGGAAGTTGCCGAGGCGATCATGCAATCGGCAAAAACGGGAAAGCCGATTTTATTACCCAATATGGAATAGAGAGGATGCTATGTCACGTTTTGTTCAGGCATTAACGAATGCAAGAAAGGAAAAGAAACTGGTTTTAATTGCCAGTCTTCCTCGTAACGATGGTGATCTGGCTAAGGCTGCTTTGGATGCGGGTGCGGATGCGGTGAAGATCCATATCAATGTGCATCATCATGCCAGTAATACCACGTTTGGCACTTTGGAGGAGGAAAAGAAAAATCTTGCCGCAATTTTAAAAATTTGGGAAGGAAAACTGACCGGGATCATGCCGTACGCGGCGCCCGTTTATGATCCGCAAACTTTCCGGGAGCTTGCAGATATGGGGTTTGATTTTTATTCTCAATACTTGGGGCATGCGGTCATTGGTTGTTTCCCTGGGCCTGAGAAGATTTCTCGGATGCTTGCATTGGCTGCGGATGATCCTGTGGAACTGGCCAGTGGTTTGGATCGTCTGTCAGTTCAGGTATGTGAACTGTCCATTATGAACGGCAACACATATGGTCAACCTTTCACGTTTCATGATCTGCTGCGCTATTCTGCCATTCGTATTCGAACGACGCTCCCGCTGGTAGTCCCGTCGCAGCATTACATCACTCCTGAGTCTGTGCCGGATTTGGTGCAGATTGGGATTGAGGGATTGATGATCGGTGCGGTTGTTGCAGGTTCAACGACGGATAGCTGGAGCAGGAGCATTCGGGAGTTTCGAAAAGCAATTGATGAGTAGATGGCATCATTATTGTATATTGGCAGGTGATTATTCATCACCTGCCAATATTTGTGATTAAAAAAATATTGTATGATCAGTGGGAAAAAAGCAGTGAATAGTTATTTACCAGCATTGCTGTGGCACCAAGAATGATGCTGTTTTCACCAGTTTTGCCAATTTCAACCTTGGTGTTGAGCAACGGTTTTTGTAATGAATGGGTCAGCATGGATTCGTGAATTGCATTTAACCATGGCTCCCCGAAGCAGGTCATGTCACCAACCAGGATTATCTTTTGAATGTTTAGCACGCTGACAATATCGGAAATGACCATGCCGATGTATTTTGAGGTGTCCAGAACGATATCTCTCACAAAGGGATCATTGGCAGCGAATGCTTTTTCTATTTCTTTCAGATCAATCAGAGCGGGGTCGTGCGGCAAAATACTGTCTGGAAAATCCTTCACACCTTTCCTTGCTTTGCGGATCAGGGCTTGCGCACTGGCGACGGTTTCCAGGCATCCATGGTTTCCACAGCGGCATAATTCACCGCCTTCCTGAACGACTACGATATGCCCGATCTCACCTGCACAACCGCCGTCCCCTTGATACAATGTTCCGTTGATTACGATCCCTGCTCCAATTCCATGTCGCACATTAATGAGAACCATGCTTTCTTCGCCGGAATACCCGGCACCAAATGTTTTTTCTCCGATCGCGGCCGCTTGGCTGTCATTGAGGACGGATACGGGGATGTGATAGCGATCTTGAAGCAACTGGGTCAGGGGGAGGTTTTTCCAATCAAGATTTACCGCATTGATGATGATCCCTTCTTGTGTGTTCACCAGCCCCGGAGCTCCTACGCCAATGCCTAAAAGTGGGTGATTTACTTTATTGACCAATTGATCGACGATTTGATAAAGCAGTTTTAAAGCATCTTCGCCGTCATGCCCATCCATGGGTATGGTAATTACATCGCGCATCGCTCCGCGTAAATTGACAATCGCACCTCGAAATTGGTTGTGCGATAAATCAAGGCCGATCATCCATCGCGAATCTTCAACCAAACTCAATAGAATAGGGTTCTTCCCCCCGTAAGAAGTCCCTATGCCCGCTTCATGGACCAATCCTTCGGCAATGATATCGGCAACGATATTGGATACGGTTGTTCGGGTTAATTTCGTGATACGGGCGATTTCTGCCCTGCTTATCTGGTTATTTGCGAAGATTGTTTTTAAAACAAGGGCCCGATTATGATCTTTTGTGTGCTGCCGGGTAGCTTTTTCCATAATAGTCAGCTCCAGAATGATCGACGATTAATTAGTTGATTGTACTAACTAAAGGAGTATAACAATTTATATTCTTCTGTCAATACGATTTCCTTATTCATGGTTTTAAAATGAATAAGGACTTGGATAACCGTTTCCGGTTTTATAAATCAAATTAATTTGGCCATTCGTCAATATTGCCTGTGGCGGGCAAACACATTCTTGGATTGCAAAAATCCCTTGTTGTTTTTCGTGTCAATATGTCGATAATTAAAGAAAGGTTGGGAATTGCATTCAAGAAATTTCAGGGATGAGAAATTGGAAAGAGGAATTATATGGACAAAAGTTCTAAAATTTTGACTTTTCAAAAAATTTATGCTATTCTTCAATTCTGAATGGATTTCCTTTATTAAAAGAGAAGAACGATGATACGCGAACGCATTTCAGAAAATGTCTATTGGTTCCAAAGTGATGTTTATGCGCAGGTCGCCGCAGGCGCTGTGATCGGTACCGATTGGGCGGTGGTCATTGATACCCTGCCCGTTCAGGAAGAAACCCTGGAGATACGGGAATTTATCGAAGACCACCTGAAAGTGCCTGTGCGTTTTGTGATCAATACCATTTACCATGCCGACCATACGTGGGGAAACTGTTTTTTCCCGGGCGCTGGCGTGATTGCCCATACGTTGGGAAGAAAACTTGTTAAAGAACGAAATGTCCCTGCTTTGGAAAATGCGCAGAGGGTGGGGGAGGATTACTTGAAAACCAAGATCATCCTTCCACAGATTACACTGGATGCCGGAGCGATCAACCTGAAGGTCGGCAAGAAAAGTTTGAAGATCTTCACCACCCCCGGTAACAGCCCGGATGGAATTTCTGTTTTTGTACGGGAAGATCGCATCCTGTTTACCGGTGATTCATTTCTCCCTTTGCCGGTCATCGTTGAAGGCGATGTCGACCAGTTGGTTCAGACCATCGAATCCTTTAAAGATTTGGGCTTGGAAAATATTGTTCAGGGTCATGGAGATGTGATCTTGCGCGGCGAGATCGAAGGGGCTATCGACTCAAACCTCAGATATCTAAATGAAATCAAGAAAGTGGTTGCCACTGCCTTGAAACGCAAAGATCCGCAAAAAGTGCTGGAAGAAGCCAGCGTAGAATCTTGCGGGAAAAGCCGTGTTTTGCTGAGCGGGTTGGTTGAAGAACTGCATCGCCGCAATCTGCTTCACCTCTATCAACAGGAGTTGGCAAAGTTGACTCCCGGTTCTTAAGGGACCGATTTCGTCCGGCACAAGATCAATTCATCTAAAGAAAAAAAAAGCGCTGATCAGGAAAGGAAGGGCGTAATACGTCGCATCCCAGATGATTGCAAACTGGTTTTTCTGCGGATCGGATGCGAAGGAAAGGTTGATGAGAAAACTAGCGAATCCGGTAAGCATGAGCCCAAACGGGATCGAACTCAAAGGAAGATAGTGACAGACCACTAAAATTTGAATGAAAAGATAGGTGGAGAGGAATGTTTTGCTTTTCCTTTCCACAGTGGGGAAGAGGGAGTTCAAGCGGATGAGGATGATGGCGAATGCGATTCCCAACACAGCGATCTCTAGATACAGTCGATATCCCGCGCTCCTTGCAGAGATGGAAATTAAAAGCAGCAAACTGATGGCAAGTGGGACCAGGATGATCTTGGAGAGGGCGAAAAGGGAATGTTCAGGGTCGATGCTGTAGTACTCCGCGACCAGCGTAAAAATGATCAGGATGCTGACCAGTGCGAATACAACCCACCAGGCGGGACCGATGCTGATGACATTCAGCGGGATGCTCATCGCCCCGGCTGCCAGTGTGGGCAGGATGAGATGGATCAACGTGTCGCTGCGTTTCATGTTCGGATGATCGTAGATCAGCCAGTAAGTTCCGATTGCAGCAAAGGAAGAAGCGGAAAGCACCATGAGATCGGCATACTGTAATTGAAGATCAAAATTTATCCCCAATATGGAAAGGTTGATCGGGATGGCAGGGGAATAGATGAACGGCATCAGCGCATAATTGAGGATGATCAAAGCTGAAATGATGCTTAATCGATCGGTGGGGATGGATGGGTTCTTCATGGCATGTTCGATTGTACTCCACGTTGAGAAACTCTTTGGCGATTTTTCCATCACCGACCCGAATGACTTGGGAACGATTCAACTTATTGCGGTGGCAAATCCATTCACAATTTTATGTTTTTATCTTTGTTTGATGACATGAATGAAATACAGAAACAGATCACTAATTGTTTTTAGTATGGCTCTGTGCTAAAGTCGATCCTATTATTATTCAGATTTCAAGATGGTTTTTCTATTTTGTAGAAAATAGAAAAACAGGATTCGCTATTGAATAATCACTTATTTCGTAATTACAATTTGGAGAGAAATAGTAGTCCATATTGGGTTCAATTATCTCAATTGGGAAGAAAAGTACTCCAGAAAAGTGATAGTATCTTGTCCATCCACCCCCATCAAAATCAAGTTTTTCATCAATTTCGGTAGTCATTTGGGAAGCTCTTTGTGAAGTATCTCCATAAATAATACATTGGGTTTTTGCCCATTCTGAAATTTGCGAATAAGAATTGTCGAAAGAACAGACAAATTCATCATGGATGGCAATACCTTCCGAAATTATATCTACCCATGTGATCTCCGAAAAAATTTCAATCGATACAACTTGTCGTGGATCTGAATTATGTACCCACGCTGAGTCAGTCCTTGAGTTCCGTTTATTAATTTGAATTGGCATTTGAGAGTCAAGTGAATCGACAAGGTACTGAAATGTTGATTGCGTTGCTTGGCTAACTGAAGTAATTGTTGCTTGAATACCTGCAGATTCGGTGGATTGATATATTTGTTGGTTGATCAGAAATTCTTCAGTCGCTTGTTGGTTATTGCGTTTCTTTATAGGTTTATATATTCCCCAAAAACCAATTGCAAACAATGAACTAATGATTACAACAGTCAATGCAAACTTAGGGTGATCAAGCAAGAACTGGATAAGTAAAATGAATAATGCTATAAATCCCTCGATAAGTTTCCAAATTAACCAGAATAAAATGAAATAACCTATTACTTGTTCAAATGTGCTAGGTTCTCTTTCTGCCGTTCCAATTTTGTTTCCATCTTTATCGTGAATTTCAAATTTATTCCACATATATTTATATTCCCATCCCCCCATTCATTTTAATGATAAGTAATTTTATATTAATTTAAATCATATCTCAATCATCTCTAGACTTGATTTAATTACTAAGAATAACCTTATAAAAGATCTTATTTTAAGTAGGGAACCTTTATTCCCATTCAAATATGTGGCTTATAAAGCAGGAAAACTTGCCAGTATGGTAAAATGGAGGATTGTATGTTACAAGAAAACGACTCTCGCTTAAAACCACCTAAAATTATGCAAACGCTTGTGCAGGGATTTAATCTGGTAGCTGCACACCCGTATATTATGGCATTTCCGTTCCTGCTGGACCTGTTCTTCTGGTTCGGTCCTTTCTATCGGATGAAGGAATTGCTTTCGCCGTGGATCAGCGAGATGATGCAGACGCTTTCCACCACAATGACAACCAGCGACGTTGCTTCTGTGCTTGATGCGACCAAAGCGACCTGGGAGCAGTTGCTTGCCAATTTCAACCTGCTGACCATGTTGCGTACCTATCCCATTGGAATTCCCAGCTTGCTTTCCTCCAAAGGGTATTCACCCAATCCGCTGGGAAGTCCCTTGCTGATCGAGGTGGGTTCTTCGTCAGAGGCGGCAACGCTCATCATCGCCTGTGTTTTTGTGGGATTATTGCTGAGCGGCTTGTACTATGCATTGATCGGTGGCATGGTTCAAAAGACAGAGGCTAAAGAAAAGACCCATATCTTTTATGAAATTGGCCAATTGTTTGTGCTTTTCTTTGTGGTCGTCCTGGCGATCATGCTGTTGACTGTGCCGGTCATGTGCTTTCTTTCTTCATTTTCCGTTCTCATTCCGACCATGGGCACCATCCCTCTCATGATCTTGGGCTTGGTTGCGCTGTGGATTTTCATTCCGTTTATTTTTTCTGCCCACGGTATTTTTTCCAAACAGTTGAGCGCTTTGAAATCCATTTCTTTAAGTACAAAGTTCGTGCGCATTTCCTCCATGGCGACTACCGTTTTCCTGACCCTTGCAGTGGCATTGAGTTACGGGCTGGATCTGCTGTGGTCCACACCACCTGCCGATAACTGGCTGTTTGCGTTGGGGATTCTGGGCCACGCATTCATTTCTTCGGGGATTCTGGCCGCCAGCTTCGTCTATTATCGCGATGGGACAAACTGGATGGAAGAAGTTATAAAATTAAGCCAGCAGAATACAACCCGCACGCAACTTCAATAAAAGTAATTCTTGTGGAGGATCGATTGGTAGAGAAAGCGAAAAATACCACTTCGTACGGTGCACGTGATATTCAGGTTTTGGAAGGCTTGGAAGCTGTCCGGCGCCGCCCCGGTATGTATGTGGGCGGTACCGATATCAAAGCGTTGCATCACCTGGTATATGAGGTGGTCGATAATTCGATCGATGAAGCTCTGGCTGGTGTATGCAATCAGATCCTCGTCACGATCAATAAGGATAACAGCGTCACGGTTTGTGATAATGGGCGCGGTATTCCTGTGGAAGAACATCCCACCAAGAAGGTTTCAGCCCTGGAAGTAGTGATGACCATCTTGCACGCCGGTGGTAAGTTTGGCGGCACCAGTTATAAGGTATCCGGCGGTCTGCACGGCGTGGGTGTTTCCGCGGTGAACGCCCTTTCGGAATGGTGTGAGGTGCGCGTGAAGCGCGATGGAAAGGTTTATTTCCAGCGTTATGAACGCGGAATTCCCATTGAACCGGTGAAAACGATCGGGAAATGCGATCCGGATGAGACCGGAACGACCACCACCTTCCGTTTTGATGAACAGATTTTCGAAAAGGATATCACCTATCGTTTCGACACGCTGGCGCAGCGTTTTCGCGAAATGGCGTTTGTGACCAAGCAGGTGGAAATCCGGTTGGTGGATAACCGGCCTGAGTTTCCACGCCGGACGACCTTCTATTTTGAAGGAGGCATTGTATCGTTTGTGCGCTATCTCAATCGTAACCGTGAGATCGTGCATGATGTCTTCTACGTGGGAGGCGAGGAAAATGGGGTCGGCATCGAGGTTGCCATGCAGTATACCGATGCCTATGCGGAATCGGTATATGCGTTTGCCAACACCATCAACACCGTTGATGGCGGCACCCATCTTACCGGTTTTCGCTCTGCTATCACCAGGGTCATCAATGACTATGCCCGCAAGAACGGCTTGATCAAGGATAGTGAAAGCAATTTCACCGGCGACGATGCCCGCGAAGGCATGACCGCCATCGTCAGCGTGAAGCACCCCAATCCGCAGTTTGAAAGCCAGACCAAGGTCAAATTGATGAATGCGGATGTGCAGACCCTTGTCCAGCAGATCGTCGGCGATGGGTTTACGGAGTTTTTGGAAGAAAATCCGGCGGCGGCCAGGGCAATCGTGAAGAAGTGCCTTACTTCCGCTCAAGCCCGCTCGGCAGCCCGCAAAGCGCGCGATCTGGTCATCCGTAAATCAGCCCTGGAGAGTTTGACCTTGCCCGGCAAGCTGGCAGATTGCTCTGAACGCAATCCGGATAAGACCGAACTGTACATCGTTGAGGGTGATAGCGCCGGCGGCTCGGCCAAGCAGGGGCGTGATCGGCATTTTCAAGCCATCCTTCCGCTGCGGGGGAAGATCCTGAACACGGAGCGCGCCCGCTTGGATAAGATCCTTTCCAATAAGGAAGTGAAGGCGTTGATTTCTGCGCTGGGCACGAACATTGGTGACAACTTCAATATCGATAGCTTGCGTTACGGCAAGATCATCATCATGACCGATGCGGATGTGGATGGCAGCCATATTCGCACCTTGCTGCTCACCTTTTTCTTCCGCTTCATGCCTCACCTGATCGAAGAAGGCCATCTCTTTATTGCCCAGCCGCCGCTGTACCTGATCAAGAATAAAAATGAAAAACGGTATGCTTATACCGACGAAGAGAAGGATGCGGTCGTCAAGGAATGGGGCAGCAAATCCAGCATCCAGCGCTACAAGGGCTTGGGTGAGATGAACCCCGAACAATTGTGGGATACCACCATGAACCCCGAGAACCGTACGCTGCTGCTGGTCACCGTGGAAGATGCTGCCCATGCCGATCAAACCTTCGATATGCTCATGGGTTCTCTGGTCCCGCCGCGCAAGCGTTTCATTCAAACGCATGCCAAATATGTACGCAATCTGGATATCTGAACCGGTGCTGCCTCTGGATGGAAGCTGCCTGTTCTGTCAGCCGGAACGGGCAGTTTTTGTTTTATTTTTGCCTGAACTTGAAGTCGATCGTATAATAGATGGGAATCTATCAAAAAGGATATGAAAAACATGATGCGAAAACCAGTTCTGGGTCTTGCTTTGGGCGGTGGGGGTGTACGCGGTTTCGCGCACATTGGTGTTTTAAAAACACTGCAATCGGAGGGGATTGCAATTGATTGCCTGAGCGGCACCAGCATGGGTGGCATCATTGCCGCGTTGACCGCTTGCGGGATGAGTGTGGATGAGATCGAGGATACTGCCAAGCGAGTTTCCAAGTTGGGAGAACTGGCAAAATTGATGGATGCCCGCATCACGAAACTGGATCATATTTTCAAATCCGAAAGCATCCAGGAATTCTTCGCGGGGATTGTTGGAGAAGACAAACAGTTTTCTGACCTGAAGATCCCTCTGGCGCTGTGCGCGGTGGATTTTGACCTGGCCAAGGAAGTGGTTTTGCAAGCCGGAGCATTGGTTCCGGCGGTCAATGCCACCATGGGGCTGCCGGGCATTGTGGAAGAAGTGAAGATTGATGGCCGCATCCTGGTGGATGGCGGATCGCTGAACAACGTACCTGCGGATTATGTGCGTACCATGGGCGCGGAGATTGTGATCGCGGTGGATGTGAGCCCGACCATCGAAGATGCATCGTATTGGAAGAATCAAAAGTTGCCCGGTATTGCCAGCGGTTACTGGCGCGCGAATGCCATGATGGGCGCCAATATAACTGAAGCGAAGTTGCAGAAAGCCAAAGTCGATTTTCTGATCCGTCCTGACATCGGCTCGGATGTGGCCACCTTGGGTGGTTTCAACCAGGTCGGACAGGTGATCGCGGCCGGCGCAAAAGCCACTTGGGATATCATGCCGGAATTGAAGAAAGCCCTCAAAGAGCGTTTCTTCTTCTCCAAGCCGGTCATTAAACCCGCTGAACCCATCCAACTGTAAAAAAGATATGCCGCATCGTTTCTAGGATCCTCCACATCACCGATGCTGGGGGATTTTTGATTCAATGTTCGCTGTATGGCAGACAACCTTTAAGAAATAATTAATAGAACAAATGATATAATAATTCCCTACTCCAAAAGATCAGGACGACGGTTAATGGATCAAAATTTTATCCGTGTGGTTGGCGCACGGGAACATAATTTAAAGAATATATCGGTCGATATTCCGCGCGATAAACTGGTGGTGATCACCGGCTTGTCCGGCTCCGGCAAGAGTTCCTTGGCTTTCGATACCATTTTTGCCGAGGGACAGCGCCGCTACGTGGAATCTCTTTCGGCTTACGCCCGTCAATTTCTGGGGCAGATGAGCAAACCGGATGTGGATTATATTGAAGGACTTTCACCGGCTGTGTCGATCGACCAGAAGGCCACTTCGCATAATCCTCGCTCCACCGTGGGAACGGTCACGGAGATTTACGATTATTTGCGCCTGCTGTATGCGCGCATTGGAATACCTCACTGCCCGGTGTGCGGGAAGGAAGTGATCAAGCAATCGGTGCAGGAGATCGTGGATATCATCGCTGCCTTGCCCGCTGATACCAGGTTTTACGTGCTGGCGCCGGTGGTGCGCGGGCGCAAAGGCACCTATCAGGCGGTCTTTGAAGAGATCCGCAAAGCCGGTTTTGTGCGCGCTCGCGTGGATGGCGAGGTGGTCAACCTGGATGATGAGATCACCCTGGACCGCTACAAGCTTCACGATATTGAAGCGGTGGTAGATCGATTGGTTGTCAGAAAGAATGAGACGGAAGATGAGCAAAAGGCTTTTCTTTCGCGCTTGAACGACTCGATCGAGACTGCCTTGAAGGTGGGGGAGGGATACTTGGTGGTTCAGGTCCTTTCAGAAGAGGCTTCACGGGATCTGTTCTTCTCCGAACATTTGGCCTGTCCGGAGCATGGAGTATCGCTGCCCGAGATTGAGCCGCGCAGTTTTTCCTTCAACACCCCCCAGGGTGCTTGCCCGGTTTGCCAGGGCTTGGGAGTGAAGCAGGAAATTGATGTGAATTTGATCATCCCTGACCGTGACCTGTCGCTGCGCGAAGGTGCTTTGACCCCCATGGAATGGAACGGGCCGCGTGAAGAAGGTGGTTACTACTGGCAAATGCTCGAAGCGGCTGCCAGGGAATTTAAAGTGGATTTGGATAAACCGGTCAGCGAATTGCCCGAAGAAAAATTGAACGTGATTCTCTATGGAACGCAGGGCAAGGAAGTGCGCATGAACTTCAGCCGTGAGAATCGCGTTTATGAGGTGGATTCGGCCTTCGAAGGTGTGATCCCCAACCTGATGCGGCGCTTTAAAGAAACGCAATCCGATTATATTCGCAATAAGATTGCCACTTTCATGAGCGATAAGCCCTGCACCGAGTGCAATGGCGCCCGCCTGCGTAAAGAATCGCTGGCGGTTACGGTGAATGGCTCGAATATTCTGGAGGTGACCGAATGGCCGGTCATCCGTACCCTGGAATGGGTTAACCACCTCGCTTTGGAGAACTCACCCCTTTCGAAGAAAGAGAAGATCATTTCCGATCGTATCCTGAAGGAGATCACCGATCGATTGGGCTTTCTGGTGGATGTGGGGTTGGATTATCTGACCTTGCAGCGCTCCGCCGCCACCCTTTCGGGGGGCGAAGCACAGCGCATTCGCCTGGCTACCCAGATCGGTTCCCGTTTGATGGGAGTGCTGTATGTGTTGGATGAACCATCCATCGGATTGCACCCGCGCGATAATGCCCGCCTGTTGAAAACGCTCAAGGAATTGCGCGATATCGGCAATACCGTGCTGATCGTGGAACATGATGAAGAAACCATTCGTTCGGCAGATTGGATCATCGATCTGGGTCCCGGGGCTGGCGAACACGGTGGAAAATTGATCGCGGAAGGCACGCTCAAAGAGATCCTGGCCCATCCTTCTTCTTTGACCGGTGCTTATTTGTCCCGAAAGAAAGTGGTGCCGCTGCCGAAGAAGCGCCGTAATGGAAATGGTCATGCGCTGACGGTGATGGGTGCCAAACAAAATAATTTGAAGAATATCGATGTGAAGATCCCATTGGGAAAATTGGTGTGCATCACCGGCGTCTCCGGCTCTGGAAAATCGACCCTCATGGTGGATATTCTTTTTAATGCCCTGGCGCGCAAACTTAACCGTGCCCAAACCATTCCCGGCCAGCACGAGCGTATCGATGGGACGGAATATCTGGATAAGATCATCAATATCGACCAATCCCCCATTGGCCGCACCCCGCGTTCCAACCCTGGCACGTATACGGGAGTGTTCGATGAGATTCGCAGTTTGTTCGCTGAGCTTTCTGAAAGCAAGATGCGCGGGTATACCTCGGGGAGATTCTCGTTCAATGTTAAAGGAGGGCGCTGTGAAGCCTGCCAGGGAAACGGCCAGATCCGTATCGAAATGCAGTTCTTGCCTGATGTGTTCGTGCCCTGTGAGGTTTGCCATGGTGACCGTTTCAACCGCGAGACGTTGCAGGTGAAGTATAAAGGGTTGAATATCGCGCAAGTCATGGACTTGACCATCGATTCTGCGATTGATTTCTTCGGAAACATTCCCCGCATCGTTGGTAAATTGAAAACCCTGCAGGATGTCGGCCTGGGATATATCCGCATCGGGCAGTCTGCCACCACACTCTCTGGCGGAGAAGCACAACGCGTGAAACTTTCGCGTGAACTTTCCCGCCGCGCAACCGGTAAAACGCTGTATGTGCTGGATGAACCATCGGTCGGCCTGCATGCTGCCGATGTGCACCGCCTGGTGGATGTGCTGCAGGTGTTGGTGGATGCGGGAAACTCCGTGCTGATCATTGAGCATAATCTGGATATCATCAAGATCGCCGATTACATCATCGATATGGGACCCGAAGGTGGAGACCGGGGTGGGGAGATCGTTGCACAGGGTACCCCTGAAGAGATCTGCGCTTCGGCACATTCCTATACTGGAAAAGTGTTGAAGGAATATATCCAGGATTTTTACGGCCATAAGTAGGAGAAGCACTTTTTTCGATTGATTTTCTGAAAAAAGAGGAAAAATGCTGTACGCAGACCGAACGGATCTTTCTGATTTCATTGCCAATATTCCAAAGGTTGAATTGCATGTGCACTTGGAAGGGGCGATGCGGGCGGAAACGTTGCAGAAATTGGCGCGAAAGAACCATATTGATCTGCCGGTGCGGACTTTGGATGAGATCAAACGCTGGACCGTTTTTACCGGTTTTCCTGATTTCAATGAAAAATATATCTTGATCTCGCGCAGCATTCAGACCGAACAGGATATCTACGCTATTGCCCGGGAATTTTTGGAGGGGCAGGCCGCCCAGAATATCCGCTATAGCGAGGTGACCTATACTGCCTATACCCATTGCAAACAGGCGGGCTTGCCCATTTCTGACCAGATGGATGCCTTGCAAGAGGCGATTCAATGGGGTGAACGGACCCTGCATACGCGCATGCAGATGATCCTTGATATCGCCCGCGAAACATCTTCCGAAGAAGGAGTGCTGGTCGCCGAAGCGGCGGTTCGAAACAGGGAAAAGGGCGTGATCGCCCTGGGATTGGGAGGGAACGAGGTGTGGAATCCGCCTTCGAAGTTCCGTAAGGCTTTTTCCGTTGCACGGGAAGCCGGTCTGCCATGCATCCTGCATGCCGGTGAGACTGCCGGCCCGGCCAGCATCTGGGAGGCGTTGGAAATCGGTCATTCCCTGCGCATTGGGCATGGTGTTCGCTGCTTGGAAGACCCGGCCTTGGTCAAGGAATTGCGCGAAAGGCAGATCCCGCTTGAAGTCTGTCCCACCAGCAATGTCTGCCTTGGCATTGTGCGCGATTGGAAAAGCCATCCCTTGCCGCGCTTGATCCAGGAAGGGTTGTACGTGACCGTCAATTCGGATGATCCGGCCCTGTTTTCCACCTGTCTGAATGAAGAATATCGAAAGATCATGCAAGAGCTCGAGTGTACGGAACAGGAAGTTCGGCAGTTGGTTAAAAACGGGATTCAGGCCAGCTTTTTATCGGAAGGGGAAAAGACTGGCCTTGTGAATGAGTTGGATGATCGTTGATTTCGTGGAACGTGGGATTTAAAATAAAACGGCAGTGATTCCAAAATCACTGCCGTTTCTTTTTTATCCGAATTATTTCAAAAGTTCAACTTCTTCGGCTTGCGCACCTTTTTGACCTTGCGTTACGATGAATTGAACGCGCTGGCCTTCTTCCAAATTGCGGAAGCCAGATCCTACGATTGCACTGTAGTGGACGAAAACATCTTCGCCAGATTCACGTTCAATGAAACCGTATCCCTTGGCTCCGTTGAACCACTTGACGGTGCCCTGTTCTTTTTCAGACATGATTTGGAACTCCTTTCTTCATATTTATTGCTTGGGTTACTCAGGATTTCCAAATCTAAAGAAAATCTTTCTATTTAGAACCTTGCGATAACTTACACAGGCTCTAATCCTATCATAGATTTTGAAAAAATGCGTATGGAGATATCCCGGGAAAAGGGCCCTGCAAGATTGTCAAGGGATCGGGTTTCATGCTTGACAAAATTTTTCTGATGTCTTATTATATCGAAATACGATATATAGAAACACAATATAACGAATACCGATATATGGATGGCCGATGAACAAATCAAAAAATGCTGAGGATTTGCTGCCTCTGACAGAAACGTCCTTCTATATCTTGATCTCTCTGATGGAACCGTTGCACGGGTATGGTATCCTGAAGAAGATCGAGGAAATGACCCATGGGCGCATTCTCATGGGGGCGGGTACGCTGTATGGTGCTCTGAAAAACCTTGTTGAAAATGGATTGATCGTGGAAGTCGAGAGCGATTCGGAACGGCGCCGTAATTACCAGATCACCGAAACCGGTCGTGCACAGGTTACCAGAGAGGTCGATCGCTATGAGGAATTGCTGGTGAATGCCCGGAGAGAAATAGAGAAATGATTGGAGCAGGATGATGGAAAAGAAGAGGATTTTTCGGTTGTTCTTTGCCTGGCAAGATGAAAAAGAACAGGCCTGGTTGGAACAGATGGCTGCCCATGGCTGGATATTGGATGAGGTTGGGTTCATCCAATATACCTTTCGCAAGGAACAACCCCAGGCCATTCGCTATCGCTTGGACTATCAGGATGTGAAACAAAATGAGTTGCAGGAGTATTTGCTGCTTTTTGCCGATGCGGGCTGGGAATATATAGGCCGCCTGAACAATTGGTTCTACTTTGCCGCAAAAGAGAGTACGGCCGTCGAAATTTATACCGATGCCCACTCAAAGGTTGCGAAATATAAAAGGGTGATGCGCACTTTGCTGGTTGCCAGTTTTCCCCTTGTTTATTATTTGGTTTTCTATTTCCGGTCATTTGCAGCAAGGGGCTCGAGTGTTCCTTTCTTGATGATGTCCCTCATTCAGTTTCTCCTGTTTATAGTTTGGTTGATTTTGATGATAAATATCGTTCGTATATGGGCGAAAGTTCAGAAGATTGAAAAAGGAATGTGATTTTTTCCCACCTTGTCCATGGGTCAGGATTGCGGATACCCACCTGGAGATGGAGAAAAATTCCTTCTGCAGATGAGTCGCGGGATGGGTCGCTTTGGTTTATAGTATAGTGAATCGATGAAACATCTGAATTTATCAAAAGGAACGAATTTTGTGAAAAAAGCTTTTTCGGGTATCAAGTGGAAGCTGACCATTACCTACATGCTGGCAACGCTTTTAATGTTGTTTTTGGTGGAAGTGTTGATTGCCATTTCTGGCAACCGCTATGCGTTCACGTCGATTAATTTCGTGTACAGTTCTGCCCAATCGCTCAGTGAATCCAATTATTCTCTGGCTGCAGCGTTGCAGGACCCCATTGATATGGATTACCTGGAAAGCTGGATCGAGAATAATGAGCAAACTTTCTTGCGCGTGGATTCCAAGGGAGGTCGTTCCGATCGAAAGGATACTCCTCCGCCGGCAGAGGATAATACCATCGTTGACCTGACCCCCAAGACCATTGCGTTCAGTACTTCGAAAAGCACTCTCACCATTGTGGATGCTAACGGCATTATCCTTGCGACCAACCGGCCGTTCATCTTCCCCGTAGGGCAATCCATCGCGACGTATATCAGCGCTGACGAAAACACCATGCTCAGCAGCGTGTCTTCCACTTTCATCCCTGCGCCGCAATTTTCCATCATGGAAGAGAATATCACTACACTCCTGTTGCCCATCCGGCAGGGCGATCAATATCTCGGCGCCATCCTGGCGCAATATTATGCACCCACTTTTTGGGAGCAGGTGAAAGCGGCGGTTTCCGGTTTCTTGCCGGAACTTCCGGTGTTTCTGGTCATCTCCTCGGTGATCGGTATCCTGTTTGGGTTCATCATTGCCAGCAGTTTTACCAAACGCTTGGACCACATGGAGGAGACCACCTTACAATGGGGGCTGGGTGATTTTTCAAAAAAAGCGGAAGTGAAAGGAAATGACGAGATCAGCACGCTGGCGGTGAGTTTGAATCGTATGGCTGACCAGTTCCAGGAATTGCTTGAGAAAGAGCAGATGCTGGCGACCGTGGAAGAGCGCAACCGCCTGGCGCGTGACCTGCACGATAGCGTGAAACAGCAAATTTTTGCCATCTCCATGAACCTGGGTGCGGTTAGAACGCTGCTGAAATCGGATGTTCAGAAGGCGATTCTGCAGGTTGAAATGTCCTCAAAACTTGCCCAACAGGCGCTGGATGAGTTGACCACGCTGATCAACACCCTGCGCCCCGTGCAGCTCGGTGATCAATCGCTGCAGGTGGCACTGCGCGATTATCTGAAAGTTTGGGAAAAACAAAGCGGTGTTTCTGTCGTGTTCCGGCTGGAAGGTGGAGAGAAAAACATCCCGCAGGAAGCGGAGCAGTCCCTGTTCCGGGTCATTCAGGAAGCCCTTTCCAATATCAGCCGCCACAGCCGGGCTTCGGCTGCCAGTGTCTTTTTGGCCTTCGAAAACAACCACCTGACCCTGCAGATCAATGATAACGGGGTGGGTTTTGAAAAGGATAAAGTGAAACAAGGGTTGGGTTTGCATTCCATGGAAGAGCGGGTGAAAGAATTGGATGGAACGATCAAGGTAGATTCCTCTTCCAGTGGCACGACCATCACCATTACCATCCCCCTGAACAAGAAGGAGCATCAAAATGGCGACAAATGAAAAGATCACCGTCATGCTGGTTGACGATCATGCCATTGTGCGCAGCGGCATCCGGGCATATTTGGAAGTGTTGCCTGATATCCAGATCATCGCCGAAGCCGAATCAGGTACGCAGGCCGTGAAGCAGGCTGAACAGCTTGCGCCGGATGTGGTTCTTATGGATCTGAAGATGCCCGAAATGGATGGTGTGGAAGCCACCTGGCGGGTGCGTCAGGTCAGCCCGCGTTCTCAGATCATCATTCTCACCTCCTACCATGAAGATTCACATATTTTCCCAGCCATCAAGGCGGGTGCCCTGTCGTACATTTTGAAAACCATCGGCCCCGAAGAGTTGGCGAATGCCATTCGTGCGGCTGCGCGGGGAGAAGCCACCCTTTCTCCCAAAGTCGCGTCGCGTTTGATCGGTGAATGGCGCGATGATCGCAGCGAAGGCATGCAGGATTATATGCAGCTTACTGAACGGGAACAGGAGGTGCTGGGATTGATCGCCGAAGGGTTATCGAATGCCGAGATCGCCGATAAACTGGTGATCAGCGAGAAAACGGTGAAAAGCCATGTCAGCAATATTCTCAGCAAATTGCACCTTGCCGATCGTACTCAGGCGGCAGTGTTCGCTTGGCGGGAAGGGATCATTAAAAAAGAAAATACCTGAACCGGTATTTTCTTTGAAAGTTGTGCTCGGTCAATCGTGCGGTAGCTGCGATGCGAAGGGGATGATCGGGTTCCAGGCGATGCTTTTCTGTACCGCCCGCCTTTCACTGGCCAGCATGAGCCGTTCGATTTCTAAACTGACCCTGTGGATGAACTCCCTGACCAATTCCCTGTCTTCCACGTCGCCTTCGAAAAACAGGGGTTGGCCAATGGTGATGTAGTATTTCCCATGTAACAGCCAGCGTGATTCGTCCAATTCATATTTCCTGTGAAAAAAGTACCTGCGGATGAATTGGGGGTTCACATAGATTCCCACGGGCACAATCGGCACCTCGGCGCTCAGCGCGATGCGGGCGACTCCGGTATGGAGGTCTGAGAGATGACTCACCTCCGGGGTTAGCCGCCCTTCCGGAAAGATCGCAATGGGAAAATTCTGCTGTAATATTTGGATCGAACGGTGGATGATCTCTTCACCATTCCCATTTTCTTTATCCACCGGGATCGTGCCCGCCTGTTCAATAACCTTCCCGATGAATGGAATTTGCATGATCTTTTTATTTACCAGAATGATCAATGGTTCTTCGGTAACCAGACTGAGTAAGAATGGATCTGTGGTGGTGGGATGGTTGGGAGCAAAGACCTTGGCTCCTTGAGCTAACGGAGCTTCATAATGAACATTAAATTCCAGAAAGAATCTGGCAAAGATATTCATAATGGTTCTGCCGGTATTTAATAGGAATCTTTTTTTCCAGTTCATTTTTATCCTTAACAATGTTCTATTTTCCATGTATTCTAAGTATATGCATGGACCTCTTCCAGTATAAATGGTAAGAGAACTGGAATTGAAGTGGTGTATGATTTAGATTACTCATGGCTGATAAAAGATGACGGAAGCAATATGGGAGAAAGGTTTTTAAGAATATAATCGAACACGATGAAAAATAGACACATGCTTACCAGCCGTTTGCCTTATGCGATTTCCATGTTCGCAGTGCTTGTTCTGGGCATTATCAGCGCCGTGGATTATTTTTATTTTAAAGGGCAATTAACGGCTTCGGAACCGCATTGGAAGAAATGGGTGCTCTTTTCCGGTTATTTTCTGCTGGCTGCTTTTGACCTTTTTGATATGATCTTCTATTCCAAGGCAAACTTGTTCATGCACACGCTCTTTTTTATTTTACGTGTTATTGTCATTGGGTTCATCCAGGGTATCGATGTCACCCACTTTTCCCGTATTTTGTTTGGAATTTTGCCCTATCATGCCTATTTGATCTTCGGGTTGGTGATCAGTTTATTGACCACCGTGGTGGTTGTGTATTATTTTTACACCGTTGCTACGTCTATTTTTTCTGCTGATTTTTTGCCGGCCTTGGGCAGTGTGCTGTTCTTCCAGCTCACCGCCGTGTTTGCAGATCAGGATAAAAGGGCCACTTTTCGAAATCGGGAGATCATTGAAGATCTGTCGCGTTCCAACATTGAACTGCGCACTTATATTGAAGACCTGTCTCGCTTGTCGGTCATGGAAGAACGTGTACAGCTTTCCAATGATTTGCATGATTCCATCGGACATTATCTGGTGGCGATCAACATTCAATTGGAAAAAGCGCTTGCCTACCGCTCCATTTCTTCGGAAACAGTGGATGAGGCCATCATCAATGCCAAATATTCGGTCGAACAGGCCCTGCGGGAGGTCCGTCGCTTTGTGGATAGCTTGCATGACCATGAGGATATTTACAGCTTGCGCGATAAGGCACAGGAGCTGGTGAATGGGTATAAGGACGAATTTAAAACGCTCGATTTCAAGTATGAAGGAAATGAGTTCGCCTTCGCGAAGATTATCCGGCGCAATCTATTCTATATTTTGCAGGAATCCCTGACCAATGTTCAAAAACATGCCCATGCTGAAAATGTGAGCGTGTCGATCAATTTCAAAGCGCGCGAAGCGATCATGCAGGTGAAAGATGATGGTCTTGGCTTCAAGGTGGGGAAAAGTACCGACCAATCCGGCCATTACGGACTTGGAAGCATGCACCAGCGTGTGGAATTGCTGAATGGCACGCTGAATATCGCCAGCAATAAAAAGAAAGGTACTTGCGTTGAGGTACATATTCCGCTGAAGCAGGAGAATATCAGCAAAGAAGGATGATTGATGAGTGAAAAGATCAATGTTCTGATTGTGGATGATCAGCAGCTTGTTCGTGATGGGATCAAGGCGTTGCTGGAGATCAAGGATGATTTCACCATTGTGGGCACCGCTTCGGATGGTCAGGAAGCGATCGAGGTCCTGCAAAAAAAACCCGTCGATGTTGTTCTCATGGATATTCGCATGCCTGGCTTGGGAGGCATTGAAGCCACCAGCCAAATTCGAAAATTCAATAAAGATATTCGCATCATCATGTTGACCACCTTCAACAATGATGACTACATCGTAAAAGCCATCAAAGCCGGCGCCAATGGTTATTTGCTGAAGGATATTCCCAAAGATGATCTGGCTGAAGCCATCCGCCTGGCATATCGGGGTGTTTCGCAGTTCTCCTCTGATACCATTGGCATGCTGGTGGAACGCAATCTGTTGCGCGATACGGATGGATCTCCCGAACCGGAAGAGGAAATTGAGCTGCTCAATGAAAAGGAATATGAGATCCTGTGCATGATCGCCGAAGGGTATTCCAATCGCGAGATCGCCGAAGAATTGTTCTTTACCGAAGGCACCGTGAAGAATTATGTTTCCAAGATTCTCAACACGCTGCACTTGCGCGATCGTGTCCAGGCCGCCATTTATGCTGTCCAACACCATCTTGAAAGAAAGTAACGCTAAATGAAAAGATCAGGCAGTCCTTCAAATGAGAACTGCCTGATGCAAGGGGTTTTTCGAACGCGGGGGATAACGCTAAAAGTTCAACCCGGCGTCCGCCTGTTTGCTGATTCCTTCATCGGTCATTCCTGGTTTCGTCATAGTAAACTTTGATCTCCGCTGTGTCGTTGAGGAAGTTGATCTTGTTGATGTCCACGTACCGGATATCCAACCCGGTACGCTCTTCGAGATCGGTGATCAGTTCTTTTTGGTGGGCCGCATGGATCAGATCGATCTTTTCATAGGTGATCGATTTGGAAGAGGTGAAATGAAATCCCCAACCTTTTTCCAAAAAAATGAGCACCAGACCGATCAACACGGTGGTCAAACCCAGTTCCAGATAGGCATTCTGACTGAACATGACGTAATTGATCATGGGCAGGGCGGTCAGGATGAAGAGGTAGGTCATCTCGCGCGATGGCATGGGATCGGTGCGGTAGCGCAGGATGGAAAAAATGGCGAAAAGCCCAAATCCCACTCCCATGCTCAACTCGATGCTTGCCATGTAGTTGAACAGGATGAAGATGATGGTGTTGAAGCCCAAAAAAGTGAGCACAAACTTCTGCGATCCGCGCTGTGGATAGTAGATAAAACGCACGATCACAAAAGCAGTCAGAAAATTAATGAGAAAGTGAAGCAGGTACTGGAGAAAAGTTGACATTTTTATGGATCCTTTTGGTTGAAGCTCTGAATTGTAAAAAATTTTGCTTGAAACGGTTATGTTTGATCTCGGGGTTGAGAAAAGCTACCCCGGTGCAGTATTTGCTGAGCGAAAGCGGCTGATATCCCTTGGATTTCAAGGCCTGGAGGATGATGGAATCCCTGGAAAGGTCTTTTTGCTTTAATTCGATCACTGCCAGATGCGAAAGCTGGAGCGTATCGGAATCGTTGAAAAATTTCAATCCCAGGTCTATGGTTATCCGTTCGCAGTAGCCGGTGTTGAGCAGGGTGATCCTTTTAAAATTATTCCACAGGATGGGCCGAAGAGTACTGCTGTCTCCGGGATAGAACTGCTCCAGAAAAGTGTGCATTTCGCTGGTGAAGGACTGCCTGATGGAAGCGATGGGCATGCGATTTTTTATGGTGCGCAGATCGTGCACTTTTTCTTTGATCTCCAAAAACGCGTCCTGGGTGTTCTGATATTCGCGCATGCGGATTTTGTAGCGTGGACGTTTCCCATTGTGGTGGTCAAAATAGAAGTTGAGGGTGGGGGTGTCAAAGTACAGCGTGCGGTATTCGCTGATGCGGCTTGACCCCGTTTCCAGAATGGCATGGCTGCCGGTGAGGGCAGATAAAAGTTCTGGCAGATCGTCCACTCGCACCAGATATTTGGTATCGATGCGATCGAGCAGCGCGTATTCATCCATTTCGTTCAACGTTACCGCCGGATAAAGCGCTGTTATGTGTTCGATTGCTGTCATGGTTTGTGAAAAAAGTGATGGCAGCCAAAATGACTCAACCGTACGTTGGCTGGTAAGCATGGTGCGACCTCCGTTCATGCTTTCATGATAAAAGGTCGCGTGGGAAATGGTATCCACCACCAGACGGAAATCGTTTCATCCTGCGGAGGTATTCACCGCTCCGGGTTTCACAACCTTAATGGCGAGCGGTGGCATCGAGATCAGGCAGGCCTGCCTGGGCGATGGCGGCGTTTTCGGGGATGCCCGAATGTTCATTCCATCCCATTGCTTTCCAGTGCATACTGCGCATTGCATCCACCGGAACGGTTCTCTTTTTCAACGGTCCAACCGTTAAGGGCGGATTGCCCAAAGCGCGCGAATGCATGCTGTTCGCACGTGGATCGATGCCTTCGCGGATATTGAATAGTTGGCGCAGGGTTTGAATGCGTTTGCCGGTGGCCAGGTATTCATCCGGGGTTTTGTTCCAGCCGGTGGCGGCGTTCAAGTACTCGAAAAGCTGCCAGTTTTGCAATCCGCTGATCAGCGCGAAAAGGCATCCGCCGGCTCCATCCAGCACCATTTTCAAACAACTGCTGCTTGCTGAGATCATGGCGTTTTCAGTGCTGGCCTTGAACTCATGGCTGCGCGGGTACAGCACCGCTGGTTTGGGGGCGGTTTTGCTGAAGCGCCATAATTGCGCCATGTTGTAGTAGAGGCCGGAGCCGATGGTATGCCGCCCGGGTGTGGGATCCACGCTGAATTGCAGCCCCATTTGCGGGTCAAGGCGCGCATCATGCATTCCGGGTTCCTGCCCGCCTGCCTGAATGGCGTACTGTTCTGCACCTTTTCCGATGCGTTGGGCGGCTTTTAAGGAACCGTCTGCCAGCACATCCCCGATCCCTTCCCGTTCGATCATGGATTGGACCAGGCTGCGGATGACGGCTGCATCCCCCCATTTCAATTCCAATCCGCCGGTATCACGGGTGGTGAGGATGCCCTTCTCGTAACATTCCATGGCGAACGCGATGGTGGAACCGGCGGAGATGGTATCCATGCCGGCCCGGTTGAGCAAATCGTTGATCTGAAAAATGGCATCCAGGTCATCGTTCAACAGCAGCCCGCCCAATGCGTTGATCGATTCGTATTCCGGTTTGTGTGTTTCCTTCCATTCTCCGCTGACCGGATCCTTGAATTGGCAGATGCCTCCGCAGCCGATGGCACAGGAATAACAGTTGTATTTGCGCAGTTCGCGCTTTTTTACCAGGTCCGGGTTCAGATGCCGGTAATCGCGATGGTCGAAATCTTTGACCGACCCTTTCCAATTCTTGATCGGGTTGTCGCCTGCCAGCATGCCCAGCGTGTTGCTGATGTTGGTACCCCATTTCTTGAGCAGCGCTGCGTACCACATGCCGTTGAAACGTTTGGTGAGGTTTCCGCCCAGCAGGATTTTTCCTACCAGCGGGAACATGCTTCCGTTCACCAAGTCCTGGATCTTTTGCGCGCGCAGGCGTTGCGAATAGGATTTGCTCAATGCTTTCATCCGTTCAGGGTCGTGTACGGGAATGGGCTGGTTCCCGCACAGCACCAGCGCCTTGAGGTTTTTCGAACCCATCACCGCTCCCACTCCCGAACGGGCGGCGATGCGTCCGCCAGCGTTGCAGATGCCGGAGATCAGCGACAGGCGTTCCCCGGCTTCTCCGATGACGGCCACGCTTGGCTTTTTGGATGGAGCGGAATGTTCTGCCAGCAATGCCTTTTCGGTCTCAATGGCGTCTTTACCCCAGTACATACTGGCGTCTTTGATCATCACAGTATCGTTCTCAATGTAGAGATAAACGGGTCGCTCGGCTTTTCCGCAAATGAAGATGGCGTCATAGCCGCAGCGTTTGATGGCCGGCGAGAAGGTTCCGCCGCAGTTGGCGTCACCCCAGCCGCCGGTCAATGGCGATTTGCATACCACCATCCAGCGCCCGGTCATCAAACTGCCAGTGCCGGTCAGCAATCCGCTCACAAACCCCAGGATATTTTGGGGACCCAGTGGGTCACAGCCAGCCGGCATGTTCTTATACAGATAATATGCCCCCAATCCCAGACCGGAGAGGAACTGTTCATAAATCGGATCGGGCACCTGTTCCACGTGGTGGCTGCCGGTGGTCAGATCAATGGATAATATTTTTCCCATAGAAGCGTAGGACATGCTGAATTTTTCCTTGTTGGGTAAATGGCTCTTTTTTCCACCCTCGGATTTTTCGTTGGGCAATTTATGATCTGGTCAGTGTCAAGATCATGAATTATATCAAATTAATGGGATACAACACCTTCCTCTATGAAAACGATGCATGGGTTGGAAAGCGTATATTTAATGCTGATGTTTTGTTTACTCTGTTCATATACGGACCTTCTATAATGATGAAAAATGAATGATCGGTACAGGAGGATTCTATGAACCTGGAAAAATACACACAAAAATCGCAGGAGGCCTTGCTTTCTGCTCAAAATCTGGCACAGGGCTATAACCATCAAACCATTGAACCGGCCCACATTTTGCAGGCATTGTTGCAGCAGGAGGAGGGCGTGGTTCCGGCTTTGGTGACCAAGATTGCCGGTTCGCCTCAAACATTGCTCAGGGAGGTGAAGAACGACCTGGGCGGTCGCCCGCAGGTGACCGGTTCCACCATGGAAGTGGGGCTTTCACGCTCCGCGGTGGATGTGCTGCAGGCGGCGGAGCGCTATGCCAAAGGCATGCGCGATGATTATGTTTCAACAGAACATATTCTGTTGGGCTTGACCGATTCCGGTGAAGGAAAACGACTGGAACAGAACGGTATCACCAAAGATGCCATCCTGGCGGCATTGAAATCGGTGCGCGGCTCACAGCGGGTGAGCTCCGAGAATCCCGAGGGGACCTATCAATCGCTGGAAAAATACGGCACTGACCTGACCGCGCTGGCTCGCCAGGGCAAGATGGATCCCGTGATCGGACGTGATGAAGAGATCCGTCGCACGGTGCAGATCCTTTCGCGGCGCACCAAGAACAACCCCGCGCTCATCGGTGAACCGGGTGTTGGCAAGACCGCCATTGTGGAAGGGCTGGCGCAGCGGATCGTAAAAGGCGATGTGCCGGAAGGGCTGAAAAAGAAACGGCTGGTGCAGCTCGATATGGGCGCTCTGATCGCCGGTGCAAAATACCGGGGCGAATTTGAAGAGCGCTTGAAAGCGGTGTTAAAGGAGATCACGGAATCGGAAGGTGAGGTGCTGCTTTTTATCGATGAAATGCACACTGTGGTGGGCGCCGGGAAGGCCGAGGGTGCCATGGATGCGGGCAATATGCTCAAACCGTTGCTGGCGCGCGGCGAACTGCACATGATCGGCGCGACCACGCTGGATGAATACCGCAAGTATATCGAGAAGGATCCCGCCCTGGAACGCCGTTTTCAGCCGGTGTTGGTCGAAGAGCCCTCCGTGGAAGATACCATCAGCATCTTGCGTGGGCTGAAAGGGCGCTATGAGGTGCATCATGGGGTGCGCATCACCGATGCGGCTGTGATCGCAGCGGCGACGCTGTCACATCGCTATATTGCCGATCGGTTTTTGCCCGATAAAGCCATCGATCTGATCGATGAAGCGGCGGCTCGCCTGCGCACGGAGATCGATTCCAAACCGCGGGCGCTGGACGAGGTGGATCGTTCCATCATGCAGTTGGAGATCGAACGGGAGGCTTTGAAAAAGGAAAAGGACACAGCTTCCAGGGAACGCCTGGTCCATCTGGAAAAGGAACTGCACGACCTGCGCGAAAGGTCTACACAGTTGCATACCCGCTGGGAAACCGAGAAGAGTGCCATTGTTGCTTTGCAGGCGACCAAGGAGCAAATCGAGCAGACCAAGAATGAGATTGAACAGGCTGAACGGGTGAGCGATCTGGAAAAGGTTGCCCGCCTGCGCTATGGTACCTTGCGGGACTTGGAAAATGATTTGGCTGTTCAAGAAAAGTCCATCCGTGAATTGCAGGGCACTGAGGCCTTGTTGAAAGAAGAGGTGGATGCTGAGGAGATCGCGCAGATCGTGGCGCGCTGGACGGGTATCCCTGTTTCGCGTTTGATGGAAGGCGAGACGGAAAAACTGATCCACATGGAAGAACGCCTGCATGAACGGGTGGTCGGGCAGGAAGATGCGGTTCGCGTGGTCTCGAACGCCGTCAGGCGGGCGCGGGCTGGTCTGCAAGACCCTGATCGCCCGATGGGTTCCTTCATCTTCTTGGGGCCCACCGGTGTGGGCAAGACGGAGCTGGCGCGTGCGCTGGCCTATTTCCTCTTTGATGATGAACATGCCATGGTGCGCATCGACATGTCGGAGTATCAGGAAAAGCACACCGTCAGCCGCTTGATCGGCGCTCCTCCGGGTTATGTGGGGTACGAGGAGGGCGGTCAGTTGACCGAGGCGGTGCGGCGCAAACCATACAGTGTGATCTTGTTCGATGAGATCGAAAAGGCGCACAGCGAGGTTTTCAATGTCCTGCTGCAGTTGCTGGATGATGGGCGTCTGACGGACGGACAGGGCCGCACGGTGGACTTTCGTAATACGGTGGTCATCATGACCTCCAACCTGGGCAGCCAGTTATGGGAGAACGGCAGAATGGTGCCGCGCGATGAGATCACGCAGGTCCTCAAGGAACACTTCCGGCCTGAATTCTTGAACCGTATCGATGAGATCGTGGTCTTCCATCCCTTGCTGAAAGAGCACATGGCTGCTATTGCGGATATTCAATTGAAACGGGTGGCGAACCTGCTCGAGGAGAAAGGATATCATTTGAAAGTGAGTGCTGCGGCGCGCGCATATCTGGCGGAAAAGGGTTATAGCGCCGATTTTGGAGCCCGCCCGCTCAAACGTACCATTCAACGCGAACTGCAAGATCCGCTGGCGCTGAAGATCCTGGCAGGCGAGTTCCATGAGGGAGATACCGTTCTGGTGGAACCTGCCGGGGAAGGATTGAGTTTCAAGACATCCGGGAAAAAGAGAACGGAAAACGCTTAAGTTCACAGAGAGGATCGCACGTGAAAGATCCTCTCTGTCTTCTCTTGTCATGGCCAGTGCCAGCGAAATATCCGTCACCCTATTTTTGTCATGCTGAGCGTAAGCGAAGCATCTGTC